>CAZCZI010000016.1:20261-122856 GCA_964503045.1 uncultured Candidatus Obscuribacterales bacterium
GTCATTCACGACATTTCCGCTCGCAAGCACCTCGACAGATTGAAACGCGAATTCGTAGCCATGGTCAGTCACGAGATTCGCACGCCACTCACCTCGATTCAACTCACTCACCAACTTCTGCAAGTAGAACTGGGAGAATCGCTCGACGCCTTCTCATCAAAGAGTTTGGTTGCAGCACAAGACAACGTCAATCGATTGATGGCATTGGTTAACAATCTCCTCGACTTGGATAAACTCGAGTCTGGATTTATCGAGTTCATCGCAAATTCAATTCTTGTCAAAGAGGTCATCGACACCTCGACTGGCGCCATCGAATCTTTGTTCCGGCAAAAATCGCTGACCGTAACCGCTTTGGTTGACGACGATCTCAGAATCTATGCTGATGAAGAGCGCCTCGTGCAAGTGTTAATCAATTTGATGGCAAACGCAATCAAATACTCTCCAAGCAACTCAGAGCTCACAATCGAAGCGAAACCAGTCGGAGATTTCGTCAAGATTTCAGTAACCGATCAAGGGCGTGGCATTCCGCGAGACAAACTAGAAACGGTTTTTGAACGATTCCGCCAGGTAGATGCGTCCGACGAGCATGTTCACAAGGGAATTGGGCTTGGTCTGGCGATTTCCAAGGCTATTGTGGAACGGCATAAAGGCACAATCGGAGTCGAGTCCATCGAAGGAAAAGGAAGCACCTTTTGGTTTACGATTCCGGCAACCGAAAGCGTGTATCAATCAATCGAGTTAGGATCAAAGTCCGCTTCTTGAGTTACTAGCGACTCCCCAAAAAACTTTAGTGCTAAGTTGGTATCATTTTAAAAACTCTTGCATTGTGGGTGCTTCTTGGCAAAGATCCTTATAGTTGAAGACGAATTGCAGTTGGCTGAACTTGTGCAGCGCTGGCTCACCAAAGACGGTCACGTAGCTGAGATGGTGCACGACGGCAATGACGCACTGCAACGCCTGCGTTTCGACAAGTACGACTTGGTTGTTCTTGACTGGAACCTGCCTGGGGTCGAGGGCATAGACATACTAAAGGACTTCCGCGCGCGCGGTGGGACCACTCCGGTTTTGATGCTCACCGGACGCAAAAATATTGACGAGAAAGTTCAGGGGCTGGACGGCGGAGCAGACGATTACCTGCCCAAACCATTTGATGGGCGAGAGCTGATGGCGCGCATCAGAGTGCTGCTCAAGCGTCCATCGGTGCTATTGGACACCGTTTTGAAAGTAAAAAGTGTTGAACTGGATACACGCACTCACACAGTTAAGAATGATGGAACAGTAGTGGATCTTTTGCCTAAAGAGTTTGCACTTCTCGAGTATTTAATGAGGCATCCGAACACTCTGTTTGCACCGTCGCATTTGCTTGAGAGTGTTTGGCCCAGCGAGAGTGACTCCACTACTGAAGCGCTGACGAGTTGCATAAAAAGGCTGCGCAAGAAGTTGGACAAAGACGAGCAAGCGGATTCGTTTATTCGAAATGTTCGCGGTGTTGGATACGGAGTATTTTCGGACGACTCAGCAGCTTCGTAAAGCTAACGGGCGAACAAGTACATTTTTTGCGTCGAGTGGGTTGCGTCGCAACCAATTTTCAGAACTCTCCGTGCAAGTTAAGGTTACTGACTGCGACTTGCCAATTTCGGTAATTAAAGTAACTGCACTAACCATCGGATAGCCCGAATAACAGCATACCTGAGCGTTTCAGGACGTCTGACCAGAAAGAGATCGGTCGATCGCTTTTGGTGTTTCTTTAGAGGTATTGATAATGCTTCAACACAAGTTTCTTTTGTCCGGACTCCTAGCTACCACGATCGGATCTACCAGCATGATATTCAACCCTGCTTCTGCTCAAGGATTCGGCTCGTTTGCGCCACCGTCAGGAGGACTCGGAGGTTCCTCGGCGCCAGGGGTGGGCAGCGGCTTTGCAGGCGGACCCTAGAGAAGCTCTATGTAGGCAAGCGAGAAGAATAAAACAATAAGGAAAGCTGAAATGCAATACGACTTATCAAACGAAGTATCCACCACAGCCGAAAAAGAGGCAGGGCAGTCCGAGCTTTTGCGCAAGCAGGCGGACCAACTGTTGTCTACACCGCATTCAAGTTCAGACAAGCGCCAAAAGCAACACCAAGTTGCAAAAGGAGAAAGCCTCTGGACAATCGCGAAACATCAACTGGAAACCGGCGGAAAACAGGCAGATGGACTAGCTGTGAGACTTGAAGTTGAGCGAATCATATCGCTTAACGAGGACGAATTTCCGAACATTGCATCCAAGCCACACACGATTAAGCCGGGATGGAAACTTCGACTTGTAGACGATGATGATCAACCGTCATTTTGCAAAGGACAGTGGCATCGCGCACCTGAAGGGCAAATCACGGTCGTCGACAAAGGACAATGCTATATAGGAACTGGCGATGCAACACTGCTGGTAAAAGGTGGTGGCGCTGCTGTGTTGATGGATAACAACAGAGCGTTGCTTGAGCCAAACGGAGTTATTCACCGCGCATTGCCCGGCACAAAAGCTCTAGTGACTGGCGGTCAGGTATTAAACGCCGAACCAGGAGCTCGCATCCGCGTGATGAATCCTGATGCCAGCGTGAATTGGGTCGAATCGGCAAAACCGTTTGTTCCAAGACCATCCAATTCGATCAGCATGCCTGATCGCATTCGAATTGCGCCCATTGAGTTGCCGGTGGAGCCTCCGATGCGTTTGCCAGAACCCATCCGAATTTCTCCAATTGAGTTGCCGACTAGCCCACCAATTAACATTCCGGACAATATCCGAGTAAGCCCCATAGAACTACCGACCGACGCACCCACGAAACTTTCTAAGTAAATCTTCGAGACAGGTTAGAACTCTGATTCTCGCACTTGCCCCGGCTTCAAGCCATTGCGCTTAGTGACGATCAATTTCGGATCGGCCGACTTGTTGCCATCCAACTTTTTTCCATGCCAGATTCGCATCAATGTGTTCACCGAAAGCAAGCGTTCAAGAGGTTCTTGGCTGTCGACACCGTCCAGGTTGTCGTCGTAATAATCAAACCACGGCAATCCGGCTTTGCTGTACTTTGCTGCAGTTGGTGGCTTGAACGGCGGATAGCAACCGGTGATGTCGCGCCACTGCTTTGAATTTGCAATATGCACGAAACAGCGACTGGAGCGATCGACATCCCAATCATCCAAATCAAATGGATCTTTGTAGATTGTTTGCTTGATCTTGCCTCCTGGAGCCAATCCCATTTCACATTGCCTTGTACTGACGCTGCACCTTAAGCGATGACTGTGCTCCATTATCGACGCGTCGAACTCAGGAAAGCGTCTTTCAAATGCCTCTCTTTTCATTGGTGACACGACGAGTTGCAATCCACCGTGTTGAGCGTGACCGGTGATCTGCTCTTCGGCAGTATATCCTTCACCCAAAGGCATCGCGACAAATTGCCTCACGAGCCCCTTTCCGACACAGTATCCATCCAACCATGGCTGACCTGGTATTGAGAGATAGTTTTGTGGTTCCATCCTCAGGCCTTGCGCATACTCCTCACCGGTGACGGCATCAACCTTTCCGGTCAGTACTCGCACACAGAAAGGGTAGGTCCCACGCCTTTCAACCGACGACGCAGAAAAACAGATCCACAGCGCTTCTGATTGATACATGGGCATCATAACGCCACCATGATCGATCCAGCTCGAGGGAACCTGGTGTGAATAGTCATCCACATGACGAATTGGGAAATTGCCCAGCCCAGGCGGAAGCGGATAAGTTCTTCCGTCATCAGGAACCCTCAGTGTTCGCTGAAATGATATCGCCAGTGATGCCTTAGGATGGACCTCAGGAAATGAAAATTCAAGTCTGTCTCTTCGCAGTTCTATCATATATATCACCAATTTCCGTCGCGCACTTCGCGTACAAGTCTTACAACAGCGTGATCAGGCATGTCTTTCAGTTGCCTTATCAATTGAGCGAACAGTTTGGGCCTCGTGCGAATTATGTGCTGCAACTCTTTCGACACTTTACCCGCGAGAGCCAACAATACATCAGGGTCTTCACCGAGCTCTTTAGCAAGAGCAACAATAGTTTCTTCGCCAGGAGGCGGCTGTTGCCCTCTCTCTATCTTGCTTAAGTAAGACGGCTCGATGTCGATGGCGCTCGCAATGCGCCGAAGTGAGTACCTCGCCGGTTCAGCAGCTTGAAGCTGCTCCCTTCTTACTCGAATGAATGAACCAAAATCGCTCATATGTGTAGTGTATACTACACACTCCGCAACGTCAAGCACAGAAGCAACCCACATCAACAATGGCAACGGCTTTGGACTCTCAGCGGAATTCGCAAGTTCTAATCATCGTGACCCCGAGTTGCCAATTTGCTCGGCAATCATGTACTCAACCCCGCTGCGCCAATCATCAAAGAACTCTGACCTTCAGGCGCCGGACAGCGAAGCAGTTATTTTGAGGTTAAAGCAATGGCAGACAAATTTACTACTGATGACGTACGCGCTCTAACAACAAGAGCAGAAGGCTGCCAGAGTGTCTCCAGAATACTCAATGAAATGCCTCTATCAGAAAGAGTCGCGGCTACACGCGCCATGCAAGCACAAAATAGGGAAGACCGCTCTGCAGATTCGCGACTTCCGGCTCTGGAATTCACTTATGGACGAGATGGAAACGGCACGGAGTTCGTAACCAGCGGTGCCTGTGTTAGAGACCCGAGCGCTCGCTTTATTCGCAACACCACGCAGGTTTACGAACAACCGACGAGTCGACTCAGTTCAGGTGGTGCGGCAGCCAACGCAGCAGATGCCCAACTAAACGCACTCAAGGAGCGAGAAAGAAGAGCCGGCACTTAATCAAACGGCAAGTTTTATGTGCTGCCGGTAATTTGCCAGAACTCTGCCAGAACGCCGACCGACAAAGTTCATATGCTACAGGCACCCCAGATGGGTGAAGAAAGATGGAGGAACATCATGACAGACAGGACTCAACCGGCACCCCCGAGACAAGAAACACCTCCTAATTTCGATGTAGACATGGCCACAAGAAATGACGGGCGACAAAATCTTCGTCAAAGCGGCAACTTGGATCAAAGCCAGCGTGGCAGATTCGATCAAACGCAACAAGGAAGATTCGATCAAAGTGGAACGCTTAGGCAAGACGGAAGAATCACCGGCACGGTCGGACAAACAGTCGATGGACGCGCCACTGGCACAGTGGGACAAAACGTCGACGGACGAGCAGCTGGATCTGTTCAACAAGATGTGCAAGGCAACAGGCTCACTACAGGCGACCTGAGCAGCCGTAATCAAGCCACTGCTGGTGGTGCCTCTATTGATGATCATTCGCAAACAAACAAGACAGATAAAAGCGTAATTATGGGATCTCAGTTCTTGCCCGAGTGCACGGTCGGATTGAGCGTGGGGGTGCCAGGAAACGGTGCGTTTCAGATTGGCGTTCCTAGCCAGGAATGCATCAAAGCGCGCGGGAAAGCAGCCGAAGCACACGCACAAGCCCAGACAGAAATTGCAAGAGCTCAAGCCGATGCGGCCATTGGCACGGCTAGAGCAAATGCCGACGCGGCGATTGCATCCGCACAAGCCAATGCTGAGGCTTCCGTCCTGAACAATATTGTTCAAGCAACTGCTCGCCAGGACGAATCAATGACCAAGATGGCCTGCGACTTCTCAATCAATCGTGCAGGAACCGCAAGAGATAGCTGGCAACAGTTTTCTGATTTGAGCTCAAAAATCGGTCGGCATCCAACAGCAAAAGCCGGGTCGCATCAACTCTGGGGAGAAGCCGTAACTGCATCGGCCCAGTCGATGGAAGCTGGTCAAGTATGCGTCGCGTCGATTCGAGAGCGGCTCGGAGTGCAGACAACAAACATTGTGGTTCCTCCGCTTGAGGTGGAAGCACCGCCCAAGCCGAAACCGCCACAAAAGAAGAAAGAAGAAAAACCATGCCCACCTGAAAAGAAATAGGTCGATACGTAAGACATGGGTTTTGAGACTGATCAATTTCATCATTCAAGTTCGGGAGAGTCCGAGGCGCAGGTGAAGCTGCAGCAGGAATCTGCTCAGCTTCTCCGCTCCACGGCAAGGGCGCAAAACGAAAGCAGACGAACGCACAGGCCGAAAGCCGAATCTGAAGCTGAAAAATCAAAAGGATTTCCAGGGCTCGAAGGAAATGAGTACACTGTAAAGCCCGGGGACACGCTCAGCTCAATCGCACGTAGAATGCTCAAGCTAAGAGGCGAAGCAGCCACTGCCCGTAACATCTATGAAGAGGTGGAGCGGATCATCGATCAAAACACGCAGAAGCACCCATGGATTGAGAAGAACCCGTCGAAAATTCGCCCTGGCATGCGCCTTACAGTCTGGGACGATGATACAGGTCCGGATCCGTCCTGCAAATGGGGCGAATGGAAAGATGCTGATCGCGAAGGTATTACGGTTGCTCGAAAGTGCGAAAGCATCTTCGCAAGTAAAGACACGAAGGTGATCGTGGCACCGGGTGCGCGAGCCGTATTTACAAGCGGATCATTTGGTTTCGTCGCGCCGAATGGCTTTGCACGAGCAATTAGTGGCTCTCACGTCACTGCCCTTGGTGGCAAAATTTTCGACGATGGAGGCGCTCTTCAAGTACTGCACCCCGACACCAAGGTAATCTCAGCCAAGAAACGAGAGCCGGAAGCAGTCGCAGAAAGAAGCGAACCACCCAAGTCCGAAGTGCCGCAAACTGCCGATCTCAATCCGTATGAGCAGGATCTGTATGTCTGATCTCAATCGGCCTTGTTATGTTGGGCATTTCCTCCCCAGGCGTACCAACCATCGGCATCCTCATCACCCGTGTTGAGGCACATCAGCTTCCCATTCGCCGTCCCGACATACATGTTGCCGTTTGCTAAAGCCGGTTGAAATGAGACTGGCTGTCCTGTGGAGAACATGAAATTCACCCCTCCATCGGACTGACGCACCGACAAGAGATGTCCTTCTTGGCTCGCAAGGTAAAGGTTTTTGTCCTTGCCAACAGCAGGAGGTGAAAAGACCTGAACATCATCAGTTATCTTTCCGCCTCTCGCTTGCGCTTGCCAATTAACGGCTCCACTCTTGAAGTTGATTTGGTTCAGGTATCGCCCTTGAGCGTTCATGATCTGTCCCTTGCTCAAAGTCGATCGCGAACCTTGATGCGCCCAAGCGCCCACAACAGTTTTCACTCCAAGCAAGTTGGTTGCATGCTCCATTTTGGCGGCCGAAGGTGCAGAACCAAATCCAACAGAGGAATCCAAAGAAGACTGAACAGCAGGATTCAAAGAAGAAATTCCTCCATAACCTCTGCTCGAAAGATACGCTGCCGGTCTCTCATTCAACAACTGCTTGTATTTAGACTGGCCATTATTGGAAGACATTATCTGAACCCCTTCTAGGTCCTTGTCGCCTCCGCGGTTCTTGAGCGACAAAATTACGTCTCCCTTCGAAACCAATGGCGCACTTGTTCCCTGAGCCGCTTTCTTCCAAATCACGCTACCGTTGATGCCGTCAAGACAAAAAGCGGTTCCATCGAAGCAGGTGAAATAGAGCTTGTCTTCGTTCACTACCGGTGCTGACTGCACATCTCCCGAGATGTCCTGCGTCCAAATATGCTTTCCTGTTTTCAGATCTGCACAAAGCATCACATGTCCGCCGCCTTTGGCTTGCGACATGCCAGATTGAATCGGTTGTACTGGCTTTGTCTCTACTTTCTTGAAACCATTTGGGCTGTTGCTCTGATGTTGCTGTGCATGATTTGAAGGTCGCCCGGTCGACGGATAGGCAATGTAGAGTCGTCCTTTACTTATTGCCGGCTGACTCATGAGCGGGTCGCCAAGCCACTCCTCCCATATGACCTTACCTGTTATGGCATCGACCACCATGACGGTGCACGATTCAGTGTTAAAGGCGACGAGACCGTTTTCCACCACAGCAGCAGTCGGACCATCATCTTTTGTCTTTAACTGCCAAATGAGCGCCCCGGTTTCAGCACTAAAGCAATAGAATTCGTGCGACCCGTAGCCACCACCTACATATAGTTTTCCATCCCAATATGTGGGCGTGGCAATCGGTCGATTTCCGGGAATCTCCAAGACCCACCCTTTCAAGACTTTGCCTTGCTTAACTGGCTGCGGTTTTAGTGCAGGCATAGAGCTTGGGCAACTTAGTGCAATCGCTTTGTCTAGATCTATTTCAACGTTCTTGACTGATTTGACTTCCGCTGATTGAGACGATTGGATAGTAGTAAATACAAAACCGATAGTTGCAGCGCAAATGACAGTTGCAAGACGGGTTCGACGCGAGCCTAAAATTTGGTGGAACATTGTGTGCTTTGCCTGTTTCTTCATAACTCGACTTCTTAACAAGAGGATGTCGAGTTCATCTTAAAACACCAAATCTTTTCTAGAACTGCGGTAAATCGGGGATGCATGTCAGGGTTAACACTGGGTGGTGGCCGATCACGCAGTGAAGCTCTCTCGATCTGACTTCATTACCTGTGCGCTAAATTTCATTCACTAGCCGCTGCGGGCGGTAGTTTCTTTTTTAGTGGCAGTGTCTAATCTTTATCGCTGTTGTGTTCATCGTTGAGTTTTGTGAGGTAGACCACGATGTTTTTCTTACCTTCGTATTCCGGTAAAGTCTGAGCTCGCGCAAACCACTCTTTTGCTTCGTCGAACTTACCCTGCTTGCGCAGCATGTTTGCTATGTTTACTACACTAAGAAATCTTTTTGAATCGATTGAAACTGCATCGCGATAACTTTTCTCGGCATCAGCGTACTTGCCTAAGGCTCTGTAACAATCACCAAGCTTCATCAAGGCATTAATGTGATCTGGCTTGATCTTGAGGGTTTCTTTGAACTCTTGTATTGCCTCTTGGATCTGTTTGTTCAATTTGAGACAGCTGGCGGCCTCATAATGCACAGACTCGTCAGCCGGTACAAGCTTTGTATAAGCTTTTGCATCATCTGCCCCGCCTGCAAAATCTCCGGACCTGATTTTCGCAATCAAACGATTACAGTACGCAGTCTGCGACTTTGGTGAAAGACCAATTGCAGTTGTTGCGTCTTCAATAGCACCCTTGTTGTCTCCCATCTCTAGTTTGGCACCCGAACGATTGGCGTACGCGCTAGCAACGTTGTGCTTAAGGCGTATACAAGCATTGGCGTCGTCAATAGCCATCGGTAGCCTCTTGTCTTTGGCTTCAATGAGACACTTGCTGCGATTCAAGTAGGCAGCACCATAATCTGGATTCACTTTGATGGCTTCAGTGTAGTCTGCAATTGCTCCATCTAAGTCGTCCAGTTCTCTCTTGGTAAATCCACGGTTAAAGTAACCTACTGCTTTTCCGGTTAAGCGAATGTGTTCAGTAAAGTCTGCCAGTGCACTTTTATAGTCCCCCGACTGTGCGTAAGCGACGCCCCGCATAAAAACTGCATTGTCATCCTTGGGATTTGCTTTTATCGCTGCAGTCCACTTAGCAATTTCCGCTGTTTTGTCAGACTTTGAGTCTTCCGCCAGGACCGTGCAAGAAAAGCTAAGAGATAGTGCAAGAGAGATCAGAATGGCTGGAGTAAAACGTATGCGAATCGATCTATCTGTCGGTGCTATTCTCATGTCAATTGGTCCTGCTTGTTGTAACAAATTTAGATAATGCAGTTAAGGCATAGTCGGATATTATACGGCAATTGGGCCATGGTCCCAAAGAAGTCCGACGAGTACTGCGCCACGTTCGGGACATTTCCCCTTAGAAGCTGACTGTCAGCCGTCACTGCAAGATAGCGCTGATGGGCAGCATTTATCGTGGCACCGGGTGCGCGAGCCGTATTTACAAGCGGATCATTTGGTTTCGTCGCGCCGAATGGCTTTGCACGAGCAATTAGTGGCTCTCACGTCACTGCCCTTGGTGGCAAAATTTTCGACGATGGAGGCGCTCTTCAAGTACTGCACCCCGACACCAAGGTAATCTCAGCCAAGAAACGAGAGCCGGAAGCAGTCGCATTCCGCCCAGGTTCGATTCATTCAAAATAAAAATGAAAGTCTTAAACAGTTTGGTAAACAAAGTGATTACCGAGAAAGCGTAACTGCGCCGCCGTCATTGCGCTCACCAACCAACCGAGCGCCGTCGACTCTCAAAGTAAACTGATATCCATCATAATCGTTGAAAAGCAATACTTCCTTATCGTTGCTGGACATGCTCCAATGCCCCTGTCCCCAGGCTGTCGAGTAAACGCCACCATCCTTGAATTCAATCTCTCCATCCCAGTTTGAGCTGTGAAAGTTCCACTTCCCGACAATAGCTTTTGCAATTTTTGCCTGAGCTTCAGTGACAGGACCCATAGGGGATGACTGTTGGCGAGCATGACTTAGCTTTATCAACGGCGATACAATGAAAGACCAGACAATTGTCAATGTCAACAAAATTGCCAAAGTACCACCAACAAATGCAGAAATGAGGGTGCCGCCTGCCTTCAGGAAATGTGCCGGCCTCTTCGCTTTGTAGGAGACGTGCTGCCCTGCGCTGGCCCGCAACAAGTCTTCTTTGACTGCTTTAATAGTTTGATATCGCTTCGCAGCGTCTTTTTCCAAACATCGAAGAATGACATTTCTTAGGTTTGCTGGCAGCTTCGTATTTGCAAACTTAGGCGTCTCACCTACATGCTTTGAAAGAGTCTCAAAGGCGCTTTCACCCTCAAAGGGAGGTTTTCCTTCGAGACACTCGAACAGCAGACATCCAAGTGAGTAGACATCCGATCGATGATCGACCTTGTTGCCCAGACATTGCTCCGGACTCATGTAATTGGGTGTACCGAATATATCACCGGTTTGAGTTAGGTTCGACTTCGCTTCTTCGCCTAACACTTTTGCAATTCCAAAATCGACGATTTTCAACGACTCTTCGTTTGCGGGTTCACTCTTGCTGAGAATGAGGTTTGCCGGCTTCAAGTCACGATGCACGATGTTCGAACCGTGGGCATGTTCTAGACCGTCGCAGATTTGGATTCCCAACTTTGTGACCCGTTGCGGTTCGAGCGCCCCCCGCGCCTTAATCTCATCGGCGAGCGACCTGCCCTCCACATAGTCCATCACCAGATATGGATTCCCTTCGCGATCGATGCCAAACTCACGAACCGTAGCAATGTTTGGGTGATTCAATGCAGTAGCGGCCTTCGCTTCCTGCTGAAACCTTCTAATCGCCTGACTCTTGGCATGCCCGGGATGGATAATTTTTACGGCGACAATGCGGTCCAAAAGCAAATGTCTAGCCTTGTAAACTGTGCTCATTCCTCCGGCGCCAAGGTGCTCCAGGATTTGGATGCGGTCAGCAACGGTCGTGCCGATAAACGGATCCTTTTCACTTGCCTCAGTGCTGTTGCCATCGGCTTCTGCCCTCAGTTCAATGCGTTCTTCTTCTTTGATATCGTCTTTCACGGAATGAGCCCCTTCTTTGTTCGGTGCCAGACGTAAGACTTATCATTATCGCAGGTGCAAGCTTGCGTTAGCCTGTAGTCGCCCATTCGACGCAGGAAAAACCAAGCTGACTGCGTCCCCAATGCTAAACTATGCACAGATTATTGACGCAGTGACGAATTCTTGTATGAGTGTTTTGCGGAGCGATAGATCGACAAACTCCGTTTCAAAATGACAGATGAATTGTTTGCCGGCCGATATCGCATTATTCGTCAGATTGGTTCTGGCGGAATGGGTGTGGTGTATGAAGCCGAAGACGATCTTCTAAAAAACATCGTCGCGATCAAGACCATCAAACGAGGCATCGTGAGGGAAGAGCTTATCTTGCGATTTCAAAGAGAAGCCAAAGCACTTTCGCAGCTGAAACATCCCAATCTCGTACCTGTTTTCGTCTATGGCCTCTCCGACGATAATGAACCATATATGGTGATGCGTTTCGAGTCAGGCAAATTGATGTCTGACTTGATTCGCGGTCGAGGACGCCTGCCAATCTACAAGAGCGTCAATATCTTTGCTCAGCTCGCAGACGCAATGCAGCATGCACATGCCAATGGCGTGTTGCATCGCGACCTCAAACCCAGCAATATTCTCATCAGAAAAGAGGAATCAGCAAATCCGGAAGTCGTGATTATTGATTTCGGAATTGCAATGGTAAAAACAGAGAATGCTATGGAGACTCTAACAAAAGCCGGAATGATAATGGGCACCCCTTCGTACATGAGTCCAGAACAGATTCGAGGTATCGAAATCGACGAGCGAACAGATATCTACTGCCTGGGCACGATCATGTACGAAGCGCTTACCGGCAAACTGCCTTACGAAGCAGAGTCAGCACTGGAACTTATGTCTATGAAGACCTCCATGAGAGCTCCTACCTTGGCGGAGGGCGAACCTGAATTGGATTTTCCGTCAGGTCTGGAGGAAATAGTAGCAAAATGCCTCGCCTTGTCGCCCGAAGATCGGTATCGATCGATGAATGAGTTTAAAGATGCTCTGCTTGCCTTAAAGTCGGGTGACTATAAGACACATTCACATCCGCAAAACAGCGTCGCGAAAGCCACTGATCTGCAGAATTCAGCTTTGAAGGCAAGCGAAGCAGTCCAACTTAGAACTAGGATTTTGTGGTTGATAGCGATTGGAATGATCGCGTTGGCCGGGACATGGGTACTACTTAAGATGAACAACTCAGGCAAAGAATCAAATCCATCACAAAGTATCAAAAGCGACAACAATGATCGAAAATCAAATCCATCCGACGGTGGGCTCAGCACTCTTCTTTATGGCGAAGGCTCACGCGACAGCATGGCGACAGTAGGCGCACAGAGCTACCATTTACTGACTAAAACAATTAAAGGTGCAAAAGCGCTCAGCCTCTCGGAAGCAAAGACAGACGGTAAGGCCTCAAGTGTAATGCGTGAAACAGCAAAACAACTTGGTCCAGAAAAATCGAAGACAACATTCTATGTGAAAGTTGCCTTCAATGACGTCAGCGGAACCTGTTTCAAGAATTGTCCGTTGCCAATCAGCAAGATATCCGTCAACAGCTGCAAATTGAGCGATGACGGTCTTAAAGCGATAAGTGAGCTGCCCGATCTTCAGGTTTTGGAGATCTATAATCAATCGTTGACGGCTCGTGGCATTTCCAACTTAGCAAATGCAAAGAATCTAAAAGCGTTAACCCTTGCAGATTGCGATATTCCGCCACATTGTCTTTCACCTCTGGGAAATTTGAAAGCTCTGAACGCTATTGCTTTCTATCACTGTCACTATCCTTCAAATTCAGAGAAACCTTTGAATGGTGTCGACTTAAGCGAATTTGTTTCTGGAAATCCATCCAAGCTGGAAGAGCTTACTTGGCGTCGCCTGGAAATTTCGCCCGAAGGACTGAAGAGCCTCATGCATCTCAAAAACCTGCGGGTTCTAAGACTGCAAGAAGTTGGTCTCAAAACTTATGAATTAGCGAACTTAGAAAAATTACATATCGAACAACTAGATATTTCCAACAATCACGAGATTGGTCTTGGAGCAGGAAGGCATTTAGCTAACTTGAAAAACTTGAAACACTTACACATAGACGAGACTGCAAAAAATGAGCTGATAAACAAGTTTCCGAAGATGATAATTGAATTCGAGCGGGTCGTCGAGGGACGTTCTCAATTCAAAGACATACTAATGCCATAGACGTATAGCTGTTCCAGCAAAAGGAAGGAAGAGTCGGACCATGAATCAGAATGCTACTGTCAGCGCTTGCATTCTCGCCATTGCCTGCAAGTACTCAATCTGCGTATCGATTAATCTGATTTTTGCATCGAACAGTTGACGTTCCCTCTGAGTGACGAGAAAGACCGTGCTGTCTCCGAATTCGAATCGCTTACGTTCGCCCAGGTAGACTTGCTCTGATTTCTGAGCTTGAGTCGTCACTGCAAGATAGCGCTGATGGGCAGCATTTATCGCGGCACCGGCAGTCATCACTTCACTTATGATTCGTTGGCGCTCAGCGCGCAGTTCATCTTCCAGCGCCTCTAATCCAAATCGTGCAGATTTGATTCGACCTCTTGCTGCACGCAAATACAACGGCTGGCTGAATTGAACTTGTGCGCGAAAAACATTGCCGATTCCCGAGCCGCCTGTGTCATAACCCTGCGTGTATAGCGCGTCGGCTTGCGGCAAGACATCGTTTTTTGCAAGTTTGAGTTGGGCATGTTGCTGCTGAATTTGCAATGCGATTCTTTTTAATTCCGGCCGTTTATCCACTGCCTGCTTGACGCTCTCTCTCAGCCGTTCCTCTGTATATTCTTGAGGTGTCGGCCACTCTCTTGGAACATTGGATTCGTCAAGAAATGGAATTGGATTGCCCTGTGCGTCAAAGAGAAACACTGCAAGATCGTAAGTTGCTTTTTTGAACTCGAGTTCAACTGCAATTTGATCTGATTTGCGTCTTTGGAAGTCTTCCTCCGCTTCCGTCACTTCAATGCGCGGCAAATCACCTTGCCCAGCGCGTCTTCCGGCAGCGTCCACCAAAACCGTGGAGAGTTGCACGAGTCGTCTGGCAACTTGCATTTTTCTTTGAGAACCAACCCAATTCCAATAACTCAAACTGGCACGAAGCAGCAAATCAAGCCGAGTTTGACTGAAAGTTTGAGTCGCGAGCGGTTCTCCAAGTTTGGCAATTTTCTCAGTCGTGGCCTTTTCATTTATAAACAGACCGCGCGCCAGAGGAACGGCTAGACCGCCTGCCCACTCACCGCCTTTACCGGTTTCGATGTATGGTGACTGCGATGAACGAGGGTTATAGCGATACATCGAGAGAATGCGAATGCCGTTGCGGAAAGGAATCTCCAATACCGGCTGATTGTATAGAACCTTCTTCAACGTCGCGAATTTAGAGGTGTTTTGCATCCATGCATAACCACTCAAGGTTGATAGGGTTGGATCGAAAACACCTTGCACCTCCAAACGTCGCGCCGATGCGATTCTCCGCCGTGCATCGGCAGCGCCTATCTGCGGATAGAATGCATCGACGCTGGAAAGGAATGCGTCGTTGGTCAACTCATTTCTTTCCATGACGACTCTGCCCACGTTGGTCGAAGGCAAACGAATTCTCGGCAGAAAACCAATCGGTTCATCCGGAGACTCGGCAAAACAAGCCAGACTAGAAGAAATTGCCACGAAACAGGCAAGAAAGAACATTGCGGCAAGTTTCAGTAGTCTAATCACCATCTTTAGTGCCATGGGTATTCGCTATCGCTTACCCTTCGAGTCTTTGTTCGGGTCAGGCACATCTGGTTGAGCAATAGTCGGCTGCCAGCCGTTGAACTGCCTCCACAGCTCATACCAGAGCGGCACGTCACCGAGGAGCACCCAGCCGGTCACCTGCGCACCAGGCCGTAGGTATTTTGTCGATGGCCATGGGTCTGCAATCTTCTTGTCGATAGCCTCTTTGTCGGGCACGACAATCAAACGGTATCGACTCTTCCCGTCATCAATAGCATCGACCACTGCAACTCTTCCTGCAAACGTACCAATCGCGATTCTGGGCCAGCCGATAAACTGCAACGCCGGCCATCCCGCAATTTGAAGCCGCACCGGATCTCCCACCGAAACGAGCGGCGCATCCCAATCGCGGATGCTTACCTCAGCCGCACGGTCATCGGTCAGTGGCGCTAGCACAGCCAGAACATCGCCGGCGTTCACTGTTTCCCCTGCACCGACACGCATCAGCCGTACTACTTTTCCTTCGCGCGGTGCCACCACTTTGCGCTGATCCATGCGTCGCGACAGATTTTGAATATCTACATCCAGCTTGTAGATTTCAGCGTTCGTACTTGCGATAGTTTGATCGGCATCGGCAAGAGTTGCCTCCACCGAATTGATCACACCACTGCTGTCTGAGATGACTCGAGTGCTTTCGAGGCGGGAGATGTTAGAGTCTTCTTTTGCGACATCAAGCGCAGCCAGCGCCTTTTGCACTTCCGTGTCGGCACGAACCTTCTCCAGCTCAGCAAGTTCTTTATCACGCTTGGAGCGCAAACCATCGTTGTAGAGACTTGTGATTCTGTCGACCTGCCACGAGGCGGTCTGCAAACTTTGTCGGACAGCCGCGAGCGATTGCTCAGCAGCGTAAACGCGATCGTTGGCTTGTTTGATCCTTTCTTTGGCTGCGGGCACCGCTGCACCCTGCACTTTCGACGAGTTGCTCACCTGGCTTTTGAGCGCCTTGATGCGAAGCTCTGAAGCAGTCCTTCGAGCGACCAACGCTTCTCGCTGCATCTGCAATGTCTTCAGTTGAGTCTCCCCCAGAAAGCGCGAATCGAGGTCAGCGAGAGTGGCAATGAGCTCGCCTTTTTTCACGCTCTGTCCATCGCGCACAAACCACTCCACGAGACGTCCCGGAATCTGTGCCTCGATAGATTGCGGTCGGTTCATGGGAGAGAAGACTATGATCTTACCGGTACCGGTAACTGATTGCCGCCACGGCAAAAACATTGCAGATGCAGTCAACCACACGATTATGACAATCAAGAAGCTGACAATCACTGTCACTGTCCATGGTGTCTTGACCATGTCCAGCGACTCAAAGCGCAGTTTTTTCGCCGGCGGCCTAGTGTCTGCCTTCGGCGCAGGTAGAAGTTCGCTGGTAATTGGTTGCGATTGAGTCATCAGTATTTCCTGCTCAGCCTCACCAACTCGGTGAGCTTGGGAAATAGCTTGGCAAATTCGCTGCTTTCGCCCTTCGCCATAAGTTCGCTTAATGAACCTGATTCAACGATCTTTCCTCCATCGAGCACAAGCAGGCGCGATGAGTGGAAGACGGTATCCGCGTCTTGCGAGATATCGATGATTGTCCATGGAGTTTCGCTTGAATACAGCCGTTCCAAGATCTCCAATTTGATTTTTTCTTCAATGCCGGTAAAGGCCTCATCGAGTATCAACAACTGCGGGCGTTGAACGATCGCTCTTGCAATCAAAAGCTTTTGAATCTGACCGCGCGAGAGATTGCGACCGGCGCTCAGAAGATTGGTCTTAAGTCCGTCGGACATTCCGACTAAATCAGATTCGAATCCAACCATATCCAGGGCCCAGAGCATGTCTTTGTACTCAATGTCTGGTCTTCCCATAGTCACGTTGTTTTCAATCGTTCCTTCAAAAATTTCGTTTTCATAAGTGACGAGTGAGACAATACTGCGAAGGCTGTCGACTTGCATGTCGCGTACATCAACGCCATTAATTTCGGCGAGCCCCGAAGTCGGCTCCAAAAGCCCAGTGAGGATGTATGCCAACGTCGACTTGCCAGAGCCGTTTCTGCCGCAAAGCGTTACTCGCTCGCCGGATTGCAGTGTAAGATCCAAGCCATTCAAAACCTTTTGGTCGGCACCAAATGCGATGCTCAGCCCCTTGATGGTAACTGCAGCTCCTTTGGCGCTACGCTCGTATTCGATGCCGTCTCGGCGTTCCAACGGCAAGTCTTCCACATAGCCAATTTTACCGAGCGCCGAAAGAAGTTCGTACAGCGTCTGCATGTGTCGAATGATGCGTTCGATCGCAGGCAACATTTGCATAACAATCAACTGCGAGGCGACGAGCTGTCCGAGCGCTAACTGGCGTTCTATC
The DNA here is from genome assembly GCA_964503045.1 of uncultured Candidatus Obscuribacterales bacterium. Taxonomy (GTDB): domain Bacteria; phylum Cyanobacteriota; class Vampirovibrionia; order Obscuribacterales; family Obscuribacteraceae; genus CAYZJR01. The sequence goes on from CAZCZI010000016.1 coordinate 37,860, forward strand.
ACAAGAAGCCCGCCGATGCCCAGCACACCTGCTGCGGCGAATGCTTGGAAAAATACGAGTCCGGTTGCTTGCCTGAACAACACATTGAAATGGCTTCGCCGCGCCTTTGTGTAGTCGGCGACGAGCTTGTCGGTTTGTTCCAGAATGTACATCGGAAACTTGGTTAACTTGATGGCTGTTTCGCATCGACCAAGTTCTTCCAACCATTCGGCAACCCGATATCTCTTCGTAGTTTCGACGCTGCGAGTGCTGTAGCCACCAAGCCCGAGAAGGAAGACCTCCAAAAGGAAGAATCCGATTACACAGAGATTGAATCCGAAAAGATATGGGCTGTACAAAGCAAGTAGCGTAAGGCCAATCAGAATCTGCAAGGTCGCGGCGGGAACATCCAAAAGCAAGGCAGCAAAGTTGCCTTGTACTGTTTGAATATCGAAGAAACGATTGACGAGATTCGGCAAGTATTCATTTGAGAGTTGTGAGTGCCGAATGCGGGGTACTCTATATGCTAGTCTCAGGGCAATTCTGTTGAAGGCGCGCTGGCGAACAAGCTCTACCAACCAAATCGTCAAGAGCCTCAAAGCGGCGGCGAACAGCAACCCACCCAAAACCAGACCGGCGATGACGATAATAGGCTGCAAGAAAAATCCTGCTGCAATCGTATTTACGACCATCTGAGTCGAAAGCGGCACGGCGAGGCTCAAGATCCCGCCAAGCGAACTGTACAGAATAATCAAAAACAAATCGCCGGGATCTTCAACCGTCATGCGCCAAAGACGAACATACGGAGATGTCGTCTTACCGAGCTGATTGGCATCGCCAGCTGGATAGAGCGTTTTGGTAAGAGGATCGGGCATCATGCGGTTTCAATTGTACCTAAAAGAGTGGGCAAGAACGAGTTTAAGCTCGTTCACTCGACAGCGCCTGCTCTTGATTGCCGACTGTGACAGCGACGATTAAGTCGCCGCAAGAGATACAGCTTACTTCATGCGTCGAGACGGTGGAATCGTTTCGATCGTTTCTTTTTGCAGTCACTGTGCACACCGATGGTCTGCCCTCTTCAAGCTGCATCGATCGCACGGTCAACGACAGACGTTGCTGTCCAAGGTTCATTCCAAGAGCTTTTCCAACAGACTCTTTCGCAGACCACATCATGGTTGCAATCTTGTGCTTGCCAAATGGAGAGTGCGAATGCTGCACGAGAAGCGCAACGTCGTCGCTGTTGAACGCCAGATCTTCAAAGCCGTCTTCGCGTTCGAGAATCTCTTCGATATCGATTCCCGCACCGCCTATGGTTCCACTCGCGGCTAAGGCGACCGCAGTTTCGCCCTTGTGCGAAAGCGAAAGGTTAACTTCATCAATAAAGTCGGTCTTCCAAAGTCCAGTCGCAATCGGCTGTCCCGAAGGTAAGTTGTCGATGATTACATCAGCACTCGAAAGAGCCAGTCCATATTTTGCTTTTAATAGGCGCCGTACCGAGTCTTTCGCAGCTACGCGACCCAAGAGCCATTCACGGCGGCGCATGCCATTTAGTTTGTTGTATGCGATCATCTCTTGAGGATTGAGAATGTAGTCCAAGCACCATGTGCGGGCGACTTCTTCGTCAGGCAGGCATCCATCTAAACGGCTGACGCTGAGCTTGACTTGACCTTTTGCCAGCCCCTCGAATCCATCGAGACGTTGCGACAAAAATGCTTCGGACGGATTACTGACGCTTGCCGCCCATTGCTCCGGCAAGCAAATGCGGCGGCTCGACAAGCCGTGAAACTTGTACATAAGCGATCCCTCGGGAGAGAGAATCTCAATGTCTGCCTCTGTTGCTACCGCTGATGCTTGCCGCATATACGCGCGCGCGATTGTGCTTTGCCCCGAATAGCTCCCGGCGGGAGCGTACAGACTTAATCGTTCCAACATAAAGGGCAACAGCGCATTCGTTGACTTGTCGTGTTCTTGCAAGAAATACAAGGTCAGTTGCGTGCCATTGTCCAGAATCAACGGATCAATTTGAAACTGCGGATGCTTGGTGAAGCTAAACCAATCATCGGCATTTACAAGTTTGAAGCCAGTTGTAATTTCGTTGTCACCCACCGAGTCGATTGATGTCACAGCCTGCATTCGAGGTCCATGAAACATCGTGCCTTCGCTGTATAAGGTCTGAAGCTTAGATGGCCGCCCGTCTTTTGCATCAGAGATTTGTGGTGCTGGCGGAGTCGAATAGTTTTCGGCGAAAGTGACTTCGCACTTTGCAAAAACTTCTTCATCAGCAATCTCGACCAGCGCCGTGCGACCGCTTTGCGTCTTAGCTCGTACGACAAGTGACACACCGTCTGAGCCAACGCGGATTCTCTTGTAGGCGCGAGCATTCGAAATCGCAATTACTTTGAGCCCTTCAAAAAACTCCGCAGCCGCTTCGGCCATTATTTCAAGCATCACCGTTAACGGCACGAGATACACTTTCTCGCTCTGGGAGCCGGTCAATACTTCACCACCGATTGCATGATCGAGCAAGAATTTGTGTATCGAGGGAGACAGAAAAATCTCGGCAGAAAGTGAATTGTCCTGCCGCTTCAATTTCGCGCCGCGTAAAAACGGCTGTGCATAAGATTCCACTTGTTGCGCCAGAACTGCTGTTTCTGGCTCATTCATAGTCTGTTTCTCAAAATCCGCTTGAGGATAATGCATTCCAAGCTGACTATCAGGACCATCAAGAGAGAGCTGTTGCCCAGCAAACACGCTCATGTAAGCATTCATAGCTTGCTGTTGCACTGCCACCATTTGAGTGTGCACCGATGCAAGGCTCGACATATAGTTGGCTAAAACCAGCGCCTCGCCGTCGGCATCCGGTGCCTCTTGTAGTTCCACTTCAAATTCGGGTTGATGGAAGTACTCAACTTGAGGCTGTTGATGTTGCACCTGATTTGCTGGGAGAAGTCGAGGACGTCGGCGCACGTACAAAAGATCTGGGTTTACCGAAGCACCATGGCAAGCGAGAGCAGCAACGACATTAAGAATTTGTGTCAGCGCCGAGCCGCGCGAGGCATTGGCAGACATCGCCATATGCGGCTTACCTTCAAGCGTCTCAGCGATAAAAGGTGTGAGATTGCCGCGAGGTCCCATCTCGACAAACTTACGCACACCTGACTCATAGAGCTTTCTGACAGTCTCTTTCAGTCGAATTGGGTGAGTAAACAACTCTGTCGTGATGCCTTTGATAAAGTTGGTGTCCTCAGGCAATGCACCCGCGATCGAGCAACACCAAGTCTCAACCTGAGGGCTGTTGAGTTTTAGATTGACTAACTCGTTGTTCTCTAGATCGATCTTCCCTTCCACTAACGGTGTGTGATATGGAATTGCAACAGGAAGGCGGTGAACGGTCTTGTTCAGCCCGGTGAACAGGGCAGTGACTTCTTCAATCGCGCCTGTATCTCCAGACAAAATAAATTGCGAAGGCGCGAAGTCCGCGCTCAGATAAACGGATTGAAACTCTGTGAGACGTTCTTTCAGTGAATCAAAATCCGCATAGACGCAGATAGATCGGAGGTTCGACAATTGATCTTGCGGCACCGATCGCGCAACAGCAGTGCTCAGACGGTAAAAGAGCGACGCGGTATCGAGAATATTGGTGGTGCCGCACATTGAGAGAGCCGCAAATTCGCCTGTGCTGCAACCGACCAAGACATCGGGCGAAACGCCTAGGTCTTGAAACAATTTGAATAGTGCCCACTCACTCATCAAAACTGCAACTACTGCCGAATCCATCGTGGCAAGTGAAGCTGCTGTTTCGACCTGCTTTCTCGTTTTTGAAGCGGCGTTAGAGAAGATACGACGGCTGGGATACATGTCGGGATTGGACTGAATGTTTTGCTCACGATCGCTGATTTTGGCGAGGTGATCGACGAAATCGAATGCCGCTCTTACTTCAGGGAAATGAACGCACAAGTCCGACAGCATGTTGGGATATGCAGCACCAAGACCTGGCAGCAAAAATGCGGTCTTGCCGGCTCCCACTTCGCCTTGAGTACTTATGTACACGCCTTCCGGCAGATTCCGAAGCGTATCGTCCGTTGCGGGCGACGACATGCCTCTCAAAATCGAATCGACCACAAACTGGAGTTTTTCTTTCAGCTCCTCAACGGATGAAACCACAAGAGCACAACGAGCGGCTGCATTGATGTCTGATTTGAACCTGCCGGCCAGCTCGGAGGCGATCGACAAAAGCGATAGATCCGGTCGCGACGCTAGAAGTCCCATCAATTGTGTACAGCTCTTTACCAAGTCAGCATGCGATGATGCGGCAAGGAGAATCAGCTCGCTATCCCACTTATGAAGTAAACACTCGCTGGCAACTTCGTTTGCATCTTCGACTTCTTCCAGCAACACCGTGTTGCGAATTGCACCTACTTCTTCTATCAGGCATGCAGTCCTAGGGCGAGACAAATGATGCAAGAGCTTGTCGCGAATACCTTCTTCAATAAGCTTATGAATCTGCCCATGCACCCATGGAAAAATTTCTTGCTCGCCTCTGGCCCGTTTTTTCTTGACCGGCACCAAGACTTTGTGGAAAAGCGAAAAAGCCGTCGAGCACAAACACTCGAGACTAGCAGTGTCTCCTCCCTCCAGACCAATAGTTTGCAGCGGGTCAATTCTTCCTTGGCCTTCGAGTGAATCAATTGCAAACCGTTGGGTGTCAGTCGCACCTTTTCGCAAGCGCGACACTTGAAGCATTTCAACTTCAGAGATGTCGATTTGAGCGAGCGCGACGATTTGCTCGACTGACTTCGAAAGGCTGAAATCGGAAGGTGAAGAAGAAGCATGCGATAAGATTGCATAGATGCGAGGGCGCAAGCCGGCCGAATCGAGATCGGATTGCCTTGTCGCGCCCGTTTCACGGGATTCATCAACAAGGGCGACTGCCAGAGCACGCTTGTCGACGGCTGCCGCTACTGTGATCGAGCCTTTGGCACTAGCAGGCTTTTCCGCACAACTCCTTAATGCTTCAGTCAGAGTTCCATACTTTTCAATAGCCGTTTGATATGGAATGAGAACTTTTAGATGTTCCTGCAACTCAGAACCATCTATGGTGCCGGCTGAATCCACAACAGCAATTGAAATGGGTTGATGAGAAACGTGCGACGACAGCGGCTCAGCATCAATCACCGCGTTGGTAATTGCCATAGCCAGCTTATCGATAGGCTGCAATGACATGCCTGAGGTGAAATCAAACAATGCATCAACGCTTGGTCCAAGACGCCAGAGATCGGTGATTTCGACATATTGGTCAAACGAGCAGCCGAGACCGACTACAGCTATTGGGTTAAATTGGCTGTTCTTCCGTGTTTTCGAGTTCCGCTCGGCGGCGGTCATCTATTGGCTCCGGAAGAGACACTTTGGCGATTGGCAGTCAGACGATTGAGCGCCTTGCTGCCGACGCCGCCCAAACCGGTCACTGCCAGAAGCAGCTGACCATGACGGTTGTATACGGCGACTTCGCAGACGAGTTCTCTATCATTGCTGTTGGGGTCAATCACCACGCGACCGGTCAGCGGCGGCGCCACTTCAACATCGAAGCGATGCAATGTGCGGAAGCCGGTTGGAAGCACAGTCGTATCTAGAAAACGGCGCGCCCACACTCCAGCCAATTGCATTGAGCCGTCGAGCAGAATCGGGTCGATTACCCATGACTCAGCACCGCAGGTGGTGAGGCAGCGCGCCGGCAGTGAATGTTTCACTTCGCCAATCGCGCCATGTGCGCCCATCACTTCAATGGACTTGATTCCTTGAAACATCGGACCGTGAAACATCCAATCTCGATACACCATCTCGGTGTCGAAAGTCTCGTCCAGGAGTTCGCCCAGTTCGCCCAAGTCGCTTACTTTATCTACGTGGCTCGGGAAGTGAGTATACGCAGGTGCAGCGGCGCTTTGAGGAATCAGCTCGAAGTTGGTGCAGAACCGCGCACGCATCGCTCCGGGACCGGTGCTCAGCGTCGTTCTCACATGCCGTCTTTCGGAGTCGCAAGAGACTAGTTCAACTTTGATTGATGCAGCCTTGCGCGGGGTGTCGATGACCACTCCGGATGGAATGTCCATATCAAACACTCGAGCAATCTTCCAGCCTTTGTTGGCTGAAAGCACCGCTTCGGACATCATCTCGAGCGACATTGCCATCGGCAAAACCGGCACTCCGTCGATTTGATGGTCGTGCAAGTAGAGATCGGTTTCGAGATCCAGAATCACCGTGTACTCGACTGTTCCATTCGCATCAGCCACAGCGGAAGAGCCGAGCAATCTGGCACCTTGCGCAGTAAGTTCGGCCGGCGCTTGTGTGATTTCGGCAACCAACATAACTTCCGCGTCCTGTTTGGCACCGCGCTCCAACTCTCTTACAAAGGACTTGCGCCCATCCACTCGTTCAATCATTGCCCAACCATGTGCGGCAAATATCTCCGCAAGCTCAGGCTGAGCCATTCCGCCTTGCCATGGTCCCCACATAAAGGAGATGACGCGACCTTGAATTCGATTGTTGAGCGCAACGGAGAGTTTGCTGATTACTTCGTTTGCGGCGACGTAATCGGTTTGCCCCGCATTGCCTGTTCTGCCGACGATGGAAGAGAAGAGCGTGAAGAACTTGAGTTCGTTCAATCGCACGTGATTAGCCAGTGCGACGGCACCGAACACCTTGGTTTTGTACACTCGTTGAAACGAGTCATACTGTTTGTCCTTCAAATAAGCGTCTTCAATTACGCCGGCACCGTTGATGATGCCGTCAATACGACCATGCTCCTGATAGATTTTCTTTACAAAGGATGCAATTGCCGTTTCGTCGGTAACGTCAACCTCGTGATACTCGACAAGAGATGCGGCTTCGCGAAGCGCCTTCACTGCCGAACGCATCTCGCGCTCACGCAATAGTTTTTGATACATCGTCTCGACAGTAGCAATCTTCACTGTTTGATTGCTCGAGCGAAGCTGCTCCATGATCGCTGCCTTCAAGTCTTTGGCAGACGAGAGATCGCGAGACCATTCAGGCTCTTCTTCCGAAGGCAGAGGTGATCTACCTGCCAGGATCAGTTTGGGGTGATATATCTGCGAAAGTTCCAAAGCGATTTCGGCTGTGATTCCTCGCGCTCCACCGGTAACCAGCACCACCGATTGCTCGTTGAGGTCGAGGCTGCCAGTGAGCTCTCTTTGATCGTCAGCAAACTCTGCCGCCTTCACATCGAGCCCGTAGCGTTGTCCGCCTTTGCGCCCAATCTCAACGCGATCGCTCGGGTTAGTCAGTTCATCGACGATTACGTTTGCAGCGTAGCTCGGGTCAACATCCACTTCGAAGTCTAAGACCTTACACGGGGCATTCTGCCACTCGCGGGCGGCCGATTTGACGAAGCCGATGATTCCGGCTGTTGCAGGCAAGTAGTTATTCGGCGGGTTATCACCGGAGGCGAATGTGCCACCGAGCTTGGTGCAAGCTACGACCGCAATACCGTTACGGTTTTCTTTGCGAAACTCACCGTCCAAACCGCGTGTCAACAAGAACAAGCTCATGACGGAATCAACGCCGGCAAGAGAGATTCTTCCGCTATCTAAAGAAGCATCATGCGGGTTTAATCCCATCAAATGCACTAACGAGACAACTGCTCCGCGATCTTCTCGAATCATCGAAAGAACATTGGCAGCTTGCGTTTCGTCAGTCAGATTGGCCTGATAATGCCCATCGATTCTGGCAGCACTTCCAGCTTCGCTATCGTGCTTGAGCATCACAGCTTGCGAACCGATTTGGTTTGCAACTTCATATCCGAAGTCTCTGTCATCGCAAACAATGATTGTGCCTTCAGGAAGCGCTTGGCGCTGAATCGGCTCAAGCTCTACGACTTGAATCAACCCGCGTCTGGTTGGATATTGCATGACGGGAGTCTGAGTTTGCGCCTGTTCGGCGACACCTGGGGTTGCGGCTGACTCAAAAGAGGCAGCGGCCGGCGCGGTTTGAGGAGCAGGCGCAGGGGCAGCCGAGCCACCCTTGCCATTGCCACCCGTCAAAACACCGGTGCGAATCCAATCCATAATTCCTTGCAAAGTCTTGGTTCCTGCCAGTTTCTCCAAGCCTGACTCGAGATTGCTTTGAGCTTCAGCCGGGAGTTGCTTGCGGAAACTGTTGAGAATCTCGACACGCTTGATGGAGTCGATGCCCAGATCTGCTTCGAGATCCAGTGTCGGGTCCAGCATATCCGGTGGGTATCCGGTACGTTGACTGACCACCTCAAGCAGCGTCTCGACGAAGTATTCATCGGTATATTGCGGCTTGGCTTCGGCCACGACTTGCGAATTTACTATCGCATGCGCATGACCGCTGCCGTTATTTCCATTGTCGGAACCATTATTATATGGCTCGTTTCCGTTACCGTTGCTCGGGGTCTGTGCCGACTGCACGAACGCCTGGGTCGCAGTAAGCGGAACGGCTTGATGAGCAATCTGCGGCTGCTGTGTTGCTTGATATGGATAAGCGGCTCGCATAGGCATCTGCGCCGTCAGTTCGGACATTCTGTTGTAGAACGCCGATTCATCGACTTGCGGCGCCGCGCCTGCGTTGAAATTTTGCGGGAAGTGCGCGACCGGCTGTCCACCTTTCATTTGCAGGTAAGACAACATTACTTGTTGTTGCGCCGAAAGGAAGTTGTTGGTGATGTCTACCATGCTGCGTTGGAATTGCAGCATCACTTCGTCTACTGCAGAGATTCCGGCAGCGCGAACAAATCCTGCTTGAGATTGCGGCGCGGCGTACAGAGGTTGCACCGGCTGTGGTGCTCCGTATGCTTGTTGATTGACGGCATGACTCGGTTGACCGGAGATAACCTGTTGCGGCTGTGCAGACACTTGCTGTGCCGCCGGCGCAACCGGTCGCCCGGCGTTCGGCAATGCGTTTGGAATCGGATTTGTTTTTTCGCTTGGCTTTGAAGAAGCATTGAAGCTTACGTTTGCAGTTCGTCCCACTGCCTCGGTACTCCCGTCTGGTTTGATTCTAACTATTCTATGGCTGTTCATACGGTACTGAAGCTTGGGCCGTGCCTTCTCTTGTTTTGAGGAAGCGGGCGCTGCTTCAGCAGCCAACGAACGGCAAATTTCCCTGGTGCCCAATCTAAACTCGAAGAGACGAGCAATATTAGGAACCACACCGGCAGTCACCAGCTGTGCCACCGCGTGAAGCAATGCGCTCACGCCGTGTTTGCCGGGTCTGTCGAGAGCGATTGCGGCATGCGGCTGATCCGCAAGCGTCGCTCCGATAAGGTTGGTCAGAACGGCGCCTGGTCCAACCTCTACAAATACACGAGCACCATCGTCATACATACGCTGAATCTGCTTGGCAAAATCAACGGGTTTGACAGCATGTTCGCATAGTCGTTGAACAATATCTATTGCCTCGTCCGGATACGTTTGCGCATCGGAGTTGGAATACACCGGCACCGTCGGAGCAAACATTTGCTCACTGACGAGCGCCGACATGAGCGGTGCTTTGGCATACTCCATCGCTTGCGTGTGGAATGCTTGAGACACCGGAATCAATTTTGCTTGAACATTTTGAGATTGCGCATGAGCAACGAAACGTTCGAGATCTCCTGCTTGACCGGCAACAACAATTTGCTCCGGAGCGTTGATGTTGGCGATCGAAACATCGCCGAACGACTTGACCAGTTCGGCAACAGTCGCAAGCGGAGCCGCCACCGCAGCCATCGTGCCGGTCGAACGCTGAGACAACAGTCGTCCGCGCTCGAACGAAACGTTCATCAAAGAGTCATACGACATCACGCCTGCGGCGCACAGTGCGACGTACTCTCCATAGCTGTGTCCGGCCAACATATCCGGCTCGACTGACAGCGATTTGAGCAGGTCCAACATAGCGAGATCGGCAGCACCGACGGCAGGCTGAGCCACACGGGTGTCGGTAAGCTGGGCTGCCTGCTGAGCAGTTTCTTCCTTAGTGAACGCAGGAGGCGGGAAAATGTAAGAACTCAACAATTTGTCGAACTTCCCAGTCAAAGCGCCGTCGGCATACTCGAATGCATTCAGCACTTCAGGGAAGGCGAGGGCGAGATCTTTCAACATGTTTGGTTGCTGAGAGCCTTGCCCCGGCATCATGAAAGCGATTTTTCCGCATGTGGGTTCGGCAGCCTCGTTGAAATAGAAGCCGCGGGGATCTTTTATAGTGAGTTTCTTCGAGTCGAACAACTCTTGCGTGGCTTGTCCCAATTTGTCGAGCAGCTCGCTGACGTTAGTGGCAATGATTGCCAACCGCACTTGCTTTCCGGCGAGTCGATCGGCCGTACGCATGTAGTGCCACCATGCCAGATCTCTCAAAGAGTGGCGATTGATGCCATTCTTCACTGCCTTATTGGCAGCTTCTTTCAACGCCGTGACCTGCTTCAAAATGTCGGGTCTGGTAGTGCCGGTGAAGGCGAACAATTCACACGGCCACTCCGTAAAGCCTGGTGCGTTGTGTCTAGCTCCCGGAGGGCAGTACTCTTCCAAAACGGCGTGGAAGTTGGTTCCACCAAATCCAAATGCACTGACACCCGCGCGCAATGGGGTGTACGTACCGTCATCTGCAGGTTTTCTCAACCACGGGCGCGTTTCACTATTGATATAAAACGGGCTGGTTTCAAATTTGCATGTAGGGTTAGGAACGGTCACACCCATCGTCGGCGGCAAGACTTTATGATGGAGTGCTTTCGCTACCTTGATCATAGAAGCCAAACCGGCTGTGCACTTGGTGTGCCCAATCATAGTCTTGACCGAGCCGACCGCGCACTCGCGGGTTTTGGTGCTGTAGCGAGAGAAGACCTTATTGAGTGCTTCGATCTCAGCCTTATCACCAGCCACGGTGCCGGTGCCGTGAGCTTCGACGAGACTGATGCTGCTTGGCTCGATTCGGGCATCTTCGTATGCGCGGTTAATCGCCAGCATTTGACCTTGCGGTCTCGGCGCCGTGAGGCTCAAGTCCTTTCCGTCGCTGGAGCCGCCTACGCCGCGAATGACGGCATAGATGGCGTCTCCATCTCTTTCCGCATCGGACAGTCGTCTAAGAACGAGCATGGCGATGCCTTCTGAGATGACAATGCCATCTGCCGTCGCATCGAATGTTCTGCATCGGCCTTGTGGTGAAAATGCATGTGTTTTGCTGAAGCTGAGGTAATCGCCAGGTTGGTTATGCGTATCGGTGGCTGCCAGCAACACGACATCGCTGGTACCGAATCTAAGCTCATTGACCGCCGTGTGCAAGGCAGCAAGCGACGATCCGCATGCAGCATCGATTGAGTAGTTCAACCCGCCGAGATCAAATCTATTGGCGACTCGCCCTGCAATGACGTTGCCGAGGTAGCCCGGAAATGAGTCTTCCGTCCACTCAGGCAAACCATCTTCCATTTCTTTTCGAAAAGCAGGATCTACGTTTTGAAGCTTCCAATCGAGCATCGATCGCAAAGAATAAAATGCCGTAATCGGACCATGACCCGCGTTGGCGAGAATCACGGAAGTGCGCTCTCTGGGAAACTCTTTCAAGTCATAACCGGCATCTTCAAGTGCGGCACGCGTCACTTCCAAGATGAGAAGCTGCACCGGGTCGATCACTTCAAGTGATGCGGGCGGAATACCATAACGCGTCGGCTCTACATCAATGTCGCCGAGGAAGCCACCCCACTTGGAGTAGATCTTGTCGCGAGCGAGCGGATCTTCGCTATAAAGATCTTTCCAGTTCCAATAATCCGATGGAACTTCAGTGATTGTATCGACTTTGTTGAGAATGTTGAGCCAATACTGCTCGATTGAATTTGCTTGCGGCAAGAAACAAGACATGCCCACTATGGCGATAGGCTCAGGCTGCGCACCGCGGTCTTGAATGATGGTGCGGGGCGTGGCACCAACAGACTCTTCTACCTCTTTGGACTTGGAATTTAGAAGTTCTGTGCCGGCTCTTGAAATTTCAGCATGCAGTTCGGCGATCGTACATACCGATTGATGCATGGCAGCGACCTGCCCGATCATGTACATGCCTTCGTTCCATTGCCTGTCTTCATCAACGTCGACGAGCTTGGCACTACTGCCGGTATCTGACTCTTCTTTGGCAATTTGCTCTGCTTCTACTCGGGCTGAAGCGTGTCCGCTTGATGGGCGTTCAAGTCCTTTGCTCGCCAGTCTCAACCTGCCGAGATTCATCAGCTCCAGTTCTTCGCGAATTTCGTCTCGACCGGTCTTCTTTTCGACAAGCTCTTTGTACTTGCCGTCGAACGTCTCCTTGTACGGTGAGTCAATGCAGCGAATCGCATGCCCAGGACCAGTTTCAAGCAACACTGTTTTGTCGCAACCGAGCGCCGCTTGCTGAAACTTCTCAACGATGGCACCACTTTTTACCGCTTCTTTGGTGAAGAGATAGGCTGTTCCCATCAAAAGACCAATGGCCACTCCGCGTTGAGCCAGAGGCGCAGCCATTGCCGCCACCATCGCAGCCGACATACGATCGTGGATGCCGCCGGCAAAAATGATGTGAAACGAGGAAGCGTTTTGCTCGGTGACAACCGCGAGCAGCTCCTCGATCATGATTTCCCAGAGCACGAAACTCGAGCGCGGCCCAACGTGCCCACCACATTCGCGTCCTTCAAAAATAAAGCGTCGCGAGCCCATCTCCACAAAAGAGGTCAGCAAGCCCGGAGACGGGACATGCAAATATGTCGTGATTCCCATGTCTTCGAGCTGTTTAGCTTGATCGGGTCTGCCGCCTGCAATGAGAGCAAACGGTGGTTTGTACTTTTCGATGACCTCGATTTGCTCCTTACGCAACTCATGCGGTACAAAGCCGAGAATCCCAACACCCCACGGCTTTTGTCCGAGCTTTTCTTTAGTCGATTTCAAAAGCGCTTCCGCTTCGCGCTTGCGCATCAAAGCCAGTGCCAAGAATGGGAGCGCACCACCGTTTGCTACTTCGAAAGCAAACTCGGCAGTATCACTCACGCGGGTCATCGCACCTTGCACGATTGGATACTTGGTGCCGTGTGATTGCGCCAACGCGCTGTTTTCTGCAATCGGCTGAAACTCTCTTGCGTATCGCAGATTGGACTCAACTGCGCGGCGAACCTCATTGAGAATCGCAGACACCGTAATCAATCTCTTTGCAAACAACGGCGCGAATGCCACATCTTGCCCAATGAGAAGCACTCTATCTTGCGGCTCCCAGAGCGCGTTTCTAAAGCCTTCGAGATCTCCGGACGAAAGCGCCTCTTTCGCTTTCTCCAGCGAAGGCGATGCTTGTTTTGCAAAAACTCGGTAGGAAACGCCTGCGGTTGTTGTCGGCAGAAGCACAGTTTCGGTGCCGTCCAAGCGAGCGATCTTGTGTTTGAGATCGACAGTCAACGGGCTCTCTTGACTGAGAAGCAGTTGAGAATCGACGATTACGCCCGCGCATCCAGCCAACACGCATGCGCTGGCGGAAGACGGACCAATTCCGCCTCGAGCCCACACAGGAATTTTGAGTTCGGCCACGAATCGCTGAACGAGAACCAGTGTCGTCTCTTCGGCAACGCGACCAGCCGCTTCGCCTCCCTTTGCAATCACGCCATCGGCGCCTGCCGTCTGCGCGTGCTTAGCTTCTTCAACAGACACTGCTTCAACAAAAACTTTGAACCCGAGCTTTTGGTTCTTCGCAATCACCGGACCAAGTTTTTCCTGGCGGTCCATCGACAAAATCAAAAGCGGTTGACTGACTCCTGCAGTCAACTCCGAGAGAAAATCGAGGGCATCTTTTGCATCTTCGACTTGGGATACACCCAATCGCAATCCCGCATGACCGGCGAGAAACGCATCACCGACCGCAGTTCGCAACACATGCATTACCGACTCAGCGCGCAGGTTGACTGCCTCGCAGTCGATAACGCCGGTTTCACCGGCGCGACATGCAGAGACGGCGGCTGCCGCTGGACTCAGGCACCTCGGTTCGAATGGTGTGAGTGCGACGATTCCGAACAACGACATGCTTTTGCCCCATGAATTAACGAGGTCTACTACAGACCTTATAAGAAGATAGGAGTATATAAGGCCTGTCCGGCATGACCATTGGACAGTTTTTAAGTCATTTTCGCGGTTGACACGCAGCTGAATAAGCCCATCCTGTGGGATAAACGAGACTTATTGCCAATTGTAAATTTGCCTAAACTACGACAATCTCCGAAGGGCTGCGGAGCTCGTAAGTGACACCACGCCAGCGTATGCGATTAGTCAAGAGGGAATAGAGAGTCATCCACGGCAAAACCAAGTGGGCAACCGGCAAAATGGTCGCAAAGCGCACCAATGATTTGCCAAAAGCCTCCTTCAACTCCTTTTCTTCCGCCTCCGTCGTTCCTCTGTCAAACGATAAAACCCGCCTCCAGAGCCCCTGCGCCTTGAACAAGAAACAAGCCTCAACCACCATGAGCGTCAGCCCCGCCGCAAAAGCTAGCCAAAACGAACTGTTCCCAGTTGCCAAAGCCACAGCCAGAGCCGAAATCACTGCCGCCAACCAGGCAGTCAACACCCATGCCTTGGCAATCGCTCGCTGCCACAATTTCGGGTAATAAACCTTGGTTAATATAAGTTGTCTATTAGTCCACTCGATCACTTCCTCCAGCGTCGCATCGCCGTGGCTGGCAACCAAACACTGAGGCACAAACCTAACCTTCAACCCAAGGTCCTTCACGGCACAAGTGAGCGACAAATCATCATCGGCCGATTGGTCCCAATGAGCTGCGATCTTGGCTTTCTGAAAGGTTTCTCTGCTAATCGCCATGGCGCCGCCCCAAGCGAAGGAGTAAGACGGGCTCGCCAATTCCCAGGCAGACATGCGGTTCCACAAGGCTCGAATCAAAGACGGCCAATCACCCTTCACTGGAATATAGAATCGATAGCCAGTGGTGGCACCAACAGTCGGATCCTGCAGATGCAAAACCAGATAACGCAGAAAGTCAGCGCGCGCCACCATATCTGAATCCACGAATACGAGCGCTTCCGTGTCAGACGAGACTTGTTCAAGTGCAGTCAACTGATTGTTTATCTTCTGAGCGCGGCGTTGACTGACGCCGGCGACAACCACTTTGGATGGAACATCGGGATGCTTGGCACACAAGTCAACAAGCACTGGATATGCAGCATCTTCAACAGTGGCGACGGCGAAGATGACTTCGAAGTTTTTTTTCGACGTTCCTTCTATGCAGTAGTCCTGCGACAAAAGCTGAGAGATATTTTTGGCAAAGCCGGCGTCGAGCCCCTTGCACGGCATGATCACAGTGATTTTCGGAGTGTAGTTGGGTGCGGTTACCGCGAGTTCTTCTTCAACATAGGAATACATCCTGCCAAAAGCGCCGGCCTGCGTGAAGGCAGCGGCTGCTGTAACGGCAGTCAATCCTAGGGTCAGAGAAATTGGTGTTGTGAAGTCCATCACACATACTCTGATAAACTGGGCAATCTGAAACTTACAGATTCCCGCGCAAATTGTCCCATGTTCCGCAAGCTGCTATACAAAGTCTTCTCAGTGTTAGGTCGCAGGGAAGTAGCACGGTTCGAAGCGGCAGCAGCAGCCCCGCGAGCAGCTCAGGCTGACCATTTGCTTAAAATAATCTCCAGAAACGCTCAGACCGAGTTCGGCAAGCGTCACGACTTTTCGGCGATTCGCTCGGTCGAGGACTTTCGAAAAGCGGTACCTATAAATGACTATGACTCGCTCGAACCTTACATAAGAAAAGCGGCGGCAGGCAACTTCAACATCCTCACGGTCGAACGCCCCCTCATGTTTGCCGCTACAAGCGGCACGACCAGCGCCCAAAAACTGATACCGGTGACCGAGGAGTACATTCAAGAGTTTCGCCGCGCCTCGGTCGTATCAGGCTACAACTTGCTCAAACACTTTCCCAAAGTTGCAAACGGAGTGACGCTGTCGGTAGTTTCTCCTGCAGAAGAAGGAAGAACCCCTGGAAACATTCCATATGGCGCCATCTCCGGCCACCTCTTTCAGCACGAACCGAAGTTGATCAAGAAATATATCGCGCCGATTCCTTACGAAGTCTATCTCATACGCAGCTACGAAGCCCGTTATTATGCGCTTCTTCGCTTAGCCATAGATCTTCCGCTCAGTTGCATATACACATTGAATCCGAGCACGATTTGTTTGTTGATGAAACGATTGGATAAGTACAAAGATAGACTCATCAAAGACGTCAAAGACGGAACCATCACATCTCCCGAGCCGCTTCCGGCGCAAACCATCGTCGCGCTGGCCAATCACATAAAACCAAATCCGGCACGCGCTAAGGAATTAGAAAGTCTTGCAGCAAAAGGAAAGTTGATCCCAATCGAAGTCTGGCCGCTCCTGCAATTCGTCTCGTGCTGGACGCGCGCTGCCGCATCATATTACCTTGAGGACTTTCCGGAGTTGTTTGGAGAGACACCGGTGTGTGATATCACTTATGGTGCCAGCGAAGGAAGGGGAACAGTCTTTATTGCACCAGACAAACAAGCATTGGCACTGCGCTCTCACTTCTATGAATTTGTCGAAGAAGAGGCTATCGATGCCTGCTTGAAAGGTGACTCGAATCTGATAGTCGACATCGATTCACTGGAGACAGGCAAGAACTACTTCATTCTCTTCACCACATCCGGTGGGTTGTACAGATACCACATAAACGACGTCGTAAAGGTGGTCGGTCGCCACAACAAGGCACCGCTCTTGGAGTTTCAGTACAAAGGGGGCAACGTCAGCTCGTTTACCGGTGAGAAGTTGACCGAATATCAGGTCACTCAAGCAGCCACGATGACCGGCCGCAAGCTGGCAAGCAAACAGCACATGACCTTCTTTACTGTCATTCCTCAGTTCAAGCCGGAGCCGCACTACAGACTCTGGCTAGAATTGGATGGACGGCACGAAACACAAAGCGATGACGGCGAGGCGACCGATGCCCTCTTCGCGTCGGAATTCGACCTCAGTCTGCAAAAAGTAAACGTCGAGTACCAGACCAAACGCGAGTCAGGCCGACTGGGTCCAATCGTGGCAGAGCGCCTTACCCCCGGAACTTACGAAAGAATTCGGCGCTCACTTTCCGACAAGGGAGTGCCCGATGCACAAATAAAATTGAGCCATCTCAATCCCAAAGCAGAGCTCAAAAACGAGCTACAGATAAGCCTTTTAGGACATCCAGCCAGGAAATGATCTGAGTTTTACGTGCTCTATCTTCGGTCAATCTCATGCGTATTTTCACGCTTCTAGCTGAAATTTATTTCGCTAGACTAAGCTTGCGGCTTATTTCACAATTTCTCTTGACAAGCAAGCAATCAGTGCCTGCAGTCAATTGAACCCACTCAAACCCCTTATGGCAGCAAGCGGCAATACACACGAAATCTCCTCAAAGGTGGCTCGAACCGTGCTTCCAATGATTGATCACGCAGCCCACGCTCAGCATCTCAAAGACTCAGAAAAGTACTGGATTTGGCGGTCGATAGAGTTGCCTCCGACCCAAGTCACGCGTTTCCAAACAGGCGAAACACAACAAGAAACTCCACCGCCCTTAGCTCGATTTCCCTTCAAGAAATCACTCAAAGAGTTCACAAGCTCGGCCGAAAACGTTGCCAGCTTAATTGGTGTTGCACCAGAACTTCTATGGTACATGTCGGATGATGCCGATGAAGCTACCAAAGAAGAAGCGGCTCGCAGCCCCGGTTGCCCACACTCTCTTTTGTCAATTCTTTCGACAGATGCCTCGGTGAAAATTCGTCGCATCGTTGCAAAACATCCATCGAATCTGCCGTCTACACTCAGCCGTCTCTCGCTAGACTCCGACCACACAGTGAGATTGCGGGTAGCGGCCAACCCGTCAACTCCGCCTGCAGCCCTGGCGATGATGGCTTTGAGTCCCGATGTAACCACAAAACAGGTGGTCGCCGGTCACTTTGCAGCACCGATGGAGACGCTGCAGACACTGGCTTCTGATGAATGCATGGCCGTGCGCAAGTCTGTTGCCATCAATCTCGAATGCCCAGGGGTGACATTAGCGAGACTCACATCCGACCCTGAAGTGGCAGTCAGACAGATGGTCGCCGCCAACCCTTCTTGTCCAGCTCCATTCTTAAGGAAGCTGGCGACCGATCCAAACCTCTTTGTTAGAAGAAATCTAGCATCCAACCCGTCAATCGATGGAGACGGCTTCTTGCTGCTTGCGCGCGACCCAGATTTCATGGTGAAAGCGCTTGTGATTATGAACGCGAACCGCACTCCGGAGGTGTTGTCTGAAATAGTCGGAGCAAACCAACACCTCGATCGCGCGCTTCGAATAATGTTGGCGCGATGCGAAGACGCGCCCGAAGACGTACTTTCGAGTCTGGCAGATGATGAAGACTCCGAAGTTAGACTGTGGGTGGCGCGCAATGAAAAGTCGCCCGATTACGTTCTTGAAACGCTAGCTTTCGACTGCCACGACACTATCCGGCATGCCGTCGCGCAAAATCCCAGCTCTCCCAGAATGGCGATTCGCAAAAAGGCGCAAGAGTCGACCGGTCTGCAGCCCGAATTAAGACCGGGGCAACCACTCAACATAGCTCCGATCTCGAGAAACGATGTCCGATTACTGGTTAGAAACTCCAGTCAATATATGCGAATGGTCATCGCCGGACAACGCCGAACTCCAGCCGATGCCCTTAACATGCTCAGCGAAGATCCCGATGTGCAAGTGAGAATTCAGGTCGCTGCAAACATCAGCACGCCGCCAGCAATTCTGGTGCGCCTCTCACAAGACCACGACATCAGAGTGCGCGAGTGGGTAGCGCGAAATCCTTATGCTCCCTTTGTTGCACTTAGAATGCTGGCTGGCGATGGCGATCCATATGTGCGCCTTCTGGTCGCGCGCACCGCTTATTTACCTAACACACTCAAACAAGTCTTGCTCAAAGACGAAGACCCATTCGTAAGACGAGCCGCGCAATAACTCGTGTCTCCCAACTCGTGTCTCCCACCTCGTGTCTCGCACCTCGTGCGTGTCGCGCACCTCGTGCGTGTCGCGCGCCTCATGATCATGCGCTGCGTGATCACGCAGCGCGTGGCCATCGTATATGGTGACCATGCATCGTATGTGGTGGCCATGCGCCGCGTGATCTCGCGCCGCGTGATCAAAAAAAGAAACCCATAGCACAGATTTAGTTACGATTGAATTCCAAACAGGTTCTTAATGCCGTAGCTGACCATGTTCGGATTACCCTTCAGTCTTCTGCGGCAATAAGCGCCGGCAACTTTGTCTTTGCCAAACGGAAGATACATTCTTACCGTCACGCCATCTTGAGTCAGTTGCTTGATGTGTTCGTACTGCGACGGCGACATCTCTTGCGTCCAACCTTTAAAGTAATTGCCAGTGACCAGGTCTTGCTGCAA
Source organism: uncultured Candidatus Obscuribacterales bacterium (assembly GCA_964503045.1). Classification (GTDB taxonomy): domain Bacteria; phylum Cyanobacteriota; class Vampirovibrionia; order Obscuribacterales; family Obscuribacteraceae; genus CAYZJR01. Next base: position 57,279 of record CAZCZI010000016.1, read on the forward strand.
TTTCTTTCTTGGCACACCTAGAAGAAACTGAATCTCAAATTGACTCGACGAAATATTGTGTGGAATTACAACTTCGCGCATAAACTGCTCGATCGTGTTTTGATCGTGCGTCGCCAGCTCGACGTAAGTGCCCTTCAATAACAGCTCCCGGGCGTATTCGATCAGAAGCTGCTTCATTTTTGGCTTTTCGGTAAAGCTGATATCTTTCGGCTCGTTATAAATTCCAATCACCAATCTGCAGCGCGTGCGATCGTCAAAACGCTCGAGGTCACTTTGCGTGCGGAACAGTCGAGTTTGCAAAACCGTTCCCAGATTGGTGTATCCAGCCTCTATAAGCGCGAAATAGGACTCGAGGTGGAAACTGGTCCATTTGTGATCTTCCGCTTCCAACGTCACGTTTACGCCTTTCTTCTGCGCATACTCGGTGACTCTCAAAATGCGGTCGAAAGCATCATCCAGTTCTTTTTTCGGACCTTCGCCAGGTGCTGTCGTGCTGAACATCGACGGCTTAAACGAAATCGTCATCTGCTGACGTGGCTTTTCGCACTTGACCGGCTTGGCGCAAACAGCATCGATTAGTCGCTTGTAGTGCTCGACAGACGCTTCGCAGTCATCAGCATTGGTGGCATCTTCACCGAGAATGTCCAGCGTCGAGCAAAATTTGCTTTCCTTGATGAGCTTGTGTGCAAGCTCAATCGCTTCGTCGCCCGTCTCGCCGGCAAGATAAGGAGCAGCGAGGTACAGCACGAGGCTGATTGGAATCGTATCGAAAACTGATAGCGCCGAGTTACCCGTATGCGAACCTACATTTGTAGAGTTTTCTTTTTCCCTTACTGGAGATTGTACTGGCATAAACCTCTGCCCAAACACTCGGAAACCAACCGCAAAATTATAGATGGTCGTCGGGTGGAGAATCTTGGGCGTAGTGGACAATTCCAGGAAATGTGAAGGTTGTCACGAACTATATTTTATTAAGGTAGTTCGTTCAAACCAGTAACACCGACGAACTTTCGGGACTATCGTGCCGTCTCAAAGACGTTCGAAAGCATTATCCATCGCTTTCTGCTTCGTCTTTCAACATTGGTGCCAGAAATCTGAGTACATCGCGCCTCTGACTTTCGGTGCTCAAGAGGCGCTGGATATTGCCAGGCAATCGGCTTATCGCCATCACAAAACAATTTTCGACATTGGGAATCTCCGGCGTCATGACGCTCGCCCTGTAGCTTTTAGCCGCCAACGTACTGACTTCAAGACGACCGTTCGGCAAGTAGCGTACAGAGTGATTCGGCTGACTGGGCTGTTCTGCCTTAAATGGACCGGACATCGAACGTGCCAAAGACACAAGCTGAGACTCACCCTGTGTTTGTTCTGCCGGAACAGTGACAACGATGATGTCGGCCTTGCCGGTGTGCCCATGCGAACCTACAACTACATTGAGACTGGGTATGCTCTTGCGATATATCGCCCAAACCCACTGTTTGTCTTTGGTTTCGGTCTGCACTGGTCTTCCGAAAGTTTTTTCAAAAACGTAGAAGTCATCTCCCAGACCCGGAAGTCCACCATTGCCGATAAATTGCGCAAGAGAAGACTTCTTTCCAGGTTGACCATGACGAGAGGGTGAAGACGAATTTCCACTACCGTTAGGTGGGTTGAGCGACCCAGCAGTTGCCGCTAGGGGTTTGCTCGGAACCGTCGGTCGCGCCCCCGTACTTGAATGCTTGGGACTATCAAAACGCGCTTGCTTACTCAATCGCGACATTGAATCTTCGTCAGTCATAGTGACCGAATCTAAGCGGGCGACCAGCAGCGTCTGGGTTCCCTCATCGCTTACATCGCCAACTCTGCACATCACTTTAAACTCGATTGTCGGCCACATGTCGGTGTCAATCGGCAATTCAAATGCTCTGGGACCTTTGAGCATCAAATATTTCGGAGCCATGTCCACGAAGAGCTGCTCGAATCGCGTTTCTTTGCGAGCAACTGTTACAAAGCCATTGCGCAAGTCTTGAAAGCGCGCTTGAAACTTCATCGGAATGCCCGAGAGATCTCGTCCGCTTGCGTTTTCGACCTGAATCAAAACGGTTGGATGGTATCCGGTGGCGTCGTGCGACCACCAGGATACGAAGCTTCTAACCGCCAGCTTGTACATCGTTTTCGGCGGCGAGTCCGGAGCGTAATCTTCGTCTTCGCCGTTAGGTGCGGCGTTTACGGACGCCAGACAGTTTACACCCAACGCAAAAACCAAGCACAAAGCCACTCTTCGCAACAATTGATTCACTTGAGCGTACTTTGAGGAGTACACGTCGCATCCCCTTTGGTTTCTACCAGTCAGATCTTAATACATTTATCGTTTGCGAGGTGGCTAGCCTGACTCCCTGCCGGGTAAAAGACCAGAGGCTGATGCTTGAGGACAAAAACCATGCGAAAGCGACCGCACGAAAATGAACAGGATGACACTTGGGACGTTCAAAGCACGATCACAAACGGAGAAGGCTCGACATTCGGTCGAAGAGAACTATTTAAAGGTGTCCTCTTGTGTGCTGCCGGAGTTGCGCTTGAAGAGCTCTTGCTTCCAGCTTTTGCAAAGCCGACCGAGGCAAGCGGCGATCTTGGCGAATACGCCGCATATGGTGCACCTGCTAAAGTGCCGCCCAAGCCCGAACCTGTAAAAGCAGCCGCACCAGCGACTAACAATGTTCTCACCGTCACGGAAGACAACATTCTCGGACCGTTCTACCGACCTGGAGCCCCTTTCAGAGCGAAAATCACACCACCACTGGAAAAAGGAAAAGTCGTGGTTGTTGCAGGACGCGTGTGGAGTTTCTCTACGAAAAAACCAATCGCCAATGCCACCATCGATATTTGGCAAGCAAATGACGCCGGCAGATACGACAACGATGATCCCGCTCATCCGCCTAAGCCGGGCATTTTTATGAATCGTGCACGCGTCATCACCGATGAATCAGGCTACTACGAATTTGAAACCATTCACCCCGGGCGGTATCAAATCGGACCTGAACTCTGGCGTCCAAGTCATATTCACTACATGGTGCAAGCAGCCGGTCATAAGTCTTTGATTACGCAACTCTATTTCGAAGGCGACCCATACAACACGAAAGATCAATTCATCAAGAAGTCGCTCATCGTAAAATTTGCAGAAAAGAAAATCAGCGATCAAAACGCTGAAATCGGCAACTTCAATATCGTGCTCGCTGCTAAATAGAAAGAACGACGACTAAAACTCGTCCTTATGCTCCAGCGCGCGCCATAAGTACCAACTCGAGATCGTCTTGTACGGACTCCAGCGCTCGCCGAATTCGGCGAGGTCGCGCGGCGCAGGCAGCTCTTCTTTCATTTTGCCTTTATGGTAAACCAATGCAAATCCTTTGCGAATACCGTAATCATTGACCGGCAAAATGTCGGATCGACCCATTCGAAAAATGAGGAGCATTTCCACTGTCCATCGACCGACGCCGCGCACGCAAGTAAGTCGTTGAATGATTTCGTCATCGCTCATGGAATGCAGTTCTTCAAGATCAGGCACAACTCCTTCGAGAGTCTTCTCAGCCAGATCTTTTAGTGCAGCAACTTTCGCACGCGACAAACCAGCCGAACGCAACTGTTCATCCGTCGCTTGCAAAACCTGTTTGGGAGATGGACAAGCATTTGAGACGTTCGAACCAAACAACTCCTTGAACCGGCCGTAAATTGTCGCTGCTGCCTTTCCTGTCAATTGCTGATAGACAATCGACTCGCACAATGATTCAAACGGATTCATTTCGTTTTGCATGGTGATGCGAAATGGTCCGACAATCTCAATCAAACCCTTCATTCGCTTGTCTGCAGTGCACAAAAAGTCGACACCAGTCTTGACATGCTTCGCGTCTCTCACCGTGCCGCGCGACGCAGGAGTCAAATCTGCAACAAAGGGCGTTTTGCCGCCAACGGATCTATTGCGAACAACCGGACCATTCAAAATTGGCGGACACTTCGATGGAGTTGTTAGTTTCGATCTAGATGTGGATTTTGTGGTTGTGGCTTTGGATTTGGTCAAAGGTCTTGCCTACGAATCAGTGGTCGGTTCTGGCTGTGAGTCAGCGGGTTGAGATGTTTCATCGCCGTGGATATCGTCAGAGTCAGAGCCAGAGCCCTCGCCTTCCTTGAGATTTGCTCTTGAATTGGCTGCGTCTAGCTTTGCAAAAGCAGGAATCTTCTTACGAATTGCATACGCTTCTCTTTCGCATTGCTCTGCCTTGTCGGTAGTTGAAGTGCGCGCATACATCACAGACACTCTCAACAAAGATTCGGCAAGACGCGCATCGTTTGCGCCGAATTTTCTGGCATCTTCAACAGACTTGGCCATCTGAGATGTAGCTTCATCCCAATCTTCCATCTTCTGTGCTTTTGTTCCCTTTACAAGATGATCGCGCCAAGGAGTTTTGTTTACAAAAGTCTCTTTGGGCCAGAGTCTGAATGCAACCGTCTCAAACTCTTTTTGGCGCTTCGTGTCCTTCTTGCCTTGCATCAAGCGTGCGTTTTCTTCAGCGACTTCGGCAAGTTCCCATGAATCTTTGTCGCATATTCGCTCCCGAATATCATAGGCTTCAGCCAAGAGAGGTTCGGCGGCCTTGTAGTCTTTTCGATTCAAATACAACTCGCCAAGCGCGTTTATCGTCGAGGTCAAATCAAGGTCGTCTACGGTGTAATATTTGCGCTTCATTGCAAGCGTGTCTTTCAGCAATTGTTCAGCAGTCTTCGAATCATTCTTGCTAAGCGAGTAATATGCAACTTGTTGCAAGAGATCGCTCAACTCCAGCTCGGTTGCACCAAAGGTGCCGTCCTCCATTTGCTCTTTCGAAAGTGACTTCACGTGCTTCTCATGCATAGCGCGAAGCTTGTCTACAAGCGGCACGGCCTCTGCGAACTTTTGTTGTTCCAGCAAGCAATTCGCCAACCTCTGATTAGCCGCAATCGCTAGACAAAACCGTTCGTTTTGACCATCACTCGATCCTGATTTCGCAGCTGCCGCTTCATGCAGTTGTGCAGCCTTTCTAAAGAGTGGCTCTGCAAGGGCATATTTGCCATCCATCTCGTCGAGAACCGCGAGTTCGTGCATTACCCATGCTGTCTGGGCATTCTGATCGCCCTGCAACTTTTGAAAAATCGATAAGGCGCGATCGTAAAAGCTCCGAGACTCCGGGTATTGTTTCTGCTCAGCCAATGCACGAGCGATTTCCAAACAAGCGTTTGCCGCTCTTTGTTGTTCACCTTTGCCTGCTTTTTCGTATATATTCAGCAGTCTTCTTTGCACATCCTCGGCATCTTTAAACTTGCCTCGACCGACATAGGAAATGCAGAGCCCGCGCAGAGTTCGTTCTAACCTCTGGTCATTCTCGCTCAGTTTTTCGGCATGCTTAAGAGCACGCAACAAAGAAACTTCGGCATCTTGATACATACTTTGCTTATTGGACTCTTCGCCCTCTTCTATGTCCTTCTCCCAAGCAGCTTCGACCGCTTCTTTGGGAAGTGGCAATGATTCAACCGCTTTCTCAATTTCGGAATTGGAATTCGGGCTTCTCTGCGTGCACGAAGTCACTGCAAGAGACATCGAAATAGCGAGCGATGCAAGCACCACTAGGCTCTTGGAGGGGCCGCCTTTAGAAGGGGCCGATTTAGAACTCATGCTCGGACCATCCGTGTTTGTTGCTGAAGGTTTCACAAGAGTATTTTGTGACATAAACCAAGTTCTTGCCTGTTTTCCTTTTATAGGCTCTTGCGGCGATATTCAGCAATGCTGGAAACCCTAGATCTTTTGGCATATTGCCCGGCGTGGCAAGAACCTCGTCGAAAAACTCCCGTCCATTGGCGATTACGCAGCATCGAGCCTGCAAAAACCAATCCTTGGAAAAATAATCCGCCGAACCCTTGTACGCGTCCTTGCCGATCTCTCTTGCAAAGCATTCACAATCGAGCATATGCAGCTTTTCGTTCATAAGCTCCTTGAAAAGATAAATGTCTGACTGGCTGAGCTTTGCCAAGGCAGATACAACAGGTTCGATGATTGCCGAATCGTCACCTTCTTTGTCCCAGTCCAACAGCTCGATGAGCTCCCAGAATTTGACCTCGTTCATGGTGTCTGGTTCTGACGGAGACTCGAAATCGGGCGTGGTCGGCTCCGCTTCCACCGACCAGTCAAGATCTTCGTCCAGTTCGCCTAGCATGTCCTCTTCCTCTTCAAAGGCGCGAAAATCAGGACGCGCTTGGTTTTGGCGCTTCCATTTGATACGGCACTTGGGCAGCTTCGCAGAGAGTGTCTTGATGCCGTCTTCGGTAATCAGAGTGCTGAAAAGGTACAGCCGAAGCATGTCTTTGAGGGGCTCGAAACTAACCAAGCCCCGATCTGTAAGCCCCGTGCTGCTCAGACCAAGCTGAATCATCTGTGTGAGGTGTTTTAGATTAGCCACGCCTTCATCGGTAATGCTGCAGCCGTTGAGCCAAAGTTCTTTCAGACTCGTCAAGCCGCCAACAGCAGTAAGACCGGCATCAGTAACGCAGCTTCTAGTCAGCCCTAGAGACAAAAGCTTTGACAGCCCACGAATTTCAGACAAGCCTTCGTCGCTGACGTTGGTGTAGCCCAGTTCCAGAATTCTGAGCCCGGTCAGGTGAGCAATATTTGACATCGCTCTGTCGGTCACCCGCGTGCGGCTCAAATCGAGCACATGAAGAGCATCCGGGTCTAATTGAGCAAGGGGCGCCAAGCTGGTCGCCACCGCTGAGCTAATTTTGAGCTTCAATTTGTGATTGGGAGGAACAATTATTTTCCCGCGCGCCTCATCCAACCACTCCCAATTAATCGGTTGATTTTCAGGAGTGGTCACAAGACCGCGCACTTGGTTGAGCAGCTCGTACTCGTCGGGCTGCGTCTCATGAGCGACGTAGAGGCTGCCAATAGAGTGGCGATGCGGAAATCTAATTGTCTTACCAGTCGACATGCGCATCATTATTGCGTGAAAGCGCGCCTATTTTAAGAACCCTTTTTGTTGCAAAGAGAACTTTGGTTGCCTGTACAAAGATCTCAAAGATCCCAAAGATCAATATATGAGGAACGGTCTGAAGCGTCGCGCCAATAAATCAAGGTGTTATTCTGTGTACTTGATCTCGGATTTTGCGAGAACGAGGGGAAGCACGCAATGGATGAAATTGATGCACAAGGGCGGCAACTTCTGGTCGACAGACCAGCGCTCAAGCGTGGACGCATAAGCGTTTACCGTGAATCGGAGGGCGCGGACCATTGGTTTCCACGCCTCAACATAACCCTCAAACGCGCCGGGTCAGACTCAGTATTGTGGCAATGGACCACTCATGACGACCCAATTGATTTTGACGAGCCTCCTCCGTATGGCGAGGACTTGATGCTCGAGAAATACTTTGAACTGGATACTCCGATTCGTTCGCCCAGGGGTCTCGAAGTCGTATTTTGGCTTGGACCGGGCGCCACCAATCGTGGGAAAGTCGAGCAGTTTTCAGCAGCTCTTTACCTCTATCCCGACTCATTTGAAGATCGAGGGGTGCAAGTCGGCGTCCTTGACTTCAGACAAGGACTCACCACCGGTGGTGTGCCGCTCTTTGTCAGAGTCAACTTCCCCTGGTAGTGAGTTCGTGTGTTTTTTTCAGCGGAATAAGTGCTTCGGAGCACTTTACTCCCATTTGATTGATTTGAAGGAAGCGTTAACGCTTGGCTGATGCTTCATAAACTTGTCTTTTGGTGCTTGATAATAAACTTCTTGCACCGCACTTCCGGTTCCATCAGCATCAATGTACATCGCTCTTGTGCGCTCTTGAATCCCGGGGAATGTGCCTTCGATTACCAGCACTTTCTTTCCGTTGATTACTTCGGTCTTGGCTGACTCGAGATTGAATCCACCAGGAATTGCTTTGTCTCTGAGAATTTCCTTCAGTGGCGGATTGAAGAGCGTCTTCGCTTCGTCTTCCTTCATCATGTGCGCAGGTTGCTTGAGCACATTCAAGAATGCGTCAGAAGCATCTTTGCTCATTCGTCGACCGCGATAGAAGAAGATCAGCTTCGCATCGCGTTCTCCAGCAGGAGTGAATTCGCGATATGAGCTCGTGCCGGAGACCGCGCCTTGAATTCTTCCTTCTTCCCATCCGTTGGGAAGAGTCATCTCAGCGATTTGACCCTGACTTACAACTTCTCCGTCACCTTTTTTGGTCTTTGAAGGCTTGCCCATCAGGTCGTCCAAGAACTTCTCAGTTACTGGATTTGCAGCTTGTTTTGCTGCTACTTCTCTAGGTACATCACCCGTTGCCATTTTTGCGCTCCCCTTATAAAAGTGTTTTGGTCGAGAAAGTTAGAAATCACGCGTTTACTTGGTTGCATTGTCGATAATGTCTTGGCGTCTGTCTTCAGGCAGAGCATCAAGCATGTGCTTCAGTTGATCGCGTGTTTTCTGTCTTTCAGCGGCGTTGCCTGTCCCGGCCGTGTCCTCTCTCTTATATCTTGCGCGGATTGCTTTGATGGAGTCAGTCATCATTTCATCGTACTGCTTATCATCGAACATCCCGGTATCATGCGCTTTCTCAAGCATCTTCAAGCGTCGTTCAGGAGGCAGGCTGGAGATGATGTCGTTGAGCTTCTCTTGAGCTTTGGCCTTGTCTTCTGGATTTTCATGTTCTTTCCAGCGCTTGGCGGCCGCTTCCATCTGTTCGCCCATTTGCTTGTCGAACTGTGCATCCGATATCTTGTTTGCGGAAGTCGAAGGCATTTTGTTTTCGAGGCGCAACACTTCGAACTCTTGGAAGGTGTCGGGCTCCTTGCCGCCAGGCTTGCGGTTTTCGACGACTTCGGCTTGGATTTCGGCGAGTTGTTTCTCGTTGGTGGGAGGACGCATCGCGTGATAGAGGTCGTGCACCGAGACTGCGCTGTCGCCCTGGTGATCGTTGCCTTCGCCCCATTGGTTGTCGATCTCGACCTTGGCCGGAGGTCCCGGATCATATCCGGTGACCGTCACGACGTGTCCACCGCCTGATCCACCAGCGGCACCACCGCCGGAGTCATGCAAGAATGGTTCGTTGCCCGAGTGCACGCCGATGATGACTGGAAGTTTGCCTTCCTTAGCCAACTTGGCGATGTGCTCGTTCAATTCATTTTCCGACTTGACCAGATCCATACCCTTTTTCGGTCCATAAACATAGTCGTCATGGCAGATGTAGGTATCAGGTCCTTTTTCGCCGGTCACACGATTATTTACTTCCTGAATGCCCTGATCCGTAAGGTCGGGTGAGTGAACCTCGTTGCCACTGGAGTCGAGTGCAGGAATTGGATTTCCTTTTGCATCGAGGTTGGTTGTGTCGACCAAACGCTCGCCCGTATCTTGCGGGTTTTGTCCAGGGATTGGAGCCTGTTGCTCGTAGCGCATGCCACCGGCAGGAACGTTATGAACCACACCAGCAGCATCCGTGTATGTGTACGGGTGTGTTTGGTAGTAGGAGTTAACCGCAGCAACTTGGAATAGTTGGCTTGCGTGGCTGCGGTCACCGTAGCCGGCAGGGTGGTTCGATGCTTCACCATCAGGAGCCATCGAGTTCGCCGGCATCGTAACTGTCGTGCCGTCCTTGTAAGTGACTTGTCCGGTTGTCGCGAGATCAGCAACAATGCGAGAAGCCTCTGCAGGATCTCTCGTGTATGCACGGCTTTCAACGGTTGTTACGTTGCAAGTCTCGTGGTAGCCCTGGTCGATCGTCTTAGGATCGGCGGCTTGATTGATGACGTCTTCAGCGATATGAACTTTCTGATCGTGCGGAATCGGTTGGTCGCCCTCGTGACTGATTAGGCGGTTGAGATTTTCGTACGTCTTCGCGACTTGCTCAGGCGACATGTGTTGTTCGCGAGCACGATCTTCGAATCGGCGCATGTCTTCGCGGAATTGAGCAAGCTCTACCGGATCAGTGATCTTCTCGCTGATGGTTTCTTCCAACTTGGCGCGAGCGACTCTGGGGTCACCTGCATCAGCCACTTCCGGTACATCGCACGGGCTGTCGGCAACCAAATATTTTCCGTCGCCGGTCTTTGTCAGTTCATAGTTTTGATCTTCATGTTTGCCCCAGTGATGTTCGGTATAACCGCCATCAGCAGTCGGTTTTTGGACGTATCCCGATTGATCGGCGTTCTCGACTCTGAGGGTGCCGTCTTGCCAGCGTGTGTACTTGCTGCCGGCATTATCTTCCAAAACCATGCCACCGTCTTTGGTGTGACCAGGAATAATTAGTTCCTGACCTGGCTTGATCTTGTCCGGATTCTCTATACCGCTCAAACGAGCGATTTCCTTGACGTGTTTTGCGATCTCTTCTTTGGTCGCATCAGGTCCGAGGTGTTCTTTGGCGATCTTGCTTAGAGTGTCACCCTTCTCAACTGTGTGGGTAGTGGGATCGCAATCTTTGTGAATCTCTTCGCCATTGTAATGTCCGACGATCTTCATCGGTTCCATTTCAATGACCTTGTCGGCCTTCTTCTCCTGCTTCTCGCTGCCTTTTTCTTTGGCGTCTACGGCAGAGTCACCACCCTTGGTGGTAGCATCATCTTTTCTGGCGGAAGTATCGTATGTCTCAGGAAGGGAGCCTCCAGGCTGCATTTCGCCTTGAGGTATCGATGGCTTGGGCTGAGCGTCACGTTGATACTCACCAGTCGGAATCTTAACGTCTCGCTGTGCACCCGTGGGAGCCGGTGCATCGCCTGCGCCGGCCATGTTGTTAATCACATCTTGGGCCGTGCCTTGATGCGCTTCCATGATGTTTTTTAATTGCTTGAAAAGTTCTTCACGATTCTTCTGAAGTTCTGCGATTTTCTCTTTTTGCTCTGCAGGCAGTTCAGGAGCGCTTGGAGCTTTGGCATCACCGGCGCCACCTTCTCCCGTCAGGGACTTGATGGTGTCTTCAGCGATCTTCTGCAGTTGCTTCACCGCTTCGCCGACATCACCGTTTTTCAACATATTGAAAAACTCATCGCGTTGTCCTTGAAGCTCTTTGATCTTCTCGTCTTGGGTCTTGGCACCAGGCTCTTTACCGTCGGCGATGTCTTGAATGGTCTTATGAGCGGCAGAATTCGCTTGTTCCATGACTGCCTTGAACCCAGGATCATTCATTTGATCCAAAATCTTCTTGAGCGCTTCTTCGATTCTCTTTATAGATTCAGGATCGATTCCAGGGATATCGCCGGGCTTTTGGGGAAATTCGACCGACGGCGGTTGCTCAGGTTTTTCGCCGGGCTTGGTTGGTATTTCGCCAGGAGCATCACCAGGATTTTTGTTGCCTGGTTGAGGAAACTCTACCGATGGAGGAAGCTGATCGCTCGGTCTTTCTCCGCCGGGCATCTTAACGGGGCCAATTTCGCCGGGCATCGGTTGTATCTCGCCGCCGGGCATCTTCACGGGTCCAACATCGCCTACGCCAGGCTGTATCTCGCCGCCGGGCATCTTCACTGCGCCGGCTTCATTGATGACGCCGCTCAGTCCGCCTTCGCCCATGGCACCGCCAATTCCGCCTTGCTCGCCCAATACGCCGCCGATCTTCTCGCCGACCCATCTTGCTGCATCACCGGCTACTCCAAGCACCTTCTCGGCACCATGTTCGCCCCAAGCCACTATTTTTTCGCCAATCTTTTGCGCGCCTTCGCCGATTCCACCTTCCATTCCCGGCTTCTTCATTTCGCCGGTTATCTTCCCTTTTATGGAAGGAAGTTCGCCGCTGGTGTAAGTTTTTGGCGCTGTGTCCTTGGTCAGCTGTTGCCCGTCTTCAATAAGGAAAGGCTTTCCAAAGTCACTGGTAATTCCGCTTTTTCCGCCAGCCTTAAGTGCTTCGATAACTTTCTTGGCAGATTCGACTAAATCTTGCTTCCCTGATTCCGCCTCTCTCGAGGTCTTGTCTGAGACACTACTGGTAGAAGATTCCGTACTTTCTACCTTCTTGTCTAGTTCTTCTTGTTGCTGTGGTGCCATTCCACTTGCTCCTCAACTGCGGGATCGACCGGGAGGGGGATGCGATTCAACTTGGATCGCCTACCAGGTCACTAATATCAGCGTTACGCACAACCCAGAGAATTTAGGGTGGTTCGGTAACTCTGCTGATTGCCAAGCCTGCCTCTGCCCTTAGGAGGGGTACAGGGCGGGCGCATCATATTGTCGGATATATTGATTGGTTATATATATTAAATTCTCAGCCGGAATCTAACTCGCGACGTCGGTCGGTCGTCAAAAGCCAGGCGATATCGCTTAAAGTCTCGCGCGGACAAGGAGCTTGTTCTATAACCATTGAACAAGCAGTACTAGCTCGACAAAAAAAAGTTGCGTCCGGTGCGACTCGAACGCACGACCAATCGGTTAAAAGCCGAGTGCTCTACCGGCTGAGCTACGGACGCATGTTGCCAGTGAAAAGTTATCGTATCAGCCGACGAGACCTCCAGTCAACAAATCGGGTGTTTCCTTGCCGGTCGCCGCTACATTTTTTAACGGCTCGCAGTACCGAACCTGCAATGCCAGTGCGTGAATTACCTTTCTCCATGCCATGCCAGCTACAATTATTGGCGTCAGTTCATGAGGACGAACTTGTTTGCTCGACAAGTTGAATATCGCCCTTCGAAAAGTTTCAGAGTCGCTAGCAGCCGTAAAAAAGATGGGTGCGAGGATTCGCTATTGGCGTGTCTTGCTGGTCTTCATCTTGGCGCTTCTAGTGCGGCTGATCTACGTCAATTTCTTTCTGCAACAGCGCATCTGCAACTTCGGTGATGCGTCTCTATATCTTCTTACCGGACATCAGTTGTCAGAACTGGTTATCACCAGCCACGGAATCGCTGATTTCTTCGTCCGATTAACACAGCATGCCACAGTTGTCCCTGGTTCGTTTCAGTCATTTACCGCCACTGGGCTCACAGACCGACTCTTGATGGATGGTCCGGTGTATCCCACATATCTGGCGCTTATGCAATTGATAATCGGCATCGGCTCAGGTAAGCCTGCGTTCGATGGTTTCTGCTTGCAGATCGCAACATTCAACGCGGTAGTCGATGCATTGCATTGCATACTTATCTATTACGTTGGAAGGCTGGCTTTCGGAAAGAAAATCGGTTTGTTGGCCGGATTGCTCTTTGCCATTTACCCGCCGGCGATTCTTACGACCCAGCAATGCTATAGCGAGCCATTCGCCGGATTGATTCTTACTTTGTGGATCGGCTTCGGCGTGCTGGCATTGCAACGCCATTCGAAATCACCGTATAGATTTATCGTTCCGCTGAGCTTTGGTGCCTTGACCGGAATCCTGATTCAGACAAGGCCGGCATTCCTTTTATTGCCTGCCGTAGTCATTGCTTGCGCGGCATTTGCAGCAATATTGATCAAGAAGCTGGGAGTGATTCGGGTAGCGGTTCCAATCACATCTACGCAGCCCCAGTCAATCGCTACTTCCGAACCTGGCATCAAAACTGAAGCACCTCCGGTTACCAATATTTCCTTCTCCACTTCCTATACCAAACCAGTCGGTGATATGAAGCCTCCTAGCGTGATTGCGTATGGGGCTCAACCAATCGATAAGCCGACAGACTCCGACCAGACGTCGGCCGACACCGGCGAGGAAGCGAGCGAATCCACAAAAGAGTCTGTTGAAGTCGCGCAAGAACCATCAGAGAAAACATCTCAGAAACAACCGACAGAAGCAAGCGAAGCACTGGAGGGAACGGAAGAAACAAGGGAAGAGTCGAAGTCCGAAATATCGTCAGAGACGTTCGATGCTTCGCCGGAGCCGGTAGCACCGGCGGAACCATCGGCACAGGCGGAACCATCTGAAGCTGCGAGCACGGCAACGCAGCCGTCGTCTCAAAACACCCCTGAGAAGAAAACTGAACCCGCACCACCAGCGAAACCACCTATCTCGAAGTCCAATCAACAAAAACTCGCTTGTATCTTAATAGGATTTCTGAGCGTAATCGGCATCTGGGGCGCCTACACGCACATGGTGACAGGCAAGGTCCAGTTCGTTATAAACAGAGCACCGGCATACAATCTATTCATTGGCAACCAAGTCTCTTCAGATGGCTGGAAAACAAATCCTATTGTCGAAGGCATTCCTGACAGCGTCGGCAGTGCAGCAGGCTCCATCGGACAGGGCTTGCTAAGGCATCCGGTCAAATTTGTAAGTATGGAAATTAGAAAGTTGACGAGACTTTGGCTCGGCGGTTGGAATGATTTTCAGTTTGATCTATTCGGAATCTCCCGTCAAAAACAGGCTATATGGCAGGGCTTAATGCTCTGGTGCGGCTTTGTCGGAGCGGCGATGGTGCTATGCCGCAGGCAATCAAAACGCGAGTTTATACGGGCTGCAATCTTGGTTGCGGTGATTGCATTTCACTGCATCTATTGTTTGTTCGAGCCTGTTTCCAGATACAGCTTGACCGCCATGCCGTCGATCTTAATTCTGGCTGCAGTCTCGATCAATTCGGTTTGGTCTATACGTCCAATTCACCCATTTAGGCTGTTTTTGTTCGTAGTGGCGGCAGCGCTCTTCTTCAATCTGCAGACGAGTTATGTCAGCAATCTGGCTACTCTAATGAACATGGCGCCTGCCGATTGGCTCGGATTCGCTCGCTTTGTCGATGCTCTAATCTTTGCATTAGGTTGGATCGTTTTGGGTGCCTGGACCTCGATCTACTGCAAGAACGAATTCAGAGTTGTAAGGCTGGGAGCTCTGGTTTGCGCTTTGATGACGTGCGTGCACATGCTGGGCGATCCAGAGTGGCGAGAATGGTTTGTTGAGATGAGAACCATCAGACAAGTCGTCACACAAGAGATATTTATTCCGGCTTTGGAGTCGCAACCGCAACCGAGTTGGAAACATGTGTTTGTCTTGGTAGATATCGAATCGCCAAGTTCGGTGCCACCAATGGCGGTGATGGTAAACGGGGTTCCGATTGCAGATCCTCTGCTTACATGGTTTCAGGTATGTCGACGACGAGACGTTCTCGAAGGGTTTGCCATGCAGGGAAGCGCCATGGGCAAAGACCCTCGTTCTTTCAGGCAATGGTGGGCTTTCCCGGTCCCTGTCGAAAATATCAAATTTGCAGACAACAATCGCATTCAGCTGGCGATAACCGCTGACGATGTTCCTGTCGGGCATCGTCTGTATGGAGACTATGAGCGACCAAACTCAAGTGCACAAGGATCAGGGGAATCCCAGACCTTGCCGTCGTTCAACACTGTTTCGTTTACAAAAGGCTTTGCCACATTCGGCACCGGCGAGTCCCGCATCTACCAAGTCGAGCAGCTTGGCGGGCGCACGATGAGAACTTCCCTGGCAGTTGGAAAAGACAGCACGACATCAGACCTCTCGCTCGAGCACGGGCGTCAAATTGGTTGTTACCGAGTACGTGTAGCGGTGCCATATCGCAAAGCAGCCACGCAAGAATCAAATCCACCAACCGACGAAGTTCTGCCAAGCACCCAACAAGCCCAATATAACCCTCTATTCGATGCCAATCGCATGCTTGTCCTCGCCCGTGAGGAGCGTCGTGTCTCCGGATCTGATCCCAATACTTATTTCCTTGGCAAACAGGCAGCATCCGTTCCTGCCGGATTAAAGCCGGGCACTAGAATCTACCTATCGGGAGAGCTTATGCACCCGAAGACTCCATCAGCATGTTCGGTGACGATTAGACTTCAAGGAGTCGACAAAGAAGGCAATCAGCGCGAATGGACGCCCTTGGTCACGCCGACGAGAATCTCGGTTGGAGCACAATGGAGAAAACATATTCTCTGCGACATTGTTCCTGAAGAAGCGCTTGGCTGGTCCAACTTAACCGCATCAGTGCTGGTTTCGCCGTTTCCATCCGACAAGTTCTTCCTTCACCGCCAGAGAGCACTTCGCGACTTGGTGTTTACTCGCAATTTCTCGCTTATGCTTCTTGACGCCATCGACCTGCCGCCCCCGCAAGAGTGCGAGTGGCGCTTCTTCTGATCTTCCAGTTGTCAGAATTATTAACAACCATTAACCGGAATAGCTTATTGCGCTATTTATATATGCTTAGTAGTATTCTTTTGTTCGGATCTTCTAAATAGTTTTATCGCAGCGCCTTAAAGCAATCCAATAGCGCTGAAGTCCCAAAAGGACAGGCGGCGATAAGATTCATACTCTCTCAAACGGCTCCATCAGACATGATTGAGAGCGTCTTTTGTTGTCAACCCAAGCTTAGGGAAGCGACGTCAAAGTAGAAGAGTCCGGCACCACATACGACACCAGCAAACTAGGAGGTCGCCGTGCCTGCTCCTCTTTCCAGAGAAGAACTGAAAAAGAAACGGGACAAATACATCGTTCCTGGCGTGAAGCACATCTTCAGCGACCCGCCGCACTTTGTCAAAGGCAAGGGTCAATACTTGTACGACGAAACCGGCCGCGAATATCTCGATATGTTTGCAGGCATCGTGACGGTTAGCGTCGGACATTGCCACCCGAAAGTAACAGCGCGCACAGTCGAGCAATTGCAAACATTGCAGCATACGTCGACCGTGTTCATGACACAAAACATGGTAGACCTCGCTGAGAAGCTCGCAGAGATTTCGCCTGGCGACCTCTCCAAAACATTCGTGACCAACTCAGGCACCGAGGCCAATGAAGGCGCAATTCGCATGGCGCGCATTGCCACAGGGCGGCACGAAGTAATTGCGCTCGAGCACTCCTATCACGGTGAGTCGCACCTGGCATCGACACTCACGGCAAATCACAACTTCCGCCCGGACACGATGCCGGCATCAGGGGTGGTGTTTGCTGCAAATGCATATTGTTATCGCTGTCCATTCAAAAAGACTCCGGACAACTGCTCCTTTGAATGCGCCAAGGACGTCGAGCGTGTCATTCAGACTCAAACAAGCGGCAAACCCGCAGTCATGATCGCCGAGCCGATTCAAGGCGTAGGCGGCGCCATCACACCACCTGATGGTTACTTCCAAGAAGTGAAAAAGATTCTCGACAAGTACGGCGTGTTGTTTATCGCCGACGAGGTACAAACCGGAGTCGGACGCACGGGCAAGCATTGGTTCGGCATCTCGAATTGGGATGTGAAACCTGATTTCATCACCATGGCAAAAGGCTTGGGCAACGGCTTGCCGATTGGAGCATTCATAACGACTCCTGCCGTTGCAGATAAAGTTCAAAAACAACAAATCAACACCTTCGGCGGCAACCCGGTTTCTACGGCCTGTGCATTGGCGGTGCTCGAAACAATCGAAGAAGAGAAGTTGATGGAAAATGCAAAAGTGGTCGGAGACTACTTGATTGAAGGTTTGAAAGACCTGCAAAAGAGTTACCCCGACATGATAGGAGATGTACGAGGCAAGGGGTTGATGGTCGGAATGGAACTTGCCGACAAAGACAAAAACCCCCTCACACAAGAAACGGCAAGAGTTGTTGAAATGTCCAAAGATGACGGTGTCATCGTCGGCAAAGGCGGATTGTACGGCAGCGTGCTTCGCGTCAAGCCACCGATGAACATCACGAAAGAGAACGTAGACACGTTGTTGAAGGTGTTGAGGAAATCACTGGAAGCAACAGCAAAAGTAGGCGCGGCCAGGTAACCCGAACTCGATAAATTCGTTTTTCGGAACCAGGCAATCGGAAAAGACACGTACAGAAAACAGGAGAAGCTATGTCTAACTCTATTCGTTGCGGATTGATTCAGACAAAGAATGAGGTTATTTCCCCGGAGGGAGGAACTGACAAAAAAACGATCGACAAGATCAAAGATGCCATGTTCGAAAAGCACCTCAAATATACGAAAGAAGCTCACGATAAAGGCGTGAAGATTCTCTGCTATCAAGAAATCTTCAATGGTCCTTACTTCTGCGCAGAACAGCAATCTTGCTGGTACGACTCAGCCGAGGAAATTCCAGACGGCCCAACAGTCAAAAAGCTCCAAGAGATGGCGAAGAAGTACGACATGGTTCTTGTGGTTCCAATCTATGAAAAGGAACAGACAGGCATCTACTACAACTCCGCCGCTGTCATCGATGCCGACGGCAAATACCTCGGCAAATACAGAAAGACGCATATTCCGCACGTTCATCCTGGATTCTGGGAGAAGTTCTACTTCCGTCCAGGCAACCTCGGATATCCTGTTTTCGAAACACGTTATGCCACCATCGGCGTGTACATCTGCTATGACCGTCACTTCCCGGAAGGCGCACGTGCCCTTGGTTTGGCGGGAGCGGAAATCGTTTTCAACCCGTCTGCGACAGTGGCCGGTTTGTCTGAATATTTGTGGAAGTTGGAACAGCCCGCACATGCCGCCGCCAATGGATATTTTGTCGGCGCAATCAATCGCGTAGGCACCGAAGCACCTTGGAACATCGGCGAATTCTACGGCTCGAGCTACTTCTGCAACCCACGCGGACAAATTGTCGCTCAAGCCAGCCGCGATAAAGAAGAGCTGCTCGTTGCCGATCTCAACCTCGACGAAATCAAGGAAGTACGCCACACCTGGCAGTTCTACCGCGATCGCCGCCCAGAAACTTATGAAGCGCTCGTTAAGCTCTAACTTAGTGATCACGCGTTGCATGATCACGCGTCGCATGGCCAATTACAACCTCGTCACGTGATCGCTCTACAAATGCTGCCAACTCGAATGGGGACAGATAATGGCTGAACATTACAAACCGCACAAAGTCAAAGCGTGGGAGCTCACTCTCGAAGAACGCTTTCAGGAGTATCATCCTCCTCTAAGCGAACGAGAAGCAGTTCTTGAAGCCAATCGATGCCTGTATTGTTACGATGCACCATGCATGGATGCGTGCCCGACTCACATCGACATTCCTACTTTCATCAGAAAGATAGGAACAGGAAACGTGAAAGGTTCAGCCCGCACCATTTTGGAATCGAACCTGATGGGCGCC
Source organism: uncultured Candidatus Obscuribacterales bacterium (assembly GCA_964503045.1). Lineage (GTDB taxonomy): Bacteria > Cyanobacteriota > Vampirovibrionia > Obscuribacterales > Obscuribacteraceae > CAYZJR01. The sequence continues at coordinate 76,220 of CAZCZI010000016.1, forward strand.
ACATGCTCACGCGTGTGCCCGGTCGAAGAGCTTTGTGAAGGCGCCTGCGTTTTGGCTCACGATCACAAACCAATTATGATCGGTCGCCTGCAGCGCTATGCCATGGATGATGCTGAGAAGCACAAACATAAGTTCTTCCAGAAAGGCAAATCCAACGGTTTGAAAGTGGCAGTAGTGGGCGCAGGGCCCGCTGGACTTTCATGTGCCGGAGAGTTGGCGAAGCTTGGATTTGAAGTGACAGTCTACGAGAAGAAAGAATGGGGCGGCGGTCTCAGCACCTACGGTATCGTCGTATTCCGCGAGCCTGTTGAAGTCAGTCTCAAAGAAGTGAAGATGATCGAAGAACTCGGTGTCAAAATCAAAACCAACGTGCAAGTCGGCAAAGACATCACGCTCGACAAACTCGTCGAAGAAAACGATGCAGTCTTTCTCGGCGTCGGGCTCGGAAAAGTGCCGGACATGGACATTCCCGGTGAAGGATTGAAGGGTGTCGTCGACGGTCTCGACTTCATTGAAGAAACCAAAGTCAAGAAACTCAACGAGATCAAATACGGCAGCAGAATTGCAGTTATAGGCGCGGGAAACACCGCGATTGACTGCGCGACAATCGCAAGACGCCTCGGTGCCGAGCGCGTGACGATCGTCTATCGCCGTTCCGAAACAGAAATGCCTGCCTATCATTTCGAATACCAATTCGCAATGAAGGAAGGCGTGAGCTTCATGTTTCTCACCCAGCCGGTTGAAGTAATCGGCAAAGACGGTAAGGTCGAAGCCCTGAAGTGCATGCGCGTCGACCTCGGAGAACCCGATGCATCCGGTCGCCGCAGCCCAGTCGAAATTCCTGGCTCGGATTTTTTATTGCAATGCGACATGGTGATCAAAGCCATCGGTCAAAAGAAACAGAAAGACGTAATGGAAAAACTTTCCACATTCGGAATTGGAAGCGTGAAGGGATACATAGCTGTTGATGCGCAAACCTGCAGAACAACACATCCTAAGATCTTCGCGGGCGGCGACTGTGTGCGCAGCCACGGCGAAGCATCAACAGTGATGGCAGTACAAGATGGAAAGATTGCCGCCAAGGCCATCTACAAACAATTGGTCGGTGCTCCCGAAGGAAACGGCGATTGCAAATCTAAGAAAGGTCATGTCGAAACCACGAAGTCGAAGTAACGCTCTTTGAGCGACTTCAAAAACACTGGAACGCATGAATTAAAAGGAAAAACAAATGGCGAATCTCGAAATCGATTTCTGCGGCATTAAATCACCCAATCCATTCTGGTTGGCATCGGCTCCTCCATCAAACTCTGCATACCAAGTGCAGAAAGCATTTGAAGACGGCTGGGGAGGCGCGGTTTGGAAAACCATCGGCGCACCGGTACTCAACGTTTGCAATCGATATGGAACGATTGACTATAAAGGAAGCAAGATCATCGGACTCAACAACGTCGAATTGATCAGCGATCGTCCACTGGAAGTCAACCTCAAAGAAATCAAAGAGGTCAAACGCAACTTTCCAAACCACGCTGTAATCGTAAGCGTCATGGTCGACTCGAAAAAGGAAGCCTGGCAAGACATCATCCAGCGAGCGGAAGAAACCGGCTGCGACGGCTTCGAACTCAACTTCGGCTGCCCGCACGGCATGTCCGAGCGTGGAATGGGCTCTGCCATGGGGCAAGTTCCAGATTACACGTGCATGGTTACAGAGTGGGTCATGGATGTCGCAACCAAACCCGTCATCGTCAAACTGACACCCAACGTCACCGACATCGTGCACCCAGCTCGCGCCGCCGTCAAAGGTCGTGCAAGCGCACTGTCTTTGATTAACACTATCAACAGCATCATGGGCGTAGACATCGATACATTCGAAATCAAGCCGAACGTCGGCGGCAAAGGCGGACACGGCGGTTATGCCGGCCCCGCTGTGAAACCGATCGCTTTGCACCTTCTCAGCGCCGTTGCCAGCGACCCCGAAGTTCAAAAAGCCAAGATTCCGATCTCAGGAATGGGCGGCGTCGAAACATGGAGAGACGCAGTTGAGTTTATGCTCCTCGGCGCCACCAGCGTGCAAGTCTGTACAGCCGTCATGCACTGGGGATTCCGCATTGTCGAAGACATGATTGAAGGCATGTCCAACTGGATGGACGAGCGCGGCTTCAAAACAGTCGATGACTTCATAGGAAAATCACTGCCTCGCATCTCTACTTTCGGCGATTTCGACCTCGGCTTCCAATCGGTTGCCAAAATCGATCACAACAAGTGCATTCAGTGCAATCTCTGTTTCATCGCCTGCAACGACGCTGCACACCAATGCATCGATCTAAAAGATGTGAAACTCAAAAAAGAAGTGCACGAACGCCTCTACCCAGTCGTACGAGAAAACGATTGCGTAGGCTGCGCCCTGTGCTCAACGGTTTGCCCAGTCGATGATTGCATCAGCATGGTCGAAATCGAAACCGGCCGCCCACACATCACGTGGAACGAACTGGTCAAGAAAAAACCGGAAATTCTCGAATGGGACAAAATGGAAGAGTATCGCGAAGAAGCGAAGATTCACATTCATTGATTCACCAACAGTTTGCTCTGCTTAGACTCGTGTCACGCATCTCGTGTCACGCGTCTCGTTACGTAACTGCACCGCTTGTCTTCGTGCTCTTACTTAGCCTACCGGCAACGGCAAAAGACTTGCCCGACAAAAACAATCCGATTGGGCTGCACATAAAACAAACAGGCGCCTTCAACAACATTTACGACACTTGTGTCACACCAGATGCGGTGTATGTCGAAAACAAAGTGACTGCGTGCCGGCTTCTAAGCAAAGCACCGGACTGGAAAGTTTATCTGTGGCGCGACAAGTCCAAACAGATGGCTCAAACCACATTTGCCGATTGGTGCAAGCAAAAAATTCAAAGATACGCCTGGGCATCGGAGCTCATTAAGCCGATCAAGACACAATCATCAGTGCTGAATGGAGACAAGCACTTCATTTACACTTTTGGAACCACTACTGTTGTCGAACCGTTCCTTCGCTCGAATTTCGGAAGTGGAAAGGGTGGAAGTGGCAAGGGAAAAGGCGCGAAAGAGGAAGAAAATAGCGTTGAAATGGATTGCCTAGACTATCCAGGCTCTTCCAAAACCGGTCCAATCTTAGGGGCTCTGCAAAGCCTGCCCGCACTGCCTGGAATTCCCCTAACAGTAAAGAGGCTACGCCCGCACGGGCTGAGAGAATTTGCCCTTAGCACTCATCTTCTTGAGAAGACTCCAATCGATAAATCAGTCTTCGAACTCCCCAAAGGGTATAAGCCGGTAAAGTTTTCAATTGAATTTGTGCAAGGAGAAGCACGCAATGAAAATATAAAGAGCCTCTTTGAAGAACTAGCGGAGTGAGGCAGACGATGGAATTTAGAACAGCCCTCACCTTCGTTACACTAGCTGTGCTATCCAGCTATCCATCGGCGCTCGCGAAACCGCCCAGCCTCGCAAAATCAAAGTCAATCAAAGGATTCGCTCTGGATATGACAGGCGCCGCAAACAACAAATACAAGGTCTATCTTGTACCCAACATGATTCGCATCAAAAACATGGTCACCGGATGCAGTATCGTTAGCAAAGGCCCGGACTGGAACGTCTCAATTTGGCACGACAGCACTAAACAAATTTGCCAAATCACTCTCAAGGAGTGGAGCGAGCACCAAATATGGCCTTACTCCTGGCCAGCCGACCTCGGCAAGCCACTCAAGACCAAACGCTTCACAAGAAATGGTTTGAATCACATTCTCTATGAATTCGGAACAACAATAATTATCGATCCACTCTTTCGATCGGAGATGGGAAAGAAAAAGGGACTCCAAGACAAAAACCACGCCGAGGTCGATTGCATAGATTACACAGCCGCGCCAAAAGCGGGTGCTGTTTTGAGCAGAATGCAAGGACTGCCCTCCTTGCCGGGCTTTCCCCTCTACGCAGTCCGAGTTCGCGAGAGCGGAAGAAGAGAATATGCATTGTATTTGAACAATCCATGGATGGAATCTGACATCGACAAATCTGTCTTCGAGATTCCGCGCGGATACAAATCCGTAAAATTCACCGTAGATTTCGTGCAAGGCGAGCTACGCTCAGACGACATGAAAGACTTCGCAACTCAAATGTGGAAATAGATAGATGAGAATAGTTATTCTGGGCGGCACCAAATTTATTGGGAAAGCCATCACCAGTCACTTGACACAGCAAGGTCATGAACTGCTCGTCGTCCATCGTGGAGAGACGGAACCTGCAGCAGACAACCAATGTCAGCATCTGCACACCGATAGAAGTCATCTAACAGACCACAAATCAGCTCTTTCGACATTTCATCCCGATGCCGTAGTCGATACTTATTGCATGAACGAAGTCTCCGCGGCAAATGTGCTCGAATGCTTTCCGCCAGACTTGCGGTATATCGTACTTTCAAGCATGGACGTCTATCGAGCGTTCGGTGCGGTTCTTACCGAAACAGAAACCGACCCGCTGCCAATCACCGAAAGTTCTCCAGTCAGAACAACCTTGTACCCCCACAAAGGCAGCGGACAACCCGGCTCTGACGACTACGAAAAACTGCATGTGGAATCTGTCTATGGAAAAGTCAATGCCACGATACTAAGGCTGCCGATGGTTTATGGACCATTTGACCCAAGAAGGCGTGAAGACTACATTTTGCGGCGCCTGCGAGCCGGACGGAAACAGATTCCAATCGGAATTGGAAATTGGTTGTGGACAAAAGGTTTTGTATTTGACATTGCGAATTCAGTAAACCTTATCCTTCACTCCGATACCACCCGTGGTGAAATAATAAATATCTGCGAAACCCACACTCACACTTTTGCTGATTGGAGCAAAATGATTTTGCAAGCTGCAAACAGTGACGCCGAACTCGTACCGGTGGATGAGAAACTTCTGCCTGAGGACCTCGGCTCTCTAACCAAGCCGCGCCCCCAACATCTTTTGGTAAGCAACGAAAAGGCTCGTCGACTTTTACCCGACTGGGTTGAAACAGACAATCAAAGCGCATTGAATCAATCAGTGAATTGGCATTTAGAAAATCCACCTGAAGCTGAATTATTCGACCCAACAGAAGATGACAAAGCGCTGCTTTCATCAACCGCTGTACACGCTAGGTAGGGTTTCGCTCAATGAAACTTTTCACGCCAGCTCTGGTACTTGCGATCGCCACATCAATTGGAGGCGCTTGCGAAGCCACAGCTGAAAACAATCAAAGAAAACATGCAGCGACTGTTCAAAGGAAACCCACCAAGTCAGGCATCAAGAAGCAGCTGAACCGCTACTCGTGGCACTCCAAATCTGGCGCAACCCCTTCAGACAAGATGCAACAGTGGGAAAACTGGAGAAAAGAGTTGACTGCACTTCTGAACAGCCAATTCTCAAAAATGTCGGAGTACCTAGAGACCAAACAGTCCGAGGCCTTTGAAAAGGCGCGCGGTTCAAGGGTGGGAGTAAGATTTGTCGTACGCGCAAACAAGACGATCGATAATGTAATCGTCGGAAGGATTGAACAACCGCTCCAAGGATCGCTCCAACATATGATTTTGTGGGCAAGTGCCAACCCGGCTCTGAAATTCCCAATAACAGACGAAAACGCAGTCATCGACGTAAAAGGTGTGCTGACCGTGGAATCACCGATTCGATTTGAGCCAGAGACAATTCAACTCACCTATCTCTCACCCAAGCGAAGAGGTCATTTGCCAGACATCTTGGGCAAAGACTATTCGAGACACCCGCCGACTCCATTGCGGTCAGGCGCCCCACAGCTTCGGTAATTATTTCAGCCTTTCGGGTTAAGGTTCGACTCGCGCGAGCCGTTGCTCGATCTCTTCTACTTGGGACCAGCAATTCACGAGTATCGCTTTTGGCAATCCGTGCTTACTAATCAGCTTTGTTACCTTTTCCCTGTTCGAGTCGATGTGAGCGACCTCTGCTTTGTACCAAATATCCGGCTTATCGTCTGAGCCGCATTCAGTCATCCTTAAACTGACAATTCTTGCACTCGGTGGCTGCGACTTCTGACCTTCTGCACGATACGGTGGCGTCGACAACCAACCCTGATCGAGCAAATGAAAATCGAAAAACCAATTATTGACAACCGCCATATACTTTCCCGCTTCCAGAATCAATATGATGCTGACACTTTAATGACAAGCCAAACCCGGTAGTTTGTTTATCGCCCTCAAGATTACCGTCGAGCTTACGCTCGATCAGATCCTTTAGTGGAGTATAGCCACTTCCAATGAAAACATCAAACGCGCTTCTTCTTGGACTTCGTCTTTCCGTTTGCAATCATCTCCACAAGTTTCCAATCGAGTTGCCGACCAAGCGTTCTTTCAAAGCAACGAGTGATTACAACTTGCTGCATACCAGGGAAAACCATAAGCCCGATCTTGGCCGCCGCTTCAAGGACCACCTGAAGGGGCTCTGTATCTAAGGCTACTCCTTGCTCAACGCAATTATCACAAATCGAACAAAGAATCGATACAACAGAAGTTTTGTCTTGCTCAGAGACACCTTCGATCTCACAAGTTTGAATCACATATTCAAGAATCTTGACCGGATCCTCTAACTCAGCCAAACACCTTCCATAATGCGGAATTCGATGAGACACAAGCGCAAGCGACAACGCCAAAACAAGTAGTGTTTCATCATTGCTGCGATGCACGAGCAAATACCGCTGAATCTTCTTCTCGGTCCAATTCAGGTACTGCCTGTATTGTTGCAACAATCGATCGGGCATTCGAAATGCTCTACAGTTATACTAATATGGTACCGTACCAACCTTACTAAATGCCCTCAAAAGCGGAGAACATAGCTAACTCATTTCGCACGCTTGGCCCGATGTTGCGAAGGAATCGAAAGAAGATCACTGTAGCAGTGATCTTTGTCTTGATCTTTCAATTCGGTGTTCAACTCCTGTTGGAGATTGAGTATGCTGGACAAGATCCATCAGTTCGCGGGCTGAGAATCTTCGACTGGCTCAAGGTCTTCTCGCCGGGGAAATACAAGCCATTAACTGATTCTCCGACGGCCAACAATGTCGTTCTGTTTCCTAACGAATTGGATAGCGTCGATGGTCGCTACGTAATTCAAGGTGGTGTCTACGATTGTCGATTTCTCAGTATTGTTGCTGGATTTGCAAGCACACCTAACGGCAAGAGTGTTCTCTTCTCGATGATCAAGGAGAATCCCGATGGAACTTACACAGTTACTTTTCCAAACGAAATGGATCATCCAATTACCGTGCAACCATTAACCGAAAAGGAAGTATCAATTTACGCAAGATTGGAAGATCGAGTCACCAGGCAAAACAAGGGGCTATGGCTTGCTGTTCTCGAAAAGGCGTTTGGACAATATCGTATTGCGCACCAATCTCCTTACGAACATTTCTTGCACTTCTGTAAACATTCACTCTTCGAAAGTCGATTCACGTCCACTCCCATGCTTGAAGGATTTGGCGCAAGCTTCGGTGCAAAAGACGACGGCGCTGCGGTTCTCCTTACAGGCAAACCACTCAAGAAGATGTCTACATCGGGTTGGGAGTTGGGCAGCTTCGGGTTAGGCAAAGACTACGTGAGTGTCAGGCAAATACGCAGCTGGTTCAATCGAGACAAAGTGCTGCAAGAGTTTGAAAATGAACAACATCAAGCACTCTCTTCTTGTATCAAGAGCGGCGGTATTGCAAATGCTGGAACAGAAGTAAGTCCTGAAGCATCAGCACACGGATTGATGGCCGGACACGCATATTCCATACTTGGATACGACTCAGACAAACGAATCTTGCTGATCAGCGATCCGATGGGGAAAGGCGATTTCTTCTATCCCGAGAAAGGCAATGCCATTGCAGACGGTGTCAACGACGGAATATTCAGTCTTTCACTAACAGAGTTCAACAAATACTTCTCTCATATCGCGATTCAGCAATGATTCTGGAATTGCTAAAATTAGACAGGAAAGTTCAGAGGCATCCCGTTGTCAACTCATCGCCAAGGCACCTTTTTATTTGCAGGTGTAGCACTCGTTGTACTCGGTCTTGTTGTTTCGGTTATTGCGCTAATGACACCGTCCGACTCAACTCTACCTAATCGCGCATCAACAGCCAAGGAAAATCACGAAATCATACGCTTGCCGGAAGAGCTGAGCGCCGAGTTTCAATTCAAGGGCGGCTGGTGGATTGCAAACGGGCCGGCCGACGATTCTGACCTACAAACACTCGCGAAAAATCAAAAGACCATTTTATGCTTGAGTCTAAATCAAGCCGCCGTAACAGCAAAAGGATTGGATGCTCTGCCAGGGCATGGAGTTCAAGTCATTGACATTATTGATTGCGATATCGACGCAAACATGGCGAAATCCTTATCCCGCATCACCGGACTTACGACATTGCTTCTGAAAGAAAGAAGCGTAACCAACGAAGTCATGAACGCGTTTACTGGACCTCATACACTCAAGACTGTTCTGTTTAAAAATGTCAAAGCTACTTCGGAAGGCTTTCAAAACCTGCCAGAACAGTTTCCAGAGTTGGAGTATTTGACCTTCTTGAGCTGCTTGAACATCGACGATTCAGTCCTTCCAACCCTGATGAAATGTCGAAAGTTAGAGTCACTGAGAATTATTGCAACTCCAATTTCTGCCAAAGCTGTGACACATTTTGCGAAGCAGCATTCACTGAAGAAATTGGCCTTCGAACGCCAAAGAGACGCCAACGAATTGATCGAAAATCTGCAAGATTCCAAAGTTCAACATCTGTGCATTTCTGGAAGTCGAATCGATGAAGATATGATTTCTTGGCTATCGAAAATGAAACAGCTCAAATCACTGGTGATGGCGGATTGCGAAGGTTTAACGGCGAAGCACCTCGCACTATTGAAAAAGAAGTTGCCTTCTTGCGACATCTTTACAGGAAAGAAAGAAAACCCGCCAGAACTTGGCTTGGTTGAATGATTACTTTGAGAAAACGACTTTGCTAGAAATCTCGGAAAGTGAAGAAAGAGAATGCGTTCCATGGAACGCACATCTGGGCAGATTGTTCCAATTTACCCGTTTTCGGAGATGCACGATTTGCGGGAGCTTCGTAAAATGGAAAGTAGGTCGGAAGGTCGAAAGGTCGCCAGATGGCACTATGAATACAGAAATAGTTGCACAACTTCAAAACATTAAGTGCCTTGATAAAGCACTACGCTATTTAGAGACCAAGGCGTTTTCGTTAGCGCAGATGGACCTCGTCGCACAGGACGAATTCAGCCTTGATATCGTCCTGCCTATTCCCGGACAGCAAGCCTTCCTAGCACTCGGCGTAACCTGAGTCGGCACATTGACGGCGGTCGCCGTATGGAGCCACAAACCCACCGCAGATGAGTTGCTTCGCAGTCGCCTCGAAAGCGGCTGGAAACCTCAAGTTTCGGATTTAGTTGATGGTAGTCGAATACTCGGGTATGCAAGTTGTTGCGAATTGCCAGTTGAATCTCAGGTCCACGATTAGCAACTGACTATCACCATCGCCACCAGATTTCATTGTCCTCATGAACTGACAACAGGACTTCTTTTCTGTCTCCTTCTTCGTCTTCAATGGTCCAGTTGTCCAAATCTATGGGTGGCTCCTCATCAAACCTGCTCTCGTTATCTTCATCGTTGAGAAAATTGAATCCCTCGCGAAATGGTGCAAACGCCTCTGTCACTTCAATGTCTCCAATAAACCATGGCCAATCTGTGGAAACATTCGAGATCGTCCCCATGAAGGTATCTCGGTAGAACAGTTTGAACTTCGCGATCTGGAGATGCACCATTGCAGTTCTCGCTTGAGCCTACTCTTGCCGTCCTTCAATAGCGGCAAGCAAGATACCGGCTGCAATGCCCAATCGCCGATCAAGCGCCTTATCCCTGTCTTCGGAAAAGTCGACATTCAGCTTGAACACAAATGGGTTGAAATTTTGCGAATACTGACAAACGGGCTTTCCGTTGATTTCCGCACTGAACGACTGTGGAACAATCCCAACTACTCGCCTAACCAGAGCCAACGCCATGTTGTCTTCCTTGATGGTTCCAACCTCACGATCGCCATTGGTCATGATTATCCATTCGTCTTTGAGCATCGACTGCAAACCTTTACGTTTGAGTACTCCGATGGGCTGTTGCAATTGAGAATCGAATACATCGTAGGCAGCAGAGAAATCCAGTATTTGCCTTGCCTTAATCACAAGAATTTCAGTCGTCATGTCTTCGCCGGTGTAAATGCGAATATCTTCCTTCAGCTTGAACGCTTTCATCTGCGAATAAAAGAGGACTCTGTCGTTCGAATCGTAAACATGAAAAGCCTTACCAAACAAATGGAGCACTTTCTGTCTGATCAGATAGGTATTTTGGTTAAACCGCTCGTCCATTTGAGTTTGTCCTCTTTCTTTAAATTCGGTGCCATTGAGTACTAGTTGGGGTTCCAAATAGTACTTCAATTGGAACCGCCATAGATTAGATTTGACGCTCTCACGGATCGACAAACAGCTTAATTGGCAAGTGTCGTGCGTAGTTCGTGAAGTCTTTGTCTGTTGTTAATATTGCGAGTTTGTGGCGTTCTGCAATTGCACAGAGAAGAAAATCTGTATGGGTTCCTTGAACACCTTTGGCGCGGCAGGTATTGAAAAATTGAGCGGCCCGCTCGTAATCGGATGTTTCAATCTCCAAATCTGTCCAAGCCTTCAGGTTTTCGCGCAATGATTTGAATTGCGATTCATTTCGAACTCCTGAGAGAACTTCTTGTCTTACCGGACCAGCTAGCATTACGCGTCCTTCGCGAGCAAGTTCCTCAAAAATGGTGATGACGGGATGTTCGCGGTTTTGCTTTCGACGAATTGCAAGTGACCAAACGCTCGAGTCAACAAGAACCTTCATTTGCGTTTCCGATACTTCTTAGGGCTATAGTCATCGTAGTAGTCGATTTGCCCAAATAACTTAAAAATCTCTTGCTGCTTGCGACGGTCGATATATTCCTTAAGCGCCTCTGTGACTGTGGCTTTCTTCGTCTTGTGCCCACCGAGGAGTCTGGCTGCCTCAAGCAACTTATCGTCAATGTCTAAGTTTGAAGCCATGTGCACCCCTCCTGCACACATAGTACCACACAAATGCCTGTGCAGCTCAATGTGTGGACTCAACTAGCCGCACGCAATTGAAAGAGCCTCGAGCAATCGCCCGAGGCCCTACCTTTCCTGCCCATTTTGTGAGCAATAGCTTTGTCCAACTCTGCTCTCGTTATCGATGGAGTCTTGCCATCACCATCTCCTACCACTCCAGAACGCTTGTCGGCATCGGCAGTTCTCTTACCAAGTTCTCCACCAAAAATCTCAACTGAAGGCAGATCTCCATTGTGTTGGTTGGCTCGACGCAGTTCTTCTTGTCGAATTATTTCAAGTCCTTCAGCGGTGTTGCTTTCGCCCTTCAGGTTCTGTGGTGCCTTTTCAACAACTGCATTTTTCTCAGCATTTTCAATACGACTCATGCTATCACCTGCGCTAGGAAACTTATTGTGTGGGAGGAGCACTCAACGTACGAAGAATTCGGGTCATTTTGGAGTCGGCACCGGAGGCAATCCTTTTATATGCGTTGGCGGTTCGTACCGCTCACAGTGGGTTGTTGCACCAAAGTGGGGAACTTCGTATACATCTGAAATCGACCCGATTTTGACCCTGATTGCAAATAGGATGCATGCACAGGAAAGCAATTCGCTAGTTCCTCCCGGCGCACTAGTTAGTAAGGAAAAACAAAATGAACGACAAACCTGAAAACAAATCTGAAAAGACTGACCACCCGCAAGACAGCCTCAACAACACATTGAAGGTTGAAGACTATAGATCAGCAATGCAGACCGAGAAGAACAGCGTAACTACTTCTTCTTCATCACTGCCTAATCTGGAAATATTTTCAAGCACAGATGTGAAACCAGTAGTCGAAGACAATTTCGGAAAATGGGATTCAGACAAGGATGGCAAGTTGTCTAAAGACGAACTCAATTCGGTGTTAGCTCATGGCGATACCTCTGAAGCGGAGAAGACCGCAGCTGGTCTTCAAAGAGCGTTTGGTTCCATGGATCAAAATGACGACGGCGGAATCGATCAAAAGGAGTTGGATACTTATTACAAAGCTGCCGACGTGTATGAAAGAACCAGAGAGCGTGTAGACGGTGCATCCAAAGTTATCGATAGCCACTTCAGCGAAATAGACAAAGATGGAAATCGCGTGTTGACTCGCTCGGAGATTCTCGCAGCCGGAAACAATGATGCGATTCAAATGAGTGCCGAAGATAGGCAGCTATTGAGAGAATTCGGCAACCAAGATGCGTTCCAACTACTGGCTAGCAAGTATGACCGTCAGACCCTGGCGAGAGTCACCACCGACGATCCTAAAGGTATGAGCGCAATCTCGAAGAAAGATCTGGAAACTGCAGGAAAGCGGTTGAAACTACATGAAGTGGAAAGTCAGGATATGTACGCACCAGGCGTCATCCACGACATGTACAATCCAAGCTCACGCTAGTTGCGAGCGCCCGAGCAATAGAGTTGAACGACCGCATGAAATACCGCGTCCCTGGCGCGGTATTTCTTCCTATGGTTCTAGTTTGTAACCAACGCCATGAACATTTTTCAAAATCTCGTGGTCATCGCCTTCCAGCTTCTTGCGAAGCCTCTTTATGCATGACTTGAGCGCGTCTACCGTTGCTTCGGATTCAGAACTCCAAACGCGATCGAGGAGCGCTTCTGCTGAAAAAATCTGGTTTGGATGTCGCATGAAAAATTCAAGCAAGGCGAATTCTCTTTTCGGCAAATCGATGAAGGCACCGCCCTTGGTGACTTTGGCAGAGATAGGATCGAGCTCGAGATCTCGCACTTTGAGAATGGATGGTTTAGCCGTCGGTGGTCTGCGAAGCAACGCACGCAGCCTGGCGGCAAGTTCTTTCACGTCGAAAGGTTTCGTCAAATAATCATCTGCACCGGCGTCAAGCCCGGTTTCCTTTTCGGAAATCTCACCTTTTCCAGTCAGCATAATAATCGGTGTCATTCCTCCTGCGTTGCGAAACTCGCGACAAATTTCGACTCCCGACATTCCTGGCAATTGCCAATCAACTATTGCCGCGTCGTAGTGATACAAGCGCAGTCGATCCCACCCTTCAGTTCCCGTATCAACAACATCAACGACATACTGCTGGCTGCGGAGCCAATCAGAAACGGATTCTGCAAGACCTTCATCATCTTCTATCAAAAGTAGCTTTGCCATGGCTCCTGCTCTGAAGTAGTGTTTGAATTATCCGTCAACTACAGCGTTATCATCTTCGGCATCGCGAGCCGCAACATCACCATCTCTGGCTGTGCGATCCATAGGAAGTTTAAACCAAAACTTGCTTCCCTTACCGACTGTGCTCTCCACACCGATTTCACCGCCATGCACCTCGACAATTGCCTTGGCTATGGACAAACCCAGTCCAGTTCCGCCCTTTTCTTTACTGTCGGAAGCGCGCACCTGATGAAACCTCTCGAAAACCGCCTTTAGCTGTTCTGGTGGTATTCCCGGGCCCATGTCTTGAATCGAGATCTTGCAAAAATCTTCGTTTTTGTCGACGAGGACTTCGATGGTTCCTCCTTTGGGTGAATACTTAATCGCGTTAGACAGCAAGTTGACAAGCACTTGAATGAGGCGGTCCGCATCAGCCTGAATCGATAGTGGGATGAGCTTGGATTCAATCGTGACGTCTTTGCTGGAGGCGAGCTCTCTTACGTCATCGACACTTCGCTCGATAAGCTTGGATAGTTGATGTTCAGAAAGTTCGATATCAATGCTTCCAGACTGTATCTTCTCCACATTGAGCAGGTCGTTGACCAGACGCATGAGGCGTTGCATATTCTGATCGACCTTTTCAAGCTTGGCTAAGACTTGTGGGGGCAGCTCCCCATAGATGCCTTCACGCGCCAAAGACAGGAAGAGCATCACCGAACTCATCGGTGTTCTCAACTCGTGACTTACGATTGAGACAAACTCGCGTTGCAGTCGTTTGATCTCGTGTCGTTCGGTGACATCGATGACAATTGCAAGTGACAGATTCTCCTCAGCAAGATATTCTGTGATCGTTAGTTCGATCGGAACCTCGTTGCCATCGCGCTTTCGCGCTATTCGCTCGACGATATGTCCGGTCGCTTTCTCGAACAGATTTGAGACGTATTGGGAGACACTTTGACTGCCGATATCTGTAAGCAGCTCGGAAATTTTCAGCTTTTCCAGCGCCTCTGCGGGGTAATCGAAAATCTTTTCGCTGGTTGGGTTAACGGTTTGAATCGAGCCGTCTTGCTTGAGCACAAGCAGTCCTACGGGCATCGAGTCGATGATCTTCCGGATTCGCTTTTCGTTGGCGATTGCTTGTTCTAACATGAGGCGCTCGGCTTCTTTAGCTCTTGCCAATTCTTCTGCAACGAAGTGAAAGACCTTGTCGACAGATGCGATTTCATCAGTTCCGGTGAGCATTGGATTCAGCGGTTTATCCGCGCCCAGCCTTATGCTGTTATCCAAAAGAGTGTTGAGCCGGCGCGCAGAACTCCGACTGAAAAATGTAGATAGAGCAACAGCAATGGCGATGTTAAGCATGACTGCAATCGCTAACACATAGTAAACCTGGCGCCTGAGTGCTTCTTGTGCAGCAATGCTTTTTTCTTGCAACGGCTGCTCATTTTTCACGATCTCGTGAAGCCGGCTGGTCAAGGCAAACACAAGACGTTGGACTTTCGTCACTTTAGCCGCCACCACGAGGTCTTGCTGATCGGCAAACGCGGCTTGAAGTTCTTTCGCCTCTTTTGATGCTTCCTTCCATATCGCGCTAATCTGGTGTGCAAACTCTGCTTTTTGCGGATTGTCGGAAAGTTCGACACTCAGCCGATCCAACTCGCGGGGAATCAGCTCCAGCGTCTCCTCATATGATTTCAGCGAACTCCTACCATTGGACATTCTGAACATGCCGCCACCAGATGCAATGACTAGAATCTTCTCGATGGTAGAGTTGGTTATCTCGATGATCTTGCGAGAATGCGCTTCTCGTTTGATTTCCTGCGCAGCCTCATGCAGAAGAAATGCAAGCACGCCAACAAAGGCAAGCTCGAACACCAATGGGACACTGACCAATATCAGTCCCTTTTGTGCAAGAGTTAGGGAGTTGGCAAATTTCATTTATCGGGCGTTGAACATTTAGTGGGCGGTGCCATTATTGTACCCGCCACCACTTTCTACATCTCTTCTCGGCCTACGGACTTATGACTGCGCTTCTCAAAAGCTTCTATGTGCTCGATCGAAATATCTGGAACTCGCCTTAGCAATATATGACGAACGTGAGGAAACTGCGCCAAGTGATCGAGCGCTCGCGGAGTCAACTCATTTTGACTCAAGTTGAGAGTGTCTACGTCTATGTTTTTGAATTGGGGCAAATCATCGTCGTGGAGTCGAAGTTGAGTGAGGTCCAAACTGTGAAGCTTGAGCGGATAAAGTTTTGCAATTCCTTTCGCAGACAGGCGTGTGCCAACCAAACTCAAGTACTTAACTGACTTCATGCGGCCGATATACTGGACAGAGTCATCCGTCACCGCTGGGTTTCCCTGCAAGTCGAGACGTGTTACCTCGCTGAGAAGTCCGAGCTTGCGAATTCCTTCGGATGTCATCTTTTCCATTGAAATGTGCAGTTCAGTCAAGTGAGGAAACATTGAGATTGCATCCATTGCTTTGTCGCTAATATTTGGACAAGCCAAAAGATGCAGCTTGCCTATCTGCCTGCACTTCTTAGCTATTCTCGCGATTCCATCGTCGCTTATTTGTGTTCCATCCAAATATAATCCCTTCAAATCAGTCGGCAAGTTATTCACAATTGAATCTGTGGTTTGCGAGCCAGCCAAATCTAGAATACCGTTTACGTCGGGCTTAACGTCCTTTGCCGTTTCGTCGGTAGAATTCGCATTAGGGTGAGTATTAGATGGAAATCCAAAGTCCTCGACAGCACCGCGAGAAATTTCAGTCACTTCGCTGACCCCCCCGTGAAAACGGTCTGGTTTCGTAGGCTGGACATCAGTCGACAAAATCCGCCACAGAAGCAACGGCGCTCCAAGCAAGACAATCAACAACGTGGAAAAACGCATCGGTCGCTGAGAGGCGGCTCTAAACGTGGTTGCCACCGCCAATCTAAACTCCCCTGTTTCGTCAGGCTCGTAAAGTGCATTTAACAAAGCACCTTTGAGCGATGACATTCTTTGATATCGGCTGGCTGGAGTCTTTGCAAGCGCCTTCCTCAATAAATGTTTGATTGAAGCTGAAAACTTTCCATCGGGAAATACCTCCTGCGGATCCGGTATTGGTGCCGATTCATGAAGTCGTTTGAGATTGAGTATATTCTCATCGGAAAATGGAGGTTTTCCGGTTAGAGTCTCGAAGATGATGCACCCAAGAGAGTACACGTCAGATCGCGCATCCAGCCTCTTTCCTGCAAACTGCTCTGGGCTCATGTATCTCGGGCTTCCTAGTATCTGTCCGGTTTTGGTAACTTTGCCATCGTCGCTTTCGATTTTTGCAATGCCAAAATCCAAGATGTGCACCACTGGTGGTTCAGATTCTTTGAAAGTGAGAAGAATATTGCTGCTTTTTAGATCACGATGAATAACACCTTTCTTGTGCGCGTGTGACATGCCGTCACAAATCTGAGTAAAGATTGGCATCGCCTCTTCCAGGGTCAGCGGTCCGTGTTCTTGAATGTAAGATGACAGGCTTTCTCCCTGCACGAACTCCATAACCATGTAGGGAAGGTTTTCATCCATGCCAAAGGTGTAGATGGTAACTATGTTTGGGTGATTCAGGTTGCCGGCGGCTTTAGCTTCGAGCTGAAATCGAAGAAATTCCTCCGGTGTCATATCCTTCGCTCTAAGCATTTTGACGGCGACAAAGTTCTTGAGAAGTGAGTCTCTAGCTTTGTAGACGACGCCCATTCCGCCGGCTCCGAGTTCGTAAAGAATTTCGTATCTCTGCGCGATTATGCGAGAGGGTTGAAGATATATTTCATCGTTAGCAGGCACAGACACGGTAATTCACCACTTACAAATAAACCACTTTGACTCCGGTAGACTTTTCGTAATCCCAAAGCAATTCCTCACTGATTGATGGAACCTTTCTGATCATCAGTTTCTCCAGATGTTTAAACCGGCGCAGAGACTGCAATCCACTCGGAGTAATCGGGTTGCCGCTCACATCCAAAACCCTAAGTTTCGTAGATGCTGGCAATGCATCAAGATCTTTGTTATTCATATTCAACCAACCGATGTCCAGCAAGAAGAGATTTTTCAACTTTCCGACTAGTGGTAACCCAGCGCTATTAATGCTCGTATTGTCAATTCGCAGCGTCCTAATATTGGGATTTTGCACGATATAGCCTAGACCGCGATTGGTGAGATGCTTCATTCCTTCAAAGCTAAGTTCATTGACGCGTTTTAGCCTCCTTATCACCTTCATACCGTCGTCGGTTATGTTGTCGCTTGATATTGTCAGGTATTCCAGCTCCGGAAGATCAACAAGCGCGTCCAGCCCTTTGTCCGTCAAGTTATGACACTCCGTCAGCTGAAGCAAGAAGATCTTTTTGCATCGTTGGGTTAGCCGCCTCAAACCCTTGTCTGTAATTTTTGTATTGGTAAGGTTTAGTCTGATTACATCGGCTGGAATGAAGTCCAGCCCCTTATCTGTGATTTTGGAGTCCTTCAGATTTATGCTGCTTTTCTTCTCCATTTTTTCAATCGATTCCCTCAGGGTTTCATCATCAATACCCTCCGAGTTCTGTTCTCCTATAAAAGTCCCCTGTCTTGTAATATGTTTTATTACATCATCGCTTTTTGAAATAGTAATGCTGCTGCTTATGTGTACATCGCCCAGCGGAGCATGTCGCACCATTTGAGACGCCACCAACACCACGACACCACCAGCGGTTAGGGCCATCGCGGTCATGATCGCAGCAAGCTTAATCGGTTGTCGGGAAATTGATTGCTCGACTTTCAAAAGCGGCACAACATCAGGGTTTGCTTTGGCTGTGCTCAAGGCGACTTTGAGATGCGTCATTTTTTGATATCGGCTGGCCGGCGATTTAGCGAGAGTCTTTTTAACCAGATACTCGACAGCCTCCGTGAATGTTCCTTCCGGACAAGCCTCAGACAGCGAGGGTGGCGCCTCCTTTTGAATCCGGCGCATCAACTCGAGAAACTGGACAGAAGGAAACGGTGTCTTTCCCGTCAATACTTCGAACATAATACAACCCAACGCATAGATATCCGATCTGGCATCAAAGCGCGAACCAGATGTTTGCTCGGGGCTCATGTACAGAGGGCTTCCAATTACCTGCCCGGGTTGCGTCATGCCGTCGCTCACATCACCTTGGAGCTTCGCAATTCCAAAATCTAGAATAACCACTTTCGGAGCCGACCAGGGCTGCCGCAACATGATGTTTGCGGTCTTCAAGTCGCGATGCAGCACACCTTTGCCATGCGCATATGCCATACCGTCACAGATCTGTTCGAAGATGGGAAATGCCTGCTCGAAGGTTAGTGGACCGTTCTTGTTCAGGTATTCCGATAAAGTGACGCCGTCGATGAAGTCGACAACCATGTACGGAAGCTCGTCATGCTCGCCGAAGGTGTAGACCGAAATGAGATTATTGTGCTGCAGCTTTCCGAGAGCCTTTGCCTCGTTTTGAAAACGCAAGAATTGGTCTGGAGTCAGCCTCGCGGTTAAAAGCGTTTTGATGGCAACATCTTTGTTGAGAAAGCGATCCCAAGCCCTGTAAACAACGCCCATGCCGCCTACGCCTAATTCGCCGCGCACTTCATAGCGATCAGCAATAATGCTAGGTCGTTTGCGTCTATTCGAGTCAATCTCTCGGCTGGACAATTGCGGTTCTCCCGCATCTAATGTTCCCTTTTTTAGGGGCGATAGAGGGTCAGTTTAGGGCCATAAATAGAAGGGAACTATTTTTAGGAGATCAGACCGGATTCAGTCATTGATGACAGACACAAGTAAACCGGGCCCAAATTCTGAAGAAGAACAGCCAGACGAGGCTCAGGACCAGGCAGAGAGCAAGCCACCGCCGTCCGAAAAATCATCGGACGAACAGTTTGCTCCGGTCAACCAGCAGGATTTTATCGCCACTTTCAAGAACCTTCTGAATCAAGCCGAGAGCGACAGCCAGCCGCAAACCATTGGACCGCCCGCCGAGTTTGGTGTCATCTCATCTTCAAACACACACCTGGAAAAACACGAGATTGCTGCTGGTCAGCTGGAGGAACGGGTTCTCCATGGCGGGCAGATTCGGCAAGTCGTCGATCGTGTAACAGGAATTGTTACTACTACAATCGCCACAGGAGCAATTGATGTAATCATTCACCGCCCGGGAATGCCGCCCGAAATTAAGGTGCGCGACCCGTCAACGCCCGCCCCCGTAAGAGTTGCCGCAGAGACGCTAGCAGTTGCGGAAGCTCGCGGACAGGGCAAAACAGTTACCATTTTCTCAGACGGACGGGTTGAAGTCAGACCTGACCTCACCATTGCCAAAGAAGATAGCGTGGAGGCCCGAGCCAAGCTAATTATCGAGTATCCACCACATCATGCTTCTGGGCTGGTAGGTCGCACCGAATACGAAGAAAATCCAGAAGGAAAGACAATATTATTTATCACTCGCGATGGCGGCGGCGATGTCACAGAAACCACGACTTATCTTGGCCGAACGGACGGAATCATCCTCACCAGCAAAAAGACCACGATAGATGGTCGCACAATTAGCACTCAGGTGCACGCAAACGGAACGAAGGTAATCGCCGACGATCGCGGTCTGCACATCGAAGAAGCCGAAGAAACGATGGATGAAACAGAGCCGGTCTTACTCGATTCGTCTTATCAATCGTTTGCGTATGAACCGAGTGCCGATGATCGCGAAGACAAATCGCTGGAATACCAAGAACAATCCGAAACGCTCGAAACATTACAGGAAGCGTGCGCGCTTGAGTTTAACGGAGATGTCCTCGAATCTTTATTAGGCACCGACGAGGCGATGAAACTCGCAGCGGCCTTGGCGCTACTGTCAGATGCCAACCAAGAAGAAGTTTTGCGTTGGATGGCGCTCGACTTTGTCACTCAACTTCAAAGCAGCAGAACCAAGGAAAGTAGAGAAGCAGCCCAAAGCATTCTAAACAAGCTAAGCAAAAACGATGCCAAAATTGCGCTAAATCGTCTGGCACAGCATATGCCCGTTCGAAGTACAACCGAAGGCGGAGCTGCCAGCCGGAAGGCACTAAATGCAGTGCCGGTTCTCTTCTCGAAGCTCAGGGACAATCCTGAAGCAGAAGCGAACGTATGCAGGCTTGTGCCATACATTCTCCAGCTTAACGACAAAAATCTCACGCGCACCATCAGGAGACATCTCGATCGAACCGGCGCCGAGTGCGAACTGTCGTCATTGCAGTCAGAAACAGATGCGCGGATAGAGCCAATGAAAGAACTGATCACATGCAGTGATTCTTCGTTCAAACTGAATGCAGCCATCGCTTTGTGCGATGTAAACGCCAAAGGAGTAGAGCGGCAAGTGTCGGAGGCGGCACGGAAGGTTGTCTATCAATGTCTAGACGGCATGATCGAGCATGCACTTAGATTGGACAATCAACAAATTGACGACGGTCACGAAGCTTGGAAAAGAATTGATACTGTTCTTGCACGCATCGGTGAAAGTGAAGATGGTTATGGAAAGAATTACGTGAGTTCTCGGCGTCTCGAGTTGGAAGGTGGGCGCATTCAGGGGGATTTTTGAGATGCAGATTCTCGTGATTGTAGGGCTTGGTGTTCTTCTTCTGGTGATAGTCGGAATCGTGTATCTCACCGCAAGCGGTGCCATGAAATACGACCGATTGTTGGGCGAAAAAAACATGAGTGAGCTTTCCGAAATTTTGGCGAAGCTCAAGACCTTTGCACTAGAACATCCCCTCGAGGCAACACATGACCCTGCCGTGCAGCTTGATCATGGTTATTACCTTGATACCGATCAGGGAATGCGAATCATTTACACGATTTCCAAGCACGCAAGCATCTATCAGCACCACATTTCCCTTTCCGGTGGACCGAGCTATTTGGCACATTCTGCCGCTTTGACATTCGCGAGTTGGATGGGTCACTGTCTAAACGTCGATGCAGAGAAGATCTCAGTACCGCAAAACTACGGTAATCAAGACGGATTTGTGCGCCACATTCTTTTTGAATTAGATGAAGGGGAACAGCGGGAGTTTGCAAACAGACAAGTCCGCAGCTACAGTCCAGCTGAGATAACGAAAGAAACTTGGCAAGGGATGATGTCGGAAAGAGAAAAAATCATCAAAAACTCTCTTCCTCAGGCAGGTCAAAATTAAGTCGCATTGCATCTTTTTCATATGCAATTACCTTAAACCAAATTGCTGATTCTCTATTGGATACACCGACATCAAATATGCGATGAATGCCTGCAAAGCCTCGAGCATATAACACGGATCCATCCAGCCGATACAATTGCGGCCTAGTAGATAGCCTTGATTAGCATAGGCATCCACTTTAAGATTTATCGGATCATGGATCATTCTTAAGCACCAGACCCGATACCAATGTGGCGCTCCAATGATCGGGAATGGGCAAGTAGCGAGGGTAGGACAATTACTGATTCATCTTTGGTCGAAGCTGTTTTGTCTGCGGCACCGACACACATGCAAGTTCTCACCAAGCAGTTTTTGACTCTGTTCGGAAACAGATTCCAAAGCCTGTCAAAACAAATGAAAGAATCCGGCCGTTGGATTGAGTTGAGCCGGTTTCATAATCTCTCGGATGAAGAAGTAATTGAGGCACTCAACCCGGAATCCAAGGTGCTGAGAGCGTGCAGAGCCGATGACCAAACCAGCTTTCTGGCAATCACGATTCAAACTATTTCTTACTACTCGTCTCAAGAAGGTCTAAACCATCTGCGCGAATGTCTCAAACTGAGTGGTGTAGAGAGAGCAAAACTGTATCAGTCGAGCGATGATTGCGCACTTAACCTTTTCATCTTCTTGGACCAACCGACGCCGTCGTCCGAGGCTGCAAGCCTATTGTCGCGCGCACTTAGACGACATGGGATTGTTCCGGGAACGGCTGGTTTGAAGGTCTTCCCATCGGAAGAAGGTTTTTGTCTCCCTCTTCAACCTGGTTTTGCGTGGCTCAATGATGATGGACAAATCATCGTCACTCGCGAGCAAATCACCTTAGAAGCCGCGCTGGCACTGTTTTTTGCAGACTTTCAGAAGTATCGAATTTCCACTGAAGGTCTGATTGCCTGTTTGAAGGCGCAAGTAACATCGGCTCCGACAAACATCAAGTCGATTCATGATGTCGACCCTGCGAAATTACAAATGTCCGCACCCGCACCAACCGCTGGTTTTGGTCCGGCACCGGCTCAGCCATCTCAGCCGGCACCAACCGTTCCTCCACCAAAAAATGTCAGTGGAGATTACTCTAAAAATGGGCCGACAAACATCGTGCAATGGAAGAGCCGCGAGAAGCAAACTGAAGACAAAGAGCTAAACACCATCGACACCAAAGGCGAAGAGCCGAAAACACAAGACATTAAAGTCGAGCCGCAAGTAGAAGTAGAGCAGGTATCGATTGAAGACAAAACCGAGTCTGCCACTGAAACCATTAAGAAGAACACCTTCGAAACTATTGTAGATACGGCATTTGACGCAGTTGCAGACTTGAACTTCCAACCCACGGTGGAACGCAGCTTGAAGACAGTCATTGAACTTCTTGAATCTGCACCCGATGTGGTAGAGACGGCTTTTGAAGCAGCTGAGTCGGCGCCCACATTGGAAACTATATTAGAAGAAGCTTCCGTAAACGTTGCTGAAGAGAAGACGGAAGCAGGCGCCGGTGCTGCAGAAAAACTGATTGCAGAACTGAAGGCAGAAGCTGAGTCCGGCGAGAGCGACGAAGAGACCGCTTACAGCTGGATGCATCGAACCGCCTCTACACTCGAGTCTGATGATTTCGAAAACGACGGCGACGTGCTTCCTAAGGCTGATTCGCCAGTAGTCGAGGAAGAGTCGGAGGATTTCACCCCTGTCCCGACACCAAATGAGTACATAAAGGATTTTCAGCAGCTACGCTTTTTCGACTGACGGAAGCATTTTCTCTCGGGAATTTACCTGAACAGTGTACGGAAGCGCTAGTCGCTGTTTACGAAGCGGCAGAGTCGCTCACAGGCGACCATTGCCAAACACGCGAAACCTGCGCCCAGTACGCCAATGCAGTTGGAAGGACAACCTACCGAGAAATTGCCGGCCAATCCGGCGGCGAGTGCGGCAACGACAAACGATGATGCCACGCACATTATGAGTTTTTTGAGCATAAAAGTGTTACCAGTGACCAAAATTCACGATTCCTTTTCTTGGGACGCATCCCGTTATGCAATGTTCCACCCGAGAAAGCGAGAATTTAGGAGTGTGAAGGGTCTTGAAGCAAAGTGTCAGTCGGGCTCGAACTTATAACCCACCCCATGGACGTTTTGAATAACCGAGGGTTTGCCTTTTTCGTCAATTTTGTCTCTGAGGCGCTTGAAACAAGTGCGCAAAGTCTCGGGAGACCGCTCTGAGGCGGAGGTCCAGACTCTTTCCAATATCGCCTCGGTGCTAAAAACCGTCTTGGGATTGCGCATGAAAAACTCCATAAGCGCAAACTCGATGGGCGAAAGCTTGACTTCTTTGTCGTTTTTGAGAAGTTGATGCGTCTCCGGGTTGAGTTGAAGGGTTCCCATTTTCAACACGTCTTCTGAGACTGTCGGAGACCGTCTCAAAAGCGCTTTGAGGCGCATTGACAGTTCTTTCAAGTGAAACGGTTTCGTCAAATAATCATCAGCGCCAGACGTAAAGCCTGTTTCTTTGTCTGGAATTGTTTGCTTTCCTGTGAGGAACAGTATGGGAGTCTGGCCGCCCCGAGATCTAAATGTCTGGCAAATCTCGATTCCCGATCTAGTTGGAAGCTCCCAATCCAAAATGATCAAGTCATATTTGTAGGCATTGAGCAAGTCCAGCGCCTCGCCGCCGTCGGAGGTGCTTTCAACGAAGTTGTGCTCGAACTCCAGCCATTCCTTTACGGTTTTCAAAAGACTTTTGTCGTCTTCGACTACTAGTATCTTTGCCATGATAGTGCGATAGATAGGATTGATTTTGAACGCCGATACCTGTCTAAGGCTAACACGACCTGAGCACCAATCGTCACGTGTTTCGCTTGAGCTTGATTGTGAAGGTGCTTCCCTCATCCAGCCGGCTCTGCAATGTGATGGTGCCACCCATCTCTGTTACCAGTTTTTTCGAGATGTAAAGACCGAGTCCGGTCCCGCCACGCTTTGTCGCATCTTCGGATTCAACTTGCTTGTATCGATCGAACAGCTTTCCTTGCATCTCCGGGGCGATGCCACGTCCCTTATCGACCACTGCGATCGTGATGTGGTCGCCGTCTGCGCCAGTCAGAATCTCAACTTCAGATTCTTGATCGGAAAACTTGACTGCGTTTGAAAGCAAGTTTACAAGCACTTGTACGAGTCGGCTCTCATCGGCAATCGCAATGATCTCAGACGGTACGTATTTTATCGTCACTTCCGACTTTTCAGCGATTGGTGTCACCGACAGTAGCGCTTGGCGAATTGCTCTTTCCACCTCCAACGGCTTAAGATCGAGCACGAGCTTGCCTGACTCCAGCTTTTCTGCATCGAGAAGATCGTTTATCAAAACCACAAGTCGACTGACGTCAGCTTGCATATCTTGCATGCGAAGCTTGCCTTTCTCCGTCACATCTCCGAAGGCACCTGCCTCGAAGAGAGTCAAAGTGCCTAAAACAGCGGTTAGCGGACTTTTGAGATCGTGGCTGACCATTTCCATGATTTCTTTCTTCTGTCTAGCGGCTTCTTCAAGGTTCTTTGCCATGTCATGAAAAACAGAATCGAGTTTGGCAATCTCGTCTGTTCCGTCTAAACGATTTTTGAGAGGCTTCGACATTGACAGAAGCTTGGTGTTTTCAGCGACAACTTTTAGCCGCGCGCCGATCTCTCGAAAGAAGAACATAGCAAGCAGAACTGCCATAAATAGATTGGCATAAACACCGCCCCACAAGACAGATTCGAAAGCCTGACGTTTTTTGGCTTCTTCGTCCAATACAACGGTGTCGACTTTGCTTTGTTCAAGCAGAAGACGCCTCATTGGCACTCCAAGTTCAATCACGCCTGCATTAAACTTCCGATACATGCTTATCTTCTGGGCGAAACCGATAATTTCATCAGAAGACTGTTGCTTGAACTCTTCCAGCAAAGCAAGCATGTTGTTGGCACATCTCTCCAGCTCCTGCACCGTGCGCATCAAGCCCGGGTCGTCTTTGCACAAGATCTTCATCTGGTCCAGTTCGGACTTGGCATTTTGAATCGCAATTTGCGAGTTTAGAAGATATACTCTTTTCTTTCCCATCGCATAAGCGCCGGTGCACATGGTGGCATCAAATGTGTGGAACATCAAAGTATTTGCATGAGCTACTCTTTCACGTGCCAGGGCAGAGCGTTTTGCTTCCATTTCAGCTTCGTGCATTTTGGAAGTGAGAATAAACACAAACGCCAATTCAAATACGAGTGGCACCGCTACTAGTATCAATCCCTTTGTCGTGATTGAGAGATTGTGCAGCACTCTATCGAACCTTTCTTTGTGGTTTCCGGCCTACAACAGCTGTCACTGTGCAGCTGGAGCCGACGTCGCGGAAAGGAGCTTACGCAGTACCGGCAATAGCTGCGCGGCGGATTGATAACGATCTCTTGGTTCCATCTGAGTACACGACATTACAATTTCGTCGAGGTCCGTCGACACGTCAGGATTCACTTTTTTCGGACTCGATTCGGAGAGCGCTTCTGGCTCTTCGCCCGTTAAAAGGAAGAACAGAGTGCAACCGAAGGCGTAAATGTCGCTTTGTACACAAGCCTTTCCTCTAAACTGCTCAGGCGCTATGAATGCTTGTTTTCCGACGAATGTGCCGGTGGCGTTGCCGATGAATTCATTGGCAGCACCAAAATCGATTACCACGATAGATCCGTCTTCGCGCAATACCAGGTTATCGGGAGTGAGGTCTCTATGGATGATTGGAGGGTCTTGCTCGTGTATGTATTTGACAAGAGTGGCGATCTGAACAGCCCACTCGAGCACGAGCATTTCCCGTTGAGGGCCGTTTTGTTTGACGAATTGACGCAGATCTTGCCCGCTTTCGTACTCCATCAAGAGGTAGCTTCGACCGGCTTCAACAAAGTGATCGAATACCTTCACCACCCCGGGGTGATTCAGTTTAAGCAGCAGCTGAGCTTCACGCTCGAACATTTCTTTTGCTTTCTCGCGAATGTTTTCAGGACTGTCTTCCGGTACAACCGCCTCTTTAAGAACCACGAGTTTCTTCTCGTCAAGTTGGCACAAATAAATTGCTGACAGACCGCCCAAGGCGAGCTGCCGAACAACTTTCAGGGTTCCATTTCTCAAGCCTCTTCCAGGCTCCAACGGCATGAAAGCGGTCGCGCAGAATCGCCTGCGAAGCTCGTCTTCCCACATGTCCGTGTAGCTCAAATCGGCCTTTGGACTGTCGGTTTTCAGAAGTTTTTGCAGATCGCCGACACTTGCATCCTTATCACAGTTGATGCCCCACATCTCGGATGCAAGCAAAATCTGTGCCAGTGAATCCTGCGACAGATTGCCTAAAGGCATCTTGAGTTTTCTTGATCCATCAATGAAGAAAACGAGATGCTTTTTGCGCCAATCTCTTTGATCGGTAGGGAATGTCTCAATTCTGCGAACCTTCGCCCACGGCAAGTATCGCTTGCCTGTTTGCATACTAAGAACAAAGGGCAGGAGCACACCATTTTTGTCGATGACGATTTTGTCATCCGACAACGCTTTCGTAGCCATCAATCCAACGCAGGGAGCCAGCAATGAAGTGAGCATGAGTCCGAAAAATGCGGCTGTCTGCGTATCATTGAATATAGATGTCATTTGTCCTGCGACAAGAAACCCGATCACCATTGAAAAACAAACGGCAAATGTGATCGGCGCGACAAGTCCCCAGATAGGAAATGTTACTCGCAGAGCCGCGAGCGCCACTGCCCGTGGTTTGCTTTCGTATTGTGCCGTTACCGTTAGTTCAGCCATCCGCAGTCCTCTGTTTTATCGGTACCTTTTCCTTTGATTCAGAGAGACTTATCGTAGAGCCATTATCGTCTTGAGGTGTTTCGACGACCGATTGCTCGGCAGCTTCTTTGGAAGTGGGATCAGCGTTGGTTTCTTGGCCCGCATCAACAGGAGCTAAACCAAGTCCTTCTCGAATGTCAGCCACCGATTTGAACCGTGTGTTCAAACTAAGCATTGTGCACTTCGACACGAGATTTTCGAACATATCTGAAATATCGTTTTTAACGCTGCGAAGACTTGACTGAGAAATGGGCTCAGGATCTTCTCCGGTGATCAGGAAAAACAGAGTGGCGCCCATCGCGTAGATATCGCTTTGGAATGTCGGTTTGCCGCGGAATTGCTCGGGCGGCAAGTAGCAGTGGGTACCGACGATAGTTCCTGTGGTCCCGGCAGAGACTTGTTGGGCAACGTTGAAGTCGATAAGGGTGAGGGTTCCATCCTTTCTCAATATGACATTGTCTGGAGTAAAGTCGCGGTGAATGATGTTTTGGGAGTGCAGGTATTGAAGAATGTCGCACATCTGTGTGGCAATTCCTTTTGCACGTTCTTCAGAGAGTGGTCCTTCCTCTTTCACCAATTGCCTGAGCGTCTTGCCGTCGACGTGTTCTAAAACAATATATCCTCTGTGATCTTCAACAAAGTAGTCCAGCAGTTTTACGATGTGCGGGCTTTGCAATTGCTTGAGTAGCTGAGCTTCTTGTTGAAATCTCTCCAGTGCTTGCTCACGAATTGTGTGTTCGACATACAAAGGAAGAATCGTTTCTTTCAACACCACATTCGGTGCTTCCTTAAGCGGAGTCGCACAGAGATAGGCCATGCCCTGACCGCCAATACCCAGTCGCCTGATTACCTCGAATTGCCCTTCCTGCAGCATTTGTCCTGGTGCCAAGGGCTCGAGGCTCTTTCGCTCCGGAGCCGATGAAAGCGATTGCAACCAGAGTTCTGTATAACTTCGCTCTTGCTTCGGCTGCATCGCCTCGGTCAACTCGGCATCTACGTGGCAATTGGGCGCCCACTTCTCCAAACATTTGACCAGTTTCGAGCGAGACTGCGATTCAATTGCCGTTAAATCCAAGTCAAAATTCTTTCCGTTTTCCTTCTCGAACCTGACCTTCCAATGCTTGGAATCAGCCGTGTTGCCAGGCTTCACAAGGCTGGCCTTCTTCACGGTTTCCCACGGCAACCGACTTACGGGCATAGTGTTGGTGCCAAACCGGAAATTCAACGAGAGTGCGGTTTTATCCAGCGAAATTATGTTGGGTCTGAGAAGCAGGCGCAAAAAGTTTATGATCAGATAAACGAGAATGACGCCGCAGGCGCACGCTACTGCCGGATGGCTAGCGGCATCGTAGAGGGTCTTGCTCCAATCAGCCAACAGCTTCCCACCACCTTCGTAACACTTGGTTGAGACGGCTACGAGCATTTCTTTGAGGGCGAGTTCGTCTTTTGGAATCGCGTTTTTGATTGTCAAAAGACTCAAAAACAGCCCAGTTACTGCTTGAGTCCAAACAAACGTAAAAACAGTGCAAGTGATTACCGGGCCTGCCCTTGTCCATTTATCCGCAGTTGATGTAAATGTGTCATACAGTTCCTTCAGAAACCTTCTTGAATGGTACTCAACCTCAACTTTGTCCTCTTTCTCGAGCAGTGTAGTACGCGCGATCTTCCGACATTTCGTGACGTTGTCGAGCACGGGATCAATCTTGCAGTGCGGCACACGCGTCTGCACGAACTTCAGAAGCGATTCAAAGTCTTGTTGCTTGAGACGCGAAAGTTTGAGTTCAAGCCTTTTAGCGCTTCCAAAAACGAAAACCATGTGGCTTGGAAGAATCTGATTGCCCTTATACTTCACACCCACAGAGACCAAATCAAGCATTTTGAAGCAACGATATCCCCAGAAAAGATAATCGTCTTCGATTCGAATCTTGCGCTTGAGGACGTCTTCTACAAAGTAAGCAATAAGAGCGATTAGCACCACTGCGTAACCGATTTGGACGCTGAGATCGCCAAACAGTCTGAAAAAAGCCCCTACCAGGGGGATGACCAAGACCGCCCAGATAGGAAACAGGAAAAACGACTTCCACCACAACGCCAGAGTAGCAACTCGGTCTCCATAACTGATAGTCAGCTGGTTACTTGGCACCCATTCGCTCCTTGCGGCCCTTTTACTTTGTGCCACAAACCCAGGGTAGCAAACGCGGCAGGGTTCTCGCTGGCAATTATGTAAACGCGTCAACCGCGGCCGCCCGGTTAATGAAGCGCTCAAGGCATGTAATGGGCGCGTTTCGCGGTAATTAGGTTAAAGTATAGGCACGGTAAAAGTCGGATTTGGGAACAAAGTTCACTGCAAATGAAGAAAGCAAGGGTTTGGCGTCCTGCCGCTCTTCTACTAGCGAGTTCACTTGCATTCATCTTCGCGATGAGTATGCAAAGCCAGTCAAGTGGAGCCCCAGCACAAGAAAGAGCACCCACCGTACCCTGTTGGAAATTCATACAAATTGAACGCTATGCAGGCAGGCTGGTCGGCTATATCAGCGACAAGGCCATTAAGCTGGACACAGTGTATGGCACCCTGATTGCGCTGCCCGACAAAGTCACCGTGGCCAACTTGAGAACAAAAAAATTCTGCGAGTGGAAGTCAGATGAATTCGATAAGCATTCAAAACTCTTTACACACAAGGCTCAAAAATACGATTGGCCCATGACTGAATGGAAAAAGGTGGGCGTTGAAAGATTGGCGGGCGTGGACGCAGATAGATACAAACGCTTCAACCCTCAACTGCCAAAGAGCCGGCAGTTTTTCGAAGAATGCTGGGTCAATTCAAAAGCAACTTCGGAATCAAAACTCATTCGTAAATTCATTACATACCTGCGTATTCCCGACTTTACATTGGATCGGCTGCCAATGGCTTTCAAGCGAACATGGATTGACGAAACCGCTCGCACGGCGAAAGACAAGCTGGAGGTTCAGGAAGATTTGAAGACTCTTTCTTGGACTCGAGTTTCAGTACCCAAGACCTTTTTCGATGCGCCGAAAGGTTTGGCCAAAGTAAAGGACGAATTTGACGTCGTAATGGGTGAGGGTTCGGAAGCCGATCCGCTGAGAGATCTGCCTCCTGAGTTGAAACAACACTACTCCAGTACGCTGGGAACGAGGGGACCCAAAGCTAAATGAAAGCTCTTTCGATAGCACTGATTATAGTGGCAACTCTGCTCGGTTCGGCGCCTGACGGGTTATGCGAAAAACCCAGGAACAGCGAAAAGTTGAAGAAGGGCGAGTTTAAGGTCCTGACTCTGATGCAACGTGAATTTTCATTGGGGCATGTGGAAGTGCACATAAGCGACACTAACTTGGCGCGAATGGACTGCACTTTCGGCAATGTGATTTTCGAACCGAAGAAAAACCATCTCACCATTTTCAGTGAGAAGACAGGCAAATTCTGTGAGGTTACGGAACAGGACTTCAACCACAAACGCAAGATGTTCTTCCAACAGCAACCATACAAATGGCCGATGTCTGAGTGGAAGGAGGTGGGCAAAGCGGAGATCGCCGGGAAGCGCACAACTGCTTATGAAAGGCACTGTACAAACTTGCCTCCGACGAGAAGTTTCGTCGAAGAGTGTTGGCTCTATCGCGACATCAAGACACCATCATGGTTGCCGCGATATCTGAATATGGTTATGTGCGTGGGAACACCAGAAGTTCCCGGCGCAGTTTTGAGATTTCGAAGAACCTGGACTGACTCGAAAAACAGGCGCGAACCAAAAGAAGTTCAAATGAAACTCGATACGTTGAAAGTCAGTCAACGCACGGCAACAACCGAGTTGTTCACTCGACCGGCAGGACTAACTCGGGTGAAAGACGAGATGGAAGTGACCATGGGCGGCGACGAAAACCCAATGGGAACGCCATTCGGCGAGCAACTCAAAAAGTTTGCAAAAGGGAAAGACGACAAGTAATTCGTTGCAACTGGTTTCTCAGTTCGGCAAGTATTTTCTCAGTTCGGCAAGAATTCTAGTGCTTTGAATTAGGGCTGTTTGCAATTTTCCAGGCTTTCATTCTTGCGTCAATGCAAGTGCCCACGTCGCCTCTTTGATAAGCCAGCTCAGAGTAGGCAAACCACATTTGCGCGGCATCTTGAGACAGCGGATCAACCGTCGCAAGCGCTGTTTTGAAGCGACTGTTGGCATCGTCCGACTGTTTCAGTTTTTGAAGAACGAAAGCATCGTAGAATGCACACACCGCCAGGTTGCGATTGTCGCTCATGGTCTTAAACATCTTGCCAGCGAGATCATAGTGCTGGTGCGCTTGCGGGTATTGTTCGGCAAAGCGATAGATGTCTCCTAATCGAGCCAAAACCAGGGCGTTTGCAGGTGTGTCGTTCAACTGATGTCTCTCGAGCACTTGGCCGGCGGCGCGTTTTGTAATGGCTCGCGAATCTCGATATATTTGCGCTTGTACGCATTCTTTGTATGCAAGACTGGCTTTGCTGAGCAGTTCTACACTTCCTGCTCTCGGCTTTCCATTGACCACAGCGTCGAAGTAGTACGAGTCTCCAAGTTCACCAGCTACGGTGGCAAAGACATCAAACACTTGCGAGCCCGAACCTCTGACAGGTTCAATTAACGATTCAAACTCATTTTGCGCCTCTTTCCACTTGTGCAAACGCAAATAGCAAAGTGCTTTGGTTCTGCGCACATTCAACGTGGGCATTGCCATGTTTCCATGCAACCTTTCGCTCAGCACAATCGTCGGCGTGATAATTTCCAGGCAACGATTGTACTGCCCCATACTAAACAAAGACTCGGCAGCGCTCGTATAGCTCCAGAGATCCTGATTCGTCACCTCGGTGTTAGGATCTGCGACCTGAGCTCGTGCCGTTCTAATGTAATACGGCACTGCGTTCATCCCGCCTTGATCGAGTCCTTTGATGCGTGGCGGTTCTACATACCACACTGGTGCGCCTCGCAATAGCGGGGTATTCTCGGCATTCCAACAAGTCCACCCCATGTAACCACATGCGACACTACCAGCGCCGATACTCAGGGCGGCAAATGCGAGAGTGAGCTTTTCTCTCAGTCCCAATCGGCGCCTGCGCGAGCTTTGTATCTTCCAAGTGGCTGCGGCTTTACCTAGAAAACCGCTCGATTGAGCGTTGGCAAATTTTTGAAGATCGAGCTCCAGTGCCTGCATCGACTGGTATCTGTCTGCGGGATCTTTTGCCAGAGCTTTAAACACGATTGCTTCGAGCTGTTTGGGAATCGCCGTGTCTTTGGCGATTTGCTTGAACTCTTTGGGCGTCTCGTTGATGTGCCGATAGAGAATTTCCAGCATGTTGGCACCACTGATCGGAGGCGTTCCGCAGAGCATCTCGTACATCAAACAACCCATGGCATAGATGTCTGCGCGTCCATCGAGCTTCTCACCTTTGCATTGCTCGGGGCTCATATAAAGTGGGCTTCCGAATACTTCACCGGTTTGCGTCAGTGCGATTGCATCGGCGCCTTCATGCGGCATGATTTTGGCGATACCAAAGTCAACAATCTTGATGGTGTCTGGGTTTTGAGTCTCCAAAATGATGTTGGAAGGCTTGAGATCGCGGTGCACAATCTTCAAGTCATGGGCGTGTGCAAGCGCATCGCAAATTTGAATGAATATAGGCACAGCACGGCTTGCCGGCATACAGCCGTCGAGTCTTATCACTTGAGAAAGCGGCTGCCCGTTGAGGAAGTCCATCACCAAATAGGGCTGACGCCCATCGTGCACGCCGAAATCGAAAACGGTCACCACCGCCGGGTGATTCAAGGTGCTCGCCGCTTGGGCTTCTTGCTGAAACCTCTGCAGACTTGATGCATTGGCAACCAGGTGCGGAAGCAGCATCTTGACTGCCACGTGCTTTTTCAAGCCGAGGTGATTGGCCTTGTAAACGATGCTCATGCCACCCTCACCGACTCTTTCAACAATCTCGTAATTGTTGATAATTGAACCGATCCAGGGATCTTTCTGTTCTCTCAAGAGCGTCAAAGGAGGCTCGACGACCGAGATAGTCTTGTCAGGATCTGCAAACGCGCTTGGAACAACTCCTTTTCCGGAGCCGGAAGAAGCCATGTCTGCGACAGCCTCATCGCCAACCGGTGGAGTGGTGTCGATAACTTCTGCAGACGGTGGGTCAGTCGAATCCTTCAATTCGAGTACTATCTCATCTGTTCTTCGCGTTGATTCCCAGCTAGACATAATTGATATTCCCAATATAGGCAATATTTTATGCAATTCGCGTGTAACCCTTAAAGGCTCATTATTACTTGGAAACATATCAAATCAGCAGTGACAAACCAGTGATGTGCTTCCAATGGCATGAGCAGTAGGCCTTTCAAGAGTTTTTCAGAAATTTTCAGATTTTTCGGCTGTTCCGCCTAATTTGCCGCCGCCTGCCTGTAGATGGACCTGTGCGCAGAGCGCATGGCGAATACAACACAAATTGCAGGCTTAACGAAAATGACGACATCTGAGATGAACAGACCTCACACGGTAGATGCTCTTCCTTCGGCGAAAGAAATGGCTGATGCCATCACAATGACCGGTCAGCACCTTTGTCTCAAAGCAGAAAAATCAGGCGTGATCGAATGGTGGCACTATGGACAAACCGTCGCCCTGTCTTCTTTCTTTGCATTTGCAGGTTGCTCGCTTACCTACATAGGTTATGACTTT
Organism: uncultured Candidatus Obscuribacterales bacterium; assembly: GCA_964503045.1. GTDB lineage: Bacteria > Cyanobacteriota > Vampirovibrionia > Obscuribacterales > Obscuribacteraceae > CAYZJR01. The sequence goes on from CAZCZI010000016.1 coordinate 110,261, forward strand.
GCCTACAACATGATCGAGTCGTTTGCAGCGCAACCGTACCAACAGTCGATGAATCAAGCCATCATCGCCTTAGTTTCGCAACCATGTCTGGTATTTCCAATATTTCTCGGTTTCTCGCTAGCCTACTTCCGCGCCAGATCTTCCGGCGCCCGCAGGTGGAATGTGGCTCTTGCAACCATCGTAACCACTGAAGTCACATTGTGGATGGTAGACCTGCTCAATGCCAACGCCATGCAACTGCTTCAAAACGTTGGCTGGCTCGTGGCTGCTCTGGTTGTGGCCTTCGGCTCCCACCGCATCGGTTTGAAGCTTTTGCGCAACGAAAAGGCTCACACCGGTTCGGCAGCAGCTCTTTCGTATCTCTTCCCGGCTGGCATTCTTGGAGCTCTTTGTTGTGTCGACAGCATGCCTGGTTATGAACACAACCTCGAAACTTACGCCTATGCCGCCCTTATAATGATTGCCTCCTTCACTGCTGCTCTACTTGCCAAGCCGGCTACCAAGAAGCAAGCAATCGCTGTGGCACTCGTGGCTGTGGCTCCGATTTTGATGGTCAGCGTGGTCAACGTGGCGGGCAACATGCTTTCACTCTTGCTCGATACCTACTTCAACGCCGGCGCCAACCTCGGTTGGAGAGCGCTTGCCTCAGCGATGGTAATCCTCACCCTCACGGTAGCAGCCTCCGTTGTGGCAGCCCTTCCGGTTAACTGCAAGAAAGCTAAGTAACTCCTCTAATTGTTGTAACCAACACTCGAAGATCGGCTAAAATAGCCGGTCTTCGCGTTTTGTGCAATTGCTGACCGTTTCGACTAATTGATGGGTCTCCGTTTTCTTGCTCTGTCACTTCCGGAGACGGGCATCCCCGTGCGGCGAATCCGGAACCGAAAAGCCTTGTGCTGTCTACACTCCCAGACAGCGATTTTGCGCACGGGAACAACCGTCTCCGGAAGCCCCCTCTGCTATTCTCCGGAGACGGGCATCCCCGTGCGGCGAATCCGGAACCGAAAAGCCTTGTGCTGCCTACACTTCCAGACAGCGATTTTGTGCACGGGAACAACCGCCTCCGGAAAGAATCAGGAAAAAAAATAAAGGGCGCAGCGAGGCGTGTGGCCCGAACCAGAAATTTGAAGATTCGTGATTGCACAATCGAACCACTGACCCTTGAATCCACCTCTTGGTTTCAGAATCTTTCGAATCCTTAGCAGGCATCTTCCGGGTCGGGTCCCACCGTCGGCCCTGCCCGCGTGTTCTATGATGGTATTTCGTGGGATTATTTTGGACTGGTCGGGAGTCCAATAAAGCACAAGCTTCGCAGTAAGCAGTAAATGGTAAGTGATTGCATAAGCAAGGCTGATGCTGAGTTTCTTCGAGGCAACTTCGAAGAAGCCAGACGGCTGTTTGCTGATGCTTTAAACGATCTCGAATCTGACGGCGCGGACAACGGAACATCGAGCGACCTGGCCATTTGCCTGCAAAAGCTGGGCGACACCAACTACGTTTTGTACCGGTACGACGAGGCGGAAAAGCAATTCAGCCGATTGCATTCTGTATTAAAAGATACGGACGGAAAGGCGCCGGACATTGCAAACACTCTTCTAAAGCTTGCAAAAACAAAAGAGAAGCTAGACAGAATCGACGACGCCGACGAGGCTTTTCAACAAGCCTCGGAGTTTGCACAAAAGTCTTTGCCTGCCGATCACTTTATTCTGTCAAGTATTTTCAGCAGCTATTCGTCAATGTTGCAACGCACCAAACGAAAACCCGAGCTTGCGTTGGAGATGGAAAAAAAGCTCAAGGATCATCCAAAGTCTAAGACTTCGGAATTGAAGGTCGCTGCGAACGAGAAAACCGCGTCCGAAAGCAGCAAGACGGAACCTGCCAAAGTAAATTCGCAGAAATCTGCAGGAATTTGCGCTCAAGAAAATCTGAGCGCGATGAAAAACAAGCTACAAAAAGCGACGAAGAATCGCACCACTGATGGTGAAGGGAAAAAGAAGAAAACAAAGCAAAGGTCGAAGGACAATACAAAACTTTCCATTACCTCTGAGGACTCGCAGCCCGGCTCTACAAGCGAAGCAACTGCAGTGAATGCGAAGTCCATCAAGAGTGAGGCTGCACGGAAAGGCTTTCTCAAAAAAGACAAAGACAAGAAAGATCCCAATTCAGACGAGAGAGCAAAGCGAGACAGAGACAGATTGCGGCGCGCCATGATGGTTGTGCGAGAATACACGCAACCAACGCAAGATGCAGAGGAAATGCAACCCCTGCCGCCAGAAGTCGGTGAGTTCGCTTGGGACGAGTACACGGAAAAACCAGAAGAAGCAAAGAAAGAAGTGATGCCACCTGGCTTGGGAAGGTCGTTTCCAAGCTCGGTTGGTGTTCCTCCTACTGGTCGTCGGCAGATTGCACAAATTGGAAAAACCTTTCAGAGTGCAAAAGCAAACTTTGACAAAGAAGGTCGCTTGCTTGCCGATCCTGAAAGCGAACGTGTTGCCACCTTCAGAGTTGGCGGGCAATCCAGTCAGCATCAGATTCTTCAAGATTGGAAAGATCGCAAAGACGTTGAAGTAGAAGTCGAAACACATTGGTGGGAAGATCAAAAAAATGTGTTTATGGTGCTTTTGGGTGGAAGCATTCTCTTAATTGGAATCGTCTTCACCGTGGCATTTGTTTTCCCTGATGACCGAAACGCCTGGAAAGACAATGCCAATCACACCTTCCAATCTGCTGACCGTCACCTGCTTTTGGAGTTTACGGAAGACAACGGCTGCCAGTGGTCTGACTACGCCTCTAAGACGAAAGCTTCATTGTGCTACTACAGTGGCAGCTGGCAGGACGAACTAAAGCTGGTGGCAGGCTACTATGATTCTTGCGACTGGGCACTCGACGTATCCGAAGGCTGGAAGTTGGACGATAGTATCGTTTTGTACGCTCCCGGCGCTCCGGAAACTCGCGTACTCGACAGCATGAGAGCGTTTGCAACCGCCGCTCAACTTTTCTATTCAAAAAACCAACGCTATCCCCACGACAACACCGATATCGCGCCGGACGATACCTATCGAAATCCTTTCTCCGATCAAAGAGAGAATCTAATCTTCTGTAACTCAATAGAAAAGGGCGAGATTGCAGTCGATGGCAAGACGGAGTTAGAACAACGCTTAGAGTCCGGCTCACGATTTCCCAATGAGCCAAAATCCACACCCGGAGCCATTCACGCCTTTAGCATGCTGACCAATCCAGACTTCACAAAAGGCGATCGCGGAACTTGGGATTGCCAGTCTCTATTTTTGCACTGCTTCGATCGAAATCGCAATGTAATTGGAAAAAGTGAGAGAGACAAGGCCTATCTTATAGTGCTAAAAGGCGGCCGCGACACTTCTGTCAAGGCACCCCCGCATCGCTTGCTTTCGGCGAAAGAGCCACGCATCTGTTTGTCTACTGTTGCAAAACCGGACAGAATCGCCGCAATCATGAAGTACTTCCTACTTGTTGCTGCACTCGGAATCGCAGGAGCAGTGCTCAGACACTATGGTGTGTATCCGTTTGCTTCCAAACGAACCAAAGATGACGAATAGCTTCTACCCTCAGACTACTTGAGGCCAAACACTAAACCACCTACGCTTCCTCAGTTTTTGTCTGCTCAGCTTCTGTCTGCTCAGGTTCTGTCTCCCCAGCTTTTATTTCCTCGGAAGGCAACGAGACTTTTGCTTCTTCAGAAGGAGGAGAAACGCTTGCCTTTTCGAGAGCAGGTACCATGCTCGGTTTCACTTCTTCGCGCGGGTTTATGCGAAAGAAGTAAAACTCTTGTGCAAGAAAGACAATAGCCGTAGCAAGAGGCACCGCGACAAGTGCCCCGGCCAATCCAAGAATTGTGGCTCCAATCAAAATCGAGAACAACACAATCAATGGATGAAGCTCGACTTGTTTACCCAACAACTGAGGAACAATGATGTTGCTCTCCAACCACTGTTCAATACCGAACAACAGAACTGTCAGACCGCCAAGCATGAGCGATTGATTGAAAGCAATGAGTGTGGCAAAAACGGTTGTTAGAATCGATCCAACAAACGGCACGAGATTGAGAAGTCCTGCCATCACTCCCAGCACTAAAGAATACTTGACACCTAACAAGGTCAGACCAGTCCCCAGAACGCAGGCAACAGCAAAGCTGACGAGAATCTGACCTCTTACGTATCCACCAAGGCGACCCTCTAGTGGCTTGATCAAGGATGCAGCACGCGGGCGCCAATCAACCGGCAGCCACAATAGAAGCTTCGACCAAATGTGCTCGGCTTCAATAACGAAATATGCAGTAAGAAACAACACAACTATTCCGTTTACGACGCAACCCAAAATATCGCCGGTTACATCAAGAGTTTGGCGGCCAATCTTGATGGCGAGGGTTGAAAAGTCAGGGGTCTCCAGATGTTTTGGTTCGGAAATCGTCGTGTCGCCAAGCTGCACTCTGACTTTGTCATACCAGTCGTTGACACCCTCCAAGTAGCCTGGGACGTGCTGAATTAGGTTAATCGTCTGTTCTTTCAATGGAGGGAACAGCGACACCGCAGCAAAAGAGTAAACCAATCCGACTGTGACGTAGACACCAATAATAGTGGCAAGTCGGGGAACCTTCTTCTTCTCCAATGCCTCAGCCAACGGCGCAATCGCAGACGAAAGCGTGAGAGCAAAAACAAGTGTGAGAAGAAGGCTTCTCAATTCCACCATTAACCAGATTCCGATTGAGAGAAGCACCAGATATAGTGCGATCCTGAATTGGTTATTCGAATTGTTGCTCAATGGATTTGAATTCAGTTGAAGATTCATCTATTTGTTAGTCCGATCGATTATCAGCGGAATCGGCTCACTCGCGACACCAACGCGCCTACCGTCAATGTCAAGCGCGACCACTTGTATTTCGTGATACCCAGGCTCATTGTAGATGGTTTCCGGCAATCGTACCTTTCCGGAAACTCCTTGGCATGGAAGCTTCGCTAAAATCGGCGGCAACTTCGGTTCAACAACATTTCCTGAATCAGTTGTGTCAAAGGTTTGATTCGTGGCGCTGACAAAGATTTGAGCCGATTTTGCTCGAGGAACTTTTGACACGTCGTAAGACACATCCCTATCCTTTAGTAAAACGACAGGCGTGATTTGGGTGGCATCAAAAAGGTTTAGACTGTTGAGTTCGTAGCAACGATTTCCTGAATCAAAATGAAGACCCAATCGCTTTATTGATGGAGCTAGAGTCCACGTTCGATAACGTCCTAGCCAAGCAACCCAAGCGCCGCTTTCGCTTTCCCGGCCGACATCTCTATTAAGTGGTGCCTCGCCGGAATTTCCATCGGGATCAGAAGATTCCCAGACAACCGATGCTCCCTTGAGCGAGTTAGCTGAATTGCCGGCATCGATCGGCTTAGACACCATATTCAGTGTCAGCATACTGAGTTTGAGCGGGTCGAGAGGAGCTTGCTCTGATACCATCTTCAACCAAAGCGTGACGCCACCGCCATGCTCACCAGGATAAATTCGAAGTGTGCCATCAAGCACCTCCAATAGTGGCGCTTTGTTTAGAACACGATTCCACTTTTGTGAGTCGAGCAACGTACATGGCGGTTCCGCACTGAACTGTTCTGCCGACACCCTTTCAATGTTCAACGGTTCTTTCGATCCATTTTCAGCATGTCCCCAGGGCATCAGGTGATTTGTCGTTGTCGACCACCGTACGATTTGCCCATCGGAAAGACCGTTCATCATGCAAGCAAATCGGTTTGGCCACATCAATAATGGATCGCCTGTGACGTTGGGCTCAATAGAAATAAACTTGGCATTGTCCGCTTTTCCTGGTGTCAGCGATGGGGTCATCAGAATGTTCATGTACTTTTCTCTGGTGATCATCCCGGCTCCACGATTGTCTCGAGGCAGGTTCAAGACCAAGACAGGGTTATCTTTTACCCGTGCCGAAATTGCATGGAGTTCTTCCTTGAAAGTCTGAGTGTAGGTACCGGCATCGATCCAAGCTTGCATGTTCTGTCTGGTAAGCATTGTCCATGACAGAAAAAGATAAAACAGTGCAATTGAACCGAAAATGGTTGTAGCGCGGGCGACCTTGTCTCCCAATAACTCAAGTGCAGGAAGCGCTGCGAGCGTCAACAAGATGCACAACGGCGCCGATGAGATGAAGAAGAGACGGCTCCCGACAAGATTGGGAAATATGTGCCAAATCTGAAATGTTGGAATGAGTGCCACGATCATCCATGCAAGGAGAAACAAAAAAGTGTTCAAGGTGCGCCCTCGCATCAACACAACTTTCGATAAGAGACAAACACCTATCGCTATGTAAGCAGGCACGACCAGCTTCGCCATAATCCTGATTGGATGATACTCTTCGTTAATGCCGACAAAAATCTTCGTCAAGCTCGCTCTGTCAAGAAATGCTCGCCAACTATTGAGCAGATCTACAGCCGAGCTTTCTCCATAGCCACCAATAGTGGTGCCAAGCAAAAAGTGCCTGCCAAGAGAATAAACAATCAAGAGTGCCCAAAAGTACCCGACCCAGGTCATGCGTGTCTTGGCGGAAGCCCGGTCGTAATCAGGCTTTAGGAGGAACGCGGCCATGGTTATTACAACAGGCACAGTCACTGCCATCTCTTTGCTCAATAGCGCAAGCAGAAAACTGATTAAGCTCAGAACCAAAATCGATTTTTCTCGAATGAGTTGAAATCTCAGAAACAAAAACACTGAAGCGAGGTAGAAAGCACCGCACAACACATCGACGCGCCCGATAATCCAAGCGACTGACTCAGGGTGCAGCGGGTACACGGCAAAGAGCAGCCCGGCCCATAAAGCAGCGGCGCCGGACAAACGATTTCCTCGGCGACCTGTCAACTCCAGTGTCACGAGAGAGACAAGACAACAGCAAACAAAGTAAAGAATCAAGTTAGTCAGATGGTAGCGCCAAGCATCTGTCCTGCCGCCGACCAGCGCATCGATGAAGATCGAGAGCGATGCGATTGGGCGGTAGCTTCGCATCAGATCTGAATCGCCCCAATTGCCAAACAGGTTTCCCAACAGAGGTGCCCATTCGTTGTGAAGCGCACGCATCGAGTACTCGAGATGCAAGAAGTCATCTAGCAAAAAGCCGATGGTTAGAGAGCTTCCAAAGCATACACCAATAACAATCGCCATCAATATCGCCGCGATAATCACTTGTACTTTCTGGGAGAACCAGACAATCGCGCGGTACTCCAAAGTGGTTTTTGCCACTGGCGCATTCGTTGATTCACTTAACTGTGTCCCGGTCACTTGGCGCGCATCCTCACCACACTACTTATTGAATTGAAAGTTTATCGGGTCGGAAAAATACCCAATCATCTTTCCGTCTTTATCGAGTGCCGCCACTCGCAACTCGAAAAATCCGGTTGCTCCCAGATCATTGCCGTCAAACATGACACGCCCCTTTACCGCATCCAAAGTCACGCTTCTCAATGTCTCTTTTGATGGGGCCGCATCTCTATACGTTCCGGAATAATGCTCAAACCAATAATCAGGTTTCGAAATCTCGTACAAAACTTTCACCGCCCCTGGTATGTCAGAAGCATCATAAGAAAATGCAAGCTTGGGATTTGCCTGACACACGCCATCTACGCCGCGGAGAGACGAAATAGCCGGTATCGACCGCTTTCCGGACGTCAGTGAGGTCCTGTAGAGTTTCACTTTGGAAGGCTTTGGAAACACATCAAGCTTCATTCGCACAATTCGATCGCTTTCGATCCAGATCTTATGCTCAGTTAAATTAATGCGATAAGTATGGCGAGAACCATCAGCAGTTATCGGCACAGAGAGCGTTTTTGCGTAGGTAAATTGGGGGTTGGATACGGTGGACCAACTGAGCGCAACACTGGCAGGTTGAAACTCGTCTGCGCCATCAAATGGTGAAACAGACATATCGAGGTTTATGAAGTCGCTCGAAAGCGGTGATCGATCGAATGAAGGTGATATCAAAGATTGGTCTCCGGTCAAGGAAAACTCTCCGCCGGGCAAATCAAGCGTGGGTTCATCGAGATCAGATAGTGTGTCGCGCCCTATGCGGAGTGGCACAAGCGAGTGAGAGTCTCTGTCCCACCTGTACCAATAGTAGTTTGATGTTGCCCCCATTTCCTTCACACGACTCAAGCTCACCAGGTCTGAGTAACCGTAGGTCACGGGTTCGAAAGTCGCCACACGCAATGATAGGTCCGACGGACTTAAGGGTGGCCGAAGCAGCACTCCGAATGTCGCCCCGTTATAAACGATGTGCGCGCCTCGATTTGTCTGCGGCAAATTCAGCAATGCGATTGATTTGTCTTTCGGTATATTTGTCAGCTCAGTTTCAAGAGCGCCACGCAAAGCTCTCAACTCTCGTGAAGCATGCACCCATGGAGTATTGTTCTTTGATGTGGTCATCACAAAACAAAAGACGAGGAAGGCGAAAATGCAGATTCGCAGTCTCGGAATGACTTGTATGAGGTTTGCAAGAATCGGGCGAGTTGTAACTGGAGTGTCGGACTTCGATTCGCTAGGCGCAAAGATCATCAACGCAAACAACAATGAAAGAGGGGCGGTGGCAAGATAGACAAACCTACTGCCCTGCAATCCATCTGCAAGATTCAAAACCTGAATCGCCGGCAAAAGTGCAAGCACAAACCAACCGACTGTAAAGATAAGGAAGCGCAACAGGCCTGTCTTGCGCTCAATGATGCTCCTTCCCAAAGCCACTGCCAGAGACAATGCGCACAACCCATACAAAATCTTGAGCCAGCCGTAAATTTTGTTGCCGCCGACGAATACAAAACTATTGAAGGGGAAAAGCAATTTGCCGAAAGTGCCATCGGTCAATCGCTTGCTCACCGATGTCGTGAGCCCGGCACCGATTGAGCCTTGATAGCCTCCCAAGAGAGTGCCGAGTGCCAAAACTCTCACACCGAAATAGACCACCAGCAATATCCAAAATGGGGCTGTTTTTATAAACGCAGCCTTAAGTCGACTAACGATTCCACCGCCACTCTCTGTCGCGGATACACCACCCAAAAGGCAGCACAGGGTGAGCACCGCCGGCAACGCAACCGCCATTTCCTTCGACATCAACGCCAGAGCAAATGAGGCAAGACTCAGGCTCATGAGCATTCGTTTATTTTGCTGACTTTGTTGCGCGACAAGAAAGAGCCAGCACGCCAAAAGGTAGAAGGCAGTCACGACGCTGTCTACGCGAGCGATAATCCAACTGGCCACCTCACAGTGAAGTGGGGAGACGGAAAAAAGTGCCGCTGCACCAAACGCCATTAGATGCCGCTGAGGATGAGGTATTGACGGAAACAGGCGGCAGCATGTGAGATAGAGAAAGAACGTGGAGGCAATTTCAAAAAACAGATTAGTTAGATGAAACCCAAAAGGGTTGGCGCCCCAGACTAAATAGTCGGCGGCTAGAGTCAACGAGATGATGGGTCGATAAAACTGGGTTCCTTGTGCTTGCACCCAGTTTGAAAAGAAATTCTGAATTAACAGTTCAGGATGCCCTTTGAAGACCTCGGTAAGGAACGCAACGTGAAGAAGATCGTCTGCTAGGAAGTAACCAGACAAACTTCGGTGATAACAAAGAATGGTCAAACCAGACAATAGAACGAACGCCCAAACCGGCGACCCAAAGCCAATTGGGCACCGTTTTGAATTGCAAATGGTGCCTGATGCCGCCCTTTTGGTGAGCACAGAATTATCTTCAACGGCGTTCATGAACGTAAAGCTTGTTGCCCTTTCCGGCGCATCGGACGCCTATTATACGGACTCCAGCCAGTGCTTCTTCGGAAGATGCAACAACACTTATGCGAAAAGCGCGTAATAATTGCTATAGGAGTAATCAGAATTCAAATGTGCATGTCATCATACTCAAAGAAAAAGGGCTATGTCTAATTGACTAAAACTGGACCACTCAGATTTCCGGAAGGCTTCCTGTGGGGAGCCGCCACCTCGCACTTCCAAGTAGAAGGGCATCCCCACGAAACTGAAAGTAGATGTTCAGATTGGTCGACATGGACCACCGAAGACGGAAAGATTCTGGACCAGACCACAGCTGACACAGCGTGCGAGTTTCACACCAGATATGAGTCGGACATAAAGCTCTGCAAGGAGCTTCACCTCAACGCTTTCAGGCTCAGCCTCAACTGGCCGGCACTAATGCCGGAAGCCGACGGCGGACTTCGCCCGGATGTGGTCGCCTACTACCGCGAGCTTCTTACCGAACTCAGGCGGCAAGGGCTAAAAACTTTCGTCACCCTCTTTCACTTCACGCTGCCGCTTCGCCTGGCGAAAAACGGTGGCTGGACAAATCCTGAGACGGTCAAGGAATTTGTAAAGTTTACGGAGTTGGCCGCAAAAGAACTCGGAGATCTGGTTGATTACTGGATTACCATCAACGAACCATTGGCATACGTCTATCAAGGTTATGTCGCAGGGATGTGGCCGCCCGGCATTCGAGACAACTATCTCGAAGGCTTCCGCTGCCTCCGCTACATGATTGAAGGCCATTCCGGCGCTTATCAAGCGCTTAAACAATACTCAAAAGACGCCCAAGTCAGCTTCACCATTCACTGGCGCCCGTTTCTCCCTAAAAGAAGATGGCACCCACTCGACTACGTCATTCGCTATTACCGCGACTACATCTTCAACCATCTCTTCCCCAACGCCGTTCAAACCGGATACGTCAAGTTTCCTTGGCCCCTCAACCGCTATGAAGAGATCAAGAAGCTCGGCGGCGAAGTGCCTGGTTGCAAGGGGTCAATGGATTATCTCGCGATTAACTACTACACTCGCGAGCTCTCCATGTTCAAACCAGGATGGCCGCTGGACCTTTTCGGCTCAGCTTCAATGGAATTTGAACTCGAGACCAACGAGATGGGCTGGGAAATATATCCGGAAGGGCTCTATCACGCGCTCACCAAAGATCTGGCTCCGTACCATCGCAACTTAGATGGTTCGGTCAGACCGATTGTAATCACCGAAAACGGTTACGCCTCAACCTATTCCGCCGAATTGAGTGACGGCGACTGGTCGCTCAACGACGACAGGCGATGCAAGTATTTGAAAAACCACCTTATGGCAGTGCACCGCGCCATCGGTGAAGGCGCTAATGTGGTCGGTTATCTTTATTGGTCGCTGCTTGATAATTTTGAGTGGGCGGAAGGTCTTAGAGCCCGCTTTGGCTTGGTGCGAGTCGCTTTCCCGACCCAAGAGCGCACCCTGAGAAGAAGCGCCAGAGTTTATGCAGAGATAGCCCACGAAAATGCACTAGACGTTAAGGTGCCCTAAAATCAATTCATTGGAATTGCAACTTTCAGAGGTCTAAATGTCATTGGGAAGAAAGGTCGCTTTAATGGCGGCACTCTGGTTGGTGGCTGTCTATTGGGTGACTGCTTCGAGCTTGGCTCAGGGCACAAACGACAAGATTGAAACGCCCCCAGTAGTCGCCGACCAGGACCAGGTTCCAACTCCCCCTGGAGTGCCGCCGGCAGACCAGGTTCCAAATATTCCGGCACCACCAGGCACTACTCAAACGGAAGCCCCTCAAGGTGCTCCTCGCCATCAATCGCAAGAGCATCATGTTGTCGCGAAGTTGATTGCCAACGTTAAGTCCGTGCGTGCCGGACGTTCATTTAAAGTGGGTGCGCTATTGAAGATGGATCCAGGCTGGCACACTTATTACAAAGAGAGTGGCGATGCTGGAATGCCAACCAAAATAGAATGGAGTCTGCCTGCCGGGTACAAGGCATCGGATATTCTTTGGGAAAAACCTCACAAGTTTAGTGACAGCGGAATCACCACATATGGTTATGCCGATCAGGTGCTTGTCGCTGCCGAGATCACGCCGCCGGAGACAATCTCGGCTAGCAAACTCGATATTTCAGCAGAGGTGAAGTGGCTCAGCTGCAAGGACATTTGCATACCGGGAAAAGCCACGATTGCATTGAGCCTTCCAGTAACAGACAAAAATGCAGCCGAGGAGCCGGACAATGCAGAGTTGTTCAAAAATGTCGGGTGGAACGGTTCTGTATCTGAAATTTCAACAGAAGATCACGAAGCGGCAGCGGTTGGTTCCAGCACTACAGGTGGTGGCGGTGGCGGCTTTTCCTTGCTTGACGCACGATTCAATCAGGTACAAGGCGAACAATCGGAATCTCTGTTGACCGCTCTAGGTCTGGCATTCGTGGGCGGCTTCATCCTCAATTTCATGCCATGTGTTTTGCCCGTGATCGCCATTAAGGTAATGAGCTTCATGCAGCAAGCGCAGGAAGAACCAAAGCGAGTAAGAATGCTTGGCTTTATTTTCACTGCCGGAATTATCTCGTCATTCATGTTGCTTGCCGGCTTGGTGATTGCTATTCAGGCAGCCGGAAAGAACGTTGGTTGGGGCTTTCTGTTTCAGTACCCCGGTTTTGTCTTACTGATGGCCGCCATTATTTTGCTTCTGGCGCTCAGTCTCTTTGGGCTGTTCTACGTCGATGTTTCTTCGAGCCAAGGAGCATTGGATAAACTCGCCAGCAAAGAAGGAAACGTCGGCACGTTTTTCA
>CAZCZI010000017.1:0-21205 GCA_964503045.1 uncultured Candidatus Obscuribacterales bacterium
GAACCACTCGATCCCGACGACCCGCTAGACGCTGTTGAACCACTCGATCCCGACGATCCGCTAGACGTCGAACCGCTCGATCCGGATGATCCACTCGATGCAGAAGTTCCACTCGAACCCGACGATCCACTGGATCCCGAGCTTCCGCTCGATCCTGATGGCATTCCAGTGCCCGGTGAGGTGACTCCGCCAAGATTTGCAATTAGAGTGGTCATCTGTGGCGTGTCTTGTCCATTAACTGGTTCCACACCAAACATATAACCTTGCCACCATGGTCCTGCACTCCAATACGAATAGCCGGACCATACGTCTTTATTGGCATGCATGTATTGCAACATTCCGCTCAAGCTTGCACACGCGCCAGGTGCTGATGTCACGCCAATTTCACTGAGGAAAGCAGTGCGATGATTCTGTCTGCACCAGGAAGTAAAACCACTGAGAGTTGCGATCGCGTCGCTAACGCTCAAGTAGTCTGTATGACTGCCGGAGCCGTCGTAATCAAGGTATTGATGCACGTCCAGCGAGAAGTTGTTTATAGGATCGGTTACGTTAATCATGTCTCGTGCATTGAGTGCAATGAAGTCGACGGGATGCATCCAATACGTGGAAGGCACCAATATGAGATTTGTGGCTCCAGTTGCGCGAATCGCATTGATAGATGCTTGCGCCGTTGCCGCCCATGATTGTGAGGTCATGGTTGGTCCCACCGGTTCATTCATCAACCCTAAGATCACATTTGGATAGTTGATATAGTGAATCGCCATTTTGCTCCAGAAGTCAGCCAACATCGAGTTGGGGTAGCCGCCGGAGACACCAATGGTGACGTTGTTATAGGCACCATAGTTGTGATTGTCTACAATCACAGCCATTCCTTTGAGGGTTGCCGCCACGACGACCGCATCTAAACGAGACAACTCGGTCGGGTCGAAGGCACCATTGGGAGTGCGCTGCATTCTTTCCCATTTGATCGGAATACGCAGTACGGTCATGCCTTTGGAAGAGAAATAATTGATCTCTGCTTGAGTTGGATAGATATAGTCCACACCGAATGTTCCAGGAACGTTCCATCCCCACTCAGCTCCGGAGATGTTCACACCCTGCAACGTCATTCCGCCGACAGCCATCGCGGAATTAGCAGCCATCAAAAACGAGAGACCGGCTGCCACGCATGAGACAAACAACTTCCGGAACTTTCGTCGAAGACTGGTAAGTGAGGCGAAGCGGCAACACTTTTCTTTGTATGCCATCTGTGATTCCTCCTGAACGAGCCTTGGGGCAAGGTTCAGTGACTTTGCACGCGCAATCACAGCTGATGAATCGTACAAGTCGATCCACAGCCAAAGTCACCGATATTCCAGGAGTAATCGAGTTACGCCCGAGGGCGAGATATCGGTAACGATCACTCGGGTTACAAAAATCTCAGAATCCCAACAGCGCTGTTAGAGAGCGCGTCTCGACGGTTCACAATCGCGCCGAATTGATGAATTTACGACAATTGTTAATTGGATTTTGCAGCCTTTTTGGCGAACTCAATCATCTTCAAATCATATGGAGGACGACTGTCTTGTATTTTAGATAGAACTGACTCACGTGCCTCGGCTGATTCAATTGTCTTTGCCGATGCACGCGCACCTGCAAATACAGACGCCGGAGCTGCGCAACCCATGCGATTATTCAGCAACTGAGTCAATTGCCAATCGACAACATCATGAGCTTTTTGAAACCACTTCGCCGATTCTACAAGATCCTGTTGGACAACCACGCCTTCATAGTTGATGATGCCCATGTGCAACTGAGCTTCCTTGTTGCCGAGCTCAGCAGCACGTCGATAGAAAACTTCGGCTTTCCCATAGTCCTTTTGACCGGTGACGCCAAGTTCGTTTATCTCGCCCAGCGACACCATTGCCTCCGAGCGCGCTTTGTCTGGAACATTTCCCGCAACAGCAAGTCGTTCGAGCGCTTCTTCATAACGTTGTTGAGCTTCAACACTAAGCTTTTGTTCTAATGGCATACCATATTCGTTCAAGCCTTTAACCATCTGCCCCAACATTTTCACAGCATTGGAATTACCTTGTTCGGCAGCTTTCTCAAAGAGCTGAGCCGCAACTTCATTTCGGCATCCGGTTTGCAGCATCTGGAATATATCCTGAGCAAGCTTGTCGCCGTTTTTCGCTTCCTTTTCGAAAAAGCCTTTTACTACTAAAGCTGCATCTGTGAATCCATTACCCACTACAAATCTATCTTCCGTGATCTCATTGGCAAGACTGTACAACGCACCTTCGTGACCTTGGCGAGCGGCTGCGTACAACCACGGCAGTGCTTTTTGTAGTTGTTCTCTGTCCAGTGTAGATAGTTGATTGTCGACTTCATACGTCTTGACTCCGTCCATGTAGTACTTTGAGCACTCAAACTGTGCATCTGCATTTCCTTCTTTGGCTAGTTTCAACAGGTCTTCAGTCGGCTCCGTCTTTAGCTCGTCAACAAGCTTTTCAATTTTCGGTCTGATGTTCTTAATGTAGTTTTTTATCGCCCAATTGTGCAGAGAAGCGGCACTTTCATAAGAGAATCCCTGTAAGCCTAGAGATTTGATTCTGGCATTTTCATAGCTCGCTTCAACATTTGCATTAAACTCACTATCTCGAGTAAGCCTTCTGAAAGGCTCAATAGAGCCCGAGTCGATGGTCAGTGAATTGAGAAAATCACCACCGTATGGGTTAAGGTAGCGAAACGTGTCAAAATTTCGCTCTACAATTCCCAGCCACTTGTGCTCCTTTTCACTAAGGCTTGGATCACGCTCGGCTCTCTGGATTGAATTCCAATCCAATGCCGCGCGTCCAGTGGTTGAACCGTTATCTTTACCTAACCAACTACTAATCGTATGAGACCAAGTATGTTTATTTAGATCATATTTTTTTGCCATGTCATACAAAAACATGACGAATTCCTCACGGTCGGGACGGTCATCCACAGGCAGTGACTGCCTCGACATCGAAGCTTTCGTCGGCTCAAATGCGTCCAAGAATAATTTGGAGGTAGCATTATTGTGATTGTTTCGCTCACTGTCTGTATTCTCGAAATTTTCAAATGGCGGCATACACTCTCCTTAGCAAAAGCTTCAATGATTTTGTTCGGTGCTCTTCGAGTGTATTCACTGTGAACGATTGTTGGACACAACGAAAAGTTAGAATCCATCAGGATTTCTATTGATATTGGTGATACAAACCCCTAGTCGCGTATCACTGGCACCACTTCTTCTACCTGGGCGCAAACTATCAACATCCTACTATGCATCGGGCCGAGGCATGAGGTGTTTCATTGTTTTGATCTTGCTCAGCAACTTTAGTCCTCGCTGAGTAAGAGCAGTGTTTTCCACGTTTAGATTTTCCAGTTTCATCTTTGTCAGCGCAGTGATATCTGCATCACTTATCATCAGACCTTTCAAGCTCAAAGAAGTTAGTTTTCTAATCTGTGGTATGTACTTGTTCACGTCGCCACCCATGACGTGAGAGTTGTCCAATACAAGAGTCCTAAGATTAGACAATTTGCAAATCGATGGCATACTCCTGTCGTCGATCATCGCGTTGCCGCTCAAGTCGAGTTCTTCAATTTGTTTTATTTTGGCGAGTTGTTCCACATGGGGCACCCCCAAATCGCACCCCTGGAGCATCAACTTTTTCAGGTTGGTCAGATGTCGCAGATTTCCTAGTTCCGCGGGTGGTATCACGCCGTGATTGTCCTGAATTTCCAATGAGGCTAAATTCGGCAACTTGCTTATGTTCTTCAAACCATCGCTATCCACTGCACAGCCATTGAAGGTCAGTTCGGAGATTGGAAGACTTGTGTAGCTCTCCAAAAATGTACCTGTCACTGGTACATTGGTTAGCGCTAGTGTTTGCTGTGGCCTATTCTTCGCAATCAGCGTTACAACATAATCATCGGCCGCACCATCGGGTACTGAAGTCACATTGCCATCCATTCTCAAACAAGCTTTTTCAACTTTCGGCGCTAAGAAACAATGATGATCTTCATTCGCCTCTATAAGTGGAGAACTCATGATCGGCGTCTCCAGATTCACGGTCGACGCTTTTGGGAGGTGAGTCTGAGAAGGAGTAGGCTCCCAAAGAAAAATGGCAAGAATTGAAACCACTGGTACTATCGCGATCGCACCGATAAGGGCAAACATCTTGATCTTCTTTTTATTGGCTTGGGTTTCATCTTTTGTGTCTGCGGGCTTTTTGACCTCATATACGTCTTCGAGCCGATCAAGATCGGCATTCAACTCATGCATAGACGAATAGCGTTCGGCAGCCGCCTGTGCGAGGCACTTAGCTATAATCGCCTCTAGCTCTTTCGAATACTTTCTGCCAACTACCATTGAATTGAGCAAAGGTGCTTCCTTGGAAATCTTCTTACCAAGCACCTCTAGCGCCGACGCAGCAACGAAAGGCTTAAAGCCTGTTAGAGTTTCGAACATAATGCAGCCCAAAGCATAGACATCAGTTCTGCCATCAACTTCCTGCCCTCGGACCTGCTCAGGGCTCATGTATGCGGGTGTTCCAACCATCATTCCAGTTTTGGTCAATGAATCGATAGCATTTCCGGCATCAACCATAGCTACGCCAAAATCGATGATCACAGCCGTCGGCGTGGCAAGTTCCAAATCTCGGACAAGGATATTGCTTGGCTTCAAGTCGCGATGAAAGACCTGCCTGTCGTGCGCATGCTGCATAGCCTGGCAGATCTGCCTGAAGATGATCAAAGCCTTTTGCATTGGTAGTCGCTTCTGCTCGATGAGTTCAGACAGAGGAGTGCCTCTCTCCATCCGCATCACCATGTAAGGCTCATTCTCCTCGTTGACCCCGAAGATATAGAGAGCGACCAAATTGGGATGATTGAGCGCTGCAAGAGCCTTTGCTTCTCTGTCGAAGCGCATAATGTGCTCTCCGCTAAACCCTCGCTTGATTGTTTTGATAGCAACGACTTTATTGAGTACCTGGTCTTCGGCCTCGAATACAATGCCCATTCCACCCGCGCCAAGTTGGCGAATGTAACGGTACCGTCCAACAAAGAGGTCGAGGTCGTCCACTGTGATCCCTTTTTCACGTCATGCGGCAGGGCAGGTCGCAATTCGGCTATCTACTAAGTGCAGAGGCTAGAATACATTGAGCCACTTCCAATTCGAACATACCACTTTTCGGTGTCCGATTTGTGGCATAAATACTGAAAGAGCCTATGATTAGAAAACTCCTTATACTTACCTGCACAACTTCGTTAAGTCTGGGGTTTACCCTTCAGTCCTCGCACTCACAGGAAACGAATTCCAGTGTCATGAAGTCTCCTTATGTCGGCAGAGGCGCAGAGACTGACACGATAATCGAAACCAAACCCCAGCCAGTGAAGAAAGTGTCATCGGAGAAGCTCGAGCAACACATGTTTGAGCTAATAAACAAAGACAGGTCTAAATCTGGAGCACCGCCGGTGAAGCTCAGTAAAACCCTTAACAGGTTGGCCAAAGAGCTGGCTGACGATTTAATGCGAAGGGGAGCCTTCGAACACAAAACAGGTGATGGACTAAGCACAAACGAGCGTGCAGCGAAGAAAGGCATCATCACACCCATCTTCGAAAATCTCGGCACACAGTCCGGTCCTGACTCGGCACTGCAAATGGTGACTGAGCTAGAACAATCTTTTGTGTCGGAACCACCGGATCAGCGTAATCACCGGTTCATTTTGTTAAATCCAAAAGCAACACACGTGGGTATTGCAATCGTTCAAAAGGACGATTCAGTCATAGTCGTGCAGAACTTTTCGGAAGCTGATCCTGCCGGTGATGAAACTGAAAAATTGAAATTGTTCTCGAAATAATGCGCCGCGAAATCAAATGTCTCAAAAACAGAGCCGCCCGAGCTCCTGGTTCTCGAGCGGCTCCTACTTGATCGTCGAATTGTGGGTATTAACCCAGGCTCTTGTCCCACGGTCGACGAGTGAGATCGAGTCGGCGTGTTTAGTCAAGCACTGGGTTCCAGGCGCCTTGCACCCGGCCAGTTGAGTGAACTTATCTACAGTCCCGATCTCAGTTGTTTGGACTCACGTGTTCGTTTTAAATTGTCCCCTTGAGTCCTTACATTGTTAGGTTATCGAAACCGTGTAGGGAATCTGTGAGGAACCCCATCTATTGGCACCTTTCAATGTTTTCTTTATATTCCGGACATCAAATCAGCGGCTATGCGCTGCGAAAAATGCCCATAGCAAATCGGAGGCAACGATGTCTCTTGTAATACGTCCAGTCATTTTTGGAAACGCAAGACATCCGGGCCATGTGTGTCCACCGCCTTCGATTGAATACAGGATCACTTCGTTGGAGCCCGAGCCGTAAGACTCTTTCTTCACCTTCGTGCCATCATTCGGATCGATATCGGGTTCGTAAGTAGTGCGAGGTTGAATCGAACAACGATTGTGACTCGTCCAGAAATCCATCATTTCCTTTACGTTGAGAAGTCCACCATATCTGGCAAGCGAGCTATCAATCGATCCGATTGAGCTAAGACCAAGTGCTTCTCCAAGCTTGCCAAGATCTTTAACCCTGCCATCACCCCATGGAATGAGCGGGTCTTCTGTCCCTAGGAAGAAGGCTATCGGCATTGGTCTTCCACTGGTGCACTGCGAGCTCGCGTTGTCCATCATAGTCGACGCCACGACTCCGACAGCTGCGATTTTGTCTGAGAGTGCGCAGGCAAGAAGCTGACAGAAGTAGCCTCCATTACTCAACCCGGCTGCGTAAACTCGCCGTGTGTCGATGTTTACAGTGCGTGGCAATTTGGTCAGTATCGCATTGACGTACGCGATATCGTCGGCGTTTCCATTGCGACCATCCTGCCAGCGATGTCCAACACCATCGCCGTAAACCACAATGAAATTGTTTCTATCTGCAAGTCCATTAAAACCAGTGACTGGAATCATCATCTGACCTGTCATTCCAACACCGTGGAAGACCAATACTAGCGGTGTGGGCTTGGTTCTGTCATAACTGGCAGGTATATGGACGCTAAATGGTCGCTTGCCTCCATCCACGGTGACAACGTCAGTAAAATCGTAGCTTCTTCCTTGTGTCTTTTGTTGTCGGTCGCCAGTTTGAGTTTGAGGTTGCCTGACCTGGATTTGCGGCTGACCCGGTCGTTGCTGTCTTCCTTGATAGCCTTGCTGCGCCGGCTGCTGTGTTGGTTGTTGCTGCCGACCTTGAGTGCCAGGATTCGATTGATAATACTCGGGCGGCACTTCACCAGGACGGTGCAACATCACGCCTCCGCCTGAGTAGTGAAAGTTGCCTGTACTTTGTTGTTGCTGTTGTTGATTTGGATCGACTTTCACAGCCTGTCGGCTGCCGGGCACGAATTGATACTGGGGTTGCTGTGCACATACGGAGAAAGCACCATAGGTAGTGCTCAGCAGGGAGGCGACAAGCAGAAGCATATTATTGCGAATCAACAAAGCATTTCGGGAAGATTTCATCACTAAATCACTTTTTCTTTGATCTGGACATTGACCTCAGCAACTTCGCTGAAGCCGGGTCGAGAAAGATCGAGTCTCGGTTTATAAAGGTCACCAGACGCGGATTTACTCTTGCCATAACCCGAAGCAGAGTTTCCGGATCATTATCTTTAACCCATTCCAATTCATCACGAGTGAGACCAAAGACTTGCAACATTTCTACTCTGCCACTCAGCGATTTCACCACTCCAAGTTGAGTGTCGAGTGTGACGGCAAATCCTTCCAGATTTGAACCCGGCGCAACTGGTCCGCCCGCATCTATGTATTGTCCGCGCTCGAAGATTCTCTTGGAAGAGTACACATAGCGAGCCATTTCTCTTAGGGCATTGAGTGGTCCATAAGGCGGAGTTTCGTCCTCAGCAGCAACTCTCATTGTCAGCTCAAATCCGAGGCCACTAAAGTCAGTATCAATCTCCCTGGTGCGCCCATAGAGATCGCTCAATCCGAAAGTGACATAATGCCAATGCTCAGGCTCTGCCGTATTGCGAAACACACGCGCCACCTCAAATGGTTCGATTGAGCCGGAGTCGTCGTCATCATCTACAACATGTGACAGTTCTGCGAGATCAGGTTCTAAACCTTCAAGCACCTGGCCGAAGTGATCGTACCTTGGGGAGCCCACTTGATAGCAAAACTCATTTTCTCCGTAGAGTGCTTGGAGGGTGAGAATAATCTCGTTCCACGCCACATCAAGTGGAGCGTTGTTTCTTGAAATCGGTTTATCAGGCGATTTTTCAGGTGCCCGCTCGGGTTCTTGCGCAGGCGATTTGCTTGCTTTCGACACTCGTTTTGTAGACTGCACAATCGTCGATTCTTCAATGATGGTTCGGCTGCTGCCATCATTCACGCCAACAGTAACGCGCCGAAGTGCCACCAAAAGTGCCAGTGCGCTGCGTGCTTCACTGACACCATTTTCTGCTGCTTTTTCGTACCAGCGCGCCGCTTCCTCAAAGTCCTGCCCTGAGCCGCGACCTTTATCGTACAACCTAGCCAACCTATATTGCGCATCTGCATCACCTTGCTCGGCAGCTTCACGAAAGAACTCAGCAGCTTTCATAACGCTCACGCTTACGCCAAGCCCTTCTTCGTACATTACTCCGAGATTGTATTGGGCAGTCAAAATACCTTGTCTGGCAGCTTGTTCAAACCATCGCGCCGCCTGCTCAAAGTCTTGCTCGACACCGTCGCCATTGAAATACATTAGGGCAAGGTTCATTTGTCCGCGACCGAATCCTCGCATCGCTGCTTTGAGAAACAGCTCCGCCGCTCGTTGGCAGTCCCTTTGCACCGACTGCCCATGGTAGAACCTAACTCCAAGCGCACTCAACGCCGGCGCATGATCTTGATTGCAGGCACTTTCAAGCAGTCGAAAAGCTCTCTCAGGATCCTTTGGACCACCCTTGCCGTCCGACAAGAGTTCAGCAAGCATAAACTGCGCCTGAGCATCGCCGGCTGAAGCCAATTGTTCCAGCTGCTCTCTGGCGGCGACGAAGTCGTTGCTCAAGAGGAGTTTTTCAGCTTCCTTGATGCCAGCGCTCACTTTTTATCTCCGGCCCCGGTCAATCGCTTCTAATTATTCTAATTCCCTTCTTTGTATTTGGATGAGCTTTTCGACCGATTTTCGATTATCGAAAGACTGATTCGTTACTTGGTTGGTGGCGAACCACCTTGCTCCAGCGGAATGGTGGGCGTAGACACCTCTTTCGATCGCCTAAATTCACGAGTTATGCTGCTCGTACGACGATCTTTCGGACGATCTTGGAAGACGCTGCCCAAAACTCCCCAATCCATCACCAACTTACCGCCTGAAGCCTGATGCTGCTCATCCCAAGTCATCATCAGGTCCAAACATGCATGATCGATATACTCCAGTCCCTCAAGGTGTAGGTGCAGCTCGGTTTCGGGTCTCACGCCCTCGATCGCACCGGCAAATTTCGGCAAACTGAGAAAAGTAGCGGCACCTTTAACCCAGATATCGGTGCGATTTCCATTTTCATCGTCTGCCACCCGTATTTCCAAGTGCGAAAAAACATATAGAAGCTTGGCAATTGAAAAGGCTACGCCGGCAAGAATTCCAGTCAGCAGGTCAACGCACACGATCAAGATGATCGTTGCAACATAGATTGCCACCTCACTTCGACCGTACTTCTTCAACTCTTTCGCCACCTTGAAGTTGGCAAGTTTGTAACCTGCGTAGACCAGAAGCGCTGCCAATCCCGATGTGGGAATCAACTTCACTACGTGAGGAAAGCAAACTACAAAAGTCAAAAGCCAAAGGCCGTGCAACCAGCCTGACATGCGTGTTTTGGCCCCGGCATTTAGGTTAACTCCGCTTCGCACCATCACACCGGTCATTGGTAAGCCGCCCAGAAAGCCGCTTACAAAATTACCAACACCTTGCGCCATCAGCTCACGATCGTAATTAGTGCGCTCTCCCCGATGCATTTTGTCCAGTGCCGATGCAGTCAAAAGCGTCTCGGCAGCTGCGATGAAGGCAACTGCTATGGCATCGAGAATTACCTCCATTCCATCTTTTCCAACTAAATAGTGATACGATGCGAATGTCGGAAAGTGAATCGACTCAAAAATATTTGATGGCAAGTTAACGTATTTGACGTTCCATCCCAAAAAGTATGTGAATGCGGTGGCCACTACAATAGCAATCAGAGAGCCGGGCAACACCTTTACTTTTCCGCGTGCAAATTTTTCCCAGAGAATCAAGACTGTTATTGTGATAAGCCCAACCACCGCTGCCAGATGATGTGTTTTCTCCGCATCAGGCGTCATTGACTTCCACACTGCCGCTGGAATCGACAGGAGATTTAGGATGCCTGATCCTTTCGGAGTATCATCAACCATTACGTGAAACTGACTGGCAATAATGAGCACTCCAATGCCAGACAACATGCCGTTTAGCACAGAAGGTGGGACAGCTCTAAACCACTGCGCCAACTTACTAAATCCTGCGGCCACTTGCACGACACCGGCAATGATGACGATAATGCCAAGTTTGTCGACGTCATGCTGCTTGATCAAATCAGTGACTACGACCGCCAATCCGGCTGCCGGCCCGCTGATTTGCAAAACGCTTCCACTCATTGGCGCAACAATCAATCCACCAATGATGCCTGTGATAATGCCCGCCGCTGGTGGCAATCCGGAAGCGATTGCAATACCCATACACAACGGCAGTGCCACTAAAAATACGACGAATGACGACAGGAGATCGCTCAGTATTGTCTTTCTGAGCTCCTGACGGGGCTTAGCTCTACGACGGTCGGCCATGTTCTACCTTCCTACTTTCGAAACTATGTTTGTGTTGCGATCGCGCCTACAACAGGCACTCGTGATCGCACGAATACTTCAGTTCAAGCTGTGAGCTGTTTCGCAAGAGAATTTGAGGCAACCATGCCTGCACCAAATTCTCTTCAACAGAAGAGGCTTGTAGCTGTTACGAGGAAGTCCTGGTTCAGCGCAGAATCGTACGATTCATCAGCCACTTCTTTTGCGAAGAATTCTTCAATAGAGAGGTGGAATAAATTTGATGCCGATCAGAACGTTCATGAATAGCGCCGGTAACAAGCGTCCCATCCCCACAGGGGGTTACATCATCCCCACCTGTCGTATTTGCATTGCCAGAACTATCGCGAAAAGTATTGCTGACCTGGCAAGACACACTAGGGAGCTCTCTAAGGTGCCTGGATATTTGCGGCTTGATTGTTGGCTCAGCCGACGACGTGGACACCGCGACAGCAAACAAATCGCCACCGAACAGAATTAATGCGGCAAGTAAGAACACGAGAGCTTGCATCATTGTTCCATTCTACAGGACCCGTCAAGACCGCAAGACCCATCTGGCAGATTTTCATGTTGCCGGCACACGCTGGGACTGTTCCGTCTTCTACAATAGATAAAGACAACGAGGGCTCTTTCATGAAAGCTTTAAATTTAGTCCCTGTGTTCGCAATTCTGGCGTTATCAGCCGCAACTGCCTATGCGCAAGATACACCGCCTCAAGCGCCGCAAACGCAAGCGGCAGAGAGCGATGTGGCACCGGGAGTTGCCGAGTCCGCTCGTCGCAATTTGTTCAAGCGAATCAATGATGCAAAGGAGCAAGGTTTTGGCATTAGCGCGTACATGAGTGTGTTCACGTCAATAGAAGACATGGTGAAATCGGGTGCCGCCGAAGATGCCGTTATTAAGCGCGTTGACTCGCTATCAACCAGTCTTGAAGATCAACTCAAGCGAAGCGCAACCCTCAAAACACAACGCGCCGCGCCTCCAATTGCCGCGTCATCACCGCCGCCATCGCAAGCTGGAGGCAATGCCAGTACCTCAGACGCCCTCAAGGGCGTGAAAGACAAGCTTGGTGGGCTGGGAGTTGATCCTAATGCGCTGTTAGGCAACAACGGCAAGGTACCCGACAACTTGAAAAACCAATTGCCTGCTGGTGTGTCACCCGATATGATCAATCAGTTTTTGAATTCCGATAAGGGAAAACAAATTCTCAACGGACTCAAATAGGCACGAATCGACTCAAATATGACCGAAGACCAAGACCAGGACCAAAAACTGATCCTGCGCCTGAGGCAGGTGGTCGGCAGAGACTATGTTCTCACCGATGCACTAGATCTGAGCGTCTATGAATGCGATGCAGAAACTCTCGACATCGCCCGTCCTGACATTGTGGTATTGCCTGCAACGACAGAAGAAGTAAGCGCAGTCGTCAAAATCGCAAACGAATACAAGATTCCATTTTCACCGCGAGGCGCCGGAACCGGACTATCCGGCGGCGCAACGACTGTCATGGGCGGCATTTCGCTGGTTTTAACGCGCATGAAAAAGGTGCTGAACATCGACCCATTTGATCTGGTTGCCCATGTACAAGTGGGTGCTACCAATGTTTCCGTGTCCAAGCAAGCAGCAAAGCACAAACTTTATTTCGCTCCCGATCCGTCAAGTCAGATTGCATCCACTATCGGCGGCAACCTCGCTGAAAATGCGGGTGGACCGCACTGCCTGAAGTATGGCATGACCACCAATCACGTTCTGGGAGTTGTTGTTGTTTTGCCGGATGGAACGATTACGACACTCGGCGGGCGCGCAAGAGATCGACTGAGCCTGGATCTCTTGGGCGTATTTGTGGGTTCGGAAGGAACTCTAGGAATCGCTACCGAAGCCTATCTCCGTCTTATCCCTTTGCCGCAAACAGTAGAAACACTGCTTGCATATTTTCCTTCGGTTGCGATAGGCGGCAAAGCAGTATCAGATATAGTGGCACACGGCGTGGTGCCGGCGGCAATGGAAATGATCGACAAGCCGACTTTATGCGCTGTCGAAGACGCCCTGCATATGGGACTCAACACCGATGCAGGTGCACTTCTCATCGTAGAATTGGATGGACCGAAGGCAGGAATTCAAATTCACAGAGCGATAGTAGAACAAGTTCTAAAGGATAATTCAGTCATCGATGTGAAATGGGCCGCCAACGACACCGAGCGAATGAAAATCTGGAAGGCCCGCAAGTCGGCTTTTGGTGCCCTTGGGCGCATTGCACCTCACGGTTATGTTCTTGATGGTGTGATTCCTCGCTCGAAACTAGCAGAGGCAATATCAAAAATTGAAGAAATTGGAGTCAAACACTCTTTAATGATCGCCAACGTGTATCACGCAGGCGATGGCAATCTCCATCCTTGTATGTTGTATCACCGCGAGAATCTCGACGAAGTAAAACGCGTCGTGCTTGCAGGCAAGGAAATTCTCGAGATGTGCGTGGAATTGGGAGGCACGCTCTCGGGCGAACACGGCATCGGCTGCGAGAAGATACTTGAGATGCCATTTGTTTTCAACGAGACTGATCTCGAAGCTATGAGCTGGGCGCGCGAAGCTTTCAACCCCAAGGGTTTGTGCAACCCCGGCAAGATCATTCCCACGCCCAAGACGTGTGGAGAATCAGGTAGCCGACCGCTTCTTAGGCACAAGCTGATGGCTGCGGCGAGCTGTTAGATCAACTCTTAACGCTGGCGAGGAACTCCGATCAGAAGATCAAGCGCACCGTTGGGATTCTGGTTAAACCTGTTTTGCTGCATCCCACCGTTATTCATCATTTGATTTTGTGGCATCTGATTGGTCTCGACGCCTTTAACACGTTCCTTATCCAGCTGATACTTAAATCCAAGTCCTTGCCCAAAGTTGTGCTCAAATCCACAAAGTTTCTCAACCTGCTGCCGCCGGCTGCCTTGAGGAAACTGCAGAATCGGGTTGCCGTTTAGAGACGAAACAACGCCAATCACCATCTTGTCAAAAACCGCATCCTGGCTCGATTCTAGGATGCGTGCATTGATGATGCGCCCATCTCGAGTAACTGTGTAAGTGATTTTGCAGGAAAGCGGTCGGCTATGTGGAAAGGCAATCAGAGCCATGTTATTGAACCTTACATACACGTTCTTAGCGACTCTTTCGTGCCATTGGTTCCATGCGATGTCTAATTCAGCGGAGTCCTGCTTCAGATTTTGCGTCGGTTGTTGTTGATTGACGCGCGCATTGAATGGTGGGTTTTGCGGCAAGGCCTGTTCCGGTTGAAGTCCATCCAACAAATCTTCCAAATTCTCTTGCACCCCGCCTCCAAAGTTTCTATTACTTGGTGGCGGCGGCGGTGTGCGTCGTTTTTCTGGCTGAAACGCATCCGGAGGTGGTTCGAAAGAATCCGGTTGCACTTGATCGGGAACACCATCGTTTCCGAAAGGATCACCGCCTGAGTCGCGAAGGTCATTACGATTAAGACTTGGTCCCGTCTTGTTTCTCACATCGGTTTGATTGACTGAACCTCGATAGACTTTGTTTTGCTGCGCCATCACCGGCGATACCACAGTTATCGACACAGACGTAAACAATGAAACTATAAATAGAATGCGCGTGTTTTTACTCATACAACTTGACCGCCATAAGCGTGAGAAGGCTAAAACTCAGACGTATTCAGCGACAATCAAGATGCGGGGCAGACTGATGCCTAGCGACCTTGTTGTCGCCCTTGCATCTGCTGTTGACGCAGCGTTTCTCGATCGCCGGTCGTGTACTTGTAGCCTTGTCCTTGCCCGAAGTTATGTTGGAAGGTGCCACCCTTCTCTACCATCTGCCTGCGCGAACCCGGTGGAAACTGCAGAATTGGATTTCCATTCAACGAATTGATGACGCCGACGAGCATGGTGTTAAACATCATGCTGTCGCTTCCCTGCAGGATTTTCGCATTTATGATGCGTCCGTCCCGGGTGACGGTGTAAGAAACCATGCATGCCAGCGGCTTGCTGCGCTTAAACGCCATCGTCGCCAGCGAATTGAATCTCATGTAAACAGCCTCTGCCACCCGCTTATGCCACATGTCCCAAGCGAGTTGCATATCAGGCGCGTTATCCGGGTCATTCGGATTGCCCATGTTGCGCCCCTGCTGTTGTTGTTGCTGCAGCTGCCCTTGCATTGGGTTGCCCATCTGCTGTGGCGATTGCTGAGCCTGCATTGGCGTTCCTTGGAAGTCTCCGCCTTCATCTTCGGCTTGCAGCCCGAAGTTACGCTGCGGCGGCGCTGCCGGTCGGGCGTTTTGAACTTGGAAAGCTTCTGCCGGCGGCTCGAAGTCCGACTGCAAACCCTGGTCTGTAGGCCCGTCATTGCCAAACGGGTCGCCCGCGTTCTTGATGTCATTGCGGTTGAGGCTAGGACCGTTCTTCGGCTTCAGGAAGTCGGACTGATTAACATTGCCCTTTAATGTTGTCGTTTCGGCTAGTGCCGGTCCGACCAAGGTGACTGAAAATGCCGTCAACAGCGACAGGGTGGCGAAAAGGTGTATGGATTTACTCATAGGACTGACCGACCAATTGGCGTGAATGGGCTGGAATAATGACTGATTTTGGGTTTAATCTTTGTGGCGCGGGGTTGTCATGAGAACCCTATGCTTTACTGTAACCTAAAATTGGAAAAAGTAAATTCGCGTTTTCCCCAGGATTTTAAGAGCCAAAATGTCACCAGCCCTAAGTTTAACGGCATGAAAACCGGAATAATCGATAGCCACGCGCATGTTGTCTCGGAATATTTCCAGGATGAAACCGAAGAAGTGATCAAGCGCGCCTTCGACTCTAATGTGGTGCAGCTGGTCAACCCTGGAGTGGTGACGAAAAACATTCCTGAGCTGTTGGAATTGGCCGAGAAATACGAGCAAATCTCAGTCGGTGTGGGCATTCACCCGCACGACGCAAAAGATTGGTCTGATAAAGAACGAGAGAAAATTATCGATGCAGCCAAACACAAAAAAGTTGTAGCGATCGGCGAATGCGGTTTGGATTTTTACTACAACAACAGCGAACGCGAGGTTCAACTCCATGCGTTTCGCGAGCAAATCAAAATTGCAAAGTCTCTCGACAAACCCGTAATCGTTCATTGCCGAGACGCATGGCAAGAGGCTTTTGACATTCTCGAGTCCGAGAAGGAAAACGGAAAACTCAAGGGCGTCTTCCACTGTTTCACCGGCGGTCCCGATCTGATACCACGCATTCAAGGTTTGGACTTCTATATTTCATTTTCAGGCATCGTGACATACAAGAACGCAAAAGAGATTCAAGAAGCAGCCAAACTCGTAACTAGCGATCGATATCTAGTAGAAACCGATTGTCCATTCCTTGCTCCTCAAAAAGTCAGAGGCAAGCGAAACGAACCATCCTATGTATGGATGGTGGCGGAGAAATTGGCAGAACTTCGCGGCGAAGAGTTGGATGAAATTGCCAACCGCGCCACAGACAATGCTAGAGCGCTCTTCAAGCTCCCGGTAATCTAAAAGTCATACGCCATATAGCGATCGCACATATTGATTGTGCCACCATATTTGATGAACAAAATTTTCAGTTTTTTCTTATGAATTAGTTAGTATCGTAGAGCTTGTATCGCGCTGGTATCACCGAGGGCCCAATGCAAGACAACAGCTCCCACTCGACCGCATCTGGGTCATACGCGGCCCACCTCCGACCGACGGAAGAAGCGTCTCAGGAGATTGCAGACTCGTGGAGGGCAAGCAGAAATAGAGCCCGCGACAAATGGTTCAACAAAAAAGATTCCTCTCGATTCGACGTCGCCGAACTAGAAAAGCGCCTGTCTGAGTCAGGCAATCACCCCGTATATAATCCGGACAATTATCCGCTGCATATGCGTCGAGAGCAACAAGCGGCACAGGAGCCTGCGCAACCGCCTGTGAAACCAATGTCGTCCGCTCAGAATATAAATACCGACCCCACCATTGACTGGAATGACGAGTCTCTCTCAACTTCGTGGAGCGCGCGCCCGGCCTGGGCAGAAGCGATCGCCCAACCTCAACAAGTAATTATCGAAGCATCGTCAGCCTCGCAAAATCAGGCTTCGTCTGAAACAGTCGAGGCATTTGCAAGAATTCTTGCCGAACTTGGTATGACGTCACCGAAAGATGACGGCAACGCCTAACTACCTCGGCTTCGTGACTTATATTGCCGCGCCAATTCCGCAGCCTTCTCCGTAATCTTGCTTTTTGGAGAAACCTTCTGCAAAAACTTAAGCGCCGGCGTATATTTTCTTTGCCGGGCATATGCCATTGCGATTTGCACATAGGCGTTGTTGAGCGTCTCAAACTGCTCCGGCGGCAGACGATTGCGA
Source organism: uncultured Candidatus Obscuribacterales bacterium (assembly GCA_964503045.1). GTDB lineage: Bacteria > Cyanobacteriota > Vampirovibrionia > Obscuribacterales > Obscuribacteraceae > CAYZJR01. The sequence goes on from CAZCZI010000017.1 coordinate 17,215, forward strand.
TCCTGCAGTTTCTCCAAAATCTGAACGCCTTCTTCGCAACGCCCGCGGTTAATGAGCGCTTCTGCCTCATTCAACACGCTTTGCTCTTGAAGCACCTTCACCAAAATGAGTGATACAGAGACCAAAGACGCAAACAGAATTATCGACTTTACTCGCAGACTCTTCATCGCCAACAGGAATCGGTTGGGTTTTACTGCGTTCAACTCCAATGTGGTGGCTGCAGCATCTTTCTTGTGAACAGGAACCGACGTACTAGTATCAACCAACTGCGATGGCACCGCCTGCGGTGTCGGCGTCAATTGAATGGCACCGCCCTCAAACTTGATCCAGTTAGTCGGCGGCGTAACGGTGATAGTCTTCGAACGCCCTTCAGAAGCCGCGCGCAAGTCTTCCCAAAGCTCTTCAGCACTTTGTTGGCGTTCATTCGGATTCTTGCTCAACGCCTTGTGTACGACCTTCTCGAGCTCGGTATGAAACTTCACCGACGATTGCACCGTAGCTAGTGCTGGCACTTCCTTGTTTACATGCATGAGCATGAGTGCCATCAGGTCTTGTGCAGTAAATGGACGCTTGCCTGACAGTGTCTCAAAAATCAACACACCCAGCGAATACAAATCACTGCGATAGTCTACTTCTTGCCCCTTACACTGCTCAGGACTCATGTACGCGGGCGAACCGCATACCTTCCCTTCAACGGTCAATGATGCCGAGGAATTGCCGGTCTCGGTGAAGAGTTTCGCCACGCCGAAATCTAAAACTCTGACGTTGTATTTTTCGCTTGCACCGTTGCCTTCCGTTTCCATCAAAAAAATGTTGTCCGGTTTGATGTCTCTATGCATAACCCGGGATCTATGCGCTTCTCCAACGGCCTTGCAAACTTGCTCGAATATCGGCAAGGCTTGATCGAGTGGTAAAAAACCCAGCGTTTGCAAAAGCTGTGCCAGCGTTCTTCCCTTCAAAAACTCGGTGACGATGTACGGCTGACCATCTTCCAAAACGCCAAAATCATAGAGTCGAATGATGTTTGGATGGTTCAACCTGCTTACTGCTTTTGCTTCGCGATGAAAACGTTTGACCGAGTCAGAGTTGTCACCCATAAAATTATTCAGCAGTTTTATAGCCATCTCACGACCGGTGGACTCTTGAATCGCTTTGTACACGACACCCATCGAGCCCTTTCCGACTTGGCACAGCACTCTATACTTCTCGTCGAGAAGACAACCTAGAAGCGGGTCTTTGCCTACCTGGACCAGCTGTGTGCCGTCCGCCGGACAAGACTGCTCCTCGTCGGTATAGTGAGTGCTGCACTGGAGACACAGTTTCATGAGTCACCACTTGAAGCGCGCCAAGAAATCGCCTCTAGTAATAGTAAAAGCGACAATGTACGTATTCGTAAATGGGAGTTCGGATTAACTCGCTCAGCCATGCAACCAAGCCCCCGCCTACCTCTTCCGTCTCTTCTTCTTAGGTGGCTTGGCCTTGCTCTTCGCTTCCGCCGCCAGTTTCTTAGCTTCCGGAGAGTGACTCGATTTCGGAGAAACTTTCTGCAGGAGTGTGTAGGCGTCCGTGTATTTGCCTTGGTCTGAACTTTCTTTTGCCAACCCAATGTATGCCTGCGCTAGTTGATCGATCTCTTCTTGGCTTAGTTTGCTTCCTTTGTCCTTTTGTTTCTTCTCCAGTACCTTTCTCACTTCGGCAAAATTTCCATTGTCCAAAAGAGCCTGAATATCTGAGTCTTGGTCCGTAGGTTCGGTCGTGCCTTGCTCTGTCTTCGGCGATAAGCCAGGAATGAGACCTTGTTGATACGCGTAGAAGCCACCGCCACCGATTGCCAAAATGGCGATTACCAAAACGGGAGTTCTCCAATCGAAGCCCGGTCCGGACATCTTTTGCTTGGCGGATTTCTTCGATTTCTTGGCGGCCTTTGTCTTACCCTTTTGCAGCGCCTGCAGGTCGTTAGCGGAATACTTCGCTTGCGGTGTAGACACGGGAGTAGGAGGCGAACCTGCTACTGGAGCACTGACTTGAGGCTCAGCGAAGTTGGCTTGCTCCAGAATACGATTCATCACAGCTGCTCGAGAGGGTGGCTCAACATCTTGCGGCATCTCCATTGGATTGGGCGCATCAGAACCTTGCATCATCGAAGCAAGCATGTCTTCCGGCGTTTGCTGCCTACTGCTGTTGGACATTTCAAGCTTCTTGTTGAGAGCCTCGATTCTCGCGCTGATTGCTTCTTGCGAAGTCTTAGACGCCGTAGGATCATCTTCCGGCCTCCGCATGTTTGTCGATGGAGGCGGTGTACTCGGAGTCCCGTAAGGTCCGGAGATAACATCACCGGTGCCACCACGGAATGGATCAGGTGCATGAAACGGATCGCCTCCGGCAGCGGCAGGAGCAGAAGTAGAACTGCCACCCTCGTTGACCGCGTCGAGCATTCGGTTGAGCGCAGAAGATCTGGAAATTTTCGGATCTTCGCCAGGTGGCTTCTCTGGTGCCTTTTGTGCTGCTTCAAGCAAACGACTCAATGCATCGACTCTGGAGTCTGAGGCATCAAGCGGTCTTGGCGGTTTCGGTTGTGCAGGTTCTGGGCTGCCGACATTTCCTGTATTCCCCATCAAACCTGACACCGCATTGAATGCTGCTGATGATCCTTCCGCCGATGAAGCAGCTGCTTCTTTCAAAGCCTTGTCTACACTTATCGAAGATGGTTCATCAAACAACTTGTCGATTGCATCCGCGAAAGGATTCTCCGCCTGCGGTACCTGATTCAACGAACCGATTGAATTCGAAATCGAGCCAGAAAAACCAAATGGTTTTTCCTCACCACCACCGCCAAACGGTTTGGGCTCCGGCGTAAGGCCGGGCGCTGGTTCTGCCGCTGCCAAAAGCGATCCTAAACCTAGTCCCTTCTTCACCGGTGGATCGGCAGTGGGAGCAGGAGCAGTAGGATTAGGCATGACAGGCGAAGGTGTGGCACCCACCAAAGGAGCCGCATCCTTAGCCGACATTACTAAACTATCGGGCGAATCGGTCACGGCCCGCATCAATTGGCTTAAGACCTCTGATCTCGACGGCGGCGGACCTTTTGCAGGCTCGTCCTCTTTTTTAGTCAACTCACCAGGAAGCGGACCAGCATAAGAGTGCTCAACCAATGCTTTCAGCCTGGCAGCGGTACTAGTAGGAGACGGTGTATCACTTTCAGAAACCTTTTTGAGCAGCTCTCCGAGCGCTTTTGAACGCGACGGCTTCTTGCCGGAATCTTCCATTGGTGCATTACCCAATAGCCCAGATCCATTTAGTGGGTTTGCCGGAAGTCCAGGCTGTCCGGCCATCGGATTTGGCGGTTGGCCTGGCTGACCAGGAGCCGGTTGAGCAGGCATTGGAGGGAACACTCCAGGCATTATCGGCGTACCCTGAGGTGGGGTCACGCCGGGCATCATTTGAGGCGGCATGCCCATTTGAGAGGGATCAACAGGCATGTACGGGTAACCTGGTTGATAACCGGGCGGAACCATAGGTGGATATCCGGGTGGATAACCAGGCGGAACGCCCTGAGGGTATCCGGGTGGCGGATAACCTTGTGGATAGCCGGGATACGAGGGCATCGGTTGACCCGGAGCACCATCAGGCGGCGGATATCCCGGATACTGACCACTCATTTGACCTAGTCCAGGATACTGAGGGTGCTGCCCTGTCATTTGACCTTGTCCAGGAAATTGACCGGGTCCAGGATACTGCTGATGCTGCCCTGTCATCTGACCGGGTCCACCCACAGGAAACTGGGGGTGCTGCCCCGTAAACTGCCCCGCCATATTTGGATCAACAGGCATTCCCATCATTCCTGGCGCTCCCGGCATTCCCGGTGCTAGCGGCATTCCCGGTACCGGCGGCATTCCCGGCGCTGGCGCCATTCCCGGTGCTGGCGGCATTCCCGGTACCGGCGGCATTCCCGGTGCCGGCGGCATTCCCGGTGCCGGCGGCATTCCCGGTG
>CAZCZI010000017.1:21305-42852 GCA_964503045.1 uncultured Candidatus Obscuribacterales bacterium
CCGGCGGCATTCCCGGTGCCGGCGGCATTCCCGGTGCCGGCGGCATTCCCGGTGTTGGCGGCATTCCCGGTGCCGGCGGCATTCCCGGTGTTGGCGGCATTCCCGGTGTTGGCGGCATTCCGGACATTCCCGGTATTTGTTGACCGGGAAATGGTTGAGTCGGCATTGGCATGGGTGTCGCCACACCAGGGGCCGGTGCATCTGGAGGCTTTGTTTCTGTCTTTGGCTTTCTCAAAAGCTCCGCTGGAAAAGCTGCAGGTGCATCTACACCCTTTTGCAAATTCTCCATTTCGCTTTCCCAGTTGACGTTTTTCATCAACTTGCCAAGCGCTTCAGAGACTTCTTGTTCTTTTTCAGGCTCTGGATCTGGCAACTTTGTAGAAGCAGTTGGCTTGGATCCTGGAGGAGGAGGCGGTGGGACGACCGGTTTAACCATGGCACCCGGAGCGGTTTGAACCGGTCCTTGTGTCGGCTGCTGCGGCCAGTTCGGCGGCGGCGGCGGTATCTCAGCCGGTTTGGCCGGGCTTGTTGTTGAAGGTAGTGGCGGCTGGGTTCCTGGCACCGGCGGTTGAGTTGCCGGAGCCGGTGGCGGTCCACCGGTTCCTGGAGCCGCAGGTTTAGGCGCTGCCGGTTTGGGAGCTGGCGGGGGCGCAGCTGGTTTTGGCTGAAGTACAGCTTCTTGCCTTGCATCCGGCGGGGGAACATAGCTGTAAACACTGGGCGCCTTGGCCTCAGGCGGTGGAAGAAACGGCTGAGCAGGCTTTGCAACAGTTTTGAAGGCATCACTTCCTGCGCCCCCGTTATTAGGCGGTTGTGCGCTAGAAGCAGACGACGAGCCAGGTGGTCCAGGCTTTTTAACAAGCGATGTAAGCCTGGAAGTAATGTTGGGCGAAACTTTGGCTTCCAGTGAAGGCGACCCGGGCGCAGCTGGAGCTGGACTGGGCGGAGGTGGCGCCGGTTGCGCTAAAGCCGGCTGCGGAGGCGGCTGCGGCATTGGTGAAACTGGGGCAGGTGAAGGCGGCGTCACAGGTGGAGTCGATTGCCCTTGTGCGGTTGGCATTGGAGAGGCGCCCGCCATTGCAGCAGAAATAGAGATTCCGCGAGGTGGGGGCGGTGGAGGCTGCAATCCTGGATTCGATGGTCTTCTTGACTGCGAGGAATCCACTCCCATGCCCATACCACCCGAAGTCAATCCGCCGCCCAAGAGCATCTCCGACGGGTCAAACTCGAATTCGGCCACGTTGACTACTTCACGAGAGGGTCTGACCTCCCCCCCTTGCGATGCTTCCTCCAAATCTTTCCAGAAGTCCTTTGCCGAGTCATATCGTTGATCCGGACTCTTTGAAAGCGCCTTCTGCAGCACCGCTTCAACTCGTTCGTTGAACTTCATGTCCGGGCGCAACTCGCCCATCTTGGGCGGAGGTGCGCTCACCGTCATGTACATCAAGCCCATCAGATCATCTGCATCGAATGGACGAACTCCGCAAAACATCTCGTAAATGATCACGCCAAGCGAGTACAGATCGCTTCTGTGATCGAGCGCGAAGCCCTGACACTGCTCAGGACTCATATAAGCGGGACTGCCGGCGACAGTCTTCGGCTTCGAAAACTGAGTTCGCGACGCGCTTTCTTGAGGCGTGTCAGCAATTCCAAAATCCAGAACTTTTACAAAATCAGCAGTATCACCGGATATCGGCATGTCTGTTTCTTGCAGAATAATGTTTTCTGGTTTAAGGTCCCTGTGAATAAGTCCCTGTTTGTGCGCTTCTCCAATCGCGTCGCAAACTTGGCGAGCGATGTGCAGTACGCGAGAAGGATGCAGAGCGCCCTTTTGCTTGACCAAATCTGCAAGCGTAATTCCTTCGAGGTAATCCATAACCAGGTACGGCTGCCCGTCATCCGTGGTTCCTGACTCCCAAATAGTAATAATATGCGGGTGTCTCAGCCTCTCGGCTGCACGAATCTCTCTGACGAAACGATCTAGAGAAGCACTGTCGGCACCCAAAAAACTGTGAATAACTTTGACTGCCACTTCTCGGCCCATTAAAAGTCGAGTGGCTTTATAGACGATTCCGCTTGAACCCTTTCCAATAACCGATTCAACCACGTATCGATCGTTGATCAAAGCACCAATCAACGGATCTTTGCCGACGGGCTCTAACGGTGCCTGATCAGTTGGGCACTGCTCGAAGTTATCCTCGAAATACTGATTACAACGTAAACACAGCTTCATACAGCGTCGGTAGGTTTATCCCCTCTGTTGTGCCTTACAAGAGTTTCTTGTAATGGATACATGCCGTCCCCAAGAATAAAGATACCCGCTTATCATGGTCCTACACCTTGAGACCAGGATTATCGGACATCATCTAGAGGTTAATTTCGCCCGTTTGCGTTCACATTCGCGCAAACACCCACCAGCGCAGCATCTGGAAATCGGAACCGCCATCACTACCGCATGGGTTGCTGCATGTGCGGAATTACAATGTGTTACCAACCAGCGTAATCGCCGCACTTAACCCTATTGTATCGTGTATCGATTGAGAAAAACCCGCCCAGAGTGCGGACTTACTTCAACACTCAACTTTTCATTCGGGACGAATCTGAGGGTTGGAGCTGACAATAGCGCTTGAACTGATGGTAAACCAATCACCGGGCAACCGATCCAAAATCCCGGCCAATTCAAGCATCGTCAATGTTCCAGACAATTCTCCTGCCGATATTCCTGACTTCTCCACCAAAACATCAAAGTGAGTCGGTTCGCTCGACAAAAGTGACAAAACCTCGCGCTCCTTTCCGAACAACTCAACAATGGTGGGAACTTCTTTCTTTTTCGCAACTGCCACCCAATCAAGTTCCACCATTATCTCCTGACAGCTTCCCACTAAACGAGCCGTATTGTCTGCAATTAAGCGATTACACCCAACCGAATGCTTCGAATCCACTCTTCCGGGAACGGCAAAGATCTGCCGGTTCTGCTCGAATCCCAACTTTGCAGTTATCAAGGCACCTGATTCAGCGCCGGCCTCAATAACCAGAATTCCCTGCGAAAGTCCGCTGATAATGCGGTTGCGCGCTGGGAACGTCCACGGCTGCGGTTTCATACCGGGAAAGAATTCGGATACAACGGCGCAATTTTCGTCTTCTGTAAGCCGCTCATAGAGCGGTTTATTTGTTGACGGATAACAAATGTCGACTCCGCTGGCGAGCACTGCCACGGTTCTTCCATTAGCTTTGATGGCTGCCCAATGCGCTAACGAGTCGACTCCAAGCGCCATTCCGCTGATGACTGTGACGCCCAACTCGGCCAATCCTTGTCCAAACTCTTTTGCATACTTGGTCCCGTAGGGCGAACAATCACGTGTACCGATCACCGCAATCGAGCGATCGAGCTCATGCACGGCCAGTTTACCCTTGAGATACAGCACCAGTGGCGGGTCTTCGATGTGTCTTAAAAGCGGCGGATAATTCGCGTGGGGAAACGGATAGGCGGAAATGTTTTTAGACCTTACAGTTTCGAGCAACTCCAACGGCTCAATCTTTGTGCGTTGGGCAATAAATGATTCGACCTGCTCATCGTTGAAAACCTTTGTCTCGAGCAGATCTTTCTTGTTTGCTTTCCACAAAGGTTTGAGAGTGAAATAACGCTCGTACAGAGTGCGCAGTTTCTTGGTGCCCAGACCTGTGCCACCAACCAACCGATCGAGCGCCAACCAATGAGCAATCTCCTCATCGTCAAACTCACGCGAGCCATCACCAAACCAAGAATCGATTGACATTTTTGCCTCAGAAATTCTCGCAAAGAACCCAGAATCAGTTTAGAGCATCGGCACGACGAATTAGATCAAAGTGAATGCGATTTCCACACAGTCGTACGAATTTGCCAGTTAAACGAGGTGTCGTAGCTGCTTTCAAACGCACTAAATGCGGCAATCGCAGCAAGCACGCCGTCGTGACAACGCGCCTCACTGAAATTAAATAAGCGGAAGCAAAATTCGTAGTTCTCCCAGTTACAAGTTTTGGTGCATTTTTTATAGTTTTTCCAACACGCCACAGTGAGAGGGAAACTCGTGCCTAAACGGGTGAATATCGCAATCGCATCGCTAATTGGAATTCTTGCCGGGATGGCAAATGCCGAGCAAGCATTGGCCCAGCAAGCAACGCCATTTCAATTGTCCGTGCAAAAGACCGAGCGCCCGCAGCTCAGCCGCGCCGACTTGGACCTCGAAGCACCTTTGACGCCCGCCGCCCAACCCCCTCAAATCAGCCTGGCTCAACAACCTCTCAACGCGCAAGTCCAGATGGCAGCACTTCAAGCCCAAGCTCAAGCCAATCAGTCCGGTGCTCAAAGCCAGCAGCAAATGCGAGAGTACGATGTCGATTGGTCGAAATGGATTGGCACCTTTGCCGATCGTTGGTATTTCGCACTGCGTCGCATGGAAGAAGCATCGGGCATGCAGTTTTATACCGTCCGCCCGGCACAAATCCACTTTACTTGCCTTGCCAACGGGCAGATCGGAAACGTGTATCTCAAACAGAGTTCTGGTGTTCAAGCATACGACCGGTTGCAGATGCTAGCATTGAGTCAGGTCGTTGTTCCGCCGTTTCCACGGGGCACCAAACACACATCGGTGACACTGGTGCAAGGATGGGAGTCACATCAAAGACGTCCTGGTGAAAGCGACTATCTTCCGGGTTCATTCGGCAGGGGCTTCCCTAAGGAGAACGTCAGAGAATGGGCACATATGCCAGCCGGCAGGCAATAAGCAGTAAGGCGAAAAACTGTAACTCGAACAATCTTTACTCCTTCGCATTCTCGGTTGTGATTTCTTGTTGCTTCATGCAACCGTTGAGCATAGTGTTTTCAGATCCGGCGAATGCAGCTTCAGATTCCGAAGTAAAGGCAAAGCTGACCGCCATCGAGCAGCGAATATTCTCGAAGGCCTACAGCGACGAAGACGTGACCTCACGGCTGGTGCGCATTGAAAAGAGAATTTTCGGTGATGCAGCTGAAGGCAATTTCGAAGAAAGATATGCACGAGTCGTCGAGATTACGGCACCGCAGCTTCAGCAATCTCAAGAACAAGAAGCACCGCCTGTGCAACCACAGCAAACTCACCAGCAGCAGCAGCCCATCCAGGAAGATCCTGAAGATGTGGCAGAACGCAATCGAATGGCCGCCATGCAGGCTCGCGAAGAAGAAGTTACTAAGCTCCTTGCCGACGGCGTCTCGTTGTGGAAGGCACGGCGCAAGCAAGAAGCGCTGGAGAAATTCGAACAGGCAATTCGCCTCGACCCTCAAAATGCCGAAGCTCATTTCAGCTTGGGCATCATATATGAAGCGAGCGGCAACTATGTAGAGGCGCTCAGCTCCTACAAGTCGGCGCACGAATATAACCCGGACAATAAAGAATACAAGCAGGCGATTGCCGTGGCCGAGAAAAAAGCTGCGGCAAAACAAGTGCAGCTTGATGCTCAAGCCGAGATAAGAGCCCTGCATGAAGAGGCGACTGCAGCCTTCAAGCGCGGCGAGCTACTCTCGGCACTAGAGCTATATAAACGACTGGACGAAAAGTTTCCCAAGCAAGCCTCGGTGAAGTACAGCATTGGAAATACCTATCTAATGATGAAAAGCCCGATTCAAGCTTTGGAATATTATCAGCAGGCACGCAAACTCAAACCTGACGATCAACGATATGTAAGTGCATGCGCCAGATTGGAAGGGAACATTCAAAAGGATCAGCAAGAGTTCAGACAAGCGACCGCCGCATGGGAAGACCCTCAACAGCGACAAGATCCAAACGGCAAGCCAAAGAAAAAAACATCGAAAAAGAGTCAACAAAACGACGCCGGCACAGGCCAATCACAATTTGTCGACCCTAACCAAACATACCGTCAACCAACCCAACAGCAACACGGCGGTGGTGGTGGGATTCAAGCGGGGCGCGGCGACCCTATGTCGGGCTTCGGAATCATTGCAGGACATTCCCAAAACGGAGTGACTGTCACCACGGTTGGTATTGCCTCACGTGCAGCCAAAGCTGGTTTGAAGCGAGGAGATATCATTCGAGCTGTCGATGGAATCCAAGTCAACAGCACAAACCAGATAAACGACATTCTCTCTCGCAAGCAGCAAGGTGAGAGCGCTCAACTGCTGATTCAACGAGGCGAACAGATCGGTCAAGTGATCCTGTAGAAGCTAACTCAGGTTGGCAAGCCGCTCTTCAATCGGTGCGAGTTGAGCCGGCGTTTGATTGGAGACGTTTCGCACGTTATAAACAGTGTCTCTTTGCACTGGAGTGTAGCCTGCCGAAAGAATCAGCTCTTCCATGCGCTCCTTCGCCAATTGAAGCGGTGTCTTGGCTCCAGCTGCATGGGTGATCTTTTCTTCCTGAATTGTTCCATCCATATCATCAGCACCAAATGACAATGCCAGTTGTGCGAGATTGACTCCGAGCTGAATCCAATACGCCTTGATGTGCGGGAAGTTATCGAGCAGAATACGCGATACGGCTACGTCTTTGAGCAGATCAACATTGCTTGGCTCGGTCACTTCACCAGCTATGGTGGTGCCTTCGTAATAGCATTTGAGGGGAATGAAACATAAGAATCCGCCACTTTTGTCTTGTTGCTCCCGCAAAAGAAGCATGTGATCGATCTTGTTTTCAACGCTTTCACCGATGCCGGTAAGCATGGTGGCATTGGTGTTCAAGCCGAGTTTGTGCGCGATTCCATGAATTTCGAGCCAGACCGATGCCGGAGTTTTCTTCACCGCCATTCGCTCTCTGACTTGATCATCAAATATCTCGGCACCGCCACCCGGCATTGAGTCCAATCCGGCTGCTATCAGGCGTTTGAGGGTTTCTTCATAGGAGATGCCTTCGAGATTTGCCAGATATTCTATCTCGACTGCAGTCATCGCTTTCATGTGAATATGCGGAAAGCGAGCCTTGATGCCTCTTAAGACGTCCTCATAGTAGTTGATATCACAGGCGGGATTCAGACCGCCAACCATATGAATCTCGGTGATGCCTAGCTGCACGCCTTTTGCTGCAACTTCAAGAACTTGATCGACTGTCCAAGTGTAGGCCTTTTCTCGTTCTACTGGATTTGCATATGAGCAAAAACGGCATGTTTCCACACAGAAGTTGGTGGGGTTCAAATGCATGTTGTGGCAGTAGTAAACGTAGTGTTCTTTTTCTTCGCCGGCTTTGCGCTTGCGAACGAACTCAGCCAATGCTCCTACCGCAGCAATGTCGTCAGACTCATAGAGACGAATTGCATCGTCGCGAGTGATGCGCTCGCCCGCATAGACTTTATTGGCAATATCCGCCAAAGGATGAGACTTGAGCTTTTCCAGTACCGCCGACATGGAAAATCCTCCCTTTTTACTCGTCGAACGAGCCAGATCCTAGCATGCAAGAGGTTGTCAATCGCACAAAACGACTATTTAATAACGCTTTCTAGATGAACATCTTGCAAGCTTTTTAGAACGTCGGGTTGGCAGGCGGAGTGCTCGAGCCTGAATTAGAATGCCTGCCGGGGTTTTGCTCCGGGGAATTGGCAAACACGCCGAAATAAAGGTAGCCGATTGTTATGAGAATAGCGACAGTGTTCCACAAAAGGGGCGAAATCGAAAATGAAAAAATCGACAAAATGCCGTGTATGAGAATCACCGGTGTCATTGCCACAACTGACAGCCGAATTGACTCACCGTAGGTGAGTTTCGTGTTCGTTACCTTGGCAAATCCCATGCCGATTCCTGCGTAAATCAGCGACTGTATTGCACAGAAAATCGAGAAAAACCCGAGGCAGAATCCCATAAATATTGGCACTCCCCAATTGACGACCGCCTCACAACCCGATCGAAGCATATCCGGAGTCATCTCTCCATCAGGAAATTTACTGAGTTCAACAATCTCGGTTTTGGAGGAATTTTTGATGGTCAGTTGTGTGCTGTTAACCAGAATGCCGACGGCGTCACCTTCTAATTCCGTGATCTTGTCATCGGTGTCAAAGGTGACGATTGGGGTTCCCGTCTTTTGTTCTTTCAGATAATACGGGGATGGCTTGTCGATCTTCAGCTTTCCTTGTGCCAAAGTCATGGTTGGCACTTGATTTATCATTGGTTCCACATACTTAACTGCCTGGTGCATCTGGTAATGCAGCGTCACTGCAATAATCAGCACGACGGAAAGAAGGAGTGTAAACAGATAAAGATATCCGACTCCCCTCCACTGCGACACAACGGCTCGATACAAATCCTTCGAGAACCAACACATGTAAATCGCTTGCCAGCCCTTGTAATTCACTTTATTTGTCGCTCCACTTTGATGAAACAATTAGTCCGAATGTGCCCTCTTCCATAATAGTGGAAAATGCAGCCATTCTATCTATGCTCGTCGGCAGACATTGTTAATTCCCGTGCCGGCTGCTCTTTGCCTTCGGCTAGCGCCTTGACGTGATCGAGCACGCGTCCGTGAATCTTATGAATAATGCCGTCAGACCATATTTGCCAATAAGGCCCCGGCGACATTCGGTTTTGATACCAAGTTGTGCCGGCAACGCGCGTACCACCACCTGCGGTTTCAGTCAGAAGAAACTCTCCTTGCTTGGAAACAAGATAGTTATTTAGATGCGGAGGATGAATATCATATGGAGACAACTCACGCATCGGCATCGGCTGAGAGGTGACGGAAAACCTCAAAAGATTTGGTTCGTTCCATACATGAATCGGCTCGACAAACGTACCGGTTGAAAAAACGCAATGCCTGACGGCTCCTGGCCCATGTCCGTGGATTTTTGCGTAGGTCGGATAAGCAACTCCGGCTTTGAACAGAAAATCAGAGGGCGGACCCATGGAAGAAAATGCAACCACGTGCTTCCAGACTTTTTCGGGCGGTGCGTCGATATCGATGCATGTTGTAACCTTATAAGTCGGAAAACCACTCGGATCTCTTTGATCGAGCGCGCTAAGTGCAGCTACGAGAATAAAAATGCTGCTCACGATTCTGGGGAGCTGATGCGTTTCACGAACGCGTCCTTGTATCGAATATGCAAGAAGTCCACCGAGGCAGGCGATGCCTAGGCCGATTGGCGCCGCCATAATCAAGCAAATTATGCCCTCGGCTCTGAACAGCAACAAACCGCAAGAGAGAAGAAAAATACTCAAGCAAGCATTTTGCATGCACTCCAGAAGACGACGCCGCTGGTGGTGCGCATAAAGCAGCGGTGCGACGACCGATACGGCAAAGGGAAGGGCAACAAACAAGCCCCAGCCATAACTGCCGAGAATGAAAGTGGACAGATAACAAATCGCACCTCCGATCGGCACCGGAAGCAGTGCCGAAATGAACATCGCACCCGTATCACTTTCAGGAATTATTCGGTCGAGAAACTTCTGCTTCTTGTCCCATTTGAGAGATGATCGTCCGGCTGCATGAGCGGGCTGCATTGATTTAGGTAATTCAGAATCCGAAACCCTAGTGGGTTCAGGCAAGTCATCACGACGAGGAATGGTGGGTGTCGTCCGAGACTCGGGCATCGCCGGCAGTGCCTTGGCTTCCGGTGCCTCCTTGCTCTCGGGCACCGGTGGCAATACCTCACCCTCGTGCTTCTGTGGATGTGCCTTATCGACGTCTCGGATACCCGGGGCATCTTGTGCGATTCTGGGAGCGGGCGCTTCCGGCGCGGGCAAAGCCATTCGGTCGCCTCCCTCGCCTTCGGGCAGTTCAAGCACCTCCTCTTCTGATTTCGAAGGTACCCAGGTAAGTATTTTAAAGAAGATAAGATTCACCACCGGCACGTAAAAGAAGAGAACCAGCCACGGTGGCAACTGGGCGCCTCGCAATCTTCTTATGGTGAGTACGCTTCCGGTCCAGGCAAACGGCAATGAAATGAGAAGCATCGTCAAATAGAAAAGCCTATCGGCCTGCGATAGCGCAGTGATTGCAAAACCTGCCCCAGGAGCAATGTATTCAAGTAAAGACCAAGAGCGATGAAAGAACGTCTCGCTCACCCAGCGATCGAGAAATATTTTGATAATCAGCAACGACAGCCCAAGAATGAAATAAGGGCCTCGATCGATTTTTCCGTCCCACCGCCACAAATCAGATGGAGAAATTTTTACCACTTGATTCGACAAGGTCTGATACCTCTTAAATAAAGCCGGTTCGTTTGCGGGATTCCTTTGGGCTTACGTGGATTCGATCGGCACCGATCGACACGAGGTGCTTTGTCATCAAGTCAAAAAAGGTCTGACGATCGCCCGCGCGAATTACGGCAAGATGGTGCGCTTCTTGCAGGGCAACAGGATAGCCCTGCCCCTTTTCCACTTGCGAGGCAACCGCACCCAAAGCCATGTCGAACAACTCTTTCGAGTCTTTGACCCAGCGGGGAAACTCTAACCTTGCCACTTCACTGTCAAATCGAACATAGCTAAAGCAAGCATTGTTTTTGCTTGCCATCATCTTGGATGCACTGGCACCACTAGCGAAGACACATGATCTCTCGAAGTAGTCCAGACGGCTCTCCAGAAGCTGTCGATCGGCAAGCGGCCAAACCGACGAGCATGGAAATTCCTCTTCGTTGAGATGACCACAATGCACTCTGCAGTGACTTACTTCATACGGGCAAACAAAGACTCGCAAACAGTTGATAATGTCGGAGCTGCGGCTGTGGCTGAGATATCCGACAATCGGAATGCCGGCTTGTCTAAACCGTTCCAACGCCACATCCATGCGCTCGAAATAACTTTCTTGATATCCCGGCGGCATCTTCTCGGCAGACCACGAGATTAGCGACCCGTCGTACAGCGCCACCACCGGCAATGCTCGTTCTTTCATCTGTATAGACTTGTCGGCAAGCATTTCCAACTCAAGTAGTCCACGTTCGAGCGACACGTACAGCTCGTCTATGTGCATTCTTCTTCGATCGACAAGCGGATACAAATCTTCAGGACGATGGTAAAGACGCGGTGAAGTTTCCAAAATTGCAGCGTGGATCGGTTTATGGGCATAGGTAATTACGGCAATTCCAATATTCAACAGATAACAGTTGTGAACTTCGTGATGCGAAGGCAGTATCTGAGAGCCATCCACACCCACGACAGTAACCGAGTGGCTCACCGGTTTAACCAATTCTGCCGTATCGATTGGTTCAAGCGGCAATGCAACAGGCCACAAGGCAAATGAAGCATTGTTGATTTGCTTGCTTTCAAATTTTTCCGGTTTCTTTTGAGCTTCATCAAACACATTTTGTGCGTTTGCCAGAGTCTCCATATAGGAAAACCGATCGACGAGGCTCTCTATGCCAACGGCGTCAATCTGCTCTAACAGCTTTGTGAAATCCAGCATAGACAATTAAGGAGGTCGCGGCAGCGAAATCGGGATGCACTATTGCACTTTTGCTTATTGGCGTTGCATCCGCTGCAAGATGCGCTGTGCCTCTGCTCTGACCTTAAACATGGAATTCAGCGTGTCGGCAACAGGGCTAGCCAAAAGTCTCTCGGCAAGATCGCTCAAAACTTTATCATGCTCGGGTGATGTGCGCTTTAGCGCATCAACCAACTTGCCAAGACTGCCAAGCGACAACTCCGTCTTTAGCCCTGAGCTGCGAGAATTGCCTGCTTTAAGCGCCTGAATCAAATATGGCACCTGATAATCGGTCAAAACAAAACTTCCATCATCTGTTCTGGCAACGTGCGTGCTTGAAAAGTCAACCGGCGAAATTGGCGGCACGAGACTCTGCAAGAAAATTCCAAGATTCGCCATTTGAAGTACGAGTTCGCAAGCCTCGCTTGGCGACATCTTGGTGTTTGCACAGAGCGATTTACCGTCTGGCACCCTTTCGACGACATAAATGATGATGCTGCCTCTCGCTGTCTTGGCTGCCATGTGAAAATCTTGAACGCTCGACAGCCCGGCATGCTCGATAGATTGCAGCACTCTGAGCCGTTTCAACAGTTCCTCCACACCATCACCGTCTAACTGCCACGACTCGTCAATTGACCGAATCGCCCTAAGCACGACACATTTTCCTGGCACCCAATCATCTTGGGCAAGGGCGCTTGTCACCGAAAATCCATCGATTTCAAACTCTGGCGCCCATTCGCAACCTGCGCTGTAGCGTTGCAGCCACAGCTCCAAATTGCCCGAAAATTTCGCGCCTTGAGAATCGGAAGCGCTGGGATCGTAAACTGCTTTGCAGATCGTGCCTGAGAGGTCGACACGATAACCGACCGCCTCGACAAGTGCTTCCAAATGAAACTCTCTAACTGCAGTTGTGGAAGGCTCAGAACCGATTCGCTCGACCGATGAGGAGCCGGTACATACTACTTGATAAACTCCGCTTGCTCTGTTTTTTGCCGAATTGCGCTTGCGATTGCTGGAATTGAGCTTGTGCAAAATGCGCTCCATGACCTTGCGACCGTTTTCGATTGACGTATCGGGCAAAAGTACGAGGAAGTTACCCGGCTGCGCTGCGCACACGCGGTCGTCAGCACGAAGCTGATGCTTCAGCACGAGCCTGCCGAGCTGATCGAGATCATCTGCAAGTGCCGCGCCCTTAGACCGTTTCACATGTTCGTATTCAAGAATTTCAAGTGAGGCAAGACAAAACGGCTTGCCGTCTTTGACAAAGCGTTGTCCGTGCTTGATTAAGAGTTGCTTGAATGCGTCAACACCGACCGGCGCGCTCGGGGTCGCCCCGTTTGAGGACTGGCGTCCCCTTTCCGTGCTTGATGCCGTTGAGCGGCGTTCTAGGTGCGGTTGCATTAAACTGCTCGTGAAATTAGAAACTTACGCAAATACCAATTATAATCTGCGTTTTCTCGACAAACTTTTCATCATCATGCTTCCAATAGAGCAATCCTGCTACTGGCTAGCCTCTCGAAAGAATTATCAACCCAGCCTGCCCCTTCAGGCAGACTCGAAAGCTCAAACTGTCATTGTCGGCGGGGGATTTACCGGACTGTGGAGCGCTTGGTTTATCAAACAGTTGGACGTCAATGCCGATGTGGCTCTTGTAGAACAAGGCGTCGTAGGGTACGGCGCAAGCGGTCGCAACGCGGGCATGGTCAGCAATTGCATCGATCATTCGCATGCGCTGGCAATCTCGCACTTCGGTCGCGAAGAGGCAGAACGCTTGATGCGCTTGGGAATCTCGAACATTGACGAGATGGAAGCGTTCGCATCAGGTTGCGATTTTGAGCGAACCGGTCAACTCAATGTGGCGCTCACACCGGCTCATCTGGAAGAGATGAAACATGGTGCAGAAACTGCCACCAGCCTTGGTTTGGAAGGCTACAAATTCTTGTCTGCCGACGAAATTAGGGCTGAACTCAATTCACCGATTTATCTGGGTGGCCTATTTGTTCCTGGTGGCGGAATTGTTGACCCAATCAAGCTTGTAGACAAACTAAAGAGAGAGTCTTTAGAACTCGGCGTCAGATTCTATGAGAAAACGAAAGTCACCGGATTTGATGGCTCCAAAGTGCTCACCACCGGTGGTTCCATCCAAGCCGAAAAGATACTGCTCTCGACTGATGCTTATACGCATCACTTGTTTCCCCAATTGCTTTGGCATTTTATCCCTCTGTACGATTACGTTTTAGTGAGCGATCCGATGTCGGATCAGATGATGACCTCCATCGGCTGGCGCAATCGTCAAGGAGTCACCGATGGCAGAACTTTCTTCAATTACTACCGCCTTACTGCCGACAACCGGTTTCTCTGGGGCACCAGCGAAGCGATGTACTATGCACCCAATCGCGTCGATGAATCTTGCGATCACTCGCAACGTCATTACGATGATCTTCTAAGCAGTTTCCGACGTCACTTCCCTCAATTGGAAGGATTGAACTTTCCATACCAGTGGGGTGGTCCTATTGCATCAACCACTCGTCTGACGCCGTTTTTCGGGTCTCTCAATGGCGGCAACATTTTGTATGCATTGGGTTATACGGGTCATGGAATTGGGACGACAAGGTTGGCAGGAAAAATTCTTGCTCACATGGCATTGTCGAAACCGAGTGATTTGTTGACACTGAAAATGGTGACTCACAAGCCGTTTCCATATCCGCCGGAACCACTTAGATCGCTTTCCGTAAACCTTGTCACAAGCTCACTTCGGCGCGTCGATCAAGGCGAGAAGCCGAACACGATTTTGAAAATGCTCGATGCGTTCGGGTTGGGATTTTCGAGCTGAGTTTGAATTATTCAACAGGACTAGCGCAAGAAGGCGGGTTACAATCGAGCTTGTAATTGCCGCAGAACATTCTCTGCATTCATAATTTTTCGTCGTTGTGCATCCTCTGCAACCTTTCTGAGGTGCCTTTTGCTGGCAATTCTTCTGTTTTGCCGACTTTCAGATACGGGAGTGCCAGACACCACACAGTCAGAGAACCAAGACAGCTTGCAACCAGGGCTGCTGCAACCACTTTTCGTATTTTGGGATCTCCCTGTTGTTTACCGGATTTCGAAACTTGTAAATCATCCGAATCCGCCGATGGCTGCATGTGAAAGTTGATTCGATCTGCCATTACTTTGGCAGTATGCATCCCGATGTCGGCTGAATTGTCAGCTTCAGCTCTTCTTTCTTCACTCGAACGAAGTTTTACTTCTTCCGCCTCGAGGAAATCATGATCTCGCTTCTTTGGTTCCATCCAAATCAAACCCAAGATTACTTTCTATATTTACCCTTCTAATCCCAAAAGGAATAAAGAACCTGACATTGGTGGTATATCAACTAAGTCTAGGTTTAAAGTTCCGCTTCGTACTTTCCCCACTGACGTCGGCTGCGAGTCATCATATTCTGACTTCACCCCGATTCTTTCCGCAATCAACAGGTATCAACCATGGGCGACCAAGCACAAGAACAAAAGCAAAAAAACATCGAGACGGGCATTGCACGCACTGAAGTGGCTTTGGCTGCACTGAGAGACGAGCCAATGCGTGCCCTCATTGCCGAAGGCGTTGAATCTGCCTATACGAGCACTGCGACGAAGACGGACAAGGGACTCAAGTTCGACACTGAAAACAACAAAACCCACCAAAAGTCGACAATGGTGGTTGATGGTTCGACCAAAGGCTCTAACGGACTATTGAGCATCTCGTTAGACGGTGATTTCACGATTACCCACGGGACGGGTGCCGCAGCAAAAGTCGAGAAAGATGAGTTTCACCTGAAGGCCAGTAACTGGGATTCAGTTATGGGTCGCAGTGACCTCTTCAATGTCGGGTATGCCAGAAAGGACGCAGCAGGTAAGCCAATTCAGGTTTATGAACCTGCCATTTCTGAAATTGTCACGAGTGATGGACAGATCGCCAGAGATCCAAATGGACAGCCCAAAAGACATGCTCGTCCCGCAGGAGATGAGATGAATGCCGGAAGAGAAAACATCGGCAATCCCGGAAACAGAAGGCTAGAAGCCACTTTCATTATTCATGATGCCAAACTTGGAGACTTGAGCTACAACCAGACCAAGGAAAAGACCGCCCAAGGCTTCTATTACAGAAGCGTCGTGCGCGACATGAAAGACAATGTCTTGGGAATTGTCGAGCAAGACTTCACGGTTGACGAAAACAACGAAGTGACCTCGGTGCGCACAAGTGCTCGCAAGCCGCGTCAAGTCAAGAAATAAATCAGGAACAACTGAGAATCGATTATTTACGCTGTACAATTCCTTTTGGATTAGCATAGGCGAATTCAAAGAGGAAGATGAAACAGTTCAAACCGCTGCCACGTATGGTAAAGCTGGAAGATACGCTCTCCCGGCGAATTCGGCAACTTCGTGAGTTGCGCAACCTCACTGTGTTGGATCTGTCGAGACTGTCTCGATTCACAGTCGATCGAATTGAAGGACTGGAATCCGGACTGGAAGGTTGGATGTCGGCAAGCGACAGGCAGCTGTTGGCTAAAGCACTCAATGTAGAGCCCGAGCTTTTGCAGGAAGTTGAAGTCAGACCATCGGCGGATTCACTGTCTCAGGAAGTCCGAGACAGAGAGATTTCGGCAGAGTTAGCAGGCAAAATCCTGGACGGCGAAAGAGATCTCGAATGTCCGCAATGTGGTGGCACACTAAAATGCAGCTATCAAGAAGGGCTTGATATCGAGGGCCGCCCTGTCTGCTTTGCAAAGGCATTCTGTTTGAAGTGTCCATTCGTTTTGCGGTATTAGAAACAAAACTTAGTTCGAGATTACCAAGATTCATTCAGATGTGGCACCACATATAGTGTGAAGCTTCTGCAATTCTATCTCGTGGCCGCCTCAGGCAAATCGAGTGCGGGGTTGCGCTTGAAGAAACCATCCGGCGCAATCTTAAATCCCATATGTGCAGACGGCATTACAGGCCAGTCTTCAACACGTGGGGTGTGAGTGATTCCAACCGTATACCAGACAACCACGTCTTGATCTTCAATCGAGGTGTCGTCACTCCAGGAGGGCAGTCCCTGACCACCTAGAC
Source organism: uncultured Candidatus Obscuribacterales bacterium (assembly GCA_964503045.1). Classification (GTDB taxonomy): domain Bacteria; phylum Cyanobacteriota; class Vampirovibrionia; order Obscuribacterales; family Obscuribacteraceae; genus CAYZJR01. The sequence goes on from CAZCZI010000017.1 coordinate 37,765, forward strand.
TGGAGGTTGGATAGTCACCGGCTGCATACATTTCGTCGTTGCTGAACCGAGTGGCCCAGAAATGATTCTCCAAAAATCCAGAACGTTTTCGATTGAATGAGTCTTTGTGGCTGTACGGATAAGCGTTGGTGCTGGGTTCAAGGACGTAACCCGGATAGTGCCCGAGATAGCCCTTTGCCGTGTGATTGAGAACCTTCCAGCAGCGATTGCTTCGCTCATCGAGATCTCTTCGCGCTTCTTCCTCTTTGCGCAGCAATGTCTTCTCCAGAATAAAGGTGTTTTGCTGAGAATAACCGCGCCCTTCAGACACTGGGCGAACATTCATTTCGTAAATGCGATTTTCTCTGCCGTCAATGTCGAAATCCAGGCGGAAACAGAAGAAATGCTGATGGTTGATTCCGACAAGGTTTGGCGCCACCAAAGTTCCATAGCGTTCAGCACCTTTTGGTGATATTACACCTTCTGCACTCGGCTCTTGCTCGCAAGTTTCGCAAGTTTCCGACTTGACTCCCTGTGCAAGCACATCTCCGTTTAGCGTCAGCTTGACTTCAATCGAACCGTCTTGATTGAACAGCCACTGCGTGAAGTAATCATAGTTGCCGAGCGTAAACATGTGTCCAATCACGAGTTGGCGTCCCCGTCGCGTATCTGTGCGATCGGCGTCATCGTCATGGTGCTCCCAGAGAATGCCGCCGTCTTGTTCCCAAATCGCCATCGCGCCTGGCTTTATCTTCAACTCTCCGACGCTATTCATGTATGGATCATCCAAAACCGTAGCATAAGCAGGAACCTCATGACCGGGCCGCAAAGACGTGGTCAGACGCCCTAGCCCGTACTCTCCTTCATCGATGGGAGACCGCCACACCCAATCGTGTCCGGGAGCACCATAGGGCACAGAGACCTCTGAAATCGCAGCGCGGTGCAAGATCTTGCGCAGTTTGCCTTCGTCCTCGTACCCGACCGTGTGAAGCACGAGGCCTTCGCGAGCATCGAGTTCGAAGCGCATGCGCCACCGCTGCCACAGCAACTCGTGTCCGCGTATCTCGAATGAAGGTCCTTCCGGCTGCGTCGTGATAAGCGGCTTCGCCGACTTGCGCATCTCGCCTACTTCTTTGTTTGAAAAATAGTTGGAGTGAATGCCGGCAAGAGGAATAACTGTGTTTGTGTCGCGAATTTCAATCTTGCGAGTGGTCAAATTTATCAGCGCCGACAAGCCCTCGATTGGCTCACCAAAGGAGTTGTTGCCTCTGACACGGTAGTACGGATACGCTCGCAAGAGTCGATCTTTATTTGGATTGGTTATTCCAACCGGATTGCCGACTACAAACATTTCCAAATGAACATCGTCCATCGATTTGACGCCACGACGTTCTAACCCCTTGCGCCATTCGTCGCTGGCAGACAGCAGTTGCGCACCAATCGGAGTATCTTCCTCCAGCTGCATTGGCTGGATGCCTTCTTTGATCTTCCACGAAATCAATTTAGTCTCGTCGAGATCGATAATCGCCTCATAGGTCTTGTTTAGCTTGATATCATATATGATGGCAAAGGCCTTGCGCAGAATTTTGTCTCCGGGCGAGAACAGCAGAATCTCTTCCTTGGTCGGTTCCTTCACTCCTACGAAGACGAGGGAACAGTCCTTGCCAAACCTTCCTTCCGCTTTCAGAATTTTGACCGCGTTTTTCAGCTCTTCCTTGGTCAGCGGATCAAGTGGATGAGCAACGCTGCTTGGCGTATCGGCCAAATTCGACGAATTTGTTTCTGCTGCAAGGGCACTACCAATAGTTGTCGACAAAGCGGCAATCAAGACAAGAAATACCGATACGGCGGTAACGGACGTGATCCGATGCATCATGGGTCGCCACCCTCCTTTGGTGAATCGCCGTTTTCTGCGCAATGCCCGTCTAAATTTCTAGCTAGGCCGATGCAGAGCGGCGCCAGAAACACTGCCTTATCGTATCGTCGAGCTTCTCTTTGAGTTTGGTGAGACGCTGCGAAATTTCCAATCGTCGTTTTTGCAAATTAAGAAGATGTTTACGCCGGTGATCGTCAAGCGCTTCATCAAACAATTCGTGCACTGCAATCTCTTCGCCTTGAGCCCACCACAAATCTTCGATGACACTGCCGATGAGGTCATACTCGGCTTCGTCCATCATGTGACTGAACATGCGGTACTCATTCGTGAGCATATACTCGATGCTTCCGCGAACTTCAGCACGCAGGTTTTGAGCGCTGCTCGAAACAATTGACGCCGTCTGCTCTTTATCGAGAGGTCCGGTTCTTTGTCCGAGCAATTCCAACGTTTCTTCCAATAGATATCTGCGAAACGCGACTTGATTGAACAAGAAATCAGAAAAGTAACCGACGCAAACCATGTGCACGATCTCACTGCGCGCCGGCAAGTGCTGCAGCGGATGTCGGCTCTTACCGGAGAGTTCTTGCAGCTGAGTGACACCGAAGTAGTTGCGATCGATAAGCTCGCGCAGACCGTTGATTGTTGTTTCCTTCAGTGATGGCAGCTCTTGATACAAGCTAAGATCGTGAGCCATAAACTGCATGATTTGGCGGCGCAAGAAAGTGAAATTGGCACCCAAGTCTTCCAACACCCTCATCGCTCCAGCGTCTGGAAGATCGAGAAGGGCAAGCACCAAATGCTCCGGTTCGACCGTGTCGACACCGAAAAATAGCGAGTAACTTTCAGCCCGTCTCAAGGCTTGCATTGACAAATCGCTCAACCCGGAGACTTCCGATTGACCACTTTTATGCAAGTGAGAATCAATCAAATCGGGGCGATCGGTGTAGAGAAGCTCAGATTCGGTTTTCTCTTTGAGCTGCTTTTCTACCTCATTGCGCGTCGTCTCCTCGTCGATCTTCATCGTCGCAAAGGCTTGCGCGGCGGTGCTCTCTTCGTCACGCGTAAGCGCAAGCAAAAGGTGCTCGGTGCAGATGTACTGATTGCCAATTGACGCGCATTCTTCCACAGCGTACTGAAGCGCTCTCAACAGCGATTCACCGGCGCGATCAAAGTCCAGCATGTAAGGCTCCAATTAAAAAATGCTCACGCTGTCTACTTAGCAAAACAGCCCGTGGCAATGCACAGTGCATAGTACTACATTTTGCAGCGGGCTGGCACGCGTTAGGTTGTCCCAGCGCGCTAGCGGCTGTCATAAATGCGCATTTGAAACTAAGTACAATGCTCAGCATTACACCAAGGAGACCGCTTTGAGAATCTTGATTTCCAATGACGACGGAGTATTTGCCCCGGGCATCCGCGCGCTGTCCTCACGGCTGGCCCAAGAGCCTCAGCACGAGGTTTATGTCGTCGCTCCCGATCGCGAACGCAGCACGACCGGGCACTCACTGACGCTCCATAAGCCTTTGAGAGTGCACGAAGTCGAGCTTGACGAAAGGCTGAAAGGCGCATGGTCGACCACGGGAACCCCCTCCGACTGTGTAAAGTTAGCGGTCAGCCAACTTCTCGACAAGCCTCCGGATCTAGTCATATCGGGTATCAACAGCGGCCCGAACCTTGGCAGCGAAGTGCTCTACTCAGGCACGGTTGCAGCGGCGATGGAAGGCGCCTTCATGGGTCTCGTCAGCATCGCAGTAAGCGTCATGAAACCAGAGAAGAAATTCTATGCATCTGCAGCCGAGGTGGTAGCGCGGTTTCTCAAGGTTTTGCCCAAGGCTCATCTGCCTGAACGCGCTCTTTTGAATATCAACATTCCGGCTTGCCCATTCGAAGAACTCTCCGGCGTTGCCGTTACGGAGCTGGGAGTGCGCATGTACAACGACATGTTCGAAAAGCGAACCGACCCGCGAGGGCGGCATTATTACTGGCTCTACGGGCACCCCATCGAAGAAGGCGAAGCAGACACGACCGACGTCGTTGCAGTCGCGCACAAGAAAGTCTCAATCACGCCGGTCACTTTTAATATGACCGATACCAAAACTCTCAAAAAACTGGAACATGTAAAATCGTTGGAAACCATTATCGGGTCATCAACCCAGGTTTCGGCCTGAGGTAGCTGTGGGCAGAAGAAAGCGAGACAGGAAAGATACCAAGCCAACTTCTGGTGCTGAAAAGTCCGAGAAAACCGTTGTTCATGCCGTGATCCCGATGTCCGGGCTCGACCCTTCCAATGCCGTGAAGGCGTACTTTCAGGACTCGGACTGGATGTTCAAAACAGGTTTGGGTGGCGTTCTCAATGCAGCATCACTCGTAGTCTTGGCCATGAACCCGCTGCTCATCCCGATTTGCATCTGCATTTGGGCCATGAATATGGGCTTCGTCCTGCGCACGATTCGCGAAAAGGTTGGAAGCGCCGAGAAGTTGCCCGAGTGGAAGTACTGGATGGACCTGTTTATTTCAGGCATGACCTGGTTTGCCATCGTAGCCGGGCAGTATGGTTTGGTGCTTTCCATCGCGACCTTGACCCTGATGATTGGCGACACCATTGGCGCCATGAATGTGCTTGATCGCCGCTATCTGACTTGGTCTCTATCTTCCATCACGGTTGTCTCTATCGCGTGGCTGATTGTCTCCGTTGTCTCGGCTGTGTTGATGACCAATTTTGCCGTTGAAGAAAAGATTGCAGGCGGCTTCGCCCTCTTCAAGGTGCTCAAGCGCATCAAGCAGAAACCCATGCCATTCATTCAAGCTTGGCTTTTGGGAATTGGACTGCACTCATTGGCGTTCATCATTCCCTCAATCACCATAATCGGAATCTTCATCATTCCGTCGGTGTACTTTGCAGCCCAAGTCATAAGCGCGGTGCTCTGGGCTCAGGCCTGGCGGGCTTCAGAAGCCTAGCCTAGGCGAGGTTGCCTAGCCTAACTTCGGTAGGCGAATTTCGGTAGGCGAATTTCGAGACCTTGAGGGTCCAAAATTTTTTCGTAGCTCTTTGCTGAACAAGCCATGTAAGCGCCTTCCTCCTGACCGCCGGATTGCACAACTGGCTTAGGATTGCCGCCCCGCAAAAGCCGCGCTTACCAGCCCTGTTCAGGAGGAATCGGACGCGACGTTTCCGCGCTTACAGACCCTGTTCAGCAAAACTCAAAGCAAAAAGACAAACCCTGTATGGCTGC
>CAZCZI010000017.1:42952-117109 GCA_964503045.1 uncultured Candidatus Obscuribacterales bacterium
ACTCAAAGCAAAAAGACAAACCCTGTATGGCTGCCAAATCGCCCCGGTTTTCAAATTCGTTGTTTACCTACCGCGAGACCACGGTCTTGAGCCGACCTTCATGCGTGTAGTACATCTTAGCAGGCGTTGCCGGCACTGGCTGACTGCTCAAATAGGCGCCTCCAGGAGTAACCATCGGCGCCGAGTGCATCTGTCTGAAAAACTTGCCCCACCATTTGTACATCTCGCCGGCGTTCTTTTGAGCGTTTATAGCCATGCGCCTAGCAGCCACTACACAGACATCGGCTGCGTTGCTCAAATCACGCGGCACTTTTATAGTGATAGTCTCGGGAATCTGCGGGCGCCACCCCCCGCCAAACGCCAGCCCTTCAGGCTTTGAATGTTCCTTTGATTCTGTGGATTTGTTGCGTGGTGCAACCATTGCAAGTTTGCGCGGACGATTGCCACCGGAGCCGGCACTTACCGTACTGACTGTTTCTTGAGCCACCTTGCCCTTTAGAGTCCCCGATTGCTCATCATCGTTCGTCCTTTCTTGGGCGAAGCCTGTTTGTCCAGTAGCCAGAAAAGCCAAGGTCAAAAAAACAATTGTGGTGCGGCGTCTCAAAAGCCCTCTCCTTGCTTGCTGCCTGCGGCGATTATCCCACAGGCACCTGCTTGCGCCCATAATTTCTTGATAACCTCAATTCGAAATTCCGGAAAGTAACATTACTCATATGCGGCTGTACCGATATCGGCACAACTCCAGCCAAGAAGTTGGTCAGACTCGGGCATCTGATAACTCTTGACATCTTTGTCGGCTTGCAAAATCTCAAAACTATTATCCTTGGGAACTTTCAAGGCATGACACCAGGCTTTTACGGAAAATCACTTATGGTAGGATTAGTTTAACTTTCGTTGGCCTGACGTCTCCGGTAACCTCCGTTGTGTCATGACTATTTCCCCTTACCAACGAAACCTGGCAGAACAAACGATCTATCTATGGAAGATTCTCAAAGCAGCAGCGTAGAAAAGAATACAGACGACCCTCCTCAGTGGTGCACGTCGAAGCAAACTGCCTTTTTATCGGAATCCACAATATGTGTCGCCGGTAGCCTGGTCACAAAAGACCGCCGGCAGTATGTTTTCGTGTTTGATCCAATAAAGGAGCAAAGCATCTAGAAGATGCTTTTCATTGGCATTTGCAAAACGCCCTGCTGATTCCCCTTCTTATCTTTCTCACTGCATTCTTCGTTGCTGCGGAAATGGCTCTGGCGCGCGTCCGCAGAACCAGAATCGATCAGCTCGCAGAAGAAGGCAACAATACCGCCAAGCTTGTCCAAACTTACCTGGCTGAGCCCGATACCTTCATCTCTGCCTGCCAACTCGGCATCACAATCGCCACACTCCTACTTGGCGCTGTCGGCGAAAATGCGCTCGTCGAAGAGATGACTAGACAAGTAAAAGAGTACGGCACCGCATCCGGTTGGTCGGTGGAAATCGTAGGTGTGCTTAGGGGTCTGTGCTGGTTTTTGGCCTTCACTTTGACTGCATATATTCAGACTATTTTCGGTGAGTTGATTCCAAAAACGTGGACTTTTCAACGCGCCGAAAGCATGATCATGATGACCATTTATCCGATGCATTTCTGGTGCACGGTGACTGGTCCGCTTCTGGTTTTGCTCAACGAATCGACAACATTCATTTTGCGGCTTTTCAAAGTCAAAGATCCACCCAGACATCACTTCGTTCACTCTGAAGAAGAGCTCAAAATGCTGGTGTCGGCTAGCCATGAAGAAGGCGTGTTAGAACCGGAAGAAGAAGAAATGCTCCACAGCGTCTTCGACTTCGCTGATACCGTGGCTAGTGAAATCATGACGCCACGCACGGACATGATTGTCGTGAAAGCCAGCAATACAGTAAAAGAATTCGTCGACTTGGCACTAAAGCACGGGCACTCGCGAATTCCTGTTTATGAAGAAGACATCGACAACATCTTTGGTTTGGTGCACATAAGAGACGGACTGCGCGCGCTTACCGAACACAAGGAAATGACGCAAGTCAGAGAACTGGCTCGCAAAGTTTTGATTGTTCCTGAAAACAAAAACCTCGCAGACTTGCTCACAGAATTCAAGAAAACCAAAACCCACATGGCCATCGTTGTCGACGAGTATGGCGGCACCAGAGGCATGGTGACATTTGAAGATCTGCTTGAAGAACTAGTTGGAGACATAGCAGACGAGCACGAGATTGTCGAAGAATATGTTCAAGAGCAACCAGATGGAACCTTTATTGTCGATGCAAGAATTTCACTGGAAGAAGCCAACGATCTGCTCAAAATAGATATTGAAGATGAAGAGTTCAATACAATCGGCGGTCACGTTTTCGGGCAGTTAGGCAGAGAGCCGAAGCCTGGAGACGAAGTCGTAACCGATAGATACACTTTGACTATCGAAGAATCAGACAGGCATCGCATCATCAAATTGAGACTGACGAAGCACGAGCCGCCGGAATCAACTCACGACGAGGATGCCAACGGCAACGGTCCTAACCAAGGCCAATCCGGAAGTCACAAGACTCAAGATAAACCTGCCAGAAAGACACAGGAAGTGTCTAAATCGATGGAGACGAACAATTAGCCGTCTCAATGCCGACAACAACAACTCACTCCTTAAGGAAGCCAGCAGCTTCAGGGCAAAAAAAAGCCTAGGTCAAAACTTCCTGGTGGAGTTAGAACATCTAGAAAGAATTGTCGATCTGCTTGAGCTGAAGCCGTCGGATCACGTCTTGGAAATCGGTCCTGGTCTGGGTTTTCTCACTCGCCTTTTGGCCCCAAGCAAAGCCCACGTAACCGCAGTAGAACTTGATTCAGATTGCGTTGACTACCTGAGCGAACGCGGACTTCCTTCCAACGTGCACTTAATACATGGTGACTTTCTGGACTTCGACCTTGGTCACATCAAGTCTGACAACATTAAGGTAGTTGGCAATGTTCCCTATCAAATTACCACGCCGATTATTGCTCGCCTGCTGGGAGAAATCGACGCACCGAGCCCTTGGTTGCATCGTATCGATCGAATCGTGATGACAGTTCAGTTGGAAGTAGCTCGAAGGTTGACTGCTCAAGCCGGCTCCGACGATTACAGCCAAATAAGCACTTTGATCAATTACTACGCTGCCAGCAAGCTTCTGTTTCAAGTTCCACCTACAGCCTTCTCTCCGGTACCTGAGGTGACTTCTGCCGTTGTACAATTAGTTCCACTTGAATCCCCCTCGGTCACGTGCCGCAATCCGCGCCTACTCAGGCAACTGATTCGAGCAGGTTTCAAACAACGCAGGAAAATGTTGAGAAACAACCTCTCATTTCTTCACTTCGACAATCAACAGATTTCGATGCTCTTTCGCAAAGTAAATTTCGACCCTCAAACACGAGCCGAGCGCCTATCACTTACTCAATTCGCCAGGCTCGCAGATGAAATCGAACAACTCCGCAGTGGAGAGTCGCAGTGAAAAGCGATATCGTCCGTAACACCACTGAACAAAGATTGACAGTACGCTGTCCGGCAAAACTCAATTTGACATTTAGCATCACCGGTGATTTACCTGACGGCTATCACTCAGTCGAAACGCTGCTTCAAGCAATCAATCTCGAAGACGAGCTTACCTTCGATTTCGCTGATGCAGAAAGCTTTGACATCACGATTCAAATTCAAGATTCAATACATAAAACTGACTTTCCACTCGATGGTTCCAATCTGATTGCTAAGGCTGCGAAGCTTTATGTCGAGACAGTCAAAGAGCTTGAGAAAGTAAAAATCTCGGTCAATATTAATAAGAAAATTCCGATTGCGGCAGGATTAGCCGGCGGCAGCGCCAATGCCGCTGCCACGCTGGTCGCACTCAACACGTACGCCGGAGGCAAACTTCCTGAAAGTGAACTTCTCGAGCTCGCCTCGCAGTTGGGCGCCGATGTGCCCTTTAGCTTGGTGGGCGGGCGCAGATTAGGAACCTACAAAGGCGATCAGCTCTCCCAACACTATGATGGCGAGCGGCTTAACTTCGTAATCATCAAACCTAGACATCTTGGCGTTGCAACCGCTTGGGTCTACAAAACTTACGACGAAATGAACAATGCCGGTGAGATCTACCCACCAGACTTGGATGCCTCCGAGATTCTTGCGTTCCTCCAACAGGGCGAATTCGACAAGGCCGCAAGCGGTTTTGGAAACGTCTTTGAACAAGTTGTTTTTCCCCATCATCGCGACCTGCTCAAAATCAGAAAACAGGTGCTCGAGCTGGGGGCGTGGTGTTGCCATCTAACCGGCAGCGGTCCGACGCTTTATGCATTGGTTGCAAACAACGAGATGGCTCATATGGTGCGCCGGGAAATGCTCACAGCCGAAACAATTTTGTGCGCTTCAGGCACCTGTGGCGCCAAGTACGATCTGCTTGATGTTTGGATTGCAGAATCAGTAGACTATGGTGCCACAGTCATAAACGAGAAACGGTCATGAAGAAAGCTTCAACCAATGCGCCCGACAAACCTGCAAGAGAGTCGGCGAAACCGGCAAAAGCAGCAGCGAAACCTGCAAAAGCCGCGGCGAAACCTGCAAAAGCCGCGGCGAAACCTAAATCGAAACCAAAGCAGACACTTGCCGGGAGCAAAGAATCAACCCTAAAAGTCAAACTTGTCGGAAAAAAGCAAGCGCAAGAGATGATGAACGCTCTGTGCAGACTCTATCCTGACGCCAAATGCGAACTCGATTACGCCTCGACGTTCCAGCTTTTGATCTCGGTGATTCTTTCTGCCCAAACCACCGATAACCAAGTCAATAAGGTCACGCCAACTCTCTTCAAAAAGTTCCCCACAGCTAAAGCTCTGGCGGAGGCCCCCGCCGAAGAGGTGCGACAGATAATCAGACCTACTGGCTATTACAACGCCAAGGCTGCAAATATTCAGGCATGTGCACAAGCGCTGGTTGAACGCCATAATGGCGAGGTTCCATCTGATCTGGAAACGCTGACGAAGCTGCCCGGCGTCGGAAGAAAGACCGCCAATGTGGTTCTTGGCGTGGTTTTTGACGTTCCATCCTGGACTGTTGACACTCACGTCAATCGCTTGACCCAGCGCCTCGGATTCAGCCAAAACTCCGACCCTTACAAAATTGAACTCGATTTGCAAGAGCTCTTTCCGAAGCAAGACTGGTCGAAATACTCCATCACCTTGATTTGGCACGGTCGCCGCATGTGCTATGCCCGCAAACCAAACTGCGAACAATGTCCAATCAATCAACTCTGCCCCAGTGCCTTCTGCGTTTAAGAATCCCCCACTATTGGTAAAACTGGGGTAGTCATATTTTTCTTAGGTCCCTCCCAGGGGGCAAACGCTAAATTCAGGTGATGCCATGAGTGAAAATACCGAGCCGGTACCTGCTTCGACATCTGCTTCCACACCTGCTACACCGGCGTCCTCACCGGCTAAAACCTTTCAACGCCAAACGTACTGGCAAGGCGTAACAAGCAGCCTTTCACACCTGAAAAAGGCGATTGATTCCGAGGGTCACAATCTCAGAAAATCTGATGCTCTCTCGACTTGGTTGGTGCCATGCTCAGCTTTGGCACTTCTTGCAGCCACCCTTGTGCACATGAGCGTCCTGAGAACAGGACTCGTCGCTCTGACGTTTGCAACGCTCATGTATTTTTTGTCTTCTCGCTGCGGAGTCATTAAGAGTCTCAACTTCAGACAAACCAATCTCGTGTGGCACTTGATCATGTCGAGTTTCGTAGCCGGAATCACATTCGCGTATCTTTGTCTTGAAATTGCGTTTTGGCGTGCGCAACTCTTACACTAGACTCAACTGACCACAGGCACTGTGAGCAGATTCATTCGCTCGAATCACAGAATTTTTTCGTGTCGCGTGCTAACGATACTTGCCTTGCTCACACTTTTTGTGACCTCGTATTCGGTTCCAATCACGGCACAAAGCTCATCTACACCAAAAGAGTGGCTGCAACTCAAGCATGCCGGGTGGCAGTCCGAAATCGACGAGCGCTATGATGACGCCACCAGATCATACGAAAAAGCTTTGTTGGTTGCTGAGAAACTGTCGCCATTCTGTCCACAGGTGGAAGAAACCCTCGTACGTCTGGCTAATGTAGCGATTCTACGAGGCAATCTCGATTTGGCAGACAAATACTATTTCCGCCTTCTGCACGTGGTTAATACGAATAAAAAACATGGAAAGCTCGACCGTGAGGCACTCGTATGGCTGGAAGATTTGGCCGACACGTACGAAATCATCGGAGCAAAATTCGAGCCGATGCGCGCACTTCAACATGCAGCCGACATAAGGGCGCTTACAAATAATCCAAAATTGAAAGGAACATTGGAGAGCTTGATTAGAATCCATGTGTCACGTGGAGAAATGGAACTAGCTTATGATCTGGTGAAAAAATGCATCAAAATCGACCGTGCGCTTCCTCCTTCAGAGGGGCGTGACATGGCTCTCGCCTGCAATCTAACACTGCTTGCTTCGATGGAAGTTGAACACAACAAATTGAATGAAGCGGAGCAGGCAGCCACTGAAGCTCTCGCGATCATTGTAAAAGCCAAAAAGGATCGCAGGCAGTTTCTCGCGGAATCTGGCTGCCGAACAGCTCATGCTTCAATACTGATTTCCAGAGGTGACTATGAAAAGGCAGAGAAAGAACTGACAATTGCAGGACCGTTGCTCACCTCTGCAGGAGTAGCCGGCACCTATGTTGAAGGCCCTTATTTCATGACGCGCGCGCGCCTGGCTCTCAAAGAAAGAAAGCCTAAAGTCGCTCAGCAATGGCTTGAAAAAAATATTTTCTTGATAGAAAAAAATCCAGCAGTTCTCACCGAGAAAACAAAGAAACTTCTGGCAACTGCTTTTGATGAACTGAAAGGTCTAGGGCAAGCCGATGCATCCAACAAGATGAAGAAGAGCATAGCTGCTCTGCTTAAGAGGTCGCAAGCAGCGTCCAAGACCACAATAACAAAGGAAGCACGCGCAGCAAAGTAAGAGAGTTCGCGTCAATTCTATCTGAGTTCTCTCAGTTTCACTCGCAATCTTTCAATGTCAATCCGCCTTTTAGCGCGATCTGTTTTTTTGGCGATCAATTCTGCACGCGCCAAACATTCCTCGGTCTTGCCTTTCTTGCCCCACCGCAAGTACGTCTCTGCCAAACGAATGTTCGTAATCAGGCTATCCTTATCATACTGCAATGCTTGCTTAAAATTCGCTTCGGACTTTTCGAAATCATTGAGTCCGAAGTAACCTCTTCCAATCATTCTGAAAACAACAACTTCTTGTCCTTCCAGAAGCGCTGGCTGTTTCTTAGCCTTCACTCTCAATTCTTCGAGAGTGTCGATGCATTCTTTGAACATTTGATTGTCTTGATACATAACACTTAGTCGAATCACTTGTCCACAATACTTTTTGGGAGAATAGTTTGGCGTATTCTCTGCTTGAGCCACAGCTCGTCGCTGAAATGAAATTGCAGTCTTGGGATTGCCTTTATCGTGGTAGTACTTTGAGATGTGCAAACAATTTTCGACAATCGCGGGATGATTTTTAGCCATTCTCTCGCGAATGGCAAGCGCATGCATCAAGAAGTCTATCCGAGCGGGTTGTTTGCCAATCTTCTCATATGTCTCAGCCAAGTCATCAAGGGCGGCTCCAGCAGCTTGCATACCTTGTACTTGGTTAGAGTCTGTCCATTCCGATTCCATCAGGCGCCGATAGTTCCATTCAGCCTCTCTATCATTGCCGACTAGAAGATTGAGGGAAGCGATTCGCGCCAATGACTCAATCAATTCCGGAGATCGTTTGCCAATACTTTCAGCCAATGGAAGCGCTTTGCTGTAGGCTCTTGATGCGGTGGCATAGTCTTTGTGAATCTCGCTCAAATTACCTTGTTGAATGAACTTCTTCCATTCCTTTTTTGCATTAGCTTCGATGGCAGGGCACGGAAGACAAGTAGTAAACGCGACTAGCGCACCCGTCGATAAACCAAAAATCAGATTTAGATAAATAGCGCGAAACATCAGTGTCATCGGCGATGAGTCTAACTTCCATAAACACGATAGCAGGTTGAAACCATCTCCATCGTTACAAATGGTTGACAGCACATCCGGTGCCAGCATAATGGAAGTATGAGTAAATGCCGCTACATGCTTGAGACCTTTATCGTTACCGCGCCACCGGTTCGGGGGGATGCTTGCATGCGTGTATATGACTGAGTAGTTACTCTAGCGTCTTGCGGATGTCGGCTCCCTTGAACAACAAGGGAGCCTATTTTTTTCGTTACGCCCACATTGGAATGCTCCCAATGAAGACCAGACGCTGACCAAAAGAGGGCGAAATGCCCGCAAAGCCCAGGAGGAGGCAGACCATGAACGCAGTTAAAGCCGAAGGACTACATAAGCTATTCCATCTAAAAAAAGGTGGATTGTTTTCAGCATGCAAAAAAGATGTCGTCGCCGTCGATCACATCGATCTCGAAGTGCCTGCCGGACAATCGGTAGCCTTCATCGGACCAAACGGTGCCGGAAAATCGACGACTATCAAGATGCTCACTGGCATTCTGAAACCAACAAGCGGTCATGCTTCGGTACTTGGAGTGGTGCCCTGGCAAAATCGCACTCAGTTGGCGTCAAAGATCGGTGCCGTGTTTGGACAGCGATCTCAGCTGTGGTTGCACTTGCCTCCGACAGATACTTTCGATTTGCTGGCTAAGGTCTACGACATAGATCGCGCTGAATACAAAAAGCGCAGAGATATGTTGATCGAAAGATTCGGTCTCGGATCATTCATCGATAGACCTGTGAGAAAACTCTCGCTTGGTCAAAGAATGAGAGCGGAAATCGCAGCCAGTTTATTGCATCGTCCACAACTTTTGTTTCTCGACGAGCCAACCATCGGTATCGATGTTGTCGCCCGGCAAGAATTGCGAGAGTTGATCAGAGAGTGGAACCGCGAAGAAGGAGTGACCGTTTTCCTGACCAGTCACGACGCCGGCGACATTGAATCAGTCGCTGAAAGAGTGATCGTGGTCAATCATGGAAGAATCGTCCTTGATGACGACGTAACTCGCGTGAGAACGCAGGTTTTGACATCACGAGTGGTGTCGGTCAAATTCAACAACGAAGCTGCCTGGTCAGAGCTTGCAGGTACGCGCCTGCTCAAACGATCGCAGCATGAGTTGAGCCTTGAAGTCGAAACCGGAAAAGTATCGGTCGAATCAGTGATCGAAAAACTTCTTGCTGCAGGCTCGGTCGCTGACATCAGCGTCGAAGCACCGCCGCTTGAAGATGTGATCGCTCACCTCTATCAAGCCCAGCATGTTTCCGCAAGAGCCCCAAATACGGTGGTAGAAAGGAGGTGAAAAGAAATGACAAGTTCAAGCAAGTACTTGGCGATTGCAACAATCGCCGCTCGTTCCAACCTGGCCTATATGTCCGAAGCTGCCAGTCGAACACTCTTTCTGGGCGTCATTCTTTTCATCTTCTTACAGTTGTGGAAAGTGACCTACGCTCAAACAGGTGCCACCAGACTCGGTGGATTGACTCTCAACGAAATGCTCTGGTACCTAGTGGTGACCGAATCAGTAATGCTGTCGGCGCCGAAGTTGGCCAGGCAAGTCGATGAAGACGTGAGAAGCGGCGGGTTGTCGGTGAAGTTAATTCGTCCGATCGCCTATCCGACCTACATACTGAGCGCAAACTTCGGTGAGCGATTCATTGCATTTGCACTCACTTTTGTGGTCGGTTCGCTGCTTGCGACATTGATGGTTGGACCTCCAACATCACTTGTGGGACCTGTGTTCTTGTTTGCGGCCATACCGCTTGCTTTCTTAATCGATGGTCTGGGCCACCTGGCTATTGGTTTGACTGCATTCTGGTTGGAAGACACTTCCGGTTTAATGCTTATCTACTCGAGATTGACTCTACTTTTGGGCGGAACATTATTGCCGGTTGAACTCTTGCCTGATTGGTTGCAACCAATTGTGCAATTCTTGCCGTTTACAGCAATTGTCTATGCGCCGGCGCATCTCTTCGTCAAACCTGACGCAATGGAGTTGTTCTGGCTGCTCATAAAACAGCTAGCCGCACTTGCCGTATTCGCATTTATTGTTTCCCGCATCTACAAAAAAGCAGTAGATCAAATCTCATCTAACGGAGGCTGACAAAATGTTCACTGCATTAAAAAGGGAGCAGGCGTCAGACCAGCTCCCCAGATCAAACGCGCAGAAAAGGCGAAGTTACCTGCCGTTTCGAAACCCTTCGAACGGTAGGAGCTTCAACCGAAACAGCGCTGCCTACAAACTGGCAAACTTTCTTCAACTTGCTGGTGCGTATGTTTCGCTCAACTGGCGAATCCAAATGGAGTACCGCTCGGCGTTTCTTTCACAAGCCGGAGCCATGTTTTTAAACAATGGTGCCTGGCTCATATTCTGGGTTTTGTTTTTCACGAAATTCCAGGTTGTAAGAGGCGCAACACAAAACGACTTGGTCACTCTATGGGCCATCGCCGCTGGTGGCTTCGGCTTGGCGCACGCAGTATGCTTCAACGCCTGGCTGTTGTCATCAGTGATCTCGAGAGGACAAATTGATGTATGGCTTCTCTACCCACGAGCAGTGCTACCGCACTTGTTGCTTGGAAAAATGAGCGCCACCGCTATTGGTGATGTAATATTTGGCTTTGCAATTTATCTATTGTTCATAAGACCTGATTTGCCTCACTTTGTTCTCTTCGTGTTCTTGACACTTTCCGTCGCTGTTTTGTTCGTCGGCTTCGGAATTTTGTCAGGCAGCCTCGCATTCTTCGTGGGCAACTCGGAGGTACTCTCTGAACAGTTGAATTTCTCTTTGATCACCTTCAGCACATATCCTCATACGCTCTTTGATGGATGGGTGAAAGTGATACTGTTCACTCTGATACCTGCGGGCTTCGTTAGCGCTCTTCCGATTGAGGCATTGCACAACCTCTCGTTAAGAGATGCAGCGCTGTCGTTTGCGGGAGCTCTGGCAGTTCTTGCAGTCGGAGTTGCGACCTTCTACATTGGATTGAATCGATACGAATCGGGCAACCTCACAGAAATGCGCAGTTAAAAACAGAACCTCGGCGGCGACAATGTCTGCTTCCGAGGTTCTTTGTTATTAGCGATTGCCATACTAGCCTGCGAGTTACGCGCGCACGATACTATTTTGCTTGTTGAAGAAAACAAACAGTTACTCGATGAATTTCAGCCTATTTCGACTCGCTAAACTCTTCAGGGTCTAAGTTCCGAACGAATATCTGATCTGATCTTCCGTGAACCCCCGTCTTTGAATTTCTTCCAAAGAAGAGTTCCGAAACTTTACATATGGTTCTTGCTGACACAAGTAACACGTGGCTCGATCGTAACCACCCAGATTTTCTCCCAAGAACTTATCTTCGCTCTGCCCAGCAATGGACCACACATTGTTGGATTCTGAGCAGACAAGCACGATACCATAGCAGGTTGGGCAACTATAGAAGCAGAGCTCTCCCTGTCCACAACATGTGCATTTCCACTTCAATTCATACGCCATTTTGGGTATCTCCTGCACTTCCCTTTGTGGTATTCCCAGCAGTTGACGTTATTGTCGCTGCACTGTATGAATAGGTTCATGTTGCCATTTCGTTCAACTTCAATTGCCGCCGTATCTTTACTTTTGCTGTGCACGACTCAGCCGGTGAGTTCCGAACCAGCCGCAAAAGCAAGTAAGATTTCCGAACCCTGCGCCAAAATATGTGCAGAAGGCAACAAGCTGCTAAAAGACGGCAAAGCAAACGAAGCGATCCAGAAGTTTAGATTGGCGCTAAAAGCAGATCCACATTGCGCTCACGCTCATGTCGGCTTATCCGCTGCATTTCGCGATGGTCACGAACCGGAGATTGCTGTTAAAGAGGCCGCCAGAGCAATAGAAATGTCTCCTGGACTTGCTGAGGCCTATGTCGCCAGAGCACGCGCCTATGACGGCACAAAGGACTATAAACGCTGCCTTGCCGATGCTCGGCATGCGCTAAAGCTGAATCCCAACTTAGCATGGGCGTTAATCTTAAGGGCCAAGGCAGCCTATGCGTGTACAGCACTCTCGGCTCAAGAAGAGGTAGGAGATGATGCGCATATCGCCGATTTAAAACGTGCATGCCAACTTGAACCTCAGCTTCCGGAAGCCCATGCAGCTTTGGGAGAAGCGTACGGATTGGTTGCGAACTATAAAGAAAGCGCCGCCTCCCTGACCAAGGCCATCGAGCTTAGACCAAACAACAAGCAGTTTTACGAGTTGAGATCTACCGCCTATGCAGGAATGAAGCAATTCGATAAAGCGCTCGATGACCTGACCACCGTCATCAAGTTCAATCCTACTTTTCCAAGAGCCTACGCAGAACGAGCACAGCACTACGAACATATGGGTAAGTACGACAAAGCGTTTGACGACTATACCAAATCTCTTGAATTGAACGACAACCGTCATCATATTCGCTACTCCCGAGCAAGAATCGCAGAAAAGTTGGGGCGCTACAAAGACGCTATTTCCGACTATACGAAGCTAATCGCGATGAGTCCAAAGGATGACGAAATGGTCGCGGGGCGGGCAGCCTCATACTTTAATGCCGGCATGCTTGACAAAGCGCTGGCTGACTATAATCACGCTATAGAATTGGCTCCGGAATCTTTGTATTTTGAAGGTCGCAGTCGCGTGTATAGGAAGTTAGGCAAAAACGAACTTGCCGAAAGAGACCTGCAAGAGGCGAAAAAGCATAGGTAAGACACTTAAGATTGTGTCTTACTACCGGCGCACAAACCGAATCACTTTATTTGTATAGTCGATCGTGTATTGCCAGTTCCCCAAAAACGTTTGCCCCAATAGCGGGTCGTTTACTTCACCAATTTCTCTGACAGCGCTTATTCTGAAATCTCTCTTTTCGATTGGTCCGAGTCTGAGGCGGGTGATCTCAAAACCGGCTCCCTTAGCCTCACCGCCTACTCCTCTGTGCACCTCTTCTTCGGCATCTTCAGGCACGTTGATACCGAGACGTTTCAACTGATCGAACGTAAAGACAGTGCGCGATGCACCGGTATCAAAAATCATCTTGCACGGTCTGCCATTGACCTCCGCCATGACGCGAATCGTATCGCCCTCGCGGACAAATGGAACAGAGTTTGGATCACTTGCAGCGGTTGCATAGCTTTTTACTGTATGACTGGTGTTGGCACTTATTGTTGAAAGTCGCGGCTTCTTTGTGAAACGAATTGAGCTTGCACCACTATCTACCGTGTAGCGAAAATCCCTGAAAAATGTCTGTCCCAAAAGCGGCGGCGTAAGCAGATTTTCCTGCACCAGAATCTCCATGTTTCTTCTCAAAATAGTGCCGACTTTCAAATCGACAGTCATTCGCCAAAAAGGCACTGTACTTTGGCTGCCCACTCCAATTGCATTGCCTACAGAAGGTCCTTCCGGTGGTCGAATGCCGAGCTGAATCAAATGGTTTTTTCCAAACGCGCAGGTTTCCGCACCAGTATCGAAAACCATCATGATCTGTCTGTTATTGACATAAGCCTCAACCAACTGAGCGTTGGACTCGCTCTTCTGAAAGTAAACCACAGCATCTTGAGGAAGAGAGTCATAGTCCGGAGCGTCGCGCTCAGCACTTCTCAAAACAGCGCCTTTGCTTATAATTTGCAACGCCTGCTGAGCTTGTCCGGCAGCCAAACTCGTAGGGAAGGTGGCGATCAACTGCTTGTAGGCGGCTGTTGCTCCACTGATATTGCGCAGTTGATGAAGACAAAGCCCATAGTAATACAACGCATTCGGATTCTTAGGAGCCTTACCGACGCAGTCTTTAAATAACACAGCCGCCTCCTCATATCTTCCCGCGTTATAAAGTTGCACGCCTTTGTCCATGGTAGGCTGCGCTTGTGCTTCACAACAGCTCAACACAAGAAACACGATCAGCATCGCTTTCATCATTTTATTGACGAAGTTCAAGCAGTGTTCCTCGTTTCATCTGCCGCCTCACTACCACATCATAAAATACCAACATAAATTATGACTGAAACCCAAATCTCATGATTTAGATGTCTTTGCGGAATCTCTCTGAATACCCTGTCAGTTCCACATATGCGCTCCCACTGACGGCTTCTGCACCCATCTTTCCGGTTACCGACGTTGAGCCTTCCCAATATGTCACTCCAGTGCTGCTTTTCGTTACCAGCTCCTGCTCCTGAAGAGTCGGTGTCAGTGTAAGCTGCAGTTTTAGAGAGGGAACAGACAGATTCCACCCCATGGGATACACACCACCACTGGTTGGACTCTTCCATTTCCCCAACGCTCGCTGCGAGAACTGATCGAGTGTTACGTGCGTCATCTTTCCATCTTTATCTATGAAAGTGCCGCTCGAGTTGACATCATACTTTCCGTCAACTCGTCGCATGACATACAACATCAACTCGCATCCATTGTCCAACTGCACGCTGTACCAATCCCAGCCAACTTGATCTTCGGTGAGTTGATTGCTTCCAAACTCATGATCCATCCAACTGAGTCCGGATACTTGAACAAGTTTGCCATTCTCGAAAAGCAATCCATCGGTTTTGAGCCGTGTCATCGAATAATAGTGCGATGCGCAACCTTTGCGAGATGCCTTCTGACTGACGCCGTCTTTGCCGTGCACGACAGGCGCTTTCATCGGTTCTAAGGTCAGGTGTATGCCGAACTCGGGTGTGTCTGCCTTTATGTAAAAACACCCGTTGAGCCACTCAGCCAGCCAGCCTTCGTTGAAAACATAAAATGAGTCCTCGCGGGCACCGGCAGTATTTACTCCGCTGCGATTCAACTTTTCAAAATAGTGAAACTTCTTGTTGTTTTCATCCGTAATTGCAAAATGCGCTAAATAGTAGTTGCGAAGCTGCCATGGAGAATTTTGTGGAACATTGGGTTCTTCCACACCAATTCTGAAGAACGTCAGCTCGAATCCATATTTCTTTCCAGCCTCACTCTTTAGGTGCCCCGTGTAATACCACCACTCTGTCTTGAAATCATCGTGACTGGCGTGATCACGAGGGAATTGGTACTTGTAGCCTGGCAGTGCAAGTTTGAACGATCGTTTCTGCGCCAAGCATGGTGACGGCATAAGGCACGTCACGGTCGTCAATACAATCGCTTGCAATAATGCCACAAACATTCTATTCATCGCGAACCACCTGTGGTGCCAACGTCTTAGCAGCCATTCTTGCCGGCAGTATTCCAGAAAGAATCGCTGTTGCTAGTACGACAATGCTGGACTGCACTAGAAAGTCGTAGGGTACTACGAGTTGAACTGTCCAACCAAAGGATTGTTTGTTGATAACGTGAATCAAAAGCTGAGAAAGAATCCAGCCTAGAATCATGCCCGTTATGTTTCCGAACAACCCGAGAAGCCCGGCCTCAATCAACACTATCTTGCGCAACTGTCCGGCTGTTGCTCCAAGATATCTCAAAATTCCAAACTCTCTTCTTGACTCTAAAGTAAGGGCAAACAGTGCGTTCATGATCGAAAGCATGGCAATGGAAATGGCAATGGTGTGAAGGGCATAGGTAATGGCGAATGTCCGATCGAACACTCTCATCGCCTCGCCCCTCAATTCACTAGTTGTACGAATCTTGAGAAGAGAGGTTGCTTTCTTTAAGATCGCTTCTCTAACTTGATGAGGGTCTTGATTCGGCTGAAGGTAGATTGCACAACTGGAAATAGTTGAATCATTGAACAGCCTATGATATGTGGCACGCGGCAAAATGATGTATCCCAGATCGCTTGCGTAATCGTAGTAGATTGAGCGCACAGTAATGTCTTGGGGTCCAGAAGGTGTGGTCAAATGCAAAACATCTCCGGCTCTCACTCCCTTCTTAATGGCGAAACACTCGGACACAAGACAAGCGCGATCACCCAGTGTTGCCAAAACGTCGCTCGTCTTCTCGCCATTGACGAATGCAAGCCGTCCGTATTTGGCACGAACATCCAGATCGGCACCTGCAATATTTGTCGGCAACCCATTGTACTCAAACGGCATCTCGACAAAACCATCGACTGCCTTAACGCCAGGGGTCGACTCGACCAAATCGATCATTGACGGATCAAGCCTGGCAGAGCCGCTTCCCTGAGCGCGCGCTGCCGACTGGAGCCACAAATCTGCTTCTAAGGTTTGGTTTACCCACACCAATACGGTCTGCCTGAAACTGCCAATCATGATTGCCAGGCTGACCATCATTGCAATTCCAATCATCAAGCTTGCAACAGCCACCGACGTTCTTCCAATTGTTCCATAAAGAGATCTAGCCGCAAACTTGCCTTCACCAGGCATGCAAGAGTGCAAAATGTTTGCCATCGCCGGCAATAAAACCTTGATGAATAGTGGAACAAACAACGCCGCACCGGTAATTGACAAAAAAGCTGCCACGTATCCAAACAATGGGAACCCATTTACTGGTGGTTGCCCAGAAGTCCAATATGCAAGTGCAAACACTATTAGAGAAAGAACCGCAAGTGGTGCCGCAAGCACCCTCAATTTCGACTCGTACGAGGCCCGCCGTGTAGCCTCTGCAGGCGAGACAGAAATTGATTCCAAAACTGGTGGAATTGCAGCAAGTAGCGTCAGTCCACCGCCGGCGCTCGCGGACAGAAACACTGTTTTCCAATCGAAAGTAACATTTTCGATTGGATGTTGAAACCAAAAGTGATTTATTGTTGATGATACCGCTTTTAGTGCTCCATCTGCCAACACCAAACCAAATGCAACTCCCAAAAATGTTCCTGCCACAGCCAAAAGAAGGGCTTCAAGAAAAAAGCAAATTACAATCTGCCACTTGTCCACACCAATCGCACGCAGTGTCCCTACTTCCTGGCGTTTGCGCAAAACGGAAATGGTCATGGTGTTGTATATGAGAAACATTCCAACCATTACGGCAATAAACGTCAGCGCAAGGAGGTTGTATTCGAATGACTTGGTCATCTTTTCGACCTGCTCACCGCGATGTGCTGGGCGAACAACCGAAAGTGTGGGCGGCAGCTCCATTGAAAGTTTCTCTTTCACCTCCAGGAGGTTCTGCTCCGGCACAATTATTTCAATTCTGCTCACTTTCCCTGGCGTTTTCAAAATATCTTGAGCCAAGCCGATATCAGCCACAACCAAATTGCCACTGAAAGCACCACCAAGACCCTCTGCACTCAGGATGCCAACCACGTTGACAGCTTCCAATTTGTCGTTGACGAGCAGCTCGAAGCTGTCGTTCTTCTTAAGGTTAAGGGACTGAGCTAAGCGCGAGCCGACCAGAACAGCCCTTGGAGCAAGGACACTGGTGTTCGTGGCGGTATCTGATTTCGAATTCGACCTCGAGTCAACTCCTGCTTGTGGATCTTGTTGAACTTCGCTGTACGTTTTGAACGCAGGGTCTCCGAGCATATCGATACCCAAAAGCTCTACAACGGATTTGTTCGTTCCAGGCAGAGCGATGATCTCATCTATCATCGGCGTGAACTTCGCATCAATTCCCCAGAGCCATTGCAGCTGGTTGAGGACAGATTCGTCTACGCCTCTGGAAAACCGCGGACATATCTCTAAGTTGGCTTTGCCGGAAACTTCATCGACGGTGTCCTTAAACCTGGTCAAAGCAGTGTGATTGGCCAGGGTGATTGATAAATACACACTGACACCAAGGGCAATGCCTAAAAGAGTAATCAGACTGCGCACCCAATTCTTTCTCAAGTCTCGGAGAATGAAGCGCTGAAAGAGTGTCCATGTCGAAGTCATATTATGGCTCCGGAGCGCTGTCTGACAAGATAATGCCATCTTTCATTTCGATTAGCCGCTCGGCAAATGATGCGGCTTCAGGGCTGTGTGTCGCCATAATTATTGTTGGAGCAGGACCGTTTTCTGTGCCACCATTCGAGATACCGATACCTTCATGAATTGACCTCAAAAGTTCAAGAACAGCTTTGCCATTTTGTGTGTCAAGATTGCCTGTAGGCTCATCTGCGAGTATCACCTCCGGCTCATGAATCAACGCTCGTGCAATCGCAGTGCGCTGCATCTCGCCGCCCGACAGTTGAGCTGGGTAAAAGGCTGCGCGCGACGAGATGGCGAGTCGTTCTAACATCTTCGCGACCCGCGCACGTATCTCAGATGTAGGAACCTTTTTTGTTAACTCGAGTGGTAGAGAAACATTTTCTTCCACTGTTAGAGTCGACAGCAAATTGAAAAATTGAAAGACAAACCCGAGCTTCGAGGCACGTATTTTTGTCAGCTGCTCGTCAGACATTTTGGTCAGGTCATCATCACCCAAGATCACCTGGCCAGAGGTCGGTCTATCGACGCCTGCAATCAAATTCAAAAGTGTGCTTTTGCCGCATCCACTAGGCCCCATTAACGCGACAAACTCTCCCGCTCTCACATTCAAGTCCACATTAGCCAGCGCATTGACGTTATGCTCGCCATAAGTCTTGGAGACTTTGAGCAATTGCAGCTGCAATTTGGATTCAGCGGACATGGTTCTTCTTTTGAGGGTTCCGCCTGCAATTATAGCGACTTCAAGGGTAAACTAATGATGGGGTCGTTCAATACCGGTCTATGGAGTGCCGAGCATGTCAGGTCTTGAAATACGAAACACCGTTGCGCTTCTGATTGTGGCAATCGTGACAAGCCTGCAGGTGCGGGTTCCAGCACTATCACAGCAGCAAGAAATGGCTCCGCGAACCAAATTTGACGACTACAGCGACGCAGGCATCGCTGCCTTCAAGCGGGGCAACGACCAGCAGGCCGAGGCATACCTGAGATCGGCGCTCCAACTAGCAGAAAAGTTCGCACCAAACGATCCCCAATTGATAAAAACACTGCGCAACCTTGCCATGGTTCTTTCCTCTGAAGAGAAATATGAAGAGGCAGAACAACTTCAAAGACGAGAGATCGAGCTAAAAGAAAAGGCTTTCGGTGACACGCAAGATCTCGCGTCAAGCTTAAACAACCTGGGTGTGCTGTGCTACAACCAAGGCAAGTATAAAGAAGGCGAAATCGCATACAAAAGGGTTATCGCAATCGACGAAAAAATACTTCCTAGAAACCATCCTGAACGCATTTTGTCGATGGAAAATTATGCAAAACTACTCAGACGAATGAATCGATACAAAGAAGCGGAGAAATATGATTCGCTCGTTGAGTCGATAGAATAGTGCCGTTATTGCGAAGTTGAAACGCCTCTGATAATCGTCTTGAACTCCTGCATGAAATCAGGGTTGATATCAAAGGGGTATGCAAGCCTTGCTTCCAGATGAGCCTCGCAAGACGAGAGGTTGGGGCGCATCTCCATTACATGGTAATACGAGTATTGATTTAGTTTCTTCTCAACAGTGTCTTCTTCCTTCAATCTTCCATCCTTTTGAGTGATATCACCGACAATACCACCCCAATCGGGACCAGCTTCAACTTTGTTTGTCGGCGGAATCTCAAATGGCTTTGCTTTGAATTCAAAGTGAATCGAAGTATCGGTCTTCTTGATTTTGGCTTTGGGATAAAAACGCTTGACCAGCGCTTCTAACTTTCCGATAACGGTCGACGCTCCCTCTTTTCCAGCACTCTCCTTGGCTAAAACCATTGCGCTTGCCGAAACTGCGAGCACCACAATTGACGCGAAGACCCTTGTTTCGATAGATCGCAAACAAAACTTACTCATTTTCCACCCAGCCCCGCAGTTCAATGCCAATTATAGTTCATGGTCATAGATACGTTTCCGTCATCGAGAACAAAGGATACAATGAGAGCGAGGAACCCGAAACATACAAAAATGCCAAGCTCCAAAACAAAAGCGAGACTCATAGCCCTGGCAATCCTGCTCTGCGGAGCTCTCATCATTCCTGCGCCAGTCCATGCAAAACGCGTTCTGGAACTTTCACAACGCTGCGTACTTTCTGGAAAGCAGAAGGTGATTGTGGGCGACGATGCAATCAAAATCATCGACGAAATGTGGGTAATAACCGCAAAAGCACCAGATTGGCGAGTGCATTTCTACAACCCGGATTCAAAGGTGATTCTCACTAGACCACTTAAGGAATTTCATGGAGTCTATGGCTTCGGTCTGTCAGTAAACAACGGTCCCTGGCTCACGGACCTCCCCGTAAAACTCACGCCAAACACGTCAACAATCAAAGGTCAAAAGGTTGTTAGATGCGGCTTTGTCACCCAAGGCGCAGAGAACGTTGTACCCAAACCAAAACCTCAGCGTCCCGGTACGATGATTTCAGGCAACATACCAGTGATTAAAGCGGATCTCTGGATCTTGCAAAAGAAGATGCCGAATCACGCAACGATTCTGTCGAAAACATACAAGGTGCCAAACATGGGCTCAGTGCCAATTCGACTCGTAGATGTCGATGAGTACGCCAGAATAGCTACTGAATTAGATACTCTAGAAGCAAAATGGATTGACGCAAAGGAAGAAATATTTTTACCTCCGAAAGGATTCAAACCGGTTAAATCCGAGCAAGAGGTCATGTTTAATAGGCATCACAAGGACAATATAAATAGCATGTTCGAATTCGGAAGGGTCGCAGAATAGGCAGTTTATGCTCGCTTTGGCAAAAAGACTTTCGCTAACGCTGTCGCTGATTGCATTGTCATTGTCAATCATTTGCAGCCAACCGGCTCAAGCGAAGAAAGTTTTGGTGCTATCTCAGAAAAATACACTGATTGGCAATCTCAAGGTTTACGTCGCAGATGATCTCATCAAGATCACAGAGACTGCCAATTCTTGGACGTTACTTGCTAAGGCACCCGATTGGAAGGTCTTCTTCTACAATGATTCAACGCGGTTGATGCTCATCAGACCATTGGATGGATTCCAGGGCTCATACGGGTTTGGTATCACCGCCACAAATGGTCCTTGGTTCACAGAATTACCAATCAAACCCACTAAAGAATCTTCTGTGATTAAAGGGCAAAAGGTCTGCCGCTATACATTCAAGACAGCTGGCCCAGTTTCGATAAAACAAGTCAAACGGCACGATATTCTCGTTGGTTGCAATTATAGTCAAAACCTCCTGCGAGCGGACTATTGGGTTTTAAACAACAAGATGCCGAAACAGGCAGCACTTCTGACAAAGCTGTATAAGGTTCCTAACACAGGCTCAATTCCTATACGTTTAACAGACCTGGACGAGTCCGGTAAGTG
Organism: uncultured Candidatus Obscuribacterales bacterium; assembly: GCA_964503045.1. Classification (GTDB taxonomy): domain Bacteria; phylum Cyanobacteriota; class Vampirovibrionia; order Obscuribacterales; family Obscuribacteraceae; genus CAYZJR01. Next base: position 64,179 of record CAZCZI010000017.1, read on the forward strand.
GACTGTCGACCTCGACACGAGCGAAGCAAGATGGGAGGACGTGAAGGACACCAGATTCGATCCTCCAAAAGGATATGACACTGCAAAGTCAGAGCGTGAAATCTCATTGGGTAAAAACAGCGACGACCAGATCAAAACTATATTTGATGAACTGAATTATCCGTTGCAGAAAATCAAGTAACGACTTCCTAGTCTAGTTTGTGATCGTTCCACCAAGATCGATGATTTGTTGATTGAGTTCTTGCAGTCGCGGCAAGCGATCTTTGCTGTGCACCGAAAGCCAGTTCGCAATCGCAGAAACTGTCTGTGCACGCATGTATCTTGTTTCTAATTGGAGGTGTCCGAACTTGCCTCGCCAATCAAGAGTTTGATCGGTCGACGGCATGGTGTTCATGAGCTCCGTCACGCGAGTTGGCGAAACACAACCATCAGCGCTGCCCTGCAGTATCAGAACTGCCAAGTTTGGACTGGTCAACTTTCCATAGCGAGCAGTTTTATCGACAAATGCATCTGTCGACAACAATGCCTTTAGTTTCAGTTTTTTCAAAACCATAGGATCATCCAGCATTTCCTTTTGGACATCCTCTCTTGCTGAACACAGGTCTGCAAAGAACGACTTTAGATCCATTTCGTGGCTGGGTGTGAGTACTGCCTTGACTCCTTGTACGATTTGTCCTTTGCCGGCGTACATGTCCTTGTTAACCTTGACAGCCGGAGCCGATAGGACAATTGCGGACACGTCGGGGTTATCGGCGGCGAGCCGCACGCAAAACGTACATCCCAGACTTTCACCTAGTGCAATAAGCGGTACATCAGGATACTTTTGCTTTATCAATTTGGACAGCTTCAAAATGTCTTGATAGCTGGCTTCGTGGTCGATCTTGGTTTTGTCCTCAGGCTCAGGATTTCGATTGCCGGGATTTGGTTTTTCGTTGGACTTCTCGCCAGGAATCTTGCTGCTGAACTCTTTGTCGAAGTGGCATCTGCCGAAACCCCGCATATCCAATGCAACAAACCCAGCGCCATTTATCGCCAGAGCCCTCGCCAACACTCTGAATCGCCGTCCATGCAACGTGAGTCCATGTATTCCAAGAATCATCACTTTCGGTGGAGTCCCAGCCGGCATCCATTCATATGTCGGAATATCGAGTTCCTTGGTGTAGTCGCCATCTTCCGTGTAGGTGTATTTTTCAGCCAACACAGGGCTAACTACATCAGTGTACGGCGGCGAGGGCATCGTGCTTTCAGCAGCAAACGCAGGTGCGACCGCAGCCGCCAGCGATGCGGAAAAAGTCAGGGCCAACACGACGCCTTTGGACCAACGTGATCTTTTCATTGATTCATGCCTTTGTATAGAATGCATACTGGCTCTCTTCAGACAGTCAGTTCAAGCCGAGAATGCAGACTTGGTGAGGAGTTGTTCTGCTGCATGTAGCTTAGGTGGAAATACATCCTAGCTTGCTTTCGTATTCTTTGCTACTCAGTGTGACTAAAAAACTACAAACATTGCGACAAGAACAATTCGACCTATTGAGCAGCTGGAAATCTGCGAAACAGTGCGAGAATCAGTGCAATAGCCGACAGATCTGTCAAAAGCGCATGCGCAAGCGCAGGCAAGACTATCGATTCAGTTTTGCGAAAATAGAGCGCCAACAGTCCACCGTATACCATCAGCATCACTGCTCCCAACTCAGCCCAACCATGATAGAGCACCATGCTCAGTATCGGATAGTGAAAGGCACCGTACCAGAATGATGACCACAGAATGCCAAAGTGTTTGATCTTTTTTGATATCACTTCGAGTTTTCCGATAAGAGCCGCTCTCCAAAACAGTTCTTCCAGAGCCGGATTTACGGTTACGAAATAGATGCTCAACGGCCAAAACAACTCTGTTGTGTATCCTTGATCTTTGAGCAGCATCTGCGTCTTCTCATCAGACAGCATCATTGCTCCGGCAAAGTAATATAGAGCAAGGGCTCCGCTGCAAAACAGCACCGAGATGAGTATCAGTGCGCCGACATGCATAAATGTTCTTTCCGGCATTCTGACCTTGTCTCGCCAGTCCGGAAACGTCCAGACAATTACTGGCAGCAAGCATGCACCATGATAAAGAGCCAGAGTCAACGCAGCATCTCGCAAGACATTCATTCCGTACCATATAGCCGGGTACGGCAAAATCGAAAGCACCATTACTGCTGTAATGGCAACTGGGCCAGCACTCTCTTTCTTATCTAACACATATTAGATACTACCGCTTTTAAACCCTTGGCGTGCATCAATTAGGTACTTAAGCTCAACCATCTATGCTCGAGTCCAATTCTGCTGTAGAATGGCTCTGCAAGAATGAAATCAATGTTTTGCGTCCTGAGTATCGACTAGAAAGCCAACTCGTGCTCACGCACATGGGAAAGTTATTTAAGTCGGCTTCCAATGGAAGCTCAAAAAAGAAAGTGGGCGAATCATCGCGCTCAAAGAAAGACGCGCCGCCTCCACCCAAGAGCGCAAAGAATACCGCGGCTGATAAAAAGACTTCTGGTAAGAATTCGACATCGGAAGAGCCCGCAGAAAAGTCGACGAAATCAACTCCGAAATCCAAAGGTAAGTCCTCTAAGACAAGCAAAGGAAAAACTTCGACTGCTAAGTCTAAGACAGTCGAGAAGACTCCTGCAAAACAGAAGAGCAAGGACCCGCCCAAGAAAGTCTCGCCTAAACAAAGCAGCGAAAAGTCTTCCACTTATGCGACGACACCTAAGCGTACCTATGCAGAAACACGCGAGTATCTGGCATTACTTGAAGAAGCGCGTGAACAAACCAAACCGGTTGCCACCACCAAGAGAGAGCCAGTACGAAAGGCTGACGACTCTCCTGAATCAAGCTTGCTCAGCAACCTCTCTTTTGCTTACCCACTGCGGAAGTATCAGCTCGAAATTCTTGATCTCATCAAGCGCAAGCTGGAAGATGGAGAGAGAGAGCTGCATATAGTGGCACCTCCCGGCGCAGGAAAGACTATTATCGGACTTCAAATTGTAAGCGAACTCTGCATGCCAAGTTTGATTGTGTGTCCAAACACAACCATTCAATCGCAGTGGCGAGAAAAGCTGGTCAACTTCTTGCCTCCTGAGCTCATTGGTTTTGGAATTTCAGACTTTATAGGAACGCATGAAGATCAGCCTTTGAAGCCGATTACGGTAATGACTTATCAGGTGCTCTCGACGCCGGGAAGAGAGCAAGAATACATCGATCGCCTCGCGCACAAATCATGGGTCGACGAATTGACGACTGGTCGAGGTATCACCATTGGCGATGCCGAGCTTCGCATTCTCGAGCTATTGCAAAACAACAAGAAGGCTCATCAAAAGGAACTGTCTAGACACTCCAGCAGATTGAGAAAGCAGTTATCGGAGGTTCTTGATCTCAATGAAGTGTTGCACGAAAATGCACTTGGTCTTCTGCAAGCACTAAAGCGTCAAAAGTTCAGACTGATCATTTTCGATGAGTGCCACCATCTTACCGACTATTGGGCAGCAATAATGAAACAGCTGCTTAGAAGGCTTGACGACCCAGTCGTTGTTGGTCTTACCGGCACACCACCAGAGGGAAAGTCGGCTTCGCAAGAAACGCGCTACATCTCGCTTGTAGGTGAAATCGACTATCAGGTACCGACACCAGCCTTGGTGCGCGAAGGTGGCTTGGCACCATTTCAAGATCTCGTTTACTTCACATCGCCTACTGAAAAGGAATTAGAGTTTTTAGAAGCTCAACACGTAGAGTTTCACAACCTTATCTGTGAGCTCACTGATCTAGAGACAGCAAAAGCAGCGGAAGCGGCAAAAACACAAGCAGCCGCAGGTGTCCAAACAGCCGCCATCACGTCCGTCGCAGTTGATGCGTCTGAATTTGACGAACTCGACGAGAGTGACTACGCTGCAGGCGCAATGGAAGGTCCGTTTGATATTGATGGGCAGTTAGTCGCAACCAGACTTCACGAACCCGAACCCGAATCACCTCCACCCCCGCCCCCGCAGCCAGTTCACGCTCACGTTGCAGAGCAGCCCGCCGCCCCAGCGACATTGGAGTTCTACACTTCTCAAGACGGTCGCTGGACTCATGCACGATCGAATCCCTCATCACCTTACGCGATAGATCCTCAAAAAGACACCAAGTTTACGGCATGGATAAAGAGCCGTGTTCTCGAAACCGAAGCGACTGGTTTTCATTCGATAATGCAGTCTCAGCCTGAATTTGCAACTGCGTTGTACAGATCGCTTTGGAGACTGAAGCTGCCGCTTCCAAAAGACGTCGACCAATCAGACTACCTGCGTCAATCTCCGTTCCTAGACGATTGGATGCTTCTTTTGGAAGACTTCGCTTCTCGACATTTGAAGCTGAGCCCGAAAGAAGAAGACCATAAACTCTACGACAAGATTCGCTCGGCCGCCCGCAAGCTTGGCTATGGAATTACTGAACAAGGTCTGCGCAAACAAGCTTCTCCAGTCGATCGTGTTCTGGCATTCAGCGAATCAAAACCACAAGCTGTCGCCGAAATTTTATCGGTTGAGTTTCGCAGTTTGCAAGATCGACTGCGAGCTGTGATCGTCACCGACTTCGAACGCATGTCCGCCACCAGTGTGAAAGGGCTAAAAGGCATCATTGACGAAGAGTCAGGCGGAGCAATCGCTGCGTTGAAGGTTCTTCTGAAACATGAAATTAGTCAATTCATAAATCCAGTTCTCGTTACTGGTTCGCTGTTGGTGGTTGACACCCGCATTGCCGAACAGTTTCTCAATGCCGCGCAAGACTTTCTTGCAGCGCAAGGTCACACGTTCAAACTGCAATTGAGCGGCGACGAGTCACTGGCATTCAGAGAAGTAACTGCCAGCGCCGGCGCCTGGGAATCGCGACTGTATGTTGGACTGGCAACCGCGATTTTTGAACGAGGCATCACCAAATGCCTGATTGGAACGCGCGGGCTCTTCGGCGAAGGGTGGGACAGCCAGGCACTTAACACTCTCATCGATCTGACAATGACCACTTCACCGGTCTCAGTTAAGCAACTCAGAGGAAGATCGATTCGCATTCAAACAAACGATCCATTGAGCGCTCGAAAAGTAGCAAACAATTGGGATGTCGTTTGCGTTGCCCCTGAATTGGAGAAGGGGCTCAACGACTACGGTCGCTTCGCTCGTAAACATCAAGGTTATTTTGGAATCTGTGACGATGGACAAATCGAGTGCGGCGTAGGTCATGTGCATCCAACATTCTCTGAGTTGACGCCGTGTGAAGTGTTTGCTTCAGCTGATGAATTCAACAAAGAGATGATTGAGCGTGCTCTTGTTCGCGATCAGATCTACGACCTCTGGAAAGTAGGACAGCCGTACAATAACTGCACACTCGGTTGTGTCGAAGTCTCTGGTTTGCGCGCCATGGAGTTGACACCGCCCAGTATTCGACGCGATTTATCCTACGTCGATCACGCCAAGCAAATGCGTCATTCCTTGATTGCGGTATGGGCCGAGTACACCGGGTTGGGCACGGTTGGAGCCGGCATTATGGCTTGGGTGTTAGCGTCGGCCGGATTGCCGATGTTCGCAGCAATACTTCCAATAATTCTTGCTCTGTCTCTTGCGCGCAAGAGGTTCGCGTCGCTGTTCAATCGAATGCAGAAAGAGGTTTGCCAACCGAATACTCAAGAATCTTCAATCAACGACATTGCCGTGGCTGTTCTGACGGCACTGCAGCGAACAAAATTTGTTCCACCTCACATTGACAGAAGCAGCATAAAAATCAGCTTGCGGTCAGACGGAAGTTATCGAGTATTCCTCGACGATGTCGATCCAAACGTCTCCAAGAATTTCATCAACAGCTTCAGAGAAGTGATGGCACCAATCACAAACCAACCACTGCTCGTTCCCAAATACGAATATGTGATACCAGTGGTCGCGTCGAAAGAAAGCAATGAAAACACAGCACCAAAAGCTGCCGAAGCAGGAGACCAGCTACCGGCAGTTGTATCAGACACTGAAGAAAATCTTTCGGAGGACAAGTTCTTCAAACTCTATCTCGAAGGGAAAGCACAGCCTCGAGTAGCGGCGTATCATGCGGTTCCTGCCTTGTTAGCGAGGTCTGAAAAGGGACGCGAAGCCTTCGAGGAGGCATGGAACAAGTACGTCAGCCCCGGCTACATAATCTCAACCGAAACCAAACCGGAGTTGCTCAACAAACACTACGGAATTGGTCCAAGTCTGGCACAGCGCCTATTGTGGGAGTAAACCGTTTGCCTATATAGAAAAGAGGGTAAAGGAAAAAAGACCTCTGTCATAGGAAAACAGCTCATAAATGGCCAAAATTCTGACAATTGAAGATGACACTAACCTGGCCAATTTGGTTCGCTCATTTCTGCTGATGGAAAATCATCAGTGTGATGTCATTCACAATGGACGCGAAGCTATGTCGCATGTGAAAACGTATCCATACGACGTAATAATTCTCGACTGGGACTTGCCCGAAATGAGCGGCATCGACATTTTAAAAGAGTTTCGCAACTCAGGCGGGAAGACGCCTATCTTGATGCTCACAGGCAAAGACACAATCGAGCAGAAAGAAGCTGGTTTAGATTGCGGCGCTGACGACTACTTGACGAAACCATTTCACATGAAAGAGCTCGGCGCGCGGGTTAGGTCGCTGTTGCGCCGTCCAGCCGAAATGGTAGGCAATGCCATCAATGCCGCAAACATCGTGCTCGATGCGTCGAAGTATCGATGCATAAAAGACGGTCAACAAATTACACTCCTGCGCCGCGAGTTTCAATTGCTCGAGTTCTTAATGAGACACCCTAACCAATTGTTCAGCTCAGAGGCACTGCTCAACCGAGTCTGGCCGACCGAATCAGATGCAACACCTGAAGCATTGCGAACAACAATCAAACGGCTTCGCAAAAAGATTGATCCTGACGGTGAAATTCTTCGTACAGTCCATGGAGTCGGTTACATCTTTGAAGTCGGCTAGTTTTGGAATTCAATCAATCTCTCTTGCCTGGCAAGGCACTATTCTGATTGCCGTAATGCTTGCCTTCGAACTCCTCTTCGTCGGAGTTCTCGGCTGGTTGGTTCAACAAGCAGAGGCTGAAGCGACGCGGCAAATCCGCGCGCAAGACATTGACACGAAAGCATCTCAGCTGTTGCTCACCATATATGATACCGGTAACGCCGTTGGAGAATACACACGCACACTTCAGTTTGGCGCGACCAAGAGATTCGAATCGTCCAAGGTCGAAGTGGCCAGCCTAATGGAGTCTCTCAAAGAAGACCTAAAAGACGATAAGCACATGCAGCCTGTGTTGAAGCGGCTAGAACGCAACATCAAAATTTGCATGCCTCTGATGATGCGCATTAAGGAGGAATGCACTCACTTAGATCGTGAGGAAGCAGGCAATCTATGGCGTCAAAAGATGCAACAAGTAATCTCGGGAAACAAGAGCATTCGCAATCTAGTCGATACCGAGATTATTCCAGACACAACTTACCTAATGAGCGAGAGCCGCAAGATCGAGCAAGAAAAACCTGACATCGAGCGGCGTCAGCGAGACATGGCAAAAACTGCGATGGGAGCTGGTCTTTTCATCAACGTTTTGTTCGGCGTTGCAGTCGCAATTTTCCTCACCGGACGAATTGTCTCGCGCCTCGATGTTTTGCTCGACAACACTGAGAGATTAAAAAAGGGGATGCCGCTCAATAGGCGTCTCGATGGTCGCGATGAGATTGCACAAGTAGACGCTGTTTTTCACGAAACTGCCGCTGTGCTCCAAGAAGAAGAGAAGATGCTCAAAGCCAGCGAAGCACGTGTAAGAGCAATGATCGAAAGTGTGCCTGTCGGTATCATGTTGCTCAGCCCTATTGGAAATATCGAGTTCACCAATCCAACCATCGAAAAAACCTTTGGGTTCGAGCCGCACGAACTATTGGGAAAAAGCATCACAAAGCTCTTGTCCAAAGAAAAAATGGCAGGTGGTGGTACGCAATTTGTGTCAGAGGTGTCCAAAAAAGCTCTGGGCCACATCATAGAAATTCAAGCCCAACATCGAGACGGTCATCAGGTGCCCATAGACTTTACTCTCGCTGAAGTCACACTTGGAAGAAGCGGCGACTCGCAAATCATGGTCATGACACTTGATGCCACTGAGCGATACGAAATCAAGCAGTTGAGACAAGCATTCGTCCAAATGGTCAGTGAAGAACTGCGAAATCCGCTCACCAAAGTCTCAGACTTCTTAGGTAAATTCGGAAGCGGCCAATTCGGTGAAATTCCAGAAAAAGCTGTCGACCAATGTCAGAAGTCAGAACAAAATATTGAGCGTCTAATCACACTTTTAAACGATCTCTTCGACCTCGAAAAGCTCGAGTCAGGCAAGATAGACATAACAAAAGCGCCATGCTCGCTGCAATCGATCTTAGACAAGTCACTCAATGCAGTATCGATGTTTGCACAGAAGCACAGCGTGACCGTAGAAATTCCGTCAACCAATCTTCAACTCGATGTGGACTCGAATCGTATAATCCAGGTATTGGTGAATTTACTTTCCAACGCGATCAAATTTTCACCGGCTCAAAGCAAGGTGACAATCGCAGTCAACCAATCGGATTCTCGATTGGAGCTTCTCGTAATTGACAGAGGGCGAGGAATTCCTGCCAGTCACATCGGCTCAATGTTCCAAAAGTTTCAGCAAGTCGAAGCCGGCGACGCAAAGAAAAAAGGCGGAACTGGACTGGGCTTGGTTATTTGCCGAGCAATTGTCGAAGAGCATGGTGGCACAATTGGTGTCAATAGCGAGGAAGGAAAGGGAAGCACTTTCTGGATTCGCCTACCGCAGGAGGCGATCGTACAAGATTGAAATTGCCTGCTCTCAAACTAGGTCACCAGGGCATTCTCATAGTCTTGATTCTTCTGGGTTTCGAGGCGGTGTTCGTTGGCATGAACTGGTACTTGCTTGTTGAAACTGAAAAAGAGTCAAGGAGAGAAGAATCGTACAAAGAGATAAGCGCGAAGTCGAGTCGACTTCTGCAAACAATTTTTGACACAGGCGATGCGGCCGGCAAGTTTTCGTTGCATCAACAAAGAGCCGACCTCAACAGATACGAAACTAGTCGCGCTGAAATTCCGGAAATTTTGAAATGGTTGAAGGACAAACTCAAGGACAGCCCCAAAGAAATCGAGGTTTTGAACTTAATCGAAAAGGACGTACACCTTGGGTTGCAAGTGCTCGCGGAAATTAAGCAGGCCGGTGAAGAAGGCGACGAAGAAACCGCTCAGAGAATCGGTTACTTTGCAATGAGAAAACTGCAGCCCAGAATTGATTCGCTTTGCCGAAATCAAATAGCATTTCAGAAAATGCAACACGAAAAGATCGCGCAAATGCCTGCCGAGTTGAAAAAGCGACGAGACGCTACCAAGCAACTCTTGGTGGCAGGTGTCGGCGTCAATATTCTCGGTGCAATTCTTCTGGGAATCTTCTTCATTCGAAGTATTACATCGCGCCTCAAAGTCATTACCGACAATTCTGAACGGCTGAGACGAAAGGAAGAACTGCATCCACCGATGAAAGGCGGTGATGAAATTGCTCAACTTGACGCTACCTTCCATGAAATGGCTGACTCATTGCGAGGAGAGGAAGAATTGCTTCGCGCCAGCGAGCAGCAGGTCAAATCAATGATCGACCAAATGCCGGTTGGTCTTCTCGTCACCAGAGACACCGGCATCGAATTCGCCAATCCGATGGCTCAACGCCTGTTTAAGTACTCGCACGGGGAGATTATCGAAAAATCGCTTGGAGAGTTGTTTGCCGCAAGTTCGGAGAGCGACACTGAAGCCGCTTCTTCGATTTCGAATTGGCTGGAAGATCGTGCTCTCGATCATGTCGTAGAGTTGAAAGCATTCAAAAGCAACGGAGAAGAATTTCCAGTCGAATTTTCCATGTCAGACGTTTCACTCGGACGTGCCTCGAGGCGACTAGCAATGGTGCTCGATGTGACGGAACGCTTCGAGGTTCAAAAGATGCGCAGAGAGTTCGTCGCAATGGTAAGTCACGAACTTCGCACGCCGCTGAATTCGGTGTCGGGCTTCTTGCAGCTCTTGCCCTTGGGTGTTTTCGGCAAACTGAACGATGAAGCTATTTCGCAAGTGGAAACCGCTGACAAGAACATCGATAACTTGATCGGTTTGATTAACGACTTGCTTGATCTCGAAAAAATGGAAGCCGGAAAGATGGATCTTTCAAGGACATCTTCACTGCTCGAGGATATAGTCGACCAATCAATCAACGACATCAGCGATGCTGCTAACGAACGCGAAATTTCACCCTATTTCGAAGGGTGCGAAATCGAGATCAAGGGCGATGCAGATCGGCTCCAGCAGTGCATTACCAAAGTGCTCTCCTTTATGATTTCATTTACGCCGCCTGGTGCGACAATCAACATTTCGGCCGAGAAAGAACGAGGCGGAAGCATCACGATCAAAATATCAAGTCAACTCCTGACTATTCCGGAGGATTTATTAGAAACAATTTTCGAAAGATTCCAACAATTGGATCTACCGGGGGGAAGAGGCAGCACTGGTCTAGGGCTGCCTCTCGCCAAGACAATTGTCGAACAACATGACGGCGCAATTCAAATCGAAAGCAGTGACAGCAAAGGCACAACTTTCCTCATTCACTTACCCGGATGAGAGTCTTCTGCTCTTTAGAGTGACTGTCGCAGCACTATCAACAGTTTCATAGGTCACTTCTCCTGATTGCACATCAAGAGCCAAATTTATTACCTCTAAAAATGCACCTGGTCTACCCGGTCGATCAGGTTCTTTTACATAGAACGTATCTTTTGAATCTCGCGAACGATACTGATGAATTTGCCAGCCGTTATTCAAAAATGCAGCCGTATAACCACCTTGGTTAGCTTCTGCATAAACGTTTCCAGTCAGCGGATCGACCATTACTCCGGAGAGAATATAAATTCGCGGGTGGAGTCGATCGTTGGCTCTCTGCACCATTACATACTCATGCCTGCCTTCAGCTCTTCTGATTTGAGTTCCATCGGACATAACTATCTGCTCGATGTCTAAATCATCGTAATGAATACCCCACAGGACACTTCCTGCAGTATTGTGCACTACCAGATCAAACGGCCGTTCCTCACCAAAAGTGACAGACTCAAATGTTCCTCCGAATTTTCCAACACCGGCAATGCTGTCAGGCATGTCGACACGCACCATTTGCGGTGCAGGTCTGACCGCGGGTTCTGCAACTTCAGGCTCGATATCTTGCTCGGTGTCTTCTTCAGCTAAATTGAAAATGGCGTTCAACTCACTCAAGAAATCGTCTTGGTCTGTGGTTTCAACCTCTTCATCATCTGGCTGCTCTTCCGGCAATTCATCGCTACCGCCAGCTGATCTGTCTTCAACATCCTCAACTGCTTCAGATTCACTGTTTTCTTCTTCATACTCCTCTTCATGCTCAACCTCATGCTCTTCTTCCAGCTCATCGTTTGTTCTCTGCCTGGATCTTTCGAACTCATCTTCATCGATCACATCGAGATTGGCGAGCATAAACTTCCGTTGCCCATCTTCTAAGAAACAGTTCACCACTTCACTGGGACCCTCTGCTGTCATGACGGTGGCACCGATGTAGTCATCCAACTGCTCAGCGCAGCCCAATATCAAGCCTTCAACAGCAGCTCGCAAGCCGGCCCTGTCGAAACCCTCGGGAAATACTTGTTCGTTTAAATCATGTCCGGCAACCGCGGTGCCAGCGCCTTTGGGCGGCGCAACCTCGAGAACATCGGAAGGCAAAAGGTCGGATGCGCGCCCAAATGCAGCGCTTATACCGCTCGACTGCCCCTTTTTGAGCCCTTGAATGTAGTCCTTGTACCTCTGGATGTGCTCGACCATGTCGCCCCCACCTGAGGTTGGCTCTTCATAATCGTCCTCGTCTGCCAATGTCAGTCCTCCGGGCTTTTTTCACATATTAATAGATCTATTGGTGGTACAAATTCAAAAGGGATTGTATTTATCTGGGCGCATGACCCAATTTTGCCATGCGCCGGTCTAATAATAGCGAGCCTCACACCTCTGGATTCCCAAGGAGCGCCCAGAATGGCGAAAGAGAAGCCAAAGCCAAAACCGCCCGAAGCTGCTGACAACATTGTCACTAGGACAATGAAGTCAACAGTCAAGACTGTCTCGGGCATCGCCAGGTCAATTTACGACAGCAAGCCACCGGCCAAAAAAGCCGAGAAAAAGACCGCACAGTCGCCAGAGAAGAAATCGGTAAAAGCGGCTGGCTCGAAAGCCGCCCATCACCCTGAGGCTAAGTCAGACACAAAATCCGAAGGGAAAAAGACGCCGCCAAAACACACCGACGGCGCCCCTAAACACTCTGACGGCCCCCCGAAACACACCGATGGCACGAAAGATAAGCGCACCAATCAGAAAAGTTCGACCGAAATTTCCTCAAAAGAGCACGCCAAAGAAAAGCCCGCCGAAAAAACAAGCCTCAATAACTACATTCATCAGCTCAAAGAAAAGGCAAAAACCACTGTCAATGATGAAATTGAACGAGTCAAGCACACCGCAAAAGTTGTAGAGGATAATCTACACAAAGTCGAGAATGCAGCGGCCAAGACCCTCAAGGAAATTAGCGAGCCCAAAAAAGATAACTCAAAGGAACAGCAAAAAACAAAACCTGTCGAGCTCAACAAACTTACCCCCGAACAGCGGGTGGCGGCAAAACAGTTCGAGTACACAGACGAAAAAACTAAAGTCAGCTACAAATACGACACGAAGACCGGCAATCTGCAAGAAATGCAGCGGGGCGACACCACAACTCACATCAAGTACGACAAATCCGGCAACGCAGCCGGTATGGAAGTTAAGCAAGGCAACCACGTTCTTGCAAAGTTGGACAACAAAGACTCAAGCAAACTGAAAGTCGACCAAGTGACGGGCGCTGTCAATGTCGAAGCAATCAACAAAGAATCGAAATCTCACACCACGAAAGAGTTAACAACTTACAAGCCAGACGGCACAGTTACAAACGTCGGATTCGACGCTGACGGTCACAGAACATCAAAAGTCGGATTCGCTGTCGAAGGCGATCAACTCTCGAGAAAGTATCGCGTCGATTACGTCTACACCCAAGGCGACCAAGAAAAACCTGGTGAAGTTTTCAGCGTCACACGCAACTTGGAAGAGAAAAATCCAGCGAAACAAGTTACGGAAAAATGCTGGTATGACGATCCGAAAAAGGTAGAAAAACAGGCACCCTCGATAAAGGAACGGATCGTCAGAGATCAAGAAAACAACACGAAAGTAACCAGATCGTACAAAGATGGTCGAAGCGAAGAACTCAGACTCGATTCGCATGGTCAAACAACAGAGTTTCACGTGCGCAATCCGAAAGGGTATTCCGTCAAGTACGAAGTAAAAAATGACAAAATCGTCGGAGCCAAAGTAGACGGCGAAAATTTCAAAGACGCCAAAGCACAAGAAGCCGCGCAACATGACCTTGCGCGAATGAAGAATCTATACAACTTTCAAGTCAAAGCTGCAGAAGCGGAGAAAGTCGAACAACCAGTTGGACTCACTGACTATGCACTCAAAGAAAGCAAAACAGGAACAGTCGTCATCAAAACCGATGATGGCATTCACTCGTTTCATTCGCAGTTCGGTGAGCTTCGCGACAAAAACAAAAATCTCGTTGGGCACTTAGACAAAGACGGCAAGATCACATTGGAAAAGGGTGTCGACCTAAAACTCGGCAATCAACTGATCAAAGACGGATCTTCCATCGACCAGATTGAAGGATCAGCGTTTTTTGACACACACGACATCATAAATAATCGTAAGGCAGTCGAAAGCAATGGTCCTGGGAAAAATGGACTGCTTCTCCGACCGGATGGACGGCTCGGTGGCGCCGTCATGCATAACAATGTGTTTGATGAAAAAGGCGAATTCATTGGACAGGTCGATAGCAACGGCACTCTTACAAAGTCAGTCGAAAGCGGCAAAGGCAAAATCGATATCAACTCAGAATTACGCGGCTACTCATTCATTGGCAAAGAAGAAGGGCAAGACCGCAGATTCATCATGTCCGCCAACATGTCCAACGGTGAAATCTCATTGGATGATCCCCCCGGAAAACACAAAGTCGAAATGGGCATGATTCTGGTCAAAGATCAAAACGGCAAGATGGTGCAAAGGGGAATTGTAGAAGCACCAAACTTCGCCTCAGGTAGATTAGATGGTGGCAGCATAACTCTATTCAATGGCAAAGAGTCAGAAACGAAGCCGCTATGCGAATCAAAGGGAACTGTCCTAGATCTCGAAATCAAAGGCGAAGGCGCGGTAAAAAGCCAACGCATTCAAGCGGTTTGCCTTGGTCAACAAGTAGTTGGTCCAGATCAAAAGACAGTAGTAAGCGGCGGATTCTTCGACATTCAAGACGCGAAGGCACGCGAAAAGCAGATTGTTGTCGACGCTGATACGAAGTTTAAAGAGAAACAAGACGACGTCGTCGGCCATTGGGGCGGTGGATTCTTGCAACTCGGCGGCAAATCAGACTACGAAGCATCAAAGGAAACAGCCGACCTCGCACATCGCAGAAGCGAACAAAAGCTAGCGTCGCTCGATCAAATCGTGAAAGATGGAAAAGTCGATCTAAACTCACTCGGTTTCTACAATCGCGAACTCGATCACTTGACGCAAACACCGAAAGCGAAACCCGAGCCAAAGAAACCGGAAGAACCTAAGAAAGTACTCACCCGCCCCGACCTCAAAGACAAACAGATTACCGGAAAGGCGAGAGTCGGAAATGAAGTAATCGAGTTTCAAAATAACAAAGTCATCGTAGACGGGAAGGCCGTCGGCGAAGTCGGCCCGGACTACGTGATCAGAATTGAAGGTCGTCCCCCCATTGATCTCAAGCAAGAAGATCGCGTGTTGGTACAGTTCAAATTCGAAGGTCCAGGCGCATCAAACGAAACGCATCAACTCGTTGGTTTGGGAAAAACGAAAGTCGGCTTGAATGGGCGCATGTACGAAGGCGGACTAGTTGACACGAAGTCACTCACGAAAGAAGCAACCCAACGACAGCTCGACATGGAGATAGCCATTCAGGAGTACAAGAATGGCAGACACATCACCTCCGGCATCAGCAATTACTTTCTGGGCGATGCAGAAGGTACCATGGACCAACAAGTCGCTACATTCGGCATTCAGAAGTCCGGTCTACAGAAAGAATTCCAAACCCTATTCAACGAAGGATTCGATCCAAAAAACCTCGACAACAACCGAGTCGATCAATGCACACGAGCCACTCAGCAAATGATGGAAAACTGTCGCACAACGACGGCTGACGGGACCGAATTGATTCAGCGAACTACACAACTAGAACAACAAGCCAACGAAGGCATCATCATGGCCACCACCACGATTGCCACCATGGGAGTGGGAGCAGCCTTCAACGGACTAGCTAATGCCGGCAAGCTCGCAAACTTGTCGAAAGTGACAATTCTCACAACTGAGGTAGGCGCCACCAGTGTCGTCGGCGGTACCATCTCGGTTATCGGAAGACACACAGAAAAAGGTGGCTGGGACGAAGCGTACACCAATTTAGCCTCAGGCACGATGGAGGGAATGGCAAATTCACTTAATGCTTTTGGAACAATGATGAAGGCTCAAGGCATCGGCAAGCTCGGCGTCACCATGAGTCAGTTGAGCAAAGCCGAAGTGAATATGGCCAACCTGGCAAAAGCAAGCGTGAAAGTCGAGCAATTGGCACAAGGCGAAGTTGAACTTGCACACGTAAGCAAGGCAATGGTGACCGTCGAGAACCTCAACAAAGCAGGACTTACAACAAAAGGTCTGGCAAAAGTCGGAATCACGGCAGAAGAACTAAAGTCAGGCGCTGTAAGTATGGAACGCTTGATGAGCGCTGGACTCAAAGAGAAGGATCTAGCAAAAGTTACACTCTCTGTGGAAGAACTCGGCAAACACGCGCTCGATCTTCGAAAGGTTCCCGTCGCACTAGAAGAACTCCAACGCTGCGGCGTGCCCCTAGAACAGTTGGCAACAAAGGGTGTGCAAATCGCCGGACAAGGCGAAAAGATGTTTACGATTGCCGATCAAATGCTTTTGGACAGCAAGTTTGGGCAGCTTTCCACAAAGGTCGCCAACAATCCAATGGCAAATTCAGTTTTGAAAAACAGTCTCAGATTTGGCGAAGGCATTGCACAAACAGCGATGTATGAAGTGGCCGCAGGCATGAGAAGCAAGGAAGGCATAAACCTTAAAGAGTCACTGAGCCCCGAAAAACTGTTGCTGGGAACAGTATTCAACGTCGGCTCCCAAACAATCGGTGACGCGGTTGGCAGTATCGGAGCAATGTCGAAAGGACTGCAGCGATCTGAAAATAAATTCCTGAAATTCCTCGGCGAAGAACGCGCGCTGAAGGACATGACCTTCAAATCCAGACAAGTCTTCACTGATTTTGCATCCGAGTCATTCAATCAATTTGCAAGCAGATTGCCTTCCGAAGTCAGCTCCGCTTATTCAAACGGCGCCATGTCTGCAATTACCGAAGCTATCAAAAACGAAAAGCAGCGCGTTGCAGAAAAGCTCGGACACACGCCAACCGAGCAAGAACTCTACGAAAACATGAATTACACAAAAGTCCTGCAAGAGATTCACGAACAAGGACTAATGGCAGCTGCCTCAAGTCCGCTGATAAGTGCCGCCGGAAGCCCCATTCATGCATGGTCAGAAAAATATGCACCGAAATCGAGACTTCCGAAAGACGAGCCTCCCGATTCCCTCCATATGGAACCACGCACTACAGGCAGTGAAAACCAGTCGGTTGTCTTGAAGGCACCAGAAGCTCCTCTAACGCCACCGGATGCACCACCAGTACCTTCTGAGGCTCCTAAGACTCATCCCAACTCACGTATAGTCCACCGCGACTCACCATCAGATGCTCCCGTCACGCATAAGCAGGACAGTCCAGCAGTGGTTGAGCGCCAACGACAATCTCTCGATCAACTAGCAAACGAACATACAAATAAGTGGAAGCCGGAATACGGCAAAGAACTCGGACTCAAAGTAGTGGGAAAAGAAGGAACAGAAAGATCGTTTCTCGAAGCAACCCAAAAAGCAACTGAAGCACTATGCAATAGCGGAGAGCCTGGAGACACCAGACCGATTCGCAAAGACATGTTTCACGATGTCGACATCGTTAAGTCCGCTCTCGCCAACAACCCTGAGCAATTGAAAATCTACAACGAGTATGTCGACAAGCGTCGTGCTCATGAAGCCGCTGTAAAAGACTTGAACGCAGAATTAGAATCACGTCGTTCTGATGTTCAAAAAATGGTGGACACATATTGTCGAGAAAACGGTTTGCCCCCAATCGAAGTAACACGCGGGCATGACATCACTTCTCAAGCCAAAGGCTACCGCAACGGCAAATTAGATGTTCCAATGAATTGGCTTCTGAAATCGCGTTTAGGCGAAGCAGAACTAGGTACATTGCATAGCGAACTTAGAAAAGTCGGACGTGAAAATGAAACGCCGGAATATCAAGTTAAAGCAGCCCAAGCAAAAACCGAAAGACAACTCGCAGACCTCGAAAAACTCAGCACCGATAGCACTAAGAGCTGGAGACAACCGGGTAAAGACGAGCTTGGACTTACCGCACTTGAGGCTGATGAAAGATTCAAAACCAGACAAGAGATTACAGAAAAACTAGTCGCCGAACTATGCAACAAAACCGGATCTGACGGAAAACCAACAATCGAGCCGGAGCGTTTCCATGACATCGACTATGTCAGATCAAAACTGAGTGCCGAGCAACTCGCGAGATACGAAAAATATGTCGATGCACGGCAAAAACACGAAAACGCAGAACGAACTCTCAGAAATTCACTCGATGAAAGACTAAAAGATCTCCAGTCTGTCATGGACCAGTATTGTGACCAAAATCATCAACCGCGAGTCACACTCAAACGCACGCACCATCTAACAGATGAAGGAAAGCCATACTCAGACGGCACCATAACTGTAAGCAGCCGCGAGTTGTTGAAGTCTCGCCCAAGCGACACACTGCGAGAGTTTCTCGTAAGAGAATCTGCAACTGCGCAAGGCGCTTCGCCGGAAATCGATCGTCTCTATAAGAAAGAGTTCGACGGTTCTTTCGAGGTGCGAAAATACGTTGATTATGCCAATGAGGACCAACGCCGAATCGTTGAGTCTCGCCAATTGAAAGTCGACGACCACGCAGTATTCAACGAAGTCATTCTGAAGCAATACCTCGACGAAGGAGATACATTAACCAAGGAGTGGACAAACGTCTACCGTGAACGCCGTGAACAACTGAAAAAGCCACTGGCAGACTTGGAAAAACCCGTCAAGTTCTACGACGTCATTGTCGATGAAAACGGACGAGACACTGGACTATCATTTCAAGGAAAGCCCGGTGAGCTTCGTGTAAAACGTGAAGCATTCGGAAAACCTGTAGACGTCGATGCACTACTTACTGAAGTGCTAAAAGCATATCCGGATCTCAAACCTAAAGAGACAGAACTAAGGCAACAATGGAGCGAGTGCGCACACTGGCCCGATGTCATATCGAATAGACTGGCAGCATTGCAAGAGCTTCACAATAGGCACGCTGATCGGTTAAACATCCCTCGCCAAAAGCTTGTAATTGGAACACGTCCCGATGCGGAAGCTGCATACGTCCCCTCGACCGGCGTCATAGAGATGGGGCACCGACAAATCTGGTTTGATCGTTCGGATGTAATTGGAACATCAGCACATGAGACTGTTCATGCGGATCAAGACACTCTTTTGGTCCGACTAGCTGCCTTGGAAACGATGCGGGATTCAAATCTCACTAATTTGCACGAAGCAATGAACGACCCGCAGTTCATGGTCAAAGTCAACATGGCGTACAAGAGATTGTACTCTCGCAGCAATAGAGAACAGCCGAATCCGGAGTTTTTCAAACAATCGCTAGAAACTGGAACATCTTGGATCGAAAAGGGACTCAAATCCACTCAGGCTGAGCTCGAGGCAGATCCTCAATATATGCGAGGCTATCGCTTAGCCGACAGCCTGCGGCACATGGTGGACGACGCAGAGTTTTCAGCAAAAGTCGAACAAAAAATAGAGTTCTTGAAATCAAGAATGGATTCACCCGAAGACTTCTTCACGGACAATTCAGCAATCACACTATTCGGGTTTGAACTGCCCGCCCGATACAGAGCTGAAAAAGCGATGTCTGCGACTCCGCTTAACCCTGAAAAACTAGAACGCGCCGGCTATCGATACGACGAAAATAAAAATCCCAACAAGGCCTACAATCCTCTAGATCCTACCTTCAAAGACGCCGCGTTCGAGTCACTAATGCAAGATGAGAAATTCCTCGCACAGCATCCTGACTTTTTTAAAGATCTGGTAGAGATGACACCAGGAGCAGAGGCGCCTAGCCAAAAGCCCGGTCTCAACAGTGAACGTCCCAGCAGAAAGTGGATTGACACAATGCGCGACCTCACGGACTCGACAAGCGCTCCATCCAACCTAATGACCGCGATCAGACTGGAGTTAAAAGCAGTTCGATTTCTCAACGAATACTTCCAGCACAATGAAAAAATTGGCAATCTCGAAAAGTCAGATTTCGAGCGGGCGCTCCCAGGACTCGGAAAGGCACTAATTCGAGATCAACTCGTCTTCATGCACAATAGAGAACAACTCGCTTACAAAGCAAATTTTTACGAAACAGAAGCACATCATGCCGGAGATATGGTTGAGCGTCTGCGCAAAAATCCAGATCGACCAACTCGAGAACCCGTACCTTTCGAAGACAGATCACCCGAAGAACAACGTCTGTCGCGACTGTTCGTGCCCAATCGCGGCAACCTGCAAGCACCAGCCGAACAAATTCCGACAACTACTCCTGAGCATAAAAATCAAGAGCTTCCACAAACGGCAAGACCTCGCTTGGACACGGGGTACAGTGACTACCTCGGGTCAAACGAAACAGTTCAAGTAGCTGAGCAAAAGCGGAAGCCTATCTCGCTTAAGCTTGATATGCACAAACAACAACTGCGAAAAAACGATGTAGGTTTCGATTACCGCGCCATCCACGATTTTCCAAACGAGGAAGCTCGCGACAAATTCCTTCACTTACAAATGAAGGTCGAAAAACACAAAGTTCTGCAAAGAAAAACAATTCGAGAATTTGCCAAAAACGTAAAAGACATTGGAGATACATTCACACCAGTCGATAAAAACTTGAGCGCACAAGAAAAACAGGCGATAGTAAATGAGCGCGTCGACGCACTGCGCAAAGCGCATATCGATGCCTTTGGAGAGCCCGCACCAGAAATCATGGTGCTGTCAGATCGAGAGATGGCTGAGTCCGGAGCAGACGCCGGATATCTCAGAGGTCGAGGTATAACTCAACTTCGAGAAAGCGAAATTCTTGGTCACAGCCCCTTCTCACCAAAACCATTCATTCACGAAGGCGTACACGTCACACAAGACAAAGCCATCATTCAGTCAATCGCCACCGATCTGATGCGACAAAAAGGCATTGAGTCGTTCGACGCACTCAAGGCATCAGATGGCAGCTGGACTCCGGAGGGTAAGGCATTTATCGCTGACCTGCAAAAAGAATACAAGTCGCGCACCGCATTCACTGAATTCGTTCCACTCAACGACAAATTCTTCGAACACACCGTAAACTCATCACGCGAGTATTTGGACAAAGCCGTCAAACTATCCGACGATGCACTAAATATCGATCCCGAATATGTACGCGGTCGCCGACACGCAAACGACCTGAAGAAAAAGGAGCAACGAGCAGCGGAGCGCCAAGCCGATCTTGCAGAAAAGATGCTCAACCTTGCCAGAGCTCTCACACCGCGCGACTTGAGTGGCGACGGACTGAGAACCTATCTCAACGAACTCTTCACTCAGCGACACAACATTGAAGACGGTCCAAATCCACTTGCAGATGTTGATGCAAAGAAACTCCTTCAAAAGATTTGCTCGAATCCAATGTTTAGAAACGAGTTGTTCGGAAACAACCACCATCTAACCGGTGGAATCGGAGAAATAAATCAAAAGGACCGACAGTTCGAAAACATGTTGTACAAAGCTGTTTCCGATAACGATCCACCCGACTTTGTAGCACATATTGTCGAAGCTGCAATTCAAAGGAGTGCAAATCCAAAACTAAAACCAACAGAGTCTAGAGAAGTCTGGCTGAAGCAAATGGAAGAACATCTAAATGACTCGGCAGCAGCACCCTCTACACCGAAAGCATTCAATCGCACCGAACTGCGCGCCTACGCGTTCCTTTTAGATCACTTCAAGAATCCGCGCAACGGCGCAATCGGTAGTCTGACCAGACAACGCTTCGAAGAAGCGCTGCCAATCCTAATGAAGGAATTGGTGAAGGACAGCATCAAGGAAGCACTCATTCACGATCAACTCGTCTATCACGGCAATTTAGCCGAGACAGAAACGAGACACACCGACTCAATCGTGGACGAATGGATGCAGGGCAAAGGAGCTGATGAAGACGCGCCGCTCACCTATAGGCAGAAACTATACTCCGACAAACTCGGCAAATTTTGGATGACTGGTGACCAAAAACCGACTTCAGGTCCGAGCACCTCAGACGGTATCATGCTCAGCAGAGAAGATAATCCACTGATTCGCATGATGAAAATTCAGCAGATGCAAGAACAGCAAAAATATGGCGACCTGAATATAGTTCAACAAGATGCCATTCCGGATAACTATTACCGAACCGATCAGTCGGAAGCAAAGGATCAACAGACAGAGAAGCAGAAATCTGTCGAGTCTGATACCGGCACAAAGCAAGGTGACCAGGAAAAGAACAAGAATAAAAACCGACTCAAAAATAGTTTGGAAGTTCAAAAACACAAAGAAGGCACAGGCGAAAGTTCTCAATTGCCTTCCGGAAACGAAATCGCCGATATGCCTGAGAAACCAACCCCTGCCGTTGGAGACGTGCCTATGCGGCCATCTACACAATACGCGCAAGAACTGCATGCTCACCTCGAAGCAAACAGAATAAATCGACTCAACATTCACAGACAGCTGTCTAAATCCAATATTCTCGATCACCTTGCAAAAGCTCAGAATCTGATCACGGAAATGGGCAATGCACCGAGCGATCTCCGACCGTCGATTCAAGTCATGGCGCACTCATTCGAAAAGGCGAAAATTCTCGAGCAAATATTGAAATACCATGATCCGGCAAATCTCCCCGACAAGATCGCCGATGTGATTCGCAACGAAGAACGCCTGACATATGCAGACATGCGCAAAGTTTTAACTGAGTGTCATCCTTCCGATCTGCAAGTTGGAATGCGTTTGACCGAAAGAGTTGCCAGTGTTTCAGACCCGGCACAAGTAAAAGACTTTTGGAAGGAAGCAGTGCAAGCATACAAGCGAATCGATGAAGACAATTTGTCGAAAGCCGAGCGAACTCAGTATCAAGAACTTGGAACCAGACTTGAAAAGGAAATGAGGCAGCGCGTCAGCGAGATTACCGAATTCCTTCAGCCGCCAAAAGGATGGACTTTCAAAGACAGAACTCCCAATGGACTTGTGGCGCAAGATCGATATGCACCTCGGTTTGACCCGAAGGAAGGGCGTGCGCAAGAGGTCGCCTTCGTCGACCGCGTGGCCACAGCTCTCAACACAAATAGATTGTCAGACTCGGTGATTGCCGAGCAACCGGAAGTTTTATCGAAAGACAAGCAGCTGGTCGATACAATCAAACGCGAACTAAAAGATGAGTTAGAGTCAGAGACCGCGTACTTTGTAAAGAGAGGACTCAAACAAAATGCGGCTGAGAGACAGGCTCTGTTTAAAGTGATTCGAGATCTGACCGATGCCGAACGAGAGAAAGATCCGGACGACTACACACCGGCAGAGCAAGAAACCAGTCGAGCCATCAACGACGCAATGAATCGCGGCAGAGACTGGATTGGATTGCCCATGCCTTCAGGCTGTGTTCTCGACATGCTCGGATGTGATTACATGCTTGTAAATAAAAGAACGGGAGAATATATTCCGCTGGATGTGACTGTCCACGGCATCAATAAAACTCCCGGTCAACTCATTGATTGCCGAGCAATGAATCCTGACTTGAAATGGGATGAAGCAAAAACAATTCCTTCAGACAGAAAGAATTGGATTATGTCGGTTCCTGATGAAAAGGACTGGAATAATGCGCTTTTCCAAAGCATAAAGGAAGCCGGCGGCGACAGCACGGCAGGCCGCGAACAGCTAAATCGAGACGCCATCGAGCAGATTTCGGTGGCAATTCTTGCGACAATTCAAACCCCAAGCCGACTCAATCTAGTCGATCACCCTCTGCCGAACAACTTGATGTCTGGCTGGGCACCTGATAGGGAGAACGCGTGCATCGCCTTTTCTCGAAATCTCGAACGCGTAGGAATGCACTCATGGGCCGCCGACCTAAATCTTCGCGCTCTGCGCTACATACAAAATCAAGGTCGACATCAGTCGCCTTAAGCATAGTGGCCCGCGCCCCAGATATGTCACAACAATCAGGACAATAGAGAAAGAGAAATAGGAGCCTTCCACCAATGACAGACCACAACCTTGGTGACCAAGTATTCAAAGAAACCAAGATCAAAGACAAAGACGGCAAAGAAAAACGCATTGGTGACATAGCCAAAAACAGTTGGGGAGGCCCACCTCCCACAGACGCTCGCCAAAACCGTTCGGACGATGGGCAGAAGCCACCTCTGGAACAAACACACCAGCCCGAAGAATCAGCAAGAAAGGGCGGACAAGAGATAGGCAAGGCAGCCGCAGAAGCGGCGCCTGCAGATGCAGCTCTTAAGCACGAACAAAAGCATGACTTAAAGGATATCGGACGCGCTGCAGTCGAAGGCGCCATCGGCGCTATCGCCGAAGGAAAAGCCGGCGCACAAATAGAAAAACAACATCACGAACAACTGGTCGAAGCAAGCAAACGCATCAAAACTCTGAACAATGAATTACACAAACCAGGTGGTGCGCTGGCCAACTCTGACTTGGAACTAATCGGCTTCGATAAGACCGGACGTTTGCTGATGATTCATCGAGACAAAGGCGGAAAGGTCGATGGTAAGTTTCTCGTCGATCACGAATCAGGACAGATTGTTGCCAAAACAAAACATGGACAACTCGACAAATGGGACAAGAGCCCAGACTACGATCGCAAAGAACGCGAGCACGGAAACCGCCCCAAAGACTGGCATTCTGAGCCGTCTCACGGAGCCACGGTTTGGAAAGACAAAGAGGGTCATGTCCGCGAAGTGAACCGACCCAACGGTGACAATATCTCCGTAACTCTCGACACTCACGGCAAGCCTTCAGAAATCAATGTGAGTTATGCAGCCAGAGATGGCCGCTCAGGGCGAGTGGAACAGTTTAAAGTTTCTCCCGATGGTGATGTCGTTGTGCAATCTCAAGGCATTAAAGAACCTTGGCAAAAGATGCGTGACAGTGCACAAAAAGCCGAGATACTCGATGACGGATCATTGCAACTTCAACTAAAAGAAAATGAGCGGCGAACCTTACGATCAGACGGTTCTTCAGTTGAAACCAAGCAGATCAACGGGCAGTGGGTAACAACGCAAGTCGCCGATGCATACGGAGATCGCCGCGAATACAAATGGGATGACAAAGCGACGAAACTGACAGAAGTGACAATCACAAATGCCGATGACAAAACAAGTGAAACCTTCAGACCCGGTGGTAGCGTCCATGGTGTGCAACAAGACTTCTGGTATCGCTATCCATCTGATCCAAAAGACCAAGGAAAGGGTCAAAAATTTCAAGTCGACAGTGACGGAACCTTAAGGCAGTTTGTCAAAGCAAATGAAGTCATAATCGCCAAAACCGACGGTTCTGTTCTCCACACAGTCGGAAAGGAAACAAAAATACTGCGTCCAGCCTTCAAGTTGCTTGAGGACAACGACGATACAAAGTTGATGAGCATCTCCGAAAACATCATTCCTGAAGTCGATCGACAACTGCCAACATAAATCCGACCCTGGGCGAAACATACAGCCGAGAGCCTCTTTACTGCCGGTAGCCGTTGCCCGCCGTAAATGATAATCTGAGCTTTCATGGCTAAGGTACTTATAGTTGAGGACAACCAAGATCTGGCGAATCTCGTTCGCTCGATGTTGGAGTTTGAGGATCACACCGTTGACGCCTTTCACACAGGCACTGAAGGTCGTGACAACATTCTCAAACAGCCCTACGATTTGGTCATTCTTGACTGGGATTTGCCCGGCGTTTCCGGAATTGAGATTCTCAAAGAGTTTCGCAATCACGGCGGCACTACTCCCGTGCTTATGCTGACCGGACGCCAATCGGTGGAGGAAAAGGAAGCGGGACTAGACGAGGGTGCCGACGACTATTTGACCAAGCCTTTTGATATGAAAGAACTCGGCGCTAGAGTACGCGCCCAGCTTAGACGTTCAGCAAAAGCACAGAGTACGACCTCACTGCAAATCGGCGACATAGTTTTAGACACAGCAAAGCAACGAGCGACAAAGGGTGGACGCACAGTTGTTCTTACGCCGCGAGAGTATCAACTTCTCGAATTCTGCGCAAAGTACCCGCATCTCATCCTCGAATTTGCAGAACTAGTAAAACAAGTCTGGCCCTCGGACTCCGAAGCAACTGATGAAGTGGTGAACACCACAATTCGCAGACTCCGAAAAAAATTAGACCCGGAAGGAAAAATCATCTGCCCTCATCTTGCCTCCGCATCTGGTACCACTGCCGCAGGCGAGCAAGAACAACCGAGTCTTCAACCTGGAGACGCATCAAATACTGAGTCCGCCCAAGAAGAAGATGCAGACCCCTTTATCGGCACCATCTTTGACGAAAAGTATGAGTTAGTAGAACTTTTGGGCGGTGGTGGAACAGGCATTGTCTATCGCGCTAAGCATTGTGCAATTGGCAACACAGTAGCCGTGAAATTGCTTTACCCGCACATGAGCTTTCAACCTGAGGTCGTGCGAAGATTCAGTCAAGAAGCCAGATCGACAGGTATGCTTTCTCACAAGAATGTAATTGCGATACATGACTTTGGACAAAACGACATGGGTCAACCATACCTCGTGATGGAATTAATTATCGGAATAAGCCTCGCAGATTTGATAGAAAAATCAGGGAAATTGCCTCTGCCTCTGGCAGCCGACCTCTTCGTTCAAACCTGCAATGGACTGGCCCATGCCCATGAAAAGGGCGTTCTGCACAGAGACGTGAAACCCAGCAACTTGATGCTGGTGAAAGAACCGAATGGTTCCTACACAGTTAAACTCGTGGATTTCGGGCTGGCAAAACCAACAACGGAAGAGTCCGTCGACAGTCTCACACGAACCGGAGAAGTATTCGGCAGCCCGCCCTACATGAGTCCAGAACAATGCCGTGGGCAGAAAGTCGATCATCGAGCCGACATCTACGCCCTCGGCTGTGTACTGTACGAGATGCTAACCGGCAAACCACCTTTTCTGGGCTCGGATGCATTGCAGACGATTTTGAAACATGTAAACGCCGAACCGCCGCGCCTGATGCTTGCTGACGTGCCCGACAGGCAAAACATGCTTTTGGACAAGACCATCCAAAAGTGCCTGGCCAAGGACAAAGAGCAGCGTTTTCAAACGGTAGACGACCTAAACAACAGCTTCAAGACAATATTTCAATAATTCCTTATAGGCGAGAAGTTTGGCTTGGGCGTGGAACAACTAAATTGGCTCCAAACCCCCGAAGGGACCATTTGCCTTAAGCATGCGACTCACCTTATCAAAAAAGGCAATTATTCTCGTCACTATTCCGCTTGTTTTTGAAATAGTGTTCGTAGTCGTTCTCGTGTGCATGTTGACACAAGTTGAAATCGAACGCAGACATGAACAACACGCCATCGAAGTTGCCACCGAAGCCAATGAATTGCTCAAGCTTTTGCTCGATGCGGGCACTTCAAGCGTAATTCACCACTTAACCGGCAGCAGAAGTGCGAGACAGCGGTTTGATAAATGCAACAAGCAACTTAAGGTGCTCGGAAAAGAGTTCAAAGAATTGGTGAAAGATCATCCAAACGAACTTGCTACATTCGAAGATATCGAACGCCAACACATTTTCTGCATGTCTGCACTGCGCGATGCCAACGAGCATCTGCAAGCAGGCGACAGACTGTTTGGCATGAAGAAATGGGTCGAGATGCAAGATCATATGAACAAGCTCTTCGCCTCCGCGAAAAACCTTGTCGACCAACAGCACGAAATTCAGCGAATCAAAAGTCTAGAACAGTCCGAAACTCGCCGCAACATAATGAGCTGGATTGTCGCCGGAGTGGCGCTTAACATTGCAATTGCGGTTTCGCTTGCCGTCTACTTCAATCGCGGCACAGCCAATCGCATGAAAGTGTTAATTGAAAACATCAAACTCCTTTCGGCAAATCAACCCTTAAAAGGCCCCATTAAGGGAACAGACGAGATTGCTCAACTCGACGAAGCATTCAGGAAGATGGCTGCAAGCCTTGCAGAAGCAACCAGAAAAGAACGAGCAGTGATCGACAATGCGATGGATGTGATTTGCTCGATTACACCTGATGGAAAATTTCAGGCAGTCAACCCTGCTGCTCTGCAAATCTGGGGGCATTCTCCGGAATCGTTGTTGCAGACACGACTTAGCACATTGATTGTTCCTGCCGATTTTGAACAGACACAGACACATGTTCAAGAAATCATTTCAACACAAGGCAGCGGATGTTTCGAAAATAGAATCAGGCATCACGACTTATCAGTGCGTGACATGCAGTGGTCAGTGATCTGGTCGGCCAACGAGAAGGCGCTGTTTTGTGTCGTGCGCGACATCTCGGAGCGCAAACGAATCGATCAACTTAAACGCGACTTCGTGGCAATGATCAGCCACGACTTGAGAACACCTTTGACCTCTATTCAAGGATTCCTCTCGCTTTTGTCCGTCGGTGCATATGGAGAACTAACCAAAGACGGCAACCACAGCCTCAATGTGACTGAAGCAAACATTGAACGGCTAATAAATTTGGTGAACAATCTCTTGGACATCGAGAAGATGGAATCAGGGATGCTCCAGCTAGACATGGCACCATCGTCGATTCGAACAATCGTCGAACGCTCTGTGCAATCTGTTGAGGGTTTTGCCAAACAACAGAAAGTTACATTGGCGACCGACGAAGAGACCATTGACGCCGTAGTGGATGTCGATGCCGATCGCCTAGTTCAAGTGGTTGTCAATTTGCTCTCAAACGCCATTAAATTTTCACCGAAGAATGAAACGGTCACGATCTCTGCTCAAGAGCGCGATGGCGGCATGATCGAGGTCAGCGTGTCCGACCGAGGCAGGGGCGTGCCTGACGAGCTGAAGGAAAGCATCTTCGAGCGTTTCAAGCAGGTTGAACTGGACGATGAACGGCAGCGCGGCGGCAGCGGTCTGGGTCTTGCCATTTGCAAGGCGATTGTCGAGCGACACGGCGGAGAAATCGGTGTAGAAAGCCAGCCCACGCAGGGCAGCAGGTTTTGGTTTACCGTGCGGAAGTGTTCGCAAGAGGATAAAGTAGACAAGGAAATGTCCTCACTTTCGTCGAAGACAAGTTCGTAGCAAAGAGATATTCTTGTAGCGAAGCTCTCCCGTAAGTGGCAACACAATGGCTAAGATTTTGATCGTTGAAGACGACCTCGGATTATCGAAGATGATTCGCGACTGGCTCGTGTTCGAAAAACATCAAGTCGAAGAAGTCGCCGATGGAACCGAAGCACTCGAACGCCTCCGCTTCTACGAATTCGATTTAGTAATTTTGGACTGGATGCTGCCTGGAGTGAGCGGCGTGCAGATATTGCGTGAGTTTCGAAATAACAGAGGCTCGACACCGGTTCTCATGCTCACTGGCAAAGATGCAATCGTCGACAAAGAAACAGGCTTGGATGCCGGCGCAGACGACTATCTCACAAAACCGTTTCACATGAAAGAACTCTCCGCCAGAACCCGCGCTTTGCTTAGACGACCACGTGATATCGTGACAGACACGATCAAGGTTGGAGACCTTGTGCTCGATCGAGGTAAGCATAAGATTCTCAAAAACAATGTCGAAGTGAAGCTTCTGCCAAAAGAGTTCGCGCTCGTTGATTTCTTCATGCGGCATCCCAATCAGGTGTTCAGCGTCGATGCACTGCTCAATCGAGTTTGGGAATCAGAATCTGATGCCACCGCAGATGCAGTCACGACTTGCATAAAGAGAATTCGCAAGAAGTTGGATTCGGAAGGGAAACCATCAATCATTCGCACCGTGCATGGTGTTGGATACCGGATGGATACCGAGCAATAAAATCGCAGTTTATTGTTTGGTCCTGTAACACATAGGTGTGAACACTAGTCCAGACAGGTTTCCGAGGTCTGTCAAAGGCGATTTAGGAAACTTTCAAAATCGTGGGACAATTTAAGCGTATGATTTTGCTGGAGCGCTTGAAATCAAAGCCTGCTTGGTAATTCCAAGACAGAGTTGATCGGGCTACCACACTAGCCGCCTACGTGGTACTGCGATTCAGGTTACTGCCCGGCAGTTTTCCCGGCTCCGCTCTTCAACGCGGCTGCTTTCTCCAGGAATTTTTTGGCGTTTACTTTGGGTTCGCTCTCGAGCTTGGCGGCCTTTTCGTAGGAGGCAATGGCTTTTTCATTATGTCCAGCTTTTTCCGCTGCCTCTGCAAGACACTCGGCGTAATAATAGCTGTCAGGAAGAATCTCAATTAGAATCTCAGCAATCTTCTCGGCATCGATCCATTTTTCCGCTTTCATCTGAGCCTGATACAGCACAATGTAATTGTCGCAAGCGTCAGAATCACTTTTGGACAGACCATCTGTTAGGTCCGCGGTAGCATTTTTGAGATCGCCCATTCTCGCGTAAAGGCGTCCACGTGTACGGATAAACTTCTTGGACTTGGTGATTTCGTAGAGCTTTGTAGCGGCAACTATTCCGGCAGCGGGATCACCATCGAATTGCTGAGCCATTACGATACGGGCAATAAGCGGAGCCTGCGACTTTGGTAGCAGCTTCGTCAGCTGGACCATGTCCTGGTCTGCGCCCTGTTTGTCACCAACTGAAGATTTCAATAATGCACGCGCCAGGAGTGATATGTGGTCTTTCGGGTCCGTTTTGAGGTGTGTGTCCATCGTCGCGATTCCCGCCCGGTTTTTGCCCTCGCCGTAACTCCAGCTGCCAACAACGTGTACCGCGTCCTGGACTATTTTGAAGTCTTCTGCGGAAAGCCCAGCCGCCATGGCCGACTTCTCTGGATCGACATCTGACGATGAACAGATCGCGCTTTGCAACGGAACTGTTTGGAGAGCCAATAGAATTGCGGTTGCCAATACGACTTTGTTCATTTTAGATAGCCCTGCTGGGAAACGCAGTGATTTTACCTAAAATGAGCGCATTAAAGCCGAAAATTGAGGCCGCTCCTTTTCAGACCGATTTAGGTCGCCACTGCTTGCTTTTGAATACCCTCAATCATTCGCACCGTTCATGGTGTTGGATACCGGATGGATACTGAACAATAAAATAGAAGTTTATTGTTTGGTCCTGTAACAGATCGGTGTAAACACTAGTCCAGAAACGCGCGTCTGCTTATACAGCTCGTCTTCACGTGCGGCTTGCTCGCTTAGATTTTGCTTCTGAAATACATTCTTGCGAATCAAATGCAGAGCCGCATTCAAATTCTGTCTGACTATGCTTTGATCTGCTTCGTCGTCGGACTCGAGGGTTGTCGCAGTCAATTTCAAACAATCGTCCAAGCGCCCTTCCTCTAGTAGCAGCCAAGCTTTCACCACACCAAGAATTGGCTCGGACGCAGGCTTGTCCAAATCGGATAACTCAGACTCTGCCATTTTGATCAGCGGACGAGCTTTATCCGTGTCGCGATCGTCCAGATGTATGAGCGCTTCGAGGGTCCACGGAACTACCTCGTATTTTGATCCCGACCGCCATCGCGAGTCTCTAAACTCCCAGACATATTTATCACCAACTGACCGCGTCGTATCCAAAGCTTTCACCTTGTTGCCCTCTTCACGATAAATGAGTGCATGCAAAAGCTGTGGAAAACCATCACTTCGTCCCACTAGTACATTTGAGATGGGATCTGTTCCTTTTTCTGGATCGATCAGTTCAATTTTGGCTAACAGTTCCTTACTATCAGATAGATTGCCTAGTAAAAGCAACTTATAAGCAGCATCCTTCTTGTAATAGGTATCTGGTTTTCCAACCTTGTAGGAGAATGTCGAATAGAGGCGGTAAATTCTGGTGGCACTGTCAATGTCACCGAGCCTAACGTCTAAAGCTGCCAGCCTTGGGTAATTGCGATAAGACTTCCAAGATCGATCTTTCTGCAAATCTATCAACTTGACCAAGGCACGCAAATCGTTTCGTTCTTTCTCCAAGTCTCCAATGTTTGAATAACAATCTGCTCTGGCTTCAAGAGCGTTAACGTCTTGTTTCGCTTGAAGCGCATTCGAGAAATAGCCAACTGCAGCAGTGTTATCTCTACAAACCCAATGCAGCCTGCCTAGAACGAAGTTGCGCGTAAATCCATCTGTGGACATAAGGTAAAGCAACGCAACTACAGGTATAAGCAACCACACGACTGAAGCAATTAGAACCCAGTTGATCGGTTTCTTCTTTCTCGAAGGCACCACTTCGGCAGATACGTTCGAGTGGTCGCCTGACATGGTCATTTGGTCGCCTTGGTTAGAATCCGGATTCGATTCCGGTCTGCGCTCCAAATCAGCGGACGGCACCACAATTGGTGAATCTCCGATCTCCGACGCTGTGCAATCAGCCTTTAAGGATGTCTCTTTTTTTTCACGAAAAAATAGTGGCATGATCAGACCACCTTATCATTCAAATGCAAATGGGATTTTGCTAGAATCTCTATCGTTTCGCCTAAATCTTTTGCAGAGGCGAAGCGCTCAGCCGGCTCTCGGTCTGTCAATTTCCGCACCACACCGCGCAGATCGCTCGACAAATCTGGACGAAGCGTCTGCAACTCGCATGGTGTCAGTGGTTCTGGATCGGTGCCAGTGGACAGAAAAAAGAGAGTTGTACCAATCTGATAGAGATCGCTGGCGACACTCGCCTCACCGCAAAACTGTTCTGGAGCCATGAAACAATGCTTACCCATGACTGTATTCGATGTGTTGGTGATGGCCGATTGAGAGATGTTGAAATCGACGAGTTTTAGAAAACCATCTGAAATCATGAGATTATCCGGGGTGAAATCTCGGTGAAGAACCGGTGGACTTTGGCTGTGCAAATAATCCAGAATCGAGCAGCATTGCCGAGCGATATCGAGCAAGTCGCGCTCGCTGAGCGGCGGACTGCTCTGTACAAATTGGCGAAGGTTGCAGCCCTTGATGAGATCCATAACAATGTACAAGCGACTTCCTTCAGCAAATGAAGTCTTATATTTGACGATGTTGGGATGCTCCAGCTTTCTCAACATCGAGATCTCATTAAGGATTTGCTTCAGGTTCTTCTCAACCGATCGCTTAGTTCCACCAAAATTGCAAAGTATCTCTTTGATTGCAACTTGCTTTTCTGATGCGGATGTGCCAGAACCTTCTGCTCTGGTTTCATTGGTCCCGTCCGCAAGATAAACGACGGAGAGTCCTCCTGAGCCCAACACCGATTCGATAGTGTATGCACCATTTTGCAACGTGCTGCCGATTGGCAATTGTCGTTGCACATCGTGTGCACCTTTCGAGTTGAGCTCTTCTAGCCACAAACACGTAAAGCTTTCAATTTGGTTAGAGTCATCATCTTCAGCCATAGAAACATCGCCGATGACCTCTGAACCGCACCGAGCCTTGATATTTTCAATAAGAAGGTTTACATCACTCGAGAAGGCAAACAACGGCAGCGGCAGGCGAATTCCTCCAAGTGGGAATCTTTTTGCCAACTTCTTGGTTGCCGGATCGAAGTAATAAGAACCGTCCCTGGCTACTTTCTCTAACAGCTTCCATTCGACGTAACTGGCCGGAATCTCTGATAGCTCAATCTCTAAAACTTTCTGCGGCAAAACACCCATATACAGATAATCACGCAAATTAACCGATGCGATCCAGTGCCACGGTATTCTGATGCGCTTCATTTGTTTCTTCCCAATTAACCGGGAAATGACGTTTGCAAATTCACTAAACAGTTGTGTGTCTGAATTCGTCACTTTAGTCCAGCGCAGCTCGAGGAGATCCTCGCGTATTCTAAGCAAATCGGGAAACACCCAGAGATTTAGAAACTCTTTGGGATTGATGAGAAATATCAAGCTTGCCCCCAATACCGCAATCATAGGAACAGCGCAGCAGAAAAAGAAACCGCACACAACGTACAACAAGAAATCCGGATGTGTAAAACCTTGAGGAATTGGCTGCCCCGATAGAAAAAGAAAGGGCAGAACCAGCATCACCGGCAGAATTTTCGGCAATACCTCACCCAGATTTAGACTGGCGGGCAGTTCGTAGCGCAGCCAAGCCGCGCGCCGAATCAACGGCATCTGCGTCGGCGAATCGAAGGTTGATTTCGAAAGTGTAATCTCTTCGAGAGCCTTTCTTTCTTCTGCAGGCACAACAGATTTCACGATGTCCCCCACTTCTGTGCAAGAACCTCAAACCGCTCAATCAAGGTTTCAACCGAAGGACGGTCTGCCAATTCAAACTGAAGACATGACTGCACTATGTCTAGCAGCTCTGTGTCTATCTGTTGAATATTCTCCGGAACTCTGCACATGCCCGGTGGATCCTCGCCAGTCAATAAGAACAGCAGCGTAGACCCAAAGGCATAGACATCACTGCCGGGAGATGCCTTTCCTTTAAACTGCTCTGGTGGCATGTAGCCCTGTTTACCGATTAACGTTCCTGTTCCCTCTGATGTATAAATGTTTGCCGCGCCAAAATCTATAACT
Source organism: uncultured Candidatus Obscuribacterales bacterium (assembly GCA_964503045.1). GTDB lineage: Bacteria > Cyanobacteriota > Vampirovibrionia > Obscuribacterales > Obscuribacteraceae > CAYZJR01. The sequence goes on from CAZCZI010000017.1 coordinate 98,273, forward strand.
CTTATCTCGTCTCTTTCGCCAAGATGCATGATGTTGTCGGGAGTGAGGTCTCTGTGAACAACTGGCGGGCTCAGACCGTGCAGATAGGACAGCACGTCGAGGAGCTGCCGAGCGATAGACACCACAACTCTTTTTTCGACCCGTTCCAAAGAGCGCACATACTGGCGCAAATTGGTACCGTGAACACAGTCCATCACTATGTAACTGCGACCATCCTCTACGAAGTGATCTCTGACAGTCACAATCGAAGGATGTGACAATGAAGCGAGAATTGCTGCCTCTCTGTTGAACTTTTGCAGAAGCGTGTCGTGCACTTTTTCATCAGCACCAACTGGAACGACAAGCTCTTTTATGACAAACCTCTGCCCTTTGTTGTCTGAGACCAGATAAGTAGAAGAGCTCATTCGGGTCGCTATCGTCAATTCGATGGTATAGCGCCCGCCGCCAACCTTTTTTCCGGATGGCAGCGACACGTGATTGGCAAGCTCGAAGCGACGATCGAATTCCTGCGACCATATTTGCGTAAACCCATCTACAGAAGGAGCTTTGCCCAGAAAGCTTTGTACCTGCATATAGAGGACTTCCGGGGCGAGCAGACGCTGCGGTGCGTATCTTGAAAGGATACGAAAAAAGTGCTCTTGTTCAGCTGTGCTCAACGTTTGCAAATATATCGGGATATCAGGAATATCAGAAAAATTAAGGACCAGGGCCCGAGGACTCATCTTCCGTTCGCTCAATGAGCGCCAGGCGGGTCTATATAGACCGACCAAGCGTAGGCGTGACCATGGCACCAGATTTTTGCCAGTTGGTTTCTTGAGCCCATGCCATTCGACACCTTCCGATGACAAAGTTAAGTTGGCCATGCCATTCCTGCCAATCACCAAGTTGATGAAAGCAGCGATAAGAAGTCCCAAGGACCCTCCCATGGCAAAATGGTAGAGCGGTTTGTAAAAGATACCCCCGACGAGCATTACGAGTAGTATACAAAGCAGGACTTTCCAGTTTGTTTTGCTTCTGATCGTCAATGGTTCCACAATCGCATCAGCCGAAGACACCGGACTCAACACCTTTGAGTTCGATGCAGCCGGTACGCTGTCCGCTACCAAATTGATGGTTTCATGGTCAATCTTTTTTTCATGCATAGAACTTCTATGCCCGCTCACTACCCAATTAGCAACTGGTTAACAAATCCTTTCTAAAACTGATTGGCGTTACCAGATTGCGGATTATCGCTATGCTTCTAATTTTGGAACATCCTAACGCCCAGAAGGGCGCGTTTGCACGCACCCCTCCTCCCCGAACGATGCGATCATCACTCGCATCTAAACTCAATTGTTGGACTGTCGGAATCGTCTTATTAATATTAGATCGACCTACACAAATTTGATCGAAGGTCCCGACGGTCTCTGGCGCTTCACCGAGTAGTTAAACTCGCCTTGCCCTGCTCTTCCGAGAGGTTGTCCACGTTTCACCACGTCGCCTTTGGCAACGTTTACACCGTCAAGACCTGTGTAAATTTCATAGCGCATACCATGTGACTTTCGGTCATAGCATTGAACAACTACAAAGTCCTGACCCTTCGCCATCGATTTCAATTTTTCGATTGCCGCATAGTCTTTCGCAGAGAGCATGTCGCCTTCAGGATTCTTTGAGGTGTACGCCACCCTGCCATCTTGAAACGCACCTACTGAGCTGCCTTCCTTCACTCTGATATTGGCGAAGGCGTCATCACCACTGGCGACATACATCTGACCATGGTTGAGTTTCAACCTCACTCCGGTCGTAACACCATCTTTGACCTGGAATTGAGGACCGCCTTCTAGCGGTGGTTCCAAAAAGTCCTTGCCGTCGACATACTCACGTTTCATGAATCCATCTTTCGTAGTGGTGGTGCGTATTCCGCCGTACTCTGCCACCTTGCTTCCATCGCGGTTGCGTGTCACAGTCGAGCCAGGGTGGTCACTATATGTGATGCTTCCATTTTTTGAATCTACACAAAAATCATTGCGTCTTTGACTGGTTTCTCTGTTCCACCACTCATTATTATTGACTCTGACCCATTGACCGCTGTCATCTCTAAAAGTTGATGGTTTGCCATCATTGTCGTACTTTCCAATTCGAAAATCGTGACCGGCAGCATCTGTCATACCGCTCATCCGTCCTCTCGCATCGAGGAAAATCGTCGAGTTGTCAGCCAAGTTGGTTTCGGCGCTGCGACCGTCTTTAAAGGTGACGGATTTTTTCTGCGTTCTGAAGTCTTCTCGAACAACATCGCCGTTGTGAAATTGAGTTTCGGTCGCAAAAGTTTTTCCATCATGAATCGACATCGTCACCACATCCCCGTTCGGCATTTCCGCGCGCCGCCCGTAAAGGTTTCCGTGATTCAAATACTCGATTGTCTTTGTGCCGCCGATGTCGTATCCCACTCTTAGGCGACCCGCAGTGTCGGCAAAAGAATATCCTCTCGACGACACTGCAACGTCACCTTTCCAGCGACTAAACCCATCTTCGTTTATCCATTCATTACCATAGCTGTGCTCGTTGCCGTTTAGCTGCCGATACCAACGTCCCAAGTCGTTTTGGACCATATTGATTTGGTTTGTGTAATCGTCATATCCGAATTCAAATTGCCTACCGGCACCGTCTCGCATTTCCTTGATGCGATTGAAGCGATCGTAAACCAGTTCGCCGCGTCCATTGCCATCGCTTTGCGTGACCCGCGCATCATCGAGTCGAAGCGGAGGAACCATCGGCTCATCAGCCAAGCGCCATGGGCGAGGTTGTTGAACTTCCCGAATATTGCACTTACTGAAATCAAAGGCTGTCGAGCCAGGCGGCAAGTCAGTCATTGCGCTGTCATTTGAAGAAATCGGCGAATCAAAACCGGGGGGCATGGGACAACCTCGCTAACCTATTTACTGATTGTTGGGGGTGGGGTCGGTGATTGGCGTGCCAACCCCATGCACCTAAGGTAAGCGAAAGTTTTGGCAAATTTATGGCGCGGCGTGACATGTTTGTGACGCGCCAAAAGTTTTTGAAAAGTTGAAAAGCAAAGCGCCCATCCTGAGGATTCTCACCAGGACGAGCGCGCTAACAGTTAAGACTCGGGACTAGTCTTTCAGGTGGGTTCTCAAGAGAACCGATGACAGAAGCTCGAATGCTGCATCGTCAAAGGTATTGTTCGAGAGAGCCTTCTCAAGAAACATCTTTTCTTCTTCACTGACCACGCCATCGGACATAATCAGCTCGCGAAGCACACGGGCTTCGTACTTTGAAATCTTCCCGTCGTCCGATAGGACTTCTTTCAGCGCTTCTTCCAATGTTCTAACGCTCACGTGCAATCTCCTTAGGGTTGAACCTGATGGAAGGAGATTATACTTATTCCCGCCCTAAAAGATGTGATGGACATAGAAAACAATAGGGAAACCGAAACGATATGGATATAAAAACACAAGCCGAAATCAGCCCGCGCGAACTCAAAAGCCGCCTGGATTCAGGCGAAAAGTTGGTAATCCTAGATGTGCGGGAACCGCATGAACTTAAAATTTGCTCTCTTGTCAACACTGTCCATATTCCAATGGGAGAGTTGCCGGACCGCTTGGCTGAATTAGACAAATACAAAGGCGAAGACATCATCGTCTATTGCCGCTCTGGCGGCAGAAGCGGCCGATGCGTCGAGTACATGCGACTGCATGGATTCGACCGCGCCATCAACCTGACTGGCGGCATTTTGCTTTGGTCCGATGAAATCGATCAGTCGATGAGTAAGTACTGATCTACCTGTTCGCTTCCCAATTAACATCAATCGGCGAGACGATATCGCCAACAATTTTGACCGTTCCTTTCATGCATCCGAAGACCTTTCGCGTAGGCATGACAGGAACAAGTTGAGCTACTGGCTTGCCCCGTTTGATGATGGTGATGGGTTTCTTGGTCCTCTGCACCTGATCCATAAGCTGAGAGCATCGCGATTTGAACTCGCCAACTTCTATCTTTTCGTCTTCAGCCATATCATTAGCCACATAGGATGCTTAGGATGCTTTGCCTCATGATACACCCAGAACTCGTTGCTGTTCAGTCCTACATACCAAAACAAGGCGCCATCAGCGCCTTTGTTTTGCGGCTTTAAATTGTTGAACTTGCCTATTCGAATGACACCACCGTCCGGCGGGACGGCCAGCCGTTTCCAAACAATCCGGATGAGCACCACGCTTCGACTGTGGCGGGCCTACTCATCTCGTCAACGTGCTCGGAAATCCACAATTGGCTGGCCGCTCCCAATTCGCGTAACAGCTCATTTGCTGCTGTTACCAGAGCGTAGATGGCTGACTCTCCGCATGCAGCTTTGAATCGAGCCAACCGAGTGGCGCACACTTCCCACATATTAGCGGTGATCAGTGAACACAATTCCTTCGCTTCATTTTGAATATCGTAGTTGCTGTTCATTGTGTGCGCCTCTTAGCGAGTTCATGCTGAGATACTAAACCCGAAAATCCCAAATTGCACTGTGTAAATCCACAGTCTTTTTCAAAATCCGAAAATTTCCCCAAACCAAGTCTCGGAGCGGTTTCCAGCGAGGGTGCGCAGGAATCTCACTCCGAGACATAGGCATGGTGCAGGTTTAGGTCGGATTAGAAGTGAAAGATATCGTGCAAACTAGGAAGATGCGGTTTTGGTGGTTTCGGAAGCGGCAGAATCGGCTTAGGAAGCGGAAGCGGCAGCGGTGGTTTTGGTAAGTCGTCGATATCATTTATAGGAAGCGGAAGAATCGGAGGTCTCGGTGGCTTCGGCAGGTCGTCGATATCATTTATAGGCAAAGGAAGAATCGGCGGTCTCGGCGGCTTCGGCAGATCGTCGATATCATCTATTGGGAATATCGGCAGAGGTCTGGGCCCAATTATCGGGAACGGTTCAATAGGAAATGGTCTGGGTGGATCACGTGGATCTATCGGTTGAGGGCATGGCTCTGGTCTTGGCTGAACAGGCTCAGGTCTCGGCTCTGGATGTGGGCATGGATGCGGGGGCTCTGGCTTCGGTTCCGGCTTGGGTTCTGGACGTGGTGGGCATGGATGAGGCTCAGGATGGGGCTCGGGACGCGGGACCGGTTTCGGAACTGGTCGTGGATTAGGTCCATCGAGCACATCAACAGCGCGGTTGATGTCTCTGCGACCGTCTCTCAGTTCGCCTCTTCCTTCGCGCAGACATTCGAGAGCTTCTTGAGTGTTGCCTTGTCGAAGAAGTTGCAATGCCCATCTCGCTTCGCGCATGGAGTCTCTTACATCACCGATGCCTTCTTTAATATCGCCTTCGGCTTGATTGTCTTTTCTACTGTCATTTGGATTGAGTCTCATTCCATCTTGCAGATCATCGATACCATCACTCATGTCACCTAGAGCTCTTCTGATATCGCGTTGCGCACCTCTGATATCGCCTCTTTGGATAGACTTGATCGCATCTTGAAGATGTCTGTCACTTTCGCTTAGTTCTTGCTGTCCTTCGTGAAGCTCTTGCACAGCACGTCTTGGTGTGGGCATGTCGCGTTCACGAAAGAGGTTGTCGAAATCCATATTAGTAAATAGTTTATTCAACTCATCATCGCTCTTTCCTTTGGTGTTATCGCCGAAAGAACAATGACCAAACAACATCTGCTGAGATTCGCGCGTCCATGCATTTGAAGCTGCATTTCTCAGCTGCGACTCTTCGGGTGCGCCTTTCTGGGCGTCAGAAATCTCTCTACCTAACATAAGTAGAATCCTCCTCGGGGGGTCCGTACTCCAGTGGGAAGCTGGAGAACGGGGGTGTATGGAGCCGAAATTAGTAAGTGGACAGGTCCGCAATCAAACCGGCTGAAAACCGTTGCGACTGCTTCAAGGTTGCGCCCACTCTAGGGACAAAATGTGACACGAGTGTGACACACAAAGCTGCAAACGCCCGCCCAGTCCAGCTTTGCTCCGTCACAAGCTCTCTCATTCGTTTGTAATTGAGAATCAAAGCGTTTAAACTTAACTCTGATCTGGTTATGTAATGATCTAAATCTCCCGTGGCGAAACTCAAGCTGTCCCATAAGGCACTGATACTGGTGGCTGTGCCGCTTGTTTTTGAACTGGGATTCGTCGCCACCCTCAGTGAGCTGCTCAACGAAGCCGAACGCGAAGCACAACGCGAAGCCGAATCGCGAACAATCGTCTCACACATCAATAAGCTGTATCGAATCCTCATGGATTCGGCCGGCTCAGTCAGCGCGTATGGCCTTACTGGCGCGGCTGAAGAGTATGGTTTGCGCGCAGACAATCTGCGCAACCTGCTTCCGCAAGAGATCGAAATCTTGCAAGGTCTGCTCAAGAACAAGCCAACGGAAAAAGCTGCCCTCGATCGCATCAAAGTCACTTGCGAACAGGGTTCTGAACAACTCAAACAGATAAAGAATCTTTACCGCGACGGTGCTTTTCAAGACGCCAATGCCAGAATTCAAAAAATTCGCCCTTTGATTAAGAAGGTGTCCGAAGAAGTGGACACAGTTAGACTTGAAGAAGAAAAAATCGAGTTTGCCAGTCCAAAAATTCAGGAAGAACAACGCCGCATGGTGCGACAATTGTTGCTCGGCGGAGTTGTATTCAACATCTTGCTTGCCGTCTCGTTAGCAGTTTATTTCAATCGTGGAACGACACGCCGCCTCGCCATCCTCATGGACAACTCACGCCGACTCGCAGAGGGAAAGCAACTAAATCCACTGCTTGAAGGCAACGACGAAATCGCTCACCTCGATCGCGTCTTCAATGATATGGCGCAAAAAATGGTTTCTGCTTCAATTAAAGAACGCGCAATTGTAGAGCACGCGGCCGACGTCATTTGCTCAATCGACACAAACTACTGCTTCACCAAAGTCAGTCCAGCAGCCGAACGCGTTTGGGGCTACCAACCAGAAGAACTAATCGGCAAGCCATTCATAGAACTGATTCACCCATCAAATGTCGAAGCCAGTAAAGCATTCATCGACAAAGCAAAAACTTCTGACTCCTCAAAATCGGTCGAACCAACTTTTGAAACAACAATGGTGAAAAAGGACGGCGCCATAGTAAACATACTCTGGTCTGTCTATTGGTCAGCCGGCGACAAACTGCTCTTCTGCGTCGCGCACGACATCACGGATCGCAAACACGCTGAAAACCTCCTCAAAGAAACAGAAGCACGACTGCGCCTGATCGTAGAGAGCCTTCCAATCGGACTGATCATGGTTAGCGATTATGGAGTCATTCAGCTGACAAACCCGACTATTGAGCAGATGTTTGGAATGCCGGCAACGGATCTAATCGGAGAAGAATTCGTCACACTACTCGCCGATGATGCAAGCCAGAAAACCTTCTTCAATATTCTTGCGGAGGCGTCAACTAGCTCCCACGAAATCGTTGCTATTCGGAACGACGACTCCACATTCCCCGCGGAACTCTCCCTGACACCAATCGAAACTCTTGAAGGAAAGCGCTTCTTAGCGCTAATCATAGATGTCACACAACGCCACGAAGTCGAACGCCTCAAGCAAGAATTTATCGCCATGGTTTCACACGAACTGAAGACGCCACTAAGCTCAGTGCAAAACTATTTAGAGCTTCTTGCAAAAGGCGTCTATGGAACATTGACCGAAAAAGGAAGCAAGAAGCTTCCAACTATCGAATCGAACATTCAAAGACTCATCAATTTGATCAAAGAACTTTTGGATGTGGAACGTCTGGAGTCAGGCAAAATGAGCATGACCCCAACACGAGCAACAACACAATGGATAGTGGATCGCTCCGTCGAGTCCGTCAAAGTCCCTGCCGACGAAAAGCAAATTGAGATAATCGTGAATGTTGAAGACACGGAACTTGTAGTCGACGCTGATCGTATCGTGCAAGTGATGATCAACCTGCTAAGTAACGCGGTGAAGTTTTCGGCGCCTTCCAGCAAGATCAATATCTCATCAGTCGACCACGGCGAAGAATTCGAATTTAGAGTTGAGGATCACGGACGAGGAATTCCCGCCTCTCACATAGACAAAGTGTTCGAAAAATTCCAACAAGTCACCGCCGATGACTCCCGTAAGCATGGGGGAACCGGACTCGGACTAGCAATCTGCAAAGCCATTGTGGAACAGCACGGCGGCGAAATCGGCGTAACCAGTGCCGAAGGAAAAGGCAGCACCTTCTGGTTTCGCGTGCCAAAGAAAAACAAAGGAACTTAGCAACGAAGACTCTACAGAGAGGCTCTTGCAGTAAATTGAAGAGACGACTCAGTGTTTTCCCTGGTTTCAAAACAACTGAATTCAACTATCATCATGATGGGCTGACTCCCACTTACTACATTGACCGATGAACTCGTCTATGCACTAGTCGACCGACCCGCAAGCGTGCGCGACCCGCCCTTATCGAAAGATCCTCACGTCCACTCACTTTGTGATGATACACGAGGCGGCTCTGCAAACGCCGCGAGCACGCGGCAAGAATTTTCTTGTGCTTCATTTTGTGCAAGCTTAGACGAGACCGACGAAATGCAACCGGTGCACTCAGCGGCATGATGTCTAGCGCGTGTGCATCTGGTCACCCCTATCTCAGAGGTTAAGCCAATATGGTCACCACAAAGAAAGTCAGCTTGCTATCAACTTCTCTGGCCGCGCTATTCTGCTTAAGCACACCCGCTTTCGCGCAGTCCTTCGGCGATGCTTACTCATCGCAAGTCAATTCCGTGCTCACAAGTGCGGGACACCAAACCATGAATTATTTATACAAGATGTCCATCTCGCGTACGATCGAACCGCAAGGCCCTGATGCTGTTGTAATCCCTTCGGCTGGACGAAATTCTATTGGAATGGGCGTCAACACAGCAGGTACCGTACGCGTAAACAACCTCGTCAACCTGGAAGCGTTGCTCAACATCATCGCCAGTGGGATGGAAATCATCGGTATCGCATGGGGCGGTCCCACGATGATCATGGGTCTCTTGCACATGGCGGCAGAATCAAAATATGCCATGATTCGCGTGCTCATGGGCTGCGCCGGTGTCACCGGTGGTTTGGCCGGTCCTGGTGTAATCAACTGGTTGGTTGCATCGGCGAGAGATGCCAACCTAGTTTGATAAGCACCAGAAGCCAGCTCGTGTAGCTGGCAAGTAAGTTTTAAAGCATCAGGGTTATAGGGTAAAAGAACTTAGGCGCGTTCTTGCTGGATCTCCAGAAAAAGTGTACACTAATAATGTACGCTTACTGCACACATATAATGTACACATTATGCCATCCCTAAAAGACATTGAACAACAAGCCTCTTTGCTTATGGGCCTAACTCAGCAATCTGTCGGCAAGACTCGAGCGCGAAAAGAATTCTTTCCATTGGTTGATTCTCTGAACACATCAGGTTCTGTGGTTGAGATTACAGATCACGACAGACCAGTTGCTGTTCTGTTGAGCTATCAGCACTACATAGCTCTGGCAAGCAAACTTTGCATGCACGCAAAGGTCGAAGATGCTTCAAAATCACCAAGTCTAATTGGCTCGGTCAAGATCAAAACCAAGAACCTAGAGGCAGCAAGCAAGAGGATTGCAAGACAATTCAAACAATCCATTAAAGACTCGGCTGGCGAATTGTGATCTCGGAGAAGCTGTTAGTAACGGATACGCATCCCATCATTTATTTTTTTTGTGATGGCGGAAAACGCCTTAGTGCGAAGGCAAGAAAGTCTTTCGAAGAAGCAACAACAAATGCGCAAACTTCAATTTTTGTGCCAGCTCCAGCACTTTGGGAACTATCACTGCTTGTTCAAAATGACGACATACAACTCGAAAAGCCATTCTCGGAGTGGATCGATGAATTGTTCCGATATTCAGCGATCAACCCATTATCATTTGACGAGTCGACTGTGAAATTGATGCACGATGTGCGCTATCACACGGATCCATTCGATCGAGCAATAGTCGCTAGCGCAATTCAAATCGATCTTCCGCTGATTACTAACGATGGCATGATTCATCGTCACTCGCCTTGCAAGCTTTTTTGGGACTAGAAGTTCGCGGACACAAATCTCTCGCTTACGTGAAGTGACTGGCAGTTCGTCCAAGTTTGAAATATGACAGTGACCTAAACGTTCTTCAACTTATATCCAACTCCGTAAAGCGTCTCAATCAGCGACTCTTCGCCTTCGACATCAATCTTCTTTCGCAATCTTTTAATGCATTGACGGACGCTTTCCGGTCCCACATCAGACTCTGATTTCCATACGCGATCTAACAATTGTTCCGCACTAAACACCTGCCCTGGGTGCCGCATCAAATGTTCCAACACCTGAAACTCTTTTGGCAAAAGATTGATAGTCTTGCCATTCAATGTAGCCATGAAAGATGCTGGGTCCATCCACAATGGTCCAATCGAAAGCTCATTCGTATTGGCAGGTCCAATGCGCCTTAGCAATGCTCTTAGGCGTGCGGACAGTTCCTTCATATGAAATGGTTTCGTCAAATAATCATCAGCACCAGCATCGAGTCCTTGCTCTTTGTCATCGATTGCATCCTTGCCTGTGAGCATCAATACTGGTGTCACATTTCCATTCGCGCGGAATGTCTTGAGCAACTCGATTCCTGTCACTTCCGGCAGCTGCCAATCAAGCACGATGACGTCGTAGGTGTAGTTGCGCATGAGTTCTTCGGCTTCGCCGCCTGTAGTCGCACGTTCCGTAAGGTAGTGTTCGGAGCTTAGCCAGTCATCGATCATATCGATGAGACCAGAATCGTCTTCAATGATTAGAACCTTAGCCATTACGCCCTTCCACCAATTACGATACCGAGTTCTTCCAGCGATTCATCAAGAGTTCTGCCGGTTCGCTGGCAAAGATTGAATGCTTTGCCGGCATCATCCGGAGCAAGCAATGCTTCATTGATCAAAAAATTGCAGCGCATGGCAGTTTGCAATGTCGACTCATCAATTGCGCCTGTGATCAAAAGCATTCTACCCATTACTTGCGAATTTTCGAGTGCCAGATCTAGGGCTCTTCTAATGTCGTCATCATTGATCATACCCACCATTTGGAGGAATCCTGTTAATGGTATGCGTGGGCGCTTTTCGTTACTGTCTTGTTGAACTGCAAAGATTGCCTCTTGAAGGGAGTACCCTTTTCGATGCACCTCTTTGAGCACTTCAGCGGCTTGCAACGGCTGCAGTGTTCGCTCACCGACTAGAGTCTGCAAACTCAGTGCACAATGCAAGAGTTGTTCCGACATGTATCCCAGTTCCACCAATATTTGTCCTATTGGAGATTGGTTGACCAAGCCGATCTCAACTGCGTTCATCAACTCAGATTGAGCGAGCACGCCTGCCATTTCCAGCAACTCCCCTAGTCGCAAATTGTGCTTCGATGGAAGCTGAAGATAACCTTTCGCTGCCAACGACATTTCGACAGACGTTTGTTTTGCACGTGCAGATCTGAGCGCTTCGCATGCTTGTTCTTTCGTGACTTTGGAATCGCGGATCAATATCTGTGCGTTGAGTGCAGCGGAGAGATGCGGCTCCGACAAGTCACCGGAAAGTACAAGTAGTCTGCCAAACGGCAAGCCGGTTGCGAAACTTTGTTGCAATGCAGTTTCAAGTTGTTGCGGAGTTACAAAACCGCTCTCTACGAGCAACTCTCCTAACTTGTTGCCGCCACCGACCGTTTCTTTCTGACTCCAATTGAGTTGCACCAAAGCATCGTCAAGCGAGATGTCTTCTCGTGCCACCATCCGCAATGCTTTGCACGCAACGTCACGTGCTACCAGTCCGTCTTTCAGAAGCGATTGAACTTGCACCGTCGCTTGCAGCATCGCTTCGGAAACACCTGTGAGCACAAGCATTCGTCCAACCGGCATTCCAGTCATTTTTGCCATCTGCAGGGCTTCGTGAAAGCTGTCCTCACTCACGATGCCTGAATCAATCATCAAATCGCCGAGGCGAATTCCACTTTGCATTTAAAGACCGTTTGAGCCGTAACCAAGAATGCTTAAGCCACGACATAGATCATATGTAATGCGGCATTCTATTACAACCTGAGGTTGCGAAGAGATGACGCTGACGCAGGCTTTAGCAGGTAGCGATGAGCACTTGGAGCACATATAATGGCTTGTAATGAACATAAACACGCGTCATCTCGGTTCAAACCGTGCGATAACGGCTTTTTTGGCAGTTGCGATGACACTTGCAGCCATGGTTCCGTCAGGGTCTGCATACCAAATGGACGAAGATGAGAAGGCGCTTTTGAGAAAGTTAGACGAGCGGGTGAAAAGATCGCCGTTCGATTCAGAGGCATATAGAAAGCGCGCGAATTTTCTTAGAGATGCCGGACATTTACAAGCTGCGCTCAAAGACTATGACAAAGCCGTCTCGCTCGTGCCCAATGATCCCGAAGTGTACGTGAAGCGTGGTGCCTGCCTTGGCGAAATGAAGCTCTACAAGCAAGCCTTTGCCGACTATGGCCACGCATTGAAAATTGATCCGCACTACAAAAACGCCTTGATTAACCGCGGTGTTTATTACTTTGAGCTCAATCAATTCCAGAAAGCAGTAGACGACTTCAACTCGCTTCTTTCAAGAAGCCCCCGTCGGCGAATTGCGCTCGAATACAGAGCCTCTGCATTCGAGCATCTTGGTCAGTTCGACAAAGCGCTGCAAGATTATGCAACCCTTCTGACGCTTGATGACGCGCAGAGCAAAGACATGGTTCGCACGAAACGAGCCAAGATTTTTGAAAGACAAGGCAAGCTGGACAAGGCGCTTGAGGAATACAACGAGCTGATTCAAATAGCACCGGACGAAGCAGCCTATCAATTGCGAGGAGAGGTCTACTTCAAACTCGGGAAAACGGACAAAGCGTTGTCGGATCTACAGCAGTCAATCGCCAGCGATCCTAATTTCGGTGCGGCTTATGCAACTCGCGCTCGCATCTATGAGAAGTTGGGCAAGAAAGATCTCGCAGCCAAAGACCGCGCCATGGCAACCAAACTGCAATTCATCAAGGCGCCTTAAGGGGCGGACACTGTTCCTGCTTGATCGATTTCAACGTTTTGCACGCGACCAGACATGCTGCACACAAAAGATGAAGGTCCACTGACAACACCGTTTTCGTCATAGCTGACCGACCCGGTCAAGCTGATACCGGGTGGCAAAATAACTTCAATGATGTTTCTTGTTCCATTTTGAATCGCATACGAAAAGCGTCTTTCTGTCTTGGTCGGCGGCGAACTCGCTACCGTAATGGTCAGATGACTCTCTTTAGCCATATCGCGCGCCTTGCGAATGTCCTGCACCAAACCATGCACGGTATTGCTGACAGCCATCTGCGTTGCGGTGTAGCCCACCACGCGCAGTGCAAAGAAAGGCACGGCGATAAACATTCCCATAAATATGAGCGTTTCAAGTTTGCGTATGAGCGGCCAATTCAGCCCCGCCCCTCTGTCCGCAACTGGATTTTTCGGTACGCTCCCGCTTTGTTCCATAAATCAAGAAATCGGTAGTAACCAAAACAGTATAGACGCCGCAAAAGCGAATTGTAAGTCACGCTTGCGCAGGATACAGCATTCGTATACATTTGGATATACGACACCATATACGCAGGTCAAAATGGCAAAAGACAAGAAGGCAAGCGGCAAGTCGGAAGACAAAGCCGGCCTCGTGCGCATCAGAGAGTCCGATAAGCGAATCCTCCAGCAGATGGCTAATGAGGAAAACGCTCCTATGCCTGAGATATTGCGCAAAGCGCTGGAAGCTTATCGTAGACAAAAATTTTTCGAATCAGTAAACATCGCCTATAGAACCGCCAAGAACGATCCAAAGATTTGGCAAGCAGAGGAGTCTGAGCGCAGCAATTGGGAACTGATGAACAATGAATGAAGGCGAAGACCATCGTTTTTTTCGCGGCGAGATTTGGCTTGCAGATCTAGAACCTGAGCGGCGTGTAGACTTTGCTCGTGCGCGACTGGTGTTGGTGGTTTCGGACACTCGCTTCAATACTGGCGAATCAGAATCGATCATCGTTCTTCCAATTACGACAAGAAACATGAAAATCCCGTCGCATGTACCATTGCCGTGGCCGGAAGGTGGAGTGCCGGCTGATTCGGTGATTCTTTGCGACCGCATCACCACTTTGAAAAAAGATAGACTAATGCGAAAGTTGGGATCGATCGATCGACACACACTTTCTATAGTCGACGACAAGTTGGCGATGCTGCTTTCACTCTTTGCACCGGTATAATGAGCCACTTTTCGCAACACAATAAGGCAGCTCATCTGCGCCCGAGCAGCATTATTTTCGCGTGCTCTCTAGTATCGCTGATGGTGATTGGAGGTTGCAGCAGTTCCCCTTCAACATCTCACTTGAAGGACATCATTCAATCCGCTCAGACCGAACTAAATAACAACAAATTGGATGACGCACAAGACTTTAGTGCTCAAGCACTTGCAGAATGCAAAACATGGAGAATGCCGCTTACTGACGAGCAAGTTGCATTGAAAAACGAAACCTTGCGACTCCTTGAAGAGGCTGTACAAACAAGGGAAGTATCAGGAAGCTCTCGATCTCAGCCGATCTGCTGAGCGAAACGCCTTGAAAGACTGAAATCGCCGGAAGCCATCAAGTACGGTCAAAAGGCTGCGCTCAACTTCACTCATTCAATGTACATGCAGTTGGTCTATTCAACTCTCAACCAATCGCGGAGTTTGTTAGCGCTAACCAAGCAAACCGAAAGCATCCAGCAACTTGAAAGATGCAACAAGTTCATGAAGTCTGCGGTTGCACTTGAGCCGGAAAGCAACCATATCGCCATAAATGCTGCAATCGGAAAGCAGTATTTTGCCCTCGGAATGAAGGTGAATGGCTTGGAAATGTACAAAGCTTCAATAGCAGATGCAAAACGCCTGCATACTTCGACTAAAGAAATCGAACAAGAGTTGCGCGACGTACAAACATCACCAGCCCACATAAGATGATAGCTCGCTGTAATTGTGCAGGTTGCCGCATCATCACGCGTTGGATAAGGCGGACTCAGGCTGTCTGAATCTGAGCCTCAGTATTCAGTCCAAGTTCTTCAATCATCTTGTCGCGCATGACAAACTTTTGAATCTTGCCGGTGACGGTCATGGGAAATTCCGTCACCACTTTTACGTGCTTGGGTACTTTGAAGTGCGCAACCCGCTCCTTGAGCCAGACAACGATTTCCTTCGGCTCTTCTGTATGTCCTGCTTTGAGCATCACCCATAGTGCAACTTCTTCACCAAGACGTGAATCGGGCACCCCGAATACTTGAGCCTGAGCAATCGAAGGATGCGTGTGCAACACCTCTTCAATCTCGCGCGGATAGACGTTTTCGCCACCGCGAATAATCATGTCCTTCTTGCGCCCTGTGATATTTATGTATCCCTGCTCGTTCATTACAGCCAAATCACCGGAATGCAACCAACCGCTCTTATCAATGCAATCGGCAGTAGCTTGCGGGTTCATCCAATACCCCAACATGACGCCATGGCCTCGACAGCAAATCTCACCTTGTGTTCCACGTGGCACAACTTCGCCCGATACGGCATCGATGATTTTTACTTCGACGCCAGGAATCGCCCGTCCGACAGTCGTTGCGCGGATCTCCAGGCTATCTTCCAGGGTAGTGGCCGTCATCAGTGGAGAGACTTCTGTCAATCCATATAGAATGATTATCTGCTCCATATGCATTTGCTCTTGCACACGCCGCATCAGTTGCACGGGACATGGAGCGCCTGCCATGAAGCCGCCCTTGAGGCTGTTCAATTCATAGGTTGAGAATTTAGGATGTTCGACTTGCCCTATATACATTGTAGGAACACCCGACAGATGAGTGCACTTCTCTGCCTGCAAGGCTTCCAGTGTCGGCTCTTCTTCAAAATATGGGCTGGGAATTACAACTGTTCCGCCCACACTCATCACTGCCATGGCTGAGCTGACCATGCCGCCACAGTGGTAAAACGGCATGGGAACACAGAATCTGCTTGTCTCATTCAACCCCATTGCCTTTGCAGCAAGGTATGCGTTGTTGATTAGGTTGTGGTGACTGAGAGTCACGCCTTTTGGAAAACCCGTCGTACCCGACGTGTATTGGATGTTGACTGCATCATCGAATTGTATGCGCTCTGCACGTTGCTCCAAGTCTTTTACTGAGACTTGTTCGCCAAGCTCGATCACAGATTCGAATGTACGCAGCTTTCCATCGAGTTTCTCATTCGGGTCTGCGTTAATTACAACAATGTTTTCCAACCCGGCAACTCGCGCCATGTCATTCGCAGTATCTTCGCGAAACAGATGGTGAGCCAATTCGTGCAACATCGACAGATAGTTGCTCGAACGGTTTTGCGGAATAACAAACAACAGCTTCACGCCCGACTGATTGAGCGCGTATTCAAGCTCATGCGTGCGATAGCCAGGATTGATGTTTACTAAAATAGCGCCTATGCGCGCCACTGCGAAGGTCACAACCAGCCATTGCCAGTTATTGGTTGACCAAATACCAACGCGGTCCCCGCGCTCGATGCCGAGCTTTAGAAGCCCGCGTGACAGCAGATCGACGGCTTCTTTGAACTTTCTGTAGGAGAGACGCTTATTCTGCTTGACGCTAACAACCGCGTCGCGCTCCGGCGCTTGCGCGCACATGAGTTCGAGATGATCACCAAGGGTGCGCCCAATCAGCGGCTCATGCGCCACTCCATGGAAGTAACTGAGTGAAGGATTCGGATTGCTCACAGGTCTAGATACGAAGCTCCAACCCTACATGGGGAAGGCTTCGGGACCACCAAGAATCAGCACTCGCTTCTTTTCGGTTGAATCTTTGCGATCGACAACTTTGTCTTGGATGCCGGGGTGAACGTTGCTGCGGCGCTTTTTAGCTAGCGCTGCTTTTTGACTTTCCAGTAAGAAATCAACGGCTTGTTTGAGGGCTGGGTCTGTGGAAACTGCGATTCCAAACGGAGCAGCTACTTGTGATGTTGCCATGTTGAGTAGCTCATTCGCCGCCAAACAAGGCGTAGCAACGAACAGCATGGTGATGACAACTAACATGAAAGAACGCATAAATATTGCCTCTTTGCCAATTTCTCAGTTGAGTATAGTTTACGAGCCCTAATTACAAACTTTTCTTGTAATGGTTTAAGATTTCGATATAACATTGTTAATGTCAAGAGGCGAAAACGCAGAAAAGGTTCCCGAAGATGCGCAAGGTGGACAAGAAAATTTTGCTAAGCGTCACGGCAGTCTCTGCCATTGCAATCTTATCGTCGGGATCCGACCAGAATGCCGCCCGGGCTTCGGCGCAGGAACAAATGGCGGTGCGCGAGCACATCAACAAAGGCAATTACTATCTCGGCAAGCGTCAATTCGATAAAGCAATCGAATCCTATGAAGAGGCTCTCGGCGTAGATTCAGATAGTCAAGCCGCAAAAGACAACATCGTATTGGTCTACAACAACTGGGGCATAATGCTCTTCCAGCAAGGCAAATACCCCGAGGCAAAGCAGAAGTGGGAAAGAGCACTGAAGCTGAATCCGACTTATATGAGTGCCAAGAAGAACATTCAGACGATGAAGGCACACTTGCAAAAGATAGGTCTGGACCCGGAAGAAGCCACGCGTTTAGATGGTGATGAGAACCAAAAACCTGCAAAACAATCGGCAGTCATTTTGACACCGGGCATAAAGCAATCGACAGGTGGAGGGGCTTCCGGCGATCCTGCCGCTAATGCGCCGATGTTTCCACCAAACACTTCGTCACCATCGGCGGCGGTAAAGACCCCATCTACAACTACTACTGAAACATCGACCAGCTCACCGTTTTCATCAAGTACATCAGGTGGTCACAAGAAACAAACATACGGATCGGGAACGATCATGTTTAGACCGTCAAGTTCAACTTCATCAACTCCACCAGCAAGCGACAGCTCTTCGCAAACCCCAGCGACGACTACGGCGCCAACCTCAACTGTGTCACCATCATCGTCTTCTTTTTCATCCAGCACTGCACCACCGGTGACATCGGCGCCGCCGGTAATATCAACACCGCCAGTGACATCAACACCACCTGTGGTATCCACACCGCCACCGGTATCCACATCGCCAGTTTCATCTTCAACCCACTCGGAATCGTCTGGACAGACAATCGATGAAAAGCTTTCAGCCATCGAGCTTAAGGTCTATGGAAGAAAGCTGGGCGATCTTCCAGTGATGAAGCGTTTAGAAAAACTGGAAAACGATACAATCGGACAAGTCGGCAGCGGCACTGTTTACCAACGTGTGGAAAATCTCAAGCGGCACTACGGAATGTAGACCGCTTAGTGCATGATCACGCGTTGCGAGATCACGCGTCGCGAGATCACGCGTTGCGAGATCACCAGATTCGCGATCGCACGCCGATTAGAAAGTTGATGCAACTACAGTGTACATTTCGCGTCAAAATGCAAACTATAGTTAACATCGACGGGCATGACTGGCGGATTTACGTAACAAATTTGCCTTGTCGAATTGTGCGTGTAAACTACAGTTTCCATTTGGAATCGAAATGCAAAGTATAGTTGCGCCCATGTTGCGCTGGACGAGATCACGCACCTCGTGACTGCGCGGGAAGCAATCACGCACCTCGTGACTGCGCGGGACGCGATCACGCACCTCGCGACCACGCACCTCGCGACTACGCGGGACGTGATCACGCACCTCGTGACTGCGCGGGACGCGATCACGCACCTCGCGATCACGCACCTCGTGATCACGCATCTCGTGACACGAGCGGCTACTCGTAGCGCTGCCCGGCGTATTCTATCCATCCGCTTTGGTGATTCAC
>CAZCZI010000018.1:0-106425 GCA_964503045.1 uncultured Candidatus Obscuribacterales bacterium
CTTTCTAGGCCCGTTAGGGCTCTGACCTTTGACACAAATTATTTTACAGTCTCAGGCACAAATCTACTCATTCAAGCCTGCGGGAAACATCCTCCAATCACCCGAGAAGAACTGCGAGCCTTTGTGACCGAGCCACTCGTAAAAGTGCTCTTCGCTTAATCAGATAACGCGCGCAATATCCACGTTCAAATATCCACCAAAATACGAAGTGCCGCAGTTTGACGGCCCTTCGACACAAAGCTTGCGACATTCACCACTCAATGAGCATCTCGTTCATTGAGTTGCTTCCTTTTACCCGATTTGACGCCACACTCGAAAACTTTTTCTCTGCCGTTCACCGAATCTGACCTGCCAGGCGAGAGCTGGCGACGATATCGCTCCCAGTGAAAGTTCCAGCGATATCGCCGGAAGCTACAACAACTCTTTAGCGATATCGCTGGAACTACGGAAGCCGCTGGAACGAAAGCATTCGACATGCAAAAGAGACAAGCGGTTTGCACCTCTACTTAGTGCCCGAAATAGTCGGAAATTGGTCTGAACTAAGAATCTCAACCAAATCGTCTTTATCAGGACCACTATGTTTCTTGTTCTCTCGCCTCTCTCCTTTCTCTTTCAAAATGAGCCTGTGTGCAAATACGATGTCGGCTTGGGCTTGTTTCGAATTGCCCATCGCCTTATAGATCAGTCCACGAACTGCATATGCACTGGAGTTTTTGGGATTCACAGCTATCGCCTTGTTAAAGTAAACGAGCGCATTAGGCGTATCTTCAAGAAAGGCATAGCATCGTCCGATTCGATAGAGAATGTCATCATCTTGAATGTGTGTAGTCCATGCGAGAAGATCGATTTTCGAAGCTCCGAGTTCTTCTGGACGCGGCAAAAGAACTCTTCGCTTTCCGGCTAAACAAGCATAAGTCATCTTCAAGTCTGCCAGCGTGTCCTTGAAATCATGATCTCTGTAATAGAACAACGAACGCAAAAAGTATGCCTCGGGTCGCTTCGGTTGCATTGCAATCGCCTTTCCTAAAAGCTTCAGCGCATCATCTTTATCCATAGCATGCATCAAACGTATGCAATCTCGAATTGTTGAATCATAATCGCCCGTCTTGTTCTCCATTTTGGGATCAAAAAAGGCTTCCGGAAATGCAGCACTCCATGTAGCATTCAAGCGACTCTTCACCTCAACTGCGTGAGAATCAGGATTAATCTCTATGCTTCGATCGAGGTCACGCATCGCATCCTGCGAACGATTCAAACTAGCATAGGCAGATCCGCGAACTTCATACGCCAATGCGCTTCTAGGATCAAGTTCGATCCATTGGCTGCTCAGCCCGACAGCATTGTCGTAGTCCTTTCGATCGAGAGCCATGATTGCAAGATGTTTGGCGGATACAAGACGATACTCGTGTGTGCTCAGAAGAGCCTTAAAAATTGCCTGCGCCTGCTCTCTCTTATTCAAACTATATGCAAGCAATGCCGTCTTCAGTGCGAGTGCGTTCGTCTTCTGATTATACTTCTGCTCGGATGACACATTCGAAAGGGCAGACTCATACACACTCAAAGCCTGATCTCGGCAGCCGAATGCTTCCAAAACATCAGCATATGTAATCATAAGAGTTTGTTTTGTGGTTGGAAGTGCAAGGAACATTCCAACCGCCACAATCGATGAGACTAAACTTGCAGCGAAGATTATTCTAGTTCGTGTAGGTCTTATCATCGCCTCGTCGAGCCATCCACAACTTTTTCACAATTTCGTACTCTGGAGCAGACCCAACACGGTCTCAGTATTAGTACGGCGATCTCTTCAGTTGATTGCCATTAGTGTTTACTATTATGGCTGATTACATAGAATCCTTCGATGAAAAAACGGAATCTTGTGGGGAACTCGTGAGGACCAACAATTAAGACCTAATCAAACGGCGTCGTAAGCACATTAAGCGGATTGCAATAGTCATCCGTCCAGACTCTGACTTCCTGGGATGATTCGAGCCGTATCCATTTTAGTTCGTTCTGCATCTTTTCCATTAAGGACTGATCGACTGTGAGCACAACCCATTCGCACTGGTCTGAATCAGAAAATCGGACGTCGTTGAAATTGTTTTTTACTAACGCATTGAGCTTTGACTCGCGAGCCAGACTGGCGAGAACTGGCTTTAAGTCGTAATAGTTATTGGTGATATGAACTGCGAGCAAGCCATCCTTACGAAGCTTGGTCATATACGTTTGGACTGCTTCCTTCGTTATCAGGTGCGTTGGAATGGTGTCGGAACTGAACGCATCTATCACTATGACCTTGTAGAAAGAGCTTGGTGCTTTGCTGATTTCCAATCGTCCATCACCAGAGGTAATCCGTATATCGGCTTTCCGTTCTTTTGCCGAATAGACGTAAGTAAAGAAAAGAGGATTAGAAGCAATATCCGTCACTTGTGGATTGATTTCGTAGAACTGTGCCACCTGCCCCTCGTGAGCATATGCCGCCATCGCTCCCGGTCCGAGACCAATCACGGCATATGGTGGCATCGGCGTCTCGCCCGAGTCGGAGTAAGCCCACTTCATGAGTTGCCCGATGGGGGTTCTCTGATGGTAATACGAGATCGGAATTCCCCGTTTACCGGGGTCCATATTCTCAGCACCGTGCATGGTGGCACCATTCCATAATTCACAGACTTGCTTCAGTGGATTCACACGAACTGAAAGCGATCCAAAAAAGTTCCTGCTCTTGAAGTAAGTATTTGGATAGTTGGTAAGTGAATAATTCAAGCAGACTGCAAATAGCAGACAAAGTCCGAATCTAATAAGAATCGGGTTTTGCACTCTCAATCGTTTTACAATAACTAAAGGAAAAGGAGTTAGTGCCACAACCGAAAGGACAAGGACGAGAGGGTATTCCACAAAACTCTTGAACAACGACGGCGCTAGTATTGCGTTGAACAAACTTCCAAGGACTCCGCCAAGCGAAATAACAAAGTAGTAACTCGACAAATACTTGGTTGAGGGTCGTTGGGCTGCGACTGTTCCATGGCACGCCAAAGCCACAAAACCCAGCACCAGCAAATGAAGTAATGTCCAGCCGTTAACGACTTCAACGATCGTGTCTCCGGCTTGGCTTTGCTGGCAAATCCAAACGTTGGCAATTGCCAAAAATGCAGTAATTGGTGCGACGAATCGAACAACCTTCAATATGCCGGCAGGCAGCCGCGAGAACGCGATCACGAAAGAGACGAGATATATAAATAGAGGCGCCACCCAAAATAGAGGGAGCGGCGACATCTCCGACGTGACATATGTTGTCAGACCGAGTGTCAAGCTCGAAGGAATGAAGGTGAGGAGAAGCAATTCGCCCCATTTCGGAATGCCACCATCAGAGACGGTCGATATGGCTCTGTCGTCCTTGTCTGTAAACTCCTTGGAAGCAGTTCCCTTAAACGAAATTACTGCGCATATCGAAATCAGCACTGCAAGCGAAAGATAGAGAATCTGAATCAATCTATTCTGTTGTGCAACCGTAAATGTCGGCTCAAAGAAAAATGGATAGGAACATAAACCAATCATGCCCCCGGCATTGCTCAACGCATACAGGAAGTAGGGATCGCCAGAGCCTAAGCCTTTTGTCTCGAAATACCACTTCTGAAGAAGCGGCGCAGTCGTAGAGATTGCAAAGAAAATGGCACCACACATGATACTGAGTGTGCCGAGCAGCCAAAAGCATGGATCTGCATCCCTTGGCGCCCCCAAAGGTATTCGCATGGGCAAAAGCAATGCTGGCAGCCACATCAGGATTACATGAAAGACAATTTGACCTTTCCGCCTTCCTGTATCGGAAGCCAACTTATCGGCCCAGTGGGCATAGCCATAGCCGAACAAGAGGGTGGTTTGGAAAAACAGAACACACGTATTCCAAACATTCGGCGAGCCTCCCAAAAATGGAAGCATCATTTTGCCCACCACCGGCTCCAGCAAGAACATAAGGAAGCCGGCAAGAAAAATGGACAGACCGAAAGCAAGAAGCGGTATGAGTCTGATTACTATGGACCGCCTTCTTTCTTTTTACCAAAGAGTTTAGCGAGCAATGCACCAACACCGAGAACCGCTACGAGCACAAACTTTTTACCCACAAGAATCAAACCGAGAATCCATTTTCCCAGAACGCCGAACACACCAAACTTCGCTGCAGCCGCCACGGCACCTCCGCCCAAGATCAGTCCTGCGATGCCGAACTCGGCTTTCTTGTCTGTGCCGGGAACGTAATCAGCATAAGTCTGCGTTTTTAGAAATTTGGTTGCGTTAAGTAGCGATGCCACTTTAACTTTGTTGGCAGCAAGTTCGTCCGGCGATGTGACCAAATTGAGAGAGAGTACGCCTCGTCTTCCCAGGATTCTCGTGTTGTAGTTTATATCTGTCACAGGAGCATTATCGCTGTCCTCATTTTTGACTCCGATTGCCCAAACTACATGGTGCAAGTCTTTTTTGTAATGAGGTTCCTCAGCCCAGCCACTAACATAGATCGGAGGAAGATTGAGGTCTTTTCGCTCTTCATTCTGTTGCTTTGTACCTTCTTTGTAGGCATCTAGAATCTCGTTGGCGTTAATCTTGCCGGCATCATCGTCATTGACATAACCCACTTCTTCGAATCGGCATACGACCAAAAAGTTTCCCTCTTTCTCATCGGATGGAACAACCATTCCGAGTATTCCCTCGGGATTACTGCCCTGTTCTTTAAGCACTTTTTCAGTCGTCTCTTTGTCGACGAAGGAGTAATTCTTTGGAAGATCGAGCCCAGCCAGCATGTCTCCGAGTTTGATATGCGCTGGACCCTTTGTAACGGCTCCTTCTTGGGCAAACGTCACAGTGACGCCGGCAATTAGCATAACTACGAGACAGGCTGAGATAGCCGAAACTCTCATTGACCACCGATTGCAGTTGAGATGCCTGCGGGAAAGTATTATTGCTAGCATGTAAAACCCTCAGAGTTCTTGGACTAGACCAATTTGCCCGCCTAAGAGACAAGCTAATCTCTCTCTGAAGTGCGCAGCCGAAGTGCGGCTCAGTGCGTGAAGGTCTTGTGAAATTATCGCAGACCGGGTCCTGGAAGCGGTCCTTTGCCTGGAGTTTGAATGAGTTTCGGCTGCTTCAGCAACTTAGCTTCTCGTTCTTCAGACAGTCCAGCTACTCTCGGAATGGATGGGTCACGCTGTTGGTCCCAGGTCAACGTGTCAGTTATCGTGTTTTTTATCGGTCTGCATTTCAAACCGGCTTCAACTGCTTTTCGGCGATCAAGTCTCATTGCACCTGCGAAACTGCGCATTGAAGCGGGAATCCATAACGGCAGCTCGGTCCAAGGCGCCACTCCTGCCTTCTCAAGCATAATATCCTCTACACGTACCATTTGCGAATCGGTGCGCGCTACGTCCTGACACGCTTCAAAGAAACCTCCCAGATTCAATCGCTCGTCTGGACCAGTCGCAATGTAAATGCCACGTGCTTGTGCGTCTGCAAGGCTTATCACCCATGAAGCTAGATCGCGCGCATCGATGAATTGAACGGGACGATCGAGGTGTTCGGGCACCGCAATCTTTCCCCCGCGTGCAAAGCGTGCCGGCCAGTATGTGAAACGATCGGTTGGGTCGTACGGGCCGGCCATCAGCCCCGGTCTGATTATTAGGCAACGCTCTGGTATGAAGTCTGTGAGAATCTTTTCGCAGTCCGCTTTGAGGCTTCCGTAATTTCCTCGTTCCCCAGGATGCGTATAGATGATTGGATCGTTCTCGGAGATTCCGATGGCAGAAAGGTCGTGAACTGAGATTGTTGAAATGAAAACATAGGTGCCAACTGATCTGGCAAGAACATTCATCGTGCGGCGAACAGTGTCCGGATGATATGCGCAAGTGTCAATGACTGCATCGAATGTGCGACCTGAAAGCACGTTCAAATTGACTTCGCGATCGGCTAAAAGTTTTTCGACGTTTGCTTGTTCGGCCAAATTATAAGTGCCTCGATTGAGCGTGGTGACATGATGACCGGCAGACAGCGCCGATGAAACGAGATGGCGCCCAAGAAACACGGTTCCGCCAATTATCAATAAGCGCATGTCGCAGGATTCCTTCTGGCTAGCTAACAGCACAACTCACAGTTTGAACTTCTTCTTTATCCATTCAGTGCATCGGGGAAAATATTCTTGAATTCTCGTTGGGCGTCCCTGCAAAAGGTTCTCCATGACACTAGCTGCAACCTGCCCCGCTCCCATTTTCTTTTGCAGATAGAACATCATCCAGGGATCGGTCTTCATGGTTTCCGGAATTCCTTCTACATCTTTGTCATATTCAAGTTTGTACACTGGGTCTTCGAATATTCCCTCGAGTTCGCATGCAACTTTTCCAAATTGGGTGTAGATTGCGACCTTGGCTTGATCAGCAGGAAAAGGTGCTCCCAAGACTTTCTTGCCTGAGCTGGATGATTCGAGCGGACGCTCCCAGAAATAAACCTGTAGTCCGTAAGTTCGTGCTTCATCCTGGGAAAGTTTTGTTGTCTTGCCAGGTGTAAGTTCGTCTGCGGAGTCCGGCCATTTATCGACGATGTTAGGCGCAATCGTAATCGTACATTCGCTCTGATCAATTTCTTTGTATATCTTTGGCGGAAGTCGTTGCAGACAGGCTTTGACCATCGATATGTATTCGGGCCGAACCGGCGGGTGTTTCGCGATATGTGCGGATTCAATCGGCGAAAGAACCGTGATGCGATCCAGAATGCCCTTGCCTAAGCTGACTTTCGCTTTCGGTTGCAACTGTTCCATGCACTTTTTCGCAAAGTCGTATTCTTTGCCTCCATAACAGCTGTTTACGATGTCCTGATAAGCAGGTATCGCTTTGTCCAGCTCTTTTAGCGCCGCAAAGCAATGTGCCAGATAAAGCCTGCGCATACAGTGATTTTTTGCCTGGGGATCTTTGTCTATGGAAGCCCTGAAATGTACTGATGCAGATCGATAACGTCCTTTTTGGTAATCGGCCAATCCTGCTTCGTATTCTGCCTGAGCCTGTTGTGGATTCAGTGGTACTTTAGGCGGTGATTTCTTTTCAGTCGCATTCGTATCAGTGGAGGTTTTGTCCGTCGATGTTTTGTCCGTCGAGGTCTTGTCCGTGGCTGCGTCTTGCTCTTCGGCTGCAGCTGTCTGCGCAACCAGTAAGCAAATTGCCAGACCCAGCAAAGGTATAGGTCTAAACAGGGACATGTTTTTCAATCGAGTCATCAAAGCTTCAACCTCTTCTTTATCCATGCATAGCTTTGCGGAAAAGTTTTCGACAATTCCTGATCTACTTCAGAAGTGAGGTAATTCTCGACGATGTATCCAGCCAACTGGCCAGGTCCTTCTTTGTTCAAAGACACGATGTACTGCGTCGCCGCCTTTTGTTTGTCTTCGCTTGTTAGTTTCTCGACATCCTGTTTGTATAAAGTCAAATACTCTTTGTCTTCATCAATTCCTTCCAGGTGGCAGGCAACGCGTGCCAATTGCATTTTCAAGAAACTCTGGATGCACCAGATCGGGAAAGGATCGCCGGCAACCTTGTCGGCAGAAATCGGGCGTTCCCAAACATAAATATCTCGCCCTTGTGTCTGTCCGTAGTCTTGAGAGAGCTTCATGTGCTCACTCCCTCTATTTGAGAAGTTTTGCGAGTCCGGCCACTTGTCCAGAATTGTTTGCGCGATAGTGATTGTGCATCCGCCTTTGTCCAATGTTTGATACAAATCTCCTCTGAAATCACGAACTGTAGCCTTCATTTTTGCAATGAAGTCCGGATTGATTGGAAGTTTGGAATATCGCGGCGCAATCACTTTGACCCGGGACATCAAAGTGCTAGCGGTTGCCTGGCGAGTCGACGCCGCTACTGCACGCGCGGTGTCGGGATTAGTGAGCTTTTCGATGCACTCGGTAGCCAACTTTGCCTCAGGCGATCCCCAACAGTTGCCCTCGATCTCGTGATAGACTCTTATTGCCTTCCCCAGCTCTTTCAAACCTGCGTACGAATGACCGAGGTACAGCCGACGTATGCACTGCGTGGGTGATTTAGAATCCTTGGCCAGGGATGATTGGAAGTATTCCACTGCTTGTTGATAGTTTCCCTTTTTATAGGCTGCCAGCCCTAAACTATAATCACGCTGAGCATCTGCGGCAGCTTGTGCATCGGCCGGGGCGCCGGAAAGCAGCAACACCAACGCGTACGTCAGAAATAGGAAAAACCGATTGGTTCGGAGCATTTGCAGAAACTTGATGGGTGTGGGTAATTAAATCTTACCCATTCGGAAAAGTCCTGTACACTCCAAGAACTTTCCCAAATGAAACGAATCATTTTATTTATCGCGATCAAAATCAATGGGACAAGCACCGCAAATGGTGCCACTCGAATAGCAAACAGTCGAAGTACTCAATTCTCTCAACAATCGTGAGCCCTTGGGAAACGAGCAAACCATGCAACTCGGCGAAGACAGAATTTCAATCACTGCATGTCACTCATATGCACGTTTCAATGTTCTTCCACTGAGCGTTCTACTATTCTGGTTGAACTTCGGCTTGGAGCCTGCGTGGAGCAAAAGCAATGCAGCCAGTGACGCAGCTTTCCGGACCGGCGCCGCTCTTGTGCAAAAACGAAAGCCCAAACTCGCGATTTCGCATTTGTCCAGAGCAATCCAGCTTGACCCTTCCAATGGCGTTGCATTTTTGGAGAGAGCCTACGCGCATCTCATGCTCGATCAACCGAAGAATGCCGTCGAAGACGCGTCTAGGGCAATCAACCTTGTCAAAAACAAAAGTGATCTAAGCCGGGCATATGAGCTGCACGCCAAAGCGCAGCTGGAGTTCTCCAAGTTCGCGGAAGCAAAGGATGACTTTACCAAGTCGATTCGATTGACTGACGATCCCGCCCGAATCTGGACTCTCTACGAGTTTCGCGCGAAGACATGCTTGCTGCTCGACGACTACAAGTCTGCCTACGAAGATCTGACGAAATCGATTAAATCCGCACCAACCGGCAACTATGGCCCATACTTCCATCGCGGCAATATACTTTTGAAATGGAGGAAGTACAGAGAAGCTATTGATGACTACACGAACTCTCTCAAATATCGACCTCAAGATGAAAATATCGAGCGCATATACACTGAAAGAGCTCGAGCATATGAGGCAATCGGGCGCAAGGACCTGGCAGCCAAAGACAGAGAACGGGTGAGGCAAGGCGACAAGGACTGGGAGCTATATTTGGAAGACTCCTCCATTCGAAAGTAGAGCCAACTTACAGATCGCCAAACCCGCGAGTTGGCTTTTTCTTCGGAACTAGCCGTTGCGGAACTAGCCGTTGCTCAGGTAAGAGATAAGCGAGCTCAAGGGACAATTAAACGAGTCGAGCACGTCGCACTTCGATAAAATGCTCCTGACGATCTTCCTTAAGGCTAACGAAATTGTCGCCAGTTTTCTTGTTGTTGATGAACACGCCGGTCTCATCGCTCGTGTCGACATGTTTCACTGTTATATGATGCACCGTCTCGCGGTAACGGTAGTGCACCTTGAATTCGGTCCAATCCGGAGGAAGGCACGGCGCGACTAGCAGTTTGTTGACGTCGAGTTTGATTCCCAGAAGTGATTCGACGATCAACCGATACATCCAGCCGGCAGATCCCGTGTACCAGGTCCAGCCGCCACGTCCGGTGTGTGGTGAAACGGCGTACACATCGGCTGCCACCACATATGGTTCGACGCGATAGGTTTCGGTCAGTGATGCAGATGCTGCATGATTTACGGGATTGATCATCGAGAAGAGTTCCCAGGCCCGCTTACAGTCGCCTAGTTCTGCAAAAGCCATGGTGGCCCAAATTGCGCTGTGCGTGTATTGTCCTCCATTTTCTCTGACTCCTGGCACATAACCGCGAATGTAGCCAGGGTTCAAGTCGGCTTTGTCGAAGGGTGGATCAAGTAGTTGAATCAGCGCTTCGTCGCGTCGAACAAGATGTCGATCGAGTGAATCCATCGCCGTAAGAGCAAACTTGGATTTGACACAACCGGACAAAACCGACCAACTCTGCGCAATTGAATCAATCTTGCATTCTATGTTTTCGTTTGAACCCAATGGCGTTCCGTCGTCGAAATATGCACGACGATACCAGTGTCCGTCCCATCCGTGTTTTTGCAAATTGGTGCGCAGTTTTTTCGCTTCGCCTTCGCAGAGTTGCACGAATGACGCGTCTGCTCGCCGACTTGCGATTTTCTTGAACGATTCGAGCACGTAGTAGAGGAAGAAGCCCAACCAAATGCTTTCACCATCGCCTTTTTCACCGACAAGATTCATGCCGTCATTCCAATCGCCGGTTCCTATCAGGGGCAATCCATGGTTGCCAAAACGCAATCCATTGGTGATTGCGCGGACGCAGTGCTCGTACAATGTGCCAGACGTCTCCGATCGTCCCGGCAGGTCATAATAGGAGTCTTCATCGAGGGTGACTCGCCGCCCTTCGAGAAAGTTTATCGTTTCATCCAGCACGCCTGTGTCGCCGGTGCATTCAACGTAGCGGTGCGTCGCAAGCGGCAACCAGAGGTAATCGTCAGAGCAACGAGTGCGCACGCCGCGGCCGGATGGCGGGTGCCACCAGTGCTGCACGTCTCCTTCGATAAACTGTCGTGAAGCGCAGCGAATCAATTGTTCGCGCAGTAAAACCGGTTCGCAGTGCACAAGTGCCATCGTGTCCTGCAATTGGTCACGGAAGCCAAAGGCTCCTCCGGACTGATAGAATCCGCTGCGACCATACAGACGGCAGGCGATCGTTTGATACAAGAGCCATCCGTTGACGAGCATGTTGAGAGATTTGTCCGGAGTATCCACATTGACCGCGCCAAGCGTATGTTTCCAGTAGTGGCAAGCTGCTTCGAACGATTCGAATCTGGCGCCGGTTCCACGAAAACGGCGTACTAGTATGCCGGCATCATTGGCGTCGCGCCCCGAGCCGACTCTGAAAATAATCTCGCGCTCTTCTGCGTCCCTGAGTTCGAATTGAGTGTGCATAGCACCGCATGGATCCAACCCGGCACCGACTTTGCCTGAAAGCCGAGAGGCAGACATGGACTGTGGTTTGCGTAGCGTTCCATTGCGTCCGATGAATTCTGAACGATCACCAGTTACAGTTCTGCCGACCACGCCGTCTACGTCAAGGAAGGCGACGCGATCAGAAAATTCCGCATTGTATGGATTACGTACAAACAGTGCCCCGGTTCGAGCATCAATCTCGGTGGTGACATGCATCGACGATTTAGATCGCAGATCGCCGAGCACCCACTCCATGTAGGCTGCAACCGAAAGCGATCGAGTTCTCCCGGAGATGTTGCGCACTTTCAACGTATAGAATTTGACCGGCGCATCCACGGCAACATGAATCCAAAGTTCGGAAACAATACCGCCTTCGGTGTGCTCGAACGCGGTGTACCCGAAACCATGTCTTGTGACATAAGGCGTGGCACCGCGCGCAGGCAGTGGTGTCGGCGACCAGAAGTAGCCGGTTTGTTCATCGCGAATGTATAGAGCCTCGCCTGCAGCATCGCATACCGGGTCATTGCTCCAGGGGGTGAGACGATACTCGTGTGCATTCTCGCACCAGGTATAGCCGCCACCGCTTTCTGTCACCACACATCCAAAGTATGGATTGGCAAGAACATTGACCCATGGCGCGGGTGTACTTTGTTCATGAGAAGTAGTGATGATGTACTCTCGTCCATCAGGAGTGAATCCACCGAAGCCGTTGCCGAGGATTAAATCGCGCCGAGTCTCGCCGGCAGTCGGCAACTCAGGACGGTGGCTCGCGATCACCTTTAATGGTGGTACACGCGGCTCAAGTTGAGCACGGCGGTTGACCTGTTCTTCTAAGGTTCCGCGATTATCAGAAACAATCACTCGAGCCACTGACTGTAGTAGCACTCTGTCTTCAATCGAGATTTGCTCTGCAGCACGCACGAAAATGCCACCGGCTCGATCAACCAGATTGGCTTCGACGCCAGCCGCGATAAGCCCGAGAATCTGCTCCTGAAGCTGTTGCCGATAGCCGGCGTGATCTTCGTTCCATACAACCAGATCGACCGCCAGACCCTTCAGGCGCCAATAAGCATGTGCTTGTACCATTTGACGAACCAGCTCGATGTTTGCCTGGTCTCTGATTTTAACCAGGACGATCGGCAAATCGCCTGAAATAGCATAGCCCCATAAACCTGACTGTCCGCGCCGGTTTTTCATCAGCGTGCTGGCATCGGCACGCATTGATGCGTTTGCATAAACTACTGCACTGGCCAGGGTTGAGTACAGCTGCGCATCAGCATCGGTGGCATTCAACTGTCGAAGCAACACCTGGCTGTGAGTCCACGCCAGGTCGAAGACGCGATCGGCCATGACTCGCTCGCAATATTTTTCTACGAGCGCCATTGCCGATTCTCTCGACGGACCAACACCGGTGACGAAGTTGAATGTCGCCTCTGCTTCGGGTTCGAGTGTAATTCGACAGCGAATGGAGACTATCGGATCGAGCACACTTCCGTGGCTGCCGGACAATGGCGTCGACTGCGTCATTGCATCCGGGTTTTGTAGGGTGTTGCCCCGGCCAATGAACTTGGCGCGATCCGTTTCGTAAGAAATTTGCTGAGACTTCGAATTAGGAGAATGTGCCGCCATCAGATGGAACATCCACGGGGGTTGCTCACCCGGCGAGCGGGGACGACGAGTACAAAGAATGGCCTGGCGTTGCTCGACGATTTCAGTTTGTACAAACAAGTTACTGAAAGCCGGGTGCAGCGCATCTGAGATCGGCGACGCCAAAACCACTTCACCGTAGCTGGTGACATCGATTACTTTGCGCACTGATGACTGATTGGAAATTCTCAATCGGCGCAGTTCGATATCATCTTCGGAAGACACAACCACTTCCGTGTGCGCAACGAGATCGTTGTCGCGACGGCGATACTCTATGCGCGCGTCCGAGAAGATAGCCTCGAAGGAATCGGGGCGTTTGGTAGTGGGTTGATGCGTGGCGGACCAAAACTCGCCCTTTGACAGGTCACGTATGTAGCAAAAACTTCCGGAGTTGTCGCAAGTGCTGTCTTCACTCCACCTTGTCACTGCCAGATCTTTCCAGCGACTATAGCCGCCGCCGGAATTTGTCATCATCACGTGGTATCGGCTGTTCGACAATAGCTGCAATTCAGGAAACTGCGTGTTAGGGCTGCTAATTGCGCGAACTGGAGTTTCGTCACCACCGGTGGTGAGGCGCACTCCAGTAATCTCCTCGGACTGCGAGCGAAACACTCCGGACTTCGGAATTCTCTCTTGCAACAACAAGATTGTTGCCTGGATGATTGGATCGGATTGAAAGCGTTGCTGCATTCGTCTATTGAGCAGCAAAAAGGCCAGCGACAGCAATGTCATACCTTGATGGTGAGCCATATACGACTGAATTACCGCGTGCGTTTTCCCGCGTGGTAAACGCGACCGTGTATAGTCAATCGCTTCATAGAGTCCATATCTGGTTTCGAATCCTTCAGCGGCAAGCCTCTGCAAATTGAGACATGATTCCTCCGGTAAGACCATAAGAGCCAACGCGGACGCATATGGTGCGATCACAAGATCTTCGCCTAATCCTCGTTTCAACCCGAGACCTGGAACACCAAAGGCCTTGTATTGATAGTTGAGTTGAAGGTCGACGGCGAAGTAACCTGATTCGGACACCCCCCATGGAACGCCGTGCTGATTGCCGTATTCTATTTGTCGCCTCACTGCGGCCTTATATGTCTGATCGAGCAGAGTGTTCTCATAACTCGGCATCACTAACAGTGGCATGAGGTACTCGAACATCGAACCGCTCCAAGAACACAAAACCGGCTCGCCATCAACAGTAGCAAGCAGACGCCCGAGAGCGAACCAACTCTCCTGCGCCAATTGTCCCTGAGCGATGGCGACGAAATTACACAGCCTTGCCTCAGAGGCGAGCAGATCATAGTAGCTGCTGTCAAGGCGACGCTGTTCTACGTTAAAGCCGATGGATAGGAGATGCCGCCGACTGTCGTATAGAAACTCATAGTCCATGCGCGCAAACTCGCCTGCCTGAGACGCGAGATTCTCGATTTGGGAAATTCTATTGGCTGCTCTCGTGCTACCTAGTTCAACCTGCTTGCGAATCTCTTCACAAAATCCATCTTTGGCAATCGGCAACTCCAATGCAGCCAACTCATGCAATGAAGTTTGCGCGGACAAACCGGCTTGCTCGCAAAGAATCTCGTCCGCTCCGGCTGTGGAAGTCCAGGGTGCCAGGAAAGTCAATTCATCACGCGCAATGGCGCATTGCTTGGCCAGAGACTGGCTCCACCAGCGCTCGTCTTCTGTGCCATTGATACTCAACGACGCAGCAATTTCTTGAGCCGAAAGAGTAAGCGCATAAAGAAGCGAACTCACGGCACCAAGTGAAACAAGCGGAACGTCACAAACGGCTTGAATCTTTTTTTGAAACTGCACCAAAGTCGGTGCCGCCAACTTTGTGACGTCTGCAAGAATTTCCGCCGTATCGCGCATACCTTCAAACAGACGCGCCCCAGCAATTGGATGGCCTGAAAGCGCGAGTAAACCCGGACGCAACGTCAAGAAGTCGGCGGCAAGATTTCCACTGTCGACGGTTGAGACATATGCCGGTTGCAAGCACTTCAGAGTTTGCGTATCGTACCAGTTATAAAAGTGGCCGCGGTGTCGATCGAGCTTGTGCAGAGTCTTGAAGGCGTTTTCAGTCCGCTCAATTAGCTGTCCGGTTGGGATGTAACCAAAGTCATATGCAGAGAGATTTGCCAGTAATGAAAGACCGATGTTGGTTGGCGACGTTCTGTGCGCCACCTTTTCCACAGGGTGTTCCTGATAATTATCCGGGGGCAACCAGTTATCGTCGGCTCCGGCAAACTTCTCGAAAAATGCCCAAGTCTTTCGCGAAAGCTTATGAAGAAACCTCAATTGCACGTCGGTCAACCGCGCGTCGTATAGGGGCACTGGTTTGCTTATAGTCCAGGCGAGAAACGGTGACGCAAACCACATCAACAAAATCGGCGCAGCCACCATCAGCACTTCGGGTCTCAATATAAGCAAACAAACGCCAGTGGTGAGCGCGCAAACTGGTGCAATCCTCATCCTGCTTCCGAATGTCGCCAAGTCACAACCCATGTTCGCCCCCGACTCACTCGACGTCACCCATTCGAGCAATTTTCGCCGGCTGAAAAACATGCGCTGACATGTTTTTAGGATGGCGCTGAGATTGCGGTAAGCCTCATACGGTAACTGCGCCAGCGTAAACAACGCCTGGCCGAAATCGAGCGCGGCCGCCTCGACAGCCGAAGAGAGGTGTTGACTCATAAGCACGTCTTCGGACTTGCGCGTTAAACCGACTGCGGAAGCCGCGAGTATAGGCGTGATGATGAAAGCAATTACGACGGCAGTCCAGAACCCTGGTGGCACAAGGAGAAGCCAACCGATAAACAGAAGCACCGTCAAGGCGGGAGCGACAAGACTGCGTCGAAGGTTGTCGAACAACTTCCATCGCGAGAGCATTGAAAGCGGATTCTTTTCCCACCGCCCATCACCTAAAGGCACCCTCGGGAAGAGCCAGGCAAGCAACTGCCAATCGCCGCGAATCCAACGATATCTGCGACTCATGTCCACGTTGTAACTCGATGGATACTCCTCGTAAAGCTGAACATCACTCAACAGTGCTGAGCGAACATAACAACCTTCGAGCAGATCGTGACTGAGAATGCGATTTTCGGGAAAGCGATTTTCTAGAGTGCGCTCAAACGTATCGACATCATAAATACCCTTTCCAATGAAAGAACCTTCACCGAACAGGTCCTGATAAACATCCGACACAGCACGCGTATATGGATCAATCCCGGTTTCACTGCCAAACAACGCTGAATACCGCGAACGCTTGTCTCCGGAAAGACTCAATGAAACTCGCGGTTGAAGAATGCCGTAGCCTTGCGTAACCAACTTTTTCTCGACATCGTAAATCGCACGATTGAGTGGATGCATCATTGCACCGACAAACTTTCGCGCAGCGTCGCGCGGAAGTTGCGTATCGGTATCCAACGTGATCACATACCGCACAGACGACAAAACGGCTGTCTTTCCAACCACTAATGAAAAGTACTTCGAACTCTCGGACGAATCAGTGCGCAGCAATGCGTTCAACGCACCTAACTTTCCACGCTTGCGTTCGTACCCCATCCAGGCGTTTTCACTCTGATTCCATTGACGCGCTCGATGAAACAAGAAAAATGCGTCACTCCCGTACTTCTCGTTTAACTCATTGATGCGCGTCTGTGCGAGTTGAACCAGCGAGTCATCGTCGGGACGCGTTTGTTCACTAGCATCCGGGAAGTCCGTCAATAAACCGAAATACAAATTATCGTCCTGGTTGGCCGCAAAGCGAACTTCTAGTGCTTCGACTAGTTTCTCAACACCGGCTTGACTGCCCAGCATGGTGGGCACCACCACCAGTGTGCGCCCTTCCGTCGGAATTCCTTGTGAGAAGTCCATTTTGGGCAGCGGACGCGGCGCAACAAAGAGCGTGACCAACCAATTAACGAGTGCGACCGCCAGTTGACTGGAGCAAACTGCAGTTGTGACGCAGAGCACTATCAGCAGCCAATCATCCACATTGTTGCGCTGAGCTTTCAGCATCAGCCACATCGTGATGCCGACCGTGGCAATGAGAATCGTCGCCAGATAACAGAGCAATGGACGATGCTGGCAGACTCGACGCACGCTCTGATTTACGGTCTTGCGCACTCGAGCGATGCACTCCGTCTGTTTCAGCCCTTCGTCCACCAGATAATATCCGACATGTGCCGAGCGATCGTTTGTTCCTTTTTCTTCACCGGACTTCTTTGCCAGTTCCACAACCAATCGAGCCAAATCCCATTCGGTCATCGGACTGAATTTCGCCATCTTCTCGACGACATGCCGATATCGATCGCGTGTCGCAAAATCCATTTTCTGATAGACACCAGGAGGATCTTCTCGCAATGCACTTTCAACAGTGCTGTTGTCCTCCACAAAATCTTCCCAATTCGTAGCGCCGAGATAACGCAAACTGCCGATGCTGTTGCTGATAGAGACTTGATCGGCCGCCTGCTGCTGTGTCTCCAATTGAACCAATAGTTCGATTGTAGAGCCGGATTCAGATAGTCTCTGCTCAATCCAAGTAAGCGGCAATGCTAGAGCGGTGCTGTGCCCCTGCAATCGACGTGCCAACTCGGCAACGAAGGAGCTGACCATAGGCGGATTCGACCGCGCCATATCAGCAATCTCCAAAATCAGACTCTTGGGATCGGTCTCGGCGACTTTGATCATCCGATCTGCCCAAACCTCCGCTCGCTCGCGATCTTTCTTGCTTGCCGAGATACGAGCGGCTACACGCCTGAGATTCTCAATCAAGGCAAGGCGCAGCATGATAGGAATCGCCCACAACTCTCCCAGCTTGAGTGGAGCTAAAGATTGATAGGCAGAAACGAAACGACTTAGCGTTTTCGTGTCCAATCGCCCATCGCCGTGCGAAATAGTCTCCAGCGCCAAGTTGTAAACTCGCGGCAACCCCATCGAAGTACCATTGAGCAAGGTCGGAAGCTCGCGACTGTAGCCCTTTGGCAAGTGCCGCTTAGCCAGTCGAATCTGTTCTTCGATCAGGTAAAAGTTGTCTAGAAGCCACTCTCCGGCTGGAGTGATGCGACGATTCTCCTTGACCGTCTCACCCAACAAATGGACTACAACGGAAAGTACTCGTTCATTATCCGAAAGGCGCCAGAGTAGTTGATTGTCGCGCCCGCCAGGGCTTACTTTATGCCAGCCGGCGAGGTTCCTGCCATGCTGTTCCATCTGGTCGACACTGAAGAGCTCACCTCGCAATGGCAGCTCTTCTTCGGGTATTGCACCGTTCAGTCCGCTTTCACGAAAGAATTTTTTGATGACTGAACCAGTTATTTGAGATTGCATAGGTCAATTGTAGAGCAGTTGAGACTCTATTACGACTGCAGCGTTAAAAGAACATGAGTTTGTGGAGTCCGCCGGAATATAAGCAGGTCGGATAAGAGGAGCACCGAATATGGTGCAGGTCTGCGAGCAGAAGTTACAATCACCTGCAATCGCAACCTGTTTCTAGCAATATCTACGATACCGCGCACGATGGACGTTTCGTTGTAAAGTTGATATGTTGAATCGGAAATCTAATTCTTCGAGCTGCTAAATGAGAAAGAAGACTTCAAAGAAAGGTAAAATTCCACGCTTCGCTGCTATGGAACACATTGGTGCAACCAGGGCTGAACGAAAAGACCTGGGCAAGTCCGCCAGACAAAAAGCGTCGCTTGAATCGCACGCCAAACTTCATATCCCTCAGTCCGGCAGAGACGTTATTGCACTTCTGGAAAAATCGAATGTAGGGCGCATCAAAGAGTTGGTGCCCATTCGGTATGGGCGCATGCTCGCTTCTCCATTTACGTTTTACAGAGGCAGCGCCGCCCTAATGGCATTCGACTTAGCTGCCACGCCGACATCAGAATGCATCGTTCAGGCGTGTGGTGATTGTCATATTCAAAACTTCGGTGCATTTGCCACTCCCGAGCGTAAAATTGTCGTCGACATAAATGATTTTGATGAGACCTTGCCTGCGCCCTGGGAATGGGATGTAAAACGATTGGCTGCCAGTCTCGTTTTAGCTGCAACTGCCAATGAACTTTCACCTGACGTCGGACAAAACGCCGCCTTCATCATGGCTCAGGCTTATCGCGAACACATTGCAGAGCTGTCAGAAATGTCATTATTAGAGGCATGGTACTCGCATGTGCAAGCGAACACGATTGTGGAAATGAGCACAAATGAAACCAGGAAGCGTCAAGAAAAGCAGCTAAAAGAAGCTCTTGCAAGATCATCGCCGGAAATCTTAATGGAAAAGTTTACCGTGACGGCGAATGGAAAGGTTCGCTTCAAGGATATCCCGCCACTTTTGTGCCATATACAAGGAGTGACTGCCGGACAACAGGAAAAGCTGGCATTCGAGGCATATCGAAAAACATTGCCGGAAGATCGCCGAGTGTTGCTGGATAAGTTTGAAATGGTTGACATTGCCAGAAAAGTCGTCGGTATTGGCAGCGTTGGCACTCTGTGCGGTGTCATTTTACTTGCCAGTTCTGAACAGGATATGCTCATATTGCAATTGAAGGAAGCACGGAAATCGGTGCTGGAACCCTATACCGGCCCGTCAAAATACGAGCACCAAGGGCAGCGAGTCGTGGTGGGTCAAAAACTTATGCAGGCGGCCAGCGACATGTTTCTCGGCTGGGCAACCGGTCCACGACCACCGCATAGACACTTTTTCATTCGGCAACTCAGAGATGTGAAGATCGGCGTAAACACAGCGCTTTGGGACAAGAATGATTTCAAATTTCTGCCCGCGCTGGCCGGGCAGATTCTTGCCAGAGCCCATGCGCGAACGGGCGATGCATCCTTTATTCGCGGCTACCTCGGCAAAACCAATGCCTTTGACGAGGCCATCTCCTCCTATGCGGTCGCCTACGCAAAACAAACCGAACGTGACTACCGCCAGTTCGTAAAAGCCTGCAAATCAGGCTCTCTAAACGCTCAATCAATAGACTAAGCACGTGACTCTACTGCACGTTTTCGGAGTAATACGTCTAAGGGATGATTCGCAATCATTCCCCGGAGGTTGGACACTTTCCTCGAATAGGAACAGAATTCCCATACGTGTCGAAACAGTGCAGGACCAAAATCAATGGATGCTATAGAGTCAATTTGTTTGAGACATCAGTTTTCAGAGGGCAGCATTGAGCGATGCGAATGCCCGTTGAGAGAAAGGGATGCCTTGCGCATTCTAGAGTCTCTCAATCACAACACATTCGAAGGCGCCCTCGATATGATAGAAGAGTTTCTATCGGATATAAATCTCTTCGATGCACCGGGTGACAGCAACTTTGCCGCCGCCGCTGAAGCACTCGATCTCGCCTCTCTTTCTTTTAGCGCAATTGACGCTAATCATGATTTTCTCCTGGGAAAAGAGGAGTTGGAAGCATATATCGCAAATGGCAATTACCACATGTCAATGGATTGGTTGCTCTCCAAGTTTGCAGCACTGGAACGCTTGAGCTTTTTCATGGGAGGCATCTCACGCATTGAAATCGAACGCGCAAGAGACCTTTTTCACGGACTTCGTTTTCTAAAATCAAATTTGGAGAGCTTCTCCAAACCTCATTCGATAGACGAAAAAGGAGCAATATCGCCTCAGAAGATTCAAAAGTTTCTCGACGAAAACAAAGGGAACTTGGAAGCACATGACGAACGAGGTCTCAATGCGATCATCCACTACATTGATCGAGTAAATACAATCGTAAGGCAGTGAGTTTGGTGATCGACAGATCAGGTACAAAGTGAGATTAGAAAAAAAGCTTTTGTGGCTGAGCTGTCTTTTGCTGATTGCATCGCCAGTTTCGGCCTTTTCTAGTTATAAGTGGTTTGGAGGCGCCGTTCACAGACGAATCAATGAAAACCTTTCTGCTTGCGGTTTGAGTAAGCGCGCGGTCGAGTACGTTGCACGCGGTTGTGACTCTCAAGATAATCCATCCGGAGCCAACTTCTCCTCCTCTGTACATCATGCCGTCGACAACTGCATCCCGAAAACATTTGCATTCATAAAGTCCACGCTCGAGGAGTCAGTCGAATCGGCTCACTCCTGCGATACAAAAGACGGAAGGGAAAAGACGCTTCGGAACGTTGGCATGGCGTTGCATGCTTTGCAGGACTTTTATTCTCACTCCAACTATCTGGAAATGCTTTTGAGTTCTAATAAACCGTTAGAGCCGGTAAATTGGAATGATCCGCCAAGCTCGATCGTCACCTGCTATTACCATTTCGAAGGGAAGGCTAAGCAGGAATTCTTCGAGAGCCGTGCTGCGGCAGTAAAGGCACTGCAACGATTGCATCCGGGGATCAGCTTTCACACGAAAGACGAGTACCAAGACAGGAAGTCAGAACACCGCTCTGAGCCCGAGGCGCTTGAATATGCGCTTGCACCTGGGGTTTCTTTTACGCACATCGAACTCAACAAAGACAGCCCGAAGACTCTTGAAGGTCGTGTGCTGGCTCAAAAACAAAGTAAGACTTTTCACGAACTTGCTGTGCAACTCGCTTGCGAAGATACCTTGGTGCTTTGGTCAACGTTCGAACGCATGGTGAAACAAAAGTACGGCGACGAGAGAGGCGCCAGCATATTGAAATGTCTCAAGTCAGATCGAAACTAAGTTGGTGAAATACTCCCTCTGGAGGTTGCGAATTGGATTTCAACGGTTCAAGATTGGTTGGACTTCGTCAATCGGATTTCTGAAATGACAGATCGGAACTTTTCACTAAAGCTCTTCACGTTGACAACCGCAATTGTGGTAACTGCAGTCGTCGCAAGCAGCCAATCGTTTGCTGAAACAGCTGAACCTGCCGCAGCTGAAAAACCAAAATCAGAAACCCCCAAAGCGGAGAACTCCACCGCGAAGGAAACGGAAACGGCACCGAATACGGATGCACCGAATACGGATGCACCGATTACCGACAAGTGGGCACTGGTGGTAGGCATCGGGAAGTTCAAGAATAGCTCTCTTGATCTTAAGTTTCCCTCAAAGGACGCTAAGGATTTCAAAGAATATTTGGTGAAAGAAGCTAATTTTGCACCAGATCACGTCCATCTTCTGACTGATGAATCAGCAACCAAGGAGAAAATTCTCTCCGAGTTCGGGGACAAATGGCTCCCCCGCGTGGCTCGTCCGGATGATCTCGTGCTTCTCTACTTTTCGACCCATGGAAGTCCGTCTGCCCTTGATATTCGAGGAGTGAATTACTTGGTCGCGTATGACACTGATCCCGAGAGTCTTTTCAGCACAGGATTAGCAATGCGAGAACTGGTTGATGCAATCAAAGAGAGAATTCACAGTCGCAGAGTAGTGCTTATCTTGGATGCCTGTCATAGCGGTGGAGCTGCCAATGAGTCCAAAGGAATGTATAGGCAATCTAACTTCGATGCTGAGGCTGTTTCACAAGGCACTGGACAACTGGTAATTTGTTCGAGCCAACCGCAAGAGGTGACGTGGGAATCGAAGAATTATCAAAACGGAGTGTTCACAAGGCACTTAATCGAAGGACTGAGAGAAAATGACGGAAATGTGAGTATCACAGACGCCTTCAAGTTTGTTCAAAAACGAGTTCAGGAGGAAGTTCAAAGAGATCGAGGTGTCTTGCAAACACCGGTCTTAAAGAGCAAGTGGTCCGGCCACGAATTGGTGCTGGCCGCCCAAGCTCTGGATCCACGCCCCGGACTTGAGCAAGCCAACGGCCACGGAAGCGAGCCTCAACAATCTTCGACTGAGCCTTCAGTAATAGACCAACCTAAAAGCAGTGGTACCGCAACTAGTACCAAGGCTGGCGAGGCAGGTGTCGTTGGCATCGAGGGAAAGTGGGATTCTAACTGGGGTCCAGTCACCTTCGAGCACGAGCCGATTACGGGCGATGCTCCCATCGAGATAACCGGACACTGGGCGCAAACCCCTAAGAAAATTGGAGTCTTCAAATCCGGAACATACGATCCGGTCAAAAGAACAGTGGCAGTCTCGTATTATCAGAATTGGAACTTTCTGCATGGTTCTGCCAAGTTCAAGCTCAACAAAAGCGGCAATCGAATGGTAGGAAGCTTCAGGCAGGCTCTTATTCTTGGGGGAACCTGGATTCTCTGGCGTTGAAGTGTTGACCCGGAATTGATTCGCTTGCGAGCGTCTATGAGAAATGCAATTTGACCTTGCAGCCTCATGACTCGCTCATGCGCTTGCTGGGCGCTGGGTATCTCGTTGTTCAAAACTGCCAGCACGTCATCTACGCTCTCTTTGCAAAATATCAGATTGTCCTTCCAATTCTGGCTGGCGGAGTGATCTTTCAAAGCAGTTCGCTCTTCATACTCTACCAGCGCACCAACCGGCTTAAGCGAATCGAGCATCGATTCGATTTCCGTTGCCAGCATCACGAGTCGTTCAAGTCCACCTGGTGCCCACTTTACACTGTCTATTTGTTCGACGTTTTCAAACGGGGTGTTAGTCAAAGCGATAGACTCCTTTTGCAAGAGGCTCAGAACCCGATCGACGTCTTGAAGAATCTGTTGTGACAGTTCGCCGGTATTTTCATATCTCTTCAAAGAATCCACTAAAATCTGCGTCTCAATCAGACGTTGATCATCAAGCGACTTCGATTCAGAGTCGTTTGCGGCAAGGGTAAACAGTGAATCCGGCAGGTCGTCTCGGACTTGCAGATTTGAAATCGTAACCGTAGAAAATAGGCGGTCGTCTGCAAAGAGATTCCATTCTTCCGGCAGTCTTTCTTTCGAGCTCAGCGCAATTCTGTATACGAGATTACGGTTGCTGTCTGCCATCTCGACAATCTGAACCGGTAAGTCATTCACTGTTCCAACCAGGCACGAGCCTTCCGGCAGTTTCTCTTTGGCAAGTGACAGCAGGCTCGAGAGATCGGATTCCAGCACACTGAAGCCGTTTGCGGTTTTGAGCAATTTAGAATCGGGAGACAGGGTTACTTTAATACCACTAAGGGCACCTCCCATCTTCCCTTTGATCTTTCCGTCGGGTTGGCGAACCACAATGGCACCGCTTTTCTTTGCTGCCTTGAGCACTTCAAAGCGAATCAGATTTGGGCTCTTGAAGTAGAGTTTCCCCGTCTCGATCACCTGTTTTCCGCTGTTTGTGAACGTTATTAGCTGGCTGTCAAAACTGTAGGCTTTCAATCGTTTTGCCTTCTCTACCATTGTCAAAACAACTTTGCTGCCATCACTTCCGGATTTGGCCAGCAAGCTTTCGGGAGAGGCAAGCTTTGAGCTTGCGATCGGGCCCGTTGCAGCGCCCAAGACACATGATGCAATTAGAAGCATCAACATTTTGTTCTTTGTCGATTTGGTAGTCCATCTCATGATGAAAGCTCCGTAGCAGCAGGATCATCATGCTCCTTTGGCGGCGATTAGACATCGACCATGAGAAGGAAAGTTATGCGACCGAGACGCACTGGAGAAAGGGAACGTTTTTGGCATCGGCCGAATGCATGATTATTCTAGATATTGGTCTTTGCGTTCCATGACTTCAATGGGGAGCGGCGCGATTAGGTGATGCGGCGAACTTGAGAGACTTGAGTTCTCTCTGAGCCGTACCGAAATTGCCGAGTTGATAGACGGATGCACCTTGCGGCAAGAATGTGAATGCATCAAATGGCTGGGCGAGCAACTTATCCAGGTAGTCTATCGTTGCGATACCCGTGGTGACGTGCGGATTGAACTTCGTAGCTCCTAGTTGTTTCTCTACATATGACCCGACATAATCTATCGTCGCCTGATTGATTTCCGGATTTTGTGGCGTTCTCACAAAAGCTGCGGCTGTGCCAGTCGGCACTGTGAAAGGTGCAACCGCGTCAGTCAACTTCTGTTGCAGCCGAATCAAAGCTGGCGTCGGCTTTACGACGATGCCGGCAACTCCTATCTCCCCATCAGGAATGTAATAGTACTTAAATGCACTCAGTTTCCAATTGGCCGGTTTCTCCCTGTCCAGCACTTGGTCGGCAGCAGCGTAAACTTTGTCGAGATCGGTGGTGCGGACGAATCTTTGGAGTAGAGTAATGTGCGGATGGTGCGACGCATCCAACGCGAAACCCTTGGGGTAGACTTTTCGCAGCTGGGCGTTTGCGTCCTTCGCGTGCTTCACCATCGTTTTGTCTGGTTGTAGCGCGATGTCGATTGCCGTGACCGAGCCTTCGTCTGCGCGTGCAGCTCCACCTGAGACGAACATGCAGAACAGACCTACAATCAATGAGTGGAAGACTTTGGTTGAACACTGCATGTGAGTTTCCTTTATCTAATTGAAGCCTGTGATTTGCCGCCCCTCCAAATCAATACGATGTTATTTGCCAGCTGCGCCGTCCTTCAGCTTCTCCATTACCTGGTCTATGCTGAAGCTCGCCGATTTCTGACTCGGCGGAAACTCTTTGAAGGAACTCAGGAACTGGCCGACGGATTGTTGCGCCGGGACCAATAGGAATACGTGATCGATTAGCCAGTCGTAATAAGTATTTGACGTAATG
Source organism: uncultured Candidatus Obscuribacterales bacterium (assembly GCA_964503045.1). Lineage (GTDB taxonomy): Bacteria > Cyanobacteriota > Vampirovibrionia > Obscuribacterales > Obscuribacteraceae > CAYZJR01. The sequence goes on from CAZCZI010000018.1 coordinate 25,224, forward strand.
TCCGCACGCTCGTAAGGGTCGGTACGCAGGTTAAATATCTTCGGCACCCGAAGTGTCGTAAACGGTTCAGCCCATATCCTCATGGTGCCGGGTATTCGCTGCTCGGAAAAGACCAGCTTCCAATTGTCGTAGCGCAACGACACAAGTTCGCCATCGTCGTTGAAGTAGAAGAACTCTTGGCGCGGGTTTTTCTTTTCTTGACCCGTCAGGTAGGGAAGAAGGTTGTAGCCATCGAGATGAACTTTAAAAGTCTTGTCGCCGACTTTCATGCCTTTCAGGAGCTGTTCTTTCACATCATCAACGCCAGCTGCCGCCAAAATAGTCGGCAACCAGTCAAGATGCGCCACGATATCGTTGCATACAGTGCCAGGTTTTATGTGGCCCGGCCAGCGTATCATTTCGGGCACTCGGTAGCCGCCTTCCCAGTTGGAGTTCTTCTCGGATCGAAACGGCGTCATTGCCGCATCAGGCCAGGAGTTCATGTGTGGGCCGTTGTCTGTCGAATACATCACTATGGTGTTATCGGTAATACCAAGTTTATCGAGCTCTTCCAGTATTGTTCCTACGTTTTTGTCGTGGTCAATCATCACGTCGTGATATTCGCTCTGCCAGCGCCCGGACTGGCCGATACTCTCGGGCTTAGCGTGAGTTCGCAAGTGCATATGGGTGAAGTTCACCCACACGAACATCGGCTTACCTGCTTTGTGCTGCTCTTCGATGAATTGGACAGAGCGTGCAGCGATGTCGTCATCAATTATTTCCATACGTTTCTTAGTTAACGGGCCGGTGTCTTCGATCTTCTGTGTGCCGTCAGGCAAAGCGTAGCTATGAATGACGCCGCGAGGACCGAACTTTTTCAGGAACTCTGGCTCCTTCGGGTAATCCCGCAATTCAGGCTCTTCAGAAGCGTTTAAATGGTAGAGCGGTCCGTAGAACTCATCAAAACCATGGTTTGTCGGTAGGTGCTCATCTAGGTCACCGAGGTGATTTTTACCGAACTGCCCAGTTGCATAGCCTTGTCCCTTAAGCAATTCGGCAATGGTCACGTCGCGCTTCTGCAAACCGAGAGCTGCGCCCGGTAAACCCACTTTAGTGTTGCCCGTACGCAAGCCAGTTTGACCGGTAATGAAGGAAGAGCGCCCCGCCGTGCAACTTTGCTCGGCGTAAGAATCTGTAAACAAGACTCCTTCTTTGGCGATCCGGTCAATATTGGGTGTTTGGTAACCCATTAAGCCCTTGGTGTATGCGCTAACGTTAGACTGCCCGACATCATCACCCCATATAACGATAATGTTGGGACGCTTTTCCGCGGCCCATGCAGAAGTCCAGCAGTTAAATAGGAGACAGAGAAGCGATAAGGCGGTTGGGATAAATTTCATTAGGGCTCCATTGGTGAGGCGAATACGCATAGCCGTAAGCATCAGTCGTGGGCGACCGGCTTAATCGGCACCGCACTACTAGCGGTGGCATCCATTGTCCGTCGAGGCTCTGATGTCAACCAGTACGTGCCAATAGGACTGGATGTTCAGGAGAGCCTTTGGCGCGCACCGCTTGGCAACGCGCCTGCAGACCGAAAGTTAAGACTATCAGGAATGAGATTACAGTTGCTCATCCCACCGGACTATTCTGCGTACTCTACCATTGGATTTTTAGAGACTAAGGAAACGCTAACAAGACCGGGTGACTAGAATGTTGAGCGATTCCAGAATAGTTAGGCAGAACGATAGTGCCGGTGGTTTGGACTCCAGATATCCAAGCTGCATGAGCCCATATTTGGATTAAAGTATCATTTTGAGATCTGCGCCCATTCATCTTCCAAGGACTTGGTCGGAAGGTGCAATCGTATCGATTCGGCGATAGTGTCTTTGTAGATGCGCTCAGACTCAACGGGCATATCAATTGCCGACAGTGCTTCAAACATGTATTTTTTCAGTAGGACATTGTTAACTGTAGGAATCGCAGTAACGACTTTGTCGCAGCTCTTGATGGCGGACAAGGCTGTCTGGGTAGCCTCTTTCTTCTTCCCAAGTAAGAAGAGTGCTCGTGCCTCGAGGAGCCGGGCAGTGACGGCGTTACGTGCATTGACGGCGCCGCCCGATCGAGTGGCATTTTGCTCAGCCGTTCGCGCCATCTCCAATGCCTTTTGGTTTTCTCCGCACGAATAGAGTACGTAGGCGATCTGAAGTCTGGTGCTGACGGTGGGCTCAGCCAGTTCTCCCAATTGAGACTTACAAATTTCCAAGGCCTCTTGATTGGCCTGGAGTGCGGCTGTCTTTCTGCCATCGTTTAATAGCAATGCCGACAAGTTGTTCAGAGTTCCAGCTTTTCCGATGCTTGTCTTATTGCCTTTCCATAATTCAAGAGCGCTTCGCAGTTTTCTTTCAGCCTCCAACCGATTTCCCTGATCGAATAGTGCTTGTCCTATGCCGGCAATGCACAAAGCATACTTATCGCGAAAAAATTCGTTTGTAGCCGGTGTCAACAATGTTGCCGCTTTTCGATACCATTTGAGCGCAAGTTCAGTGTCATGTTGTTGGTGCTCTGCCAGTGCCCATTCGTAAATGATTGCACCTATGACCTCATTGCTGCGCTTCTTCTCTTTTGCCTTAGCAAGAGAAAGCTGTTGGAGTTCTTCGGCTCGAGTTTTGTTTTGGATTGCAATGTTGCTTAGAGCTGCTAAGGACAGAAGTTCAGGTGTTACCAAGTCCGCGTTTTCGGAGTGCGATATCACATGGTCATAAAGACCAGCTGCCTCTGCGTATTGCTGACTGGCATACAATGAATCGGCCAATGACGCCAGGTGGATCAGTGTAAGTTCACCACTCATCTGTCCTTTTTTTGCGAGCCCCAATACTTCCAAGGTTAGGCGGACCACCTCGTCGTTATGATTGTGCAACTTCTTCAATACATCGATAAGCACAACAATGCTATCTGCAAACTCAGGCGACTGCTCATTGTGATGAACCCGGCACAACGCAAGCGCTTCCCGTGCCGGACTCTCCGCCTTTGGCAGCGTTTCCTTTTTCTTGGCGAGCAACTTTGCTTGCTGCACGAGCCCGTGCGCACGAATACGCGCATCGTCGAATTCAGAGAACCTCGAATGCTGTTTACTCGGAGCATAATCGTTGCAGACTTGTTGATACACTTCAATCGCTTCTTCGATTTTACCTTGGTCGATGTAAATCCCGGCAAGTAGATCGACGGCATTCCAGTATTCAGCGAAGATTGCATCCTTATCTGCTGAAGTTGACTGCTTGCAGAGCTTTTTTGCTTCTCTTTCTGCCTCGTAAAAGTGTTTCTTCTTTTTGAGTTCATCTATGGCGGAAAACTGCTTCCAAAACTCTGGAGAACATGTATCTGATTTGGACTTAGCTTTGTGAATTAAGCTGACCTCCAGTTTTTCGCTGTCCTCGAGGTGCGCCATTGCTTCTATCAAAAGACGCTTGTGTTCAGCAGATGGTCCACCTATTTCATTGAGCTGTACTGCTTGATCGTAGAGAGATTTGGCAGTTTCAAATCGCCCCATGTCGCGATTTTTTCGCGCCAGTGCTTCGAGCATTTGAAGCGTCTCGTCCTTGATTTTGTATTGCTCGGAATCGAGTTGTGGTCCCCACGTCCGGCAATCTTTTACAGCTAACAAGGCGAGCGCCTGCGCGTCGGCAAGTCGACTGTGGTCAAGCTCCTCTCTGGCGCTTCGTAGCGCATCTTGTGTGTGTTCTCCGCTTGCGCTGCATGAGGTCAGTGTCGAGACAATCACGATCAGTACGAGCAATCTCGATCTGCACGTGTACTCACGTAACTTGAGTCGAAAAATTTCTGGTTGCACGTTTCTCACAGTTGACTTTGGTTTTACCAACATATTGTAGTCGTCTCCGGCACAACTTGCGATTAATGTTGCAGGTTGCTATGAGTCGCAAAACCTCTGCACAGCGAGCTTGCGGACTATTCGACAACCGCTCGCCCGGAAAAGATTTTCACAGAAGGCGCGCATTTCTTGATAGAGTTGTAACCCTCCTGGTGACGACCGTTTTCACCAATTAGTCATGTTTTTCCAAGACTGAGCATTCGCGAAAAACTTTTTTAGACATAAGAGCAAACGAAGTGCAAAATCGCAAGTCAATTGATATTCGGGTAATGGCAGCACTCTTGATTTTGGCTTCTATGACGTTGCCACCTTCAATTTGCTTTGCGCAAAGCCAACGATTCACTCCCGCGCAAGAGATGTGTAACAGAGCCGTCGATCTTGATAGTGAAGGAAAATCCGACGAAGCAATTGCTTTGTACAAGAAATCCTTGGGACTTGCACCAAACGATCACCTCACCCTCTACAATTTTGGATTGGCCTATTTACGCAGAAACGATAACCTCCAAGCAAAACATTACTTCCAAAAGTCATTGCAGCGCAATCCGCAATATCCAGAAGCCTGGGTCGCACAAGGTCTGACACTCAAAAGGCTGGGTGACTTGGCAGGAGCCGAGGCAGCCTACAAGAAGGCATTGGTGCTCAAACCTAATCACTTCCTCGCGCTTGTAAATCTCAGCAGCGTTTACATCTTATTGAAGCGGTGGAGAGATGAACAACAGTGCCTTCTGAAAGCTAGCGCGCTGCCAGAGTTTTCACTCCCAGCTTACAAAGACTTTCGAGACAATTTGGAAACAGTAACTCGGGAATTGGCCAGTGGTAGCTTGCCAGAAAGCGGTGTAACACCTGGAGATGAGTTGTGTACTAGAGGTCTCGAACTTCGCAAACAAGGGAAGATAGACGAAGCCATAGTACTTTTCAAGAAGGCATTAGAACTCGAACCCAATGAACCTACTTTTCACTTCAATCTCGGCAGAGCCTATGAAGAAAAAAGTGACGGCTGGCCCCTTGCGAAACAATCCTTTGAACAGGCGTTGAAACTCAAACCCGAATATGTCCAAGCATTGAATCAAGTAGGTCTGGCATGCAAACATCTGGACGACTTTAAAGGGTCCGAGACGGCCTTTAAACGTGCTCTATCACTGAAACCGACATTCTTTGAGCCACTCGTAAATCTCAGCGGTCTTTACCAGGGAAGACAAATGTGGAAGGAATCGCAAGAGTGCCTAGTGAGAGCTAGCAAACTACCAGAATTTCTCCTTCCGGAAAACAAGGATGTCCGAGATGAATTGGATCGAGTGAATAAGCTCTTATCCACACCGCCGAAATAGACGAATCGCGATAGACCAGAATCCACCGTTTACAATCTCATCATCGGAGGTTGAACATGCTTGCAAGAATAATTTCCGCCCTCAAGGCGATCGCCATTGGAATGGGACAGATCATGCTGCAGAAAAGCCCGTGGACAGGGCTTCTGTTCTTATTGGGCATCGCTCTCAACAGCACACCAATGCTTGAAGGAGCGTTGATAGGTGTGATTTCATCAACGATTACCGCTCGTCTGCTTGCCTTCGACCAGCAAGACATTGCAGATGGTCTCTATGGTTTCAATGGCGCTCTAGTAGGCATTGCTACATTCTTCTTTCTGCAAATGCAACCGGTAACAATTCTTCTTGCCGTCATTGGAGCAGCGCTTTCGTCGGTGATGATGCGGGGATTCTTGCGCGCGGGAATTGCGGCCTATACTGCACCCTTCATCATAACGACATGGGCGCTGCTTTTAGCGGCGCACTTTCTGTCGCTGGTACCGATCTCGAGTGCACCGGCAAACCAAGCCAATCTCGACATCATAGCGGGTGTAATCGAAGGACTGGGACAGGTGATGTTTCAAGGCAGCATCATCACCGGCATCGCATTTCTAGTTGGGATATGGTGCAACTCCTGGAAGGACGCGTTGTGGGCAGTGTCCGGGTGCATCGTGGGACTCATTGTGGCGGTGGTGGCAGGTTATCCCACGAAAGCAATTTCAGAGGGTTTGTTTGGGTATAACGCAGCCCTTTGCGGCATCGCCCTAGCCGGCAAAAACCCGGCTTACCCACTTTTGGCGATCATCGCCAGCGTGTTTTTGAGCAAGGCTTTCGGGGTCACCGGCATCCCGGCTTTGACTGCCCCATTCGTACTTGCGACCTGGGGTGCACTCGCAGCCGCAAGACTTTGCACCAGGGCGAAAACAGGCACCACAAGCGACTAATGTGTTTCACTGTGACTTCCAACGCTGGCAGAGTGCTTCTGCTGCTTTGTTCCAAACCGGGTGTTCGAAAGTGAAACCGGACTCGAGCAATCGACCCGGAATTACACGTCGGCTTTTGAGTATAAGCTCGGTTTCTGTTTTCATCGGAATTGCAGCGACTTCGAGCAACCATGCTGGAGCCGGCAAAGGCGCGAGCTAGAATCGTGCCTACCTGACCACTGCCACCCGGTATTACGATTTTCACCTTCGTCGCCACTCTAGTGAAGCACGTCCTCGATCTTTGCGCCGACCAATCGCAGAGGAAGTGACTCAATGCTTGGTTGTTAGTGAACTTTCTCCATGAAGTTCGCAACCGAGCCTTTTATTAGCATTTCCACGCCCTGGTATCTAATGCGTGCATATCGACCAGGATCATTTCTCGATAGTTCCATGGGTTCAACGATTTCTATAAAATCGGTGTTGAGAATTGTCTGGTAATCGGCATCGACGATCTGACCTTCCTGATTGAAACCAGCTCTTTGAACATGGATAAACTTTGACATTTTATTCTCCTACTCGAACTGCGGCCTCGGCTCTGCCACAGACAGCACGCTAGAGGCGGAGATACACGAAGTCACAGTTTACCACTTTGAGCGACTGATTAAATCTTCGACAAGAAGTGTACTATGCTCCCCGTTTTTTTCGCTTCACTGGTGGCTTTTCATCGCCCCAGACTGACTTGGCGCTCTGAATGGCGGACATCATCTCTTCGACTTCGAACGGGTCGGGCGATATAAAGCCAACGCCTTCCATGATCCAGTGCGCCAGCTCGGGCTTTCGAAGATGATAGAAGACATTTCTTCCTTGTCTCGTCTCGACTACTAAGTGATGGCTACGCAACACAGCTAACTGCTGAGAAACAGCAGAATGCGTTATGCCAAGAATGTCTTTCAACGTTCCTACAGTCAGGTCTTCTTTTTTCAACTCTTCAATAATGCGAATGCGCATGGGGTGAGAAAGAATTCCAAACAATTTGGCTAGTTCAGCACTCACGACCGCCCTGTACGGCATAGAGCCACCTCATTTTAATATGTGCAGAAATTAGCATATCTATATATACAGCAATTAGTCAAGCTCCTGACTCTTACAGTCGGCAAGTGACTGCGCGGAATGCCGCTAAAGACTGCAAGTAGTCCACATGCACCTCAGCCAGGCGCATCTGCGCCTCAGCGGACATGCGTTCTCTCTGGTTGACCAGAAAAAGAGTGCTGTCCCCTGCTCCAAAGCGCAAGCGCTCCCCCTCTTCTACTTGCTTGGCCTTTTTTACTTCAAGCGCAGTAGCAATCCAGCGTTCATATGATGTGTTGATGGCAGACACAGTGTCATCGACTTCTGCTTGAATGCGTTGCCTTTCAGCCTTTTCGTCCAATGTCAATTTTTGCATTTTCAATCGCGCTGCTTGCGCTTGCCCTCTTGCCGTCCTTTGTCTTAAAGGCAACGAAACGGCCATGCCCGCTCGCACCACAGGACCGATTCCCTGCGGTCCGGTGTCGGCGCCTTGAGTCAAATAGGCTTCCATAGCCGGCAGGATCATATTTTCTGCCAGCCTGAGGTCAATTTTTGCTTGCTCGCGCTCCAGTGTTATCTTCTTTAACTCAGGACGCAGCTCTAGAGCTAGTTTCCTTCCTTCCATCCATTCAGCATCAGTCAACTCGCGTGGCTCAGGCTGTAATGCAGGCACTTCTTGTAGAACAGGCACTACCCTCGGTGCGCCGTTTTCGTCCCAGAGATATACAGACAAAAGAAGAGAAGCTTTTTGAAAGTCACGTTCACTTCTAACAAGCGCAGCTTGACGCCTTTGAATCTCTTGCTCCGACTCGGCTATGTCGAGAGTTGGAAGATCGCCTTTAAGGACGCGTCCCTTAATTTGGTCGACACGAGCATTTGCGATTAGTAAAAGATTTTTTGCTATATCTACCCGAGCTTTGGCGCCAACCCAATCCCAGTAAACAGCAGCAGCCTTGAGCAGAACCTCCAGTCGCGTGGAGCCGAAGACCTGTGACGCAAGCGGCTCTCCTAGCTTTGCTTGTTGCTCGGCAGCGCTTTTTTCGTTGATTCTCAGTCCGCGCATCAGAGGCACCGACACGCCTGCAAAATACTCACCGCTTTTGCCGGTAGGTACAAACGGTGTTTTTGTATCATTGGGATTCAGTCTCATACCTGTAAAAATATTGATTCCAGATCTCGTCAACAAATTGACTCTCGACTCATTGTGCACCGCATCTTTTGCCTTCCCCGGCGAGAAAGTGTCTTGGACTCGCAAGTACTCGTTAATGCTGGTCAAAACAGGATCAAACGCACCGGCTTTTTCCAGTCTCTTAGCACTCGCAATACGCCGTTCGGCATCAGCACCTTGCAGTTTAGGATAGTTTTTATCAACGAGGGCGAGGAAATAATCCAGAGAAAAGCCTTTGCCATCAGAGGTCGCGGACGAGGACAGCCCTCCACCCGGTGCACGGTTAGTCGCCGGCGATGAAACTGACGAAGCATCTTGAGCCGAAGCGCCGCATTGCCAAACCAAAAATGTAACACTGAGCAACAACGGCACAGTCTTTGCTTTTTTCAGCTCCCGCATGTTCTTTTGCCCTTGTGCTCTTACTTCGACTTACGTTTCACGTCGATTTTGCTGCCTTCTGATGTCTTGTGCAAACCGAGGTCTTCTGGATTTACAGTAGGAGGAAAAGCATTGAACTGTCTCCATAGCTCGAATCCGAGGCTGACCGTATCTAACATGATCCAACCACTTACCTCTGCTCCCGGGCGCAAAAACTTAGCATCAGGCCAAGGCTCGTCTTTGCCACTGGCAATAGCTTCTTTGTCGGGCTTTATTATTACGCGATAGTTGTTTCTACCGTCATCAACGGCGTCAATGACGGCAACACGTCCACCAAATGTGCCTACGGCAATTGATGGCCAGCCGGAAAATTGCAATGCCGGCCAACCGGCAAACTGTAGCCTCACTGGTCTGCCTACAGCCACCAGAGGCGCATCATTATCACTTATGGTCAATTCAGCTGCCAGATCTTGAGTATCCGGGGCTATTACCGCAAGCACCACACCCGGGTCCACCATTTCGCCTGCTCCTACTTTGAGAAGGCGAACAATCCTGCCAGTTGTCGGAGCGTAGACCATTCTTTGCTGTAATCGCTGACTCACATTCTGTAGTTCGATTTCCAGTTTGAAAATTTCACTCGATGTCGATTCAATAGTCTCTTGAGCCGAAGCCATAGCCGCGGCTATATTGCTCATCGCCGCATCCGTGTCAGCTGCAACTTTGTCTTGATCAAAGACTGCAACTGTTTGGTCGCGTTTTGCCACTTCCAAAGAAGCTTGTGCTCGTTCGAGATCTGTGAGCGCTCGCGTTTGCTCCAGCTCAGCCAGTTCTAGATCCCTCTTTGATCTGAGACCATTTTCGTGAAGATCTCTTATTCGATCAAGGTTAAGCTTGGTTGTGATTGTGTTTTGCCGACTTGCTTCTACTGTTTGCTCCGCTGCCCAGATTCGGTGCTTTGCCTGCTGGGCACGTTCATTTGCAGAAGGAACCGCGGCCCCTTGAGAGCGTTTCAAACTTTCAAATTGCTTGGCTAAAGCTTTGTATCTCGACTGCGCGGCACCGCGTCGCGCAGTAAGGGCCTTTATCTGTCCCTTAATACGACTGGCTTGTTCTGGATCGAGAAACTTTGAATCGAGATCGCAAAGTTCTGCAACGAGCTCACCTTGCTTGACGATTTGACCATCCCTTACGAACCATTTTTTCAAACGTGCCGGTATCTGAGCTTCGATATTTTGCGGACGCTCCATCGGAGAGAGGATAATTATCTTTCCTGTACCAGCAACACTCTGCTGCCAGGGCACATAGATCAGCATCAGTGTGATCGACAAAAGCATTATGCACAGAAGCGCGGCTATAGCTCCATAGCTGTGCGATGAAGACACTGCCTTCAACGACTCGTAACCAGCATCACTACTTGCGATGTTTGGACTTGACTGTTGTTTCTCTGCCAATTCCATTTACTTACTTTCAACCCGTTCTTTTTTGCGTCTTTCAACCATTCGTATCTGACTCGCCAGATCAGGAAAGAGCATCGAAAACTCGCTCTCGTTACGCCAGGAAAGGTCTGCGGGCGTTCCTGATTCGTTTATCTGTCCCTGAGTTAGCACGTACACGTTGTCGGAACGCATCACGACTTCAGCGTCATGCGAAATGTCTAACACTGTCCATGCATTCTCTGAGGCAAACAATGACTTGATAATCTTTAGTTTGGTTTTTTCATCAATCCCGGTAAAGGCCTCGTCGAGTATCAACAGTCTTGGTCGCTCTGCAATCGCCCTGGCGATCAAAAGACGTTGCACCTGCCCACGCGAAAGATTTCGTCCGCCACTCACAAGTGTTGTATTTATGCCGTCCGGCAAATGCACCAGTTCATCGGCGAATTGTGCCGTATCGAGAGCCCAACGTATATCTTGGTGAGAAACACCCGGTCTTCCCAATCTGACGTTTTCTTCTATCGTGCCTTCAAAGATCTCGTTGACGTCACCAACTAGCCCTACCTGGCTCCGAAGACTCTTTAGTTCAAGGTCTCGAACATCAAAACCATCTACTTCCACTGTCCCATGACTAGCTTCCTGCAAACCACAAATTAGAGAAGCCAGGGTTGTTTTACCGGCTCCACTGGCACCAACAAGGCTCGCCCTTTCCCCACCTCGAATATAGAGATTCAATCCAGACAGGATTTCGGCTCGACCATCATAAGAGAAGTGCAGCTTAATACATTCAAAACTCAGACCGTCTGAGCCTTGAGGTAACTCCACACCGCTTTGTCTTTCAGTAGGTAGGTCACTTATGTGACCCACCTTATCCAGTCCAGTGAGCAAGTCGTAGAAAGCATCACAGTTTCTAATCAGCTTCTCCAGAGCTGAAAGAACATTCAATACAACCAGTTCTGCCGCTACCAACTGACCTAGAGTCAATTGACGGTTGATTACCAGCCAACCTCCAATGGCGAGAATTCCCGCACTAGCTATCGCTTGAAAGAAGTAGGTTCCGAAAGCTTGCCGAAACAACACAGCGAAGTGCTCTCTTCTTGCTTTCAGATAATTGAGCACCAACCCATCGGAGCGGCGTACCAAAAATTGATTGACACCATTTGTCTTCAAGCTTGTCTGACAGCGTCCCATATCTTCAAGCCACTCTGCTACTCGATACTTAAGCGCCGACTCTTTGATGCTCGATTTCAAACCACCGATGCCCAGCACACTGACCGCGAAAAAGACAAATAATATGATCAACACGTCGAAAGCCAGCAGATATGGACTGTAGAAAGCCATCAAAACAAGTCCAATCAAGACTTGCAACAGCGCTGCCGGACCTTCCAGAAGCAGCTTTCCCCAGGACTTCTGTACGGTCATGACGTCGAAGAAGCGGTTAATAAGCTCCGGCATGTATTCAGTATTGAGTGCAGATGCTTTTATTGCCGGAATGCGCTCACTGAGAAGCAACGTTATCCGCGCAAATATTCGCTGCTGCAGGTTCTCCACAAGGCAGAACTTGAGCATTCTCAGAACACTCCCGAACAACAACCCCGCTAAAACAAGCAACGAGAGAACAATCAGTGGTTGCAGAAAGATGCCTGCTGCGATGGTATTGACCAGGGCCTGCGCTGCCAGTGGCACAGCTAATGAGACAAGCCCGGTAATGACTGTGTAGACAATCAAAACCACCAGGTCATGTTTGTCCGCGACAATCATGGACCAGAACCGCTCAAGCGGACTTGTATGCTTAAAATCGTGACCTTCTAAAGAAGCCGACATGATGTGCTTAACCCGCATTGCGTGACAATTGTCAATCTATCACAATCTTTGCAAATATGCAAGAGTATGAATATGTAGATATTATAAATTCAGCGACGGAGTGCAAGAACGCTGCAGAGGAGCGCGGAATCGCATTTGGATCGAATCACGGCTACCTTTGGACAGATCGGCTGGATTGCAATCCTCAAGTTACCTTTATTCACTAAAGCGACTTTCGAGGCTCCGCACTTTTGGTGTTCGTTGTATGGTGAAAATGGACTTCGGAAATACTACTTGAGAGACTGCTGTAATAGGAGCCTTGTATCAATGCGCCTTGTAATCGTAAGCGACACCCACAACATGCTGAATCGCGTCAACATTCCGGATGGAGATGTCTTGATTCATTGTGGTGATTTCTGTGTAGCAGGAACGGTCGATGAGGTGAAGCATTTCAATGAAGTCTTCTCGAATTTGAGGCACAGATACAAAATTGTGGTCGCAGGCAATCACGATCTTCCGTTCGGTGGCTCAGGAGGATTCATAGGACGCAGCCTTCTCGACAAGAGTGTTTTTTATCTTGAGGATGAGGCAATAAAAATAGGTGGCGTGAAATTTTATGGCACACCGGGTCAGTTCCTTCTAAGACGATTGGAGTTGATGGAACCAAGTGTTTTAGGCAGGACCATAAGCTTTTTGAGGGGATCCAGTCCAAATTCCGTCTTCAATGTATGGAATTGGGTTCCACCCGACACAGATGTGCTCATCACCCACGGACCGCCGCATGGAATACTCGATCGCGAGAGTTCGTCCAGAGGGGGAGGTTGTACGATCTTGCGGCGGCGGCTGGAGAAGCTTCGGTTGAAGCTTCATTGTTTTGGACACATTCACGAATCCTACGGTCATGAGATTAACGGCAGCACTCTGTACGTCAATGCAGCGACAGTCAACAGCGATTATCAACCGACAAACCCCCCGATCGTTGTCGATGTGCATGGGCACCAATTCAGACTGGCATCACTACCAAGTCGATACCCCTCCTAATTTTACATTCTTGCAGCTATCGACCATTGTGATTTACTAGTGACAAAGGCCACTTCGGAGGATTTATGCTTGAGCCGACGTTCATCAAACAACTGCAGTCGGCGAAGAACGTGCTCATTGTTGGTGCAGGTGGTGGCTTCGATGTTTTCACCGGATTGCCGTTGTTTTTCGCGTTGCGTCAGGCTGGAGTGAGTGTTCATTTAGCAAATTTGTCGTTCTCGTTTCGACATGGAGATATAACTGGAAAACAGCTCGGCGATAATATCGTGGAGGTGACGGCGCGATCGAGGGGCAATGAATACTATTTCCCGGAAGGTTATCTTGCCCAGTGGCTGAGCCGAAAACGGATGGATCAGCCTATATATTGCATTCGCGTCACGCCCGTAAAAGAGCTCGTCGAAAGCTACAAGCGACTGCACGAACACTTGCGGTTCGACATGATGGTGCTTGTCGATGGTGGAGTCGATTCGCTGTTGCGAGGAGACGAGTCTCGTATCGGCACTCCGCTCGAGGACATGTTGAGCCTTGCAGCTGCGATGCAGATTGAACTTCCAAAGCAACTATTATGCCTGGGGCTTGGGGCAGAAACTGATGTTTGTCATCTATATGCACTGGAAACAGTGGCACATCTGATAAAGGCAAAAGCATTTCTTGGTGGCTTGATGTTGACCTCTTCCATGCCGGAGGTACAGAGTTTCGTAGAAGCCACGGAATTTGTGTTTTTCGAGATGCGCGGCTACGAGAGCGTGATTTGCAGTTCGATTTTGTCGGCGCTGGAAGGGCACTTTGGCGATCATCACAGAACTCGCAGAACGGTCGGCAGTGAATTGTGGATCAGTCCTTTAGCGCTTCTCTATTTAGCATTCGACTTGCCTAAGGTCACCGAAAATATTCTCTACTTTGGCGAACTCGCCGGCTGCGAAACTATTGAAGAAGTGCGCAAGGCTATTTCCGAGTTCCGAGATAGAACAAAGATTCGTAAATTGCCCTCGTTTCCGTTGCGGTAATAAAACTTGATTTGCAATCTATATCTTTTGTAATCGGCAAGAACTAAATAGACTGCACGCAAATCGGATGCATTGCGACTGTAAGGGGCGTGTCCTACAAAGCCTCATCACGATAGAGCGATTTTCGCGCCATCACTGAGGCACTCACATTCCCGTTGTCATTTTCGAGCGCTCGTGCAAAGGCAGACGAAAGAAAAAAGTACTGCCTTCTGCAGGCTCTGAAATTGCCCAAATTTTTCCTCCGTGGAGTTCAACGATATACTTGCAGATTGAAAGTCCCAGTCCGGAGCCTCCCTTCACAGTCGCATCCGATTCCTCTACTTGTTGATATCTTTCGAAAATTTCTTCGAGCATATCTTTCGGAATGCCTCTGCCGAAATCTCTGATTCTTATTTCAACTTCACCACCGTTGTCGTCACAGCGTAATGCACTGATCAAAACCTTTCCACCTGGTTGGGAGTACTTGATTGCGTTACATACCAGATTGATGAGCACTTGAAGTATACGTTCGGCATCAACGAAAATTTCCCATTCGGCGCTTTCACACACCAGCATGACAGACTTTTCGTCAGCGATTGCTGAGGTAGTCTCACAACAGAGTTGAAATAACTCATCGATCAACACGAGAGATGGACTCAAGGTCAGCTGTCCGTGCCGAATTTTGTCCATGTTGAGAAAATCGTTGATTAGAAAAATCATCCGTGAGCCGGCAATGTCTGCTCTCTTAAGCATAGCTACAGCGCCGTCGGGCAAGGGACCCTCGTTTTGCAGCATTTCGCAAATGTTTATCATGGCAGTCAAAGGTGTGCGCAAGTCGTGTGTAACCATTGCAATTAAGTCCTGACGCCCACGCTCTGCACTTTCCAGTGCTTTCGCCATGGCATGAAAACTGCTATCAACGTCACCTATTTCATCGGCTCCACGATCAGGCACGTTGAGTGGTTGCCCGCGCGCAACGCGCGCAGCATTGTCCGCCAAAATGGACAGGCGCATCGTAACACGACGAGTCAGCATGAAGGCCAGTATTGAGAAAAGGACTATGTTTCCAGCAACCATTGTGAATAGAACCTGTTTAAATTGTTGTCTGGATAAAACACCTCTTTCGTGTGCTTCTGCTCGTTTGCTGGCTGATTTCCTGGCTAAATCGATTAAATCATCCGACATCGTTCTATACGATTCGAACTTGATTACTCGCAACAGCCGCGTCCTGGTTTTGTATGCTTCAATGTCGCCGGCAGCCAGATCATGAACTCCTTCGTTCCAAGTATTTCGCGCCCGACCAAACAAATTCTTTAGTCGTAAAGCCGCCGCATGATATTCCGGGTCGGTTTTTGTCGCTTCGATTAAATTGTCAACATGTTTTATCATGGCGGGTGCAGCTGAAAGCGCTGCACCGTTGGGATCGTTCTTGACGTGCGCGCGCCATTCGATTGTGCTGTGACTGACCTTAAACATGCTGAACACAATGGCGCTGATTTCGTCGCTAATGAGTCGGTAGTGCTCTGCCTGCTCCGCTTCTTTCTCTGCGTCACTGGCAAACTTTGCCAGCACGCCGATGCAAGCTAGCTCAAATATCAGTGGTAGGGTGACCAGAGCCAGTACTTTCAGAGTAAGGGAAAACCTGAACTGCATTGTGCATCCCGTATCAAATTGGTTTCACGTGATTCACGCGAATGTCATCTAAAGTTATTAGGCTATCATGTATATGCAATCCCGAGGTGTCTTGCTAGTTTGGAGTGATCGACAATGGCAAAGATTCTCTATGTTGAAGATGATGCAGAGCTTCGATATTCTGTGGCAAAACTACTTACAGCAGAGTGGCACACTGTCGAGACCGTGGATTCAGGAGAAGAGGCACTCCTCAGGCTGAAGAGTGCTCAATTCGATCTGGTTATTCTCGACCTGAACCTACCGGATCTGGACGGGCAGAGTGTTTGCAGTGAGTTTAGAAGAATTGGTGGGAAAACGCCGGTACTGATGCTTACCGGAAGACAAGAAATTGTTGACAAAACTGCTGGATTAGATGCGGGAGCCGATGACTATTTAACAAAGCCCTTTGATGGCAGAGAGCTGTTGGCCCGCGTGCGAGCGCTAATGAGGCGTTCAGTAGACGCAACTCCTTCCAACATTCTGAGCATCGGCAGGATCCAGCTCGACACGGCTAGCCGCAAAGTGCACCGAGATGGCATTGAAGTGTACATGCAGCCGCGCGATTTCGAGCTATTGGAATTTCTGATGAGACACCCGGCACAGACTTTCAGCAATGATGCGCTTTTAGATCGAGTCTGGCATGCAGACAGCGAGGTATCACTGGATGCGCTGCGCTCATCAGTAAAGCGTATACGCCAGAAAATCGGTGATACCAATGGGGATATCATAGAAAACATTCCCAAAGTTGGTTATAGAATGCGCCGACTCGATTGACAGAGATTCTGCTAGCGTTCTTCGGCGGCGGGTGCTTGAATTTGCTTTTTGAGCTTATGAACCTGGCGCAAAAACTCTGTAATAGGCCTCAACGTATGAATCGTCATTTCCCATGTAGTTGTTAAGCCAATGCTTCAGCGCGTTGACCAATTTGGCCGGCTGATCCTGTGCTGGTCCGCCCAATTTGTGCATATCTTCTCTGGAGATTCCATTGTCCTTTTTGAAAAATGAATCATCATGGAGCGCTGGTAACTCATCGTAATGGTAGAGAAGTGCCTTCAGCATGTGAATGTCGTTTGCATCTAATGACCGTTGTAAGAATGTCTCAAGCTCTGCTTTTTCAACACTCTTATCACCATCGGCGTCAAGCTTGTTGAAAATCTCCGCGAATCGCTTCTGCATAGCCGGAGTCACGTCGAGCCAGCGTTCGTGCAAATATGATTGAACAGCAACCCTTTCATTTTGCTGGGTTTCATTCAACACAGGCAACAGTTCCTGAGCGTATTTTGAAGCCTCATCATGAATTCCAAAAGTTCTGAAGTAGTGGAAAGCAAACATTTTTATGTTAGTGACTGTGTACAAACTATTTGTTGAATACCGACGAAAGTCGGGAAGCTGGTCTTCGGGCAAATACGGATTTTCGCTCAAGATTTTTCTGCGAGAAGTTTCAATTGTTTGTAAATCGCTAGCAAGCTGTTTTTCATCAACATTTTCTCTGGCCTCAATGGCCTCCTCTATTCTTTCTTTCATCTGTTCGCTAGACGCTTTATAGATATCTGTGCTGAAAAGGTCACGCAGCAAGTCGTTTGTCGGAACAATCGCACCTTGAACACGAGACACTGCCTCGGCAAAGTTTTTTCCCGAGGCGCTTAAGTCCTTCTCCAGGGAAAGTGTCACCACTCCCTTGCTTTCGGAACTCAATGCATGTGCGATTTTTGCTTTATTGATATCCTCATGAAGCTCTTCGCGAAATTTGCTGGCCGAACATTCGGACTCTGGGGGATCTGAATATTCTTGAAAGCAATAGTTTTTTCTTGATTCAAAACTCATGAAAGTTCCTCCGAATCTCATTTAGTAAAGCCTTGATAGACTCGTTTACGCATCTCGATGATTGGCAGACCGCTACATTATTGCCGTTCGAAATGTCAAACGAATGGCTGAGGCAGCCTTTGCCAAATCTGCTGCAACTTTTTCTTGCCTGAAAAACCCTTGGTCATGACTTTGACATTTCGCAGATCCATCCTGGAGATCAAACGCCTTAAGCGGGCGGTCCCGAAAAATCTTTAAGAGGGCTTATTTTGAATACTTTATATAGAGAATTAACAGCGGTTTTGACCAGAGAAACATGGACACAACTCCGAAAGAAAGTTTCAACCTTTTTTAGAATGCTACGCGGTACTCCAAGAGCCACTTGTCACCTACGTTGCGAAATTTACGGAAGATGTCAGAAAAACTCTATAGAGCGTGTTCTGCAACGCGGTACTATATATGATGCCAGTCTAGGCAGACTTCGCCGTCTCGGCCCAACTGAGATACAGACTCTAGTTAAACTTTACATGCTGCACGAATGAAAACATCTATTGCATAGACTGTTGCGACTTACTTAAGTTCTTCTGCTCGCACCTTAGACTCATGTGCAGCTTTGTCGCGACCCTGGCTCGCGTACAGCTTTGACGCGTGCAAGTAATCACGAATGGCTTCGCTCTTCTTATTCATGAGTTTGTAAGCCCAGGCGCGACCGTAAAATGCGTTTGCATAGAGGGAATCCAGCGAAATCGCTTTGTTATAGTCATCGATGGCCTTGTCGAATTCCTTCAGTCTTCGCATTTGGCTTGCCCGATTGTAGTAGGCCACTGCCAATTTCGGATTGACAGAAATCGCTGTCTCGTAATCCGCCAAGGCGCGCTTATCGTCTTTGATGCAGTTGTATGCGCATCCTCGATTCACGTATATGAGTGCGTCATTGGGATTCAGCCGCGCAGCCTCGTTATAGTCCTTTATGGCGCCCACGTAATCACCTTTCAACATCTTTGCCTTGCCGCTCTTAAAAAACTCGGCAGAAGCGTTCACCTGACTCTCAGACGAAATCGCAGCAGATCCAAGCAGTGAAAGTAGGAGACATAGAACGATCGATCGAAACACGAAACACCTACGCAACCAGGACTGTTTATATCGTTCTATCACATCAACAACTGCTGCACTTAGACCTGATCAAGCAGTTCATAAACTGATCTATGCGCGAAAGAGGCTGGACTTTCCTCGTTTGAATGGTCCTGCATTGAACTCTTCGATGCACAAACAAGACATCTTCAACTGATTTTCAGGTGCCTGCACCAAGCTGTCACCAAAGGGGTCGCCCGGCTCCCACAAGAAAAGCAGACGGAAGTTCCGTCAGCCCTGCATTCGTTTTCCAGGAGTTTCTTTTTATGAAACAACGTGACACAGTTCAGGAAGCTCAATACATTGAAGAACAGATGAAGCTCGGCAACATGAATGCCGTCGAAAGAGAGCTACAGGAGCTATTTAAAGACAAGGATGCATATCGCGCGGTAATGGCGAAGATGCAGGCAGACCTGAAGTCCAGCGCGCTTCCCGGGCATGTCGAAATCGGCGAAGACGGCACCGTGGTTCTGGATTTCGGACCACAGCAAGGTGCAAAGGCTGCCGCCACAAATGGCGGTGAGAAGACTATTGGGAAAGACGATGAGATGATCGTCGTAACCCCGGATGGCACCATCACCGATACCAGGCAACAGGGCGCCCCGGCCGGCGAATCGCACAATTTTTCGACCGTAACTGTCTTTGCCGATGGCAAGGAAGGAACCTTGCTAGACAATCCGGCGCCGCCCACATTGAGTGATCTCGAACTCAACGAAAGTCAATTCAGACAGGTTGCAACACGAGAGATGGATCCCAGAGAGCGCCTCTACGGCAGATGGTATCAAGCGCAACAAACCGGCAACTTCGACAATGCTCGAGACCTGGCAGACGAATTTAATAAAACTTACCCGCACGGCAACCACTCTGAATACATGACCAAGGTTGCAGCGAACTACAATGAAGATCCGGCCGGCGCGATGCTTCACAGTTATCACAAGGCGCTTGAGAGCGGCAATTTCTACATGGCTCTCAGTCTTGGTTCGCGCTTTGTAAAGGAGCACGACGACAGACCTGAATCAGTAGCAATGAGAAATTGGATGACCGGAGTGAGCGAGGCATCGCAGGTCACCCTCGACCTCTCAATGTACGTATCGTCGGAAAAAGCTCCGACCGAGTACGAGATGCAGCAGATGGTTGCCGAAAAGCTTGGATTTAAGGATGCCGACATTGCAATGTTAGGAGCACAAAGCGGCAAAGACAACCCATTGTCCATGTTCTTCAAGGAGTCCGGAGACGACGGTTGCCAGCGTTTATTGGAGCTGGCCTCCGCTAACAAAAACGGGCTCGTGAACATCGGCGATCTCTACCCTGGGGCGATCGATCAGCTCAAAGCCTTCCACAAAAAATTGAATCCCGAAATGGAGTTCGAGCCTTTGCCTCTTGTACAAGCAACCGGTGGCGAGAAGCTCGCGCTAGATGTTTGGAACACTGGTGCTCAATTCGTAAATGGTGCTGCAGGCTCCACGGCTGACATGATCGACGGAGTCGGCGCCGCAGCCGGCTTGACGCCAATAGGCATTTTTGGCGGCGACCAATACATACACGACGCCGCCAAGTCGTTGAGAAACTTTGGCGAGAGCCTGCCCATGATGGGCGCCTACACCGACGAAGACCTCAACTCGGCGGAGAGATGCCTCTTGTTGTTCGGTGCTCAGACAATGGGTGCGGCGGCACCATATCTGGTGGGAACGGCAATAAAGGGAGTCGGCTGGGCCGCCCGCGGTGCGCAAGGAGCACGTGCCTTGGCTTTCGGTAGCGAAATCGAAGGCGCAGCGGCTCTAGCATCTGAGGCAAGTGGCTTGGCTCAAGGAACTTCGCGAGTCGCTCGCGCCATCGACTTTGCGAAGCTGGCAGCAGAAGCCGGGGTGACGCCTAAAGGCGCGGTCATTGTCAACGAGTTCATGGGAAGCATGGGCAATGCCGGCGCCATGTACAACTCGACCAGAGATACGTTCTACCAGCAGTGGGCAGACCAACACCACGTTTCTCGCACTGAAGCGGAGAAAATGATGGACGCGAAAACCAAGGAAGACATTGAATTCAAATCAAAGGTAACAGGCATGGCCGGAGCCATCGTCGGGTTGCTCAACCCAGCCAATGTCCCGGCTCTCAGCGGCTTGTCCGAAGGGACGTTGAAAGCAACGCAAAAGCTGATGGTTGAGAAACTGGCAAACCAATTTATCGTTGCCGGCAGCACTGGGGTTGCACTGGAAGCCTTGAACCGCACGATTCTTGCAACCGCCACCGGTGATCCAAGCAGACTGAAAGACCTGGGCAAGGACAGCGCTGGTATCTTCCTCGGTGGCATGATCTCTGCCATTCCCGGCATGGCCGCCGAAGCTGCAATTGGGCGCAATCCTGCAGGTCGCGGTCAAGAACCGTTGAATCCAGCTGATGCCGATTCCGCAAGAACTGCAGACACTGCAGTCCCTGCAACGGCAGGAAAGGCTGATACAGCGAATCCGTCCGGTGCCTATGGTCGTGATTCCGCCGCCGAAGCGGCCGCAACCGGAGACACTGGTTGCAATGGCGTGACAGTGGATGCTGCACCGGGTCAGAGAGTAGCTCGCAACAGAGAGGGCCGCATCAGTGAAACCGTCAATGCAAATGGCGAGCGCCACACCTTCGAGTATTCGGGCGACAGAATCTCTAAAATCACCGAACCGGACGGCACAGTTCTCGAACGAACCGGAGACAACTCGTGGCGATGCAGAAACAACGGCAAAGAATCAATGATGTTGAAGGTTGACTATTCAATAGATTCCAATGGCTCATTGATCACGCGAACCCCCGATGGAAGCATTGTCCGGCATCTCGATGGACGACAAGAATCGCTGGACCTTCGAGGACGCCCCGAAAGCGGAAATTCGACGGCAGACATAAACGTAGAACGAACGAACTTAATGACTAAAGCCAATGACATGGTAGATTCACTGCCAGGCTTTTCGGAAACAGCAAGGGAACGTTACAAGGCATCCTTCGAAGAATTGGCACAACGTATCGAAGATCGTCAGGTTCGCGACCCTATAGACGATGCAAAAATCGCAGAGACGTACAAACACATCTCTCGCCTGCTCGAGGACAATCCGAGTGCTCCGGTTGCAAGAGCGCATCGCGTATTGTTGGCTGAGCAACTTATGCATGAAGCGGCCTTCCCGAGCGTAACTGACCAGGGTGCGAACAACACCTGCAATGTAACAACAGTTGAAAATCGCATAGCGACAAGAGATCCCGCAGAGATCGCAGCACTGGTCACGGAGGTCGCCACTACCGGACAGTACGTCACCAGTGATGGTTCGGTCATAGACATGCGAGGGCATCTGAATCCGGATGCAGAAGCGTCTGCATTCTTGCCGACTCAGCTAAAGGATGGACCAAGCGCAAGAGATGGGCAGCGCAGTTACGCAAGTCAAATCTTTCAAACCACGGCGGTAAACATTCATTGGCAGACAACTACCACCGCCCCCGATGGCACAGCCTGCGCACCTGGTGACGTTGCGTACAGAATCATTGGCGGGCAAGAACGTCTGGTAAATACACGAACCGGCGCTGAGTACAGACAACCTGATGGTCAGCCTTATGATGCGCCTTCGCTCTCACTTGGTCAAATTGAGGGCGTACACAACCATATTGTAGGACGCACTGACAGTGAATTTATTGTCTCAGCAGATTCGGAAGTATTGATTGGTAACGGAAGAATAAAACTCAACAATCCTGAGAATCTATCGCGTTTCTTGGTTCATGCAAAGTCAGAAGGAAAGCTGCCCGTCATCATTACAGTCGGAAGTGACGTCGCACCTGATGGGCGAGTGCACTCAACCCACGTCTTCACTGTTCGCGACTACGATCCGAGAACCGGCAATGCAGAGGTGATCAACCAATGGGGTAAGCAACATGATCGACTGCTAGGCCGACCCATGAAAGTCGAAGAGCTGAACGAACAGATGTTCGACTGTAGACGAAATGCTGTCAATGGCAGAGCCACAGAAGATCTGCCACCTCTCGACGCTATCACGCGAGAACCTTCGCCCGAAGGCGGCATCCCGCGCGACGCTCAACCAGCAATTGATCGTGGTCGAGCTATTTCTTACGATTATTGATGATTCTTGGCTATTGCTGCTTGATAGCGCCGAATCACCAAGCCTGAGCGACGTCAAATATTGGCCCGTCCGGGAAGTTTACATGCTCACAAGATCCCTGCTCGGATCTTCTAATCAACATATGCAAATCCTCCATGTGGTTGATTTCTGTGTTGTCGATATCGGTGTCCGTCCGATGAAAGACGCGGTTGAGTTCGGATAGTCATCAAGAGGATCGTTTTGGGCGCAACTGCAACAACTGCCCTCGCTAATTTCGGTCTTCCAGACGTTATAATGCTGCACTCTTAACTTTCAAAACTAAAAACCGCTTGGTGATTTATAAGTTCAAAGTCAAAGAACAAAAAAAACTTCATGAAACCATTCATTCATAAAGAGGCCTGGGAAGCAACGTTTCGTGGCTTCAAAATCATAGATGTCGCAATTCGAGATCGCAACTTCATCTATCTCGGTTTGCTGGAAGTGCCCTCGGAAGGTGAAGAAACTTGCGACCATGATTTCCGCACTCGCATCGCAGTCATTTATCGATCTGAAACTGAACCCAGCCAACGGTGGTCACACAGAGGACTTGAGAATTTCAAGTACTCACGAGTGGGTGCCTCGCTAGAGCCAGTTGCACAGGGCATGATCGCAAGTAAGAACGGTGATGTCTATTCAATGGGCAGCAAACACAAAGGAATGGAGGCTGTCGCAGAAAGACCAGCCGTAGTAGCCGTGAATAAACTAAGACAAATCAAAAAGCAATGTTATGCCGCGTGCATGTTTCGCAATGCATACAGGCGAACAGGAGTGGGTACCTGGCAGCTCATTCCCACCTCCGGAATTCCTGCGGAAAAGTCCTCTACCGATCAGGGATTCAGAGACATCGATGGCTTTTCTCACACTGACATTTACGCAGTCGGGGGTCTCGACCCGGTCTGGCACTTCGACGGTTCATCCTGGAAAAGTTTCAAGCTCCCGGAAAGGGACCGTCGCGAAGAACTAGTGGCAGTATGCTGCGCAGGTGACGGCAGTGTTTACATAGCCAGCAGAGCGAATAGCATTTTTCGAGGCCGAAACCAGAATTGGCAAAAGATCGTTCATGGAGAACACATATACAATAACTACGCATATGAAGATCTCCGATGGTTCCACGACTGTCTTTGGCTTTGCAAGGATGGGCGCGTTGAACGACTTGAAAACGGAAAGCTCGTTCGCGCCGAGATAGATGGAGAGAAGATTTGGGCGGAACATATGGATGAAGGAGATGGCGTCATAGTTTTTGCGGACTCGTCCAGTGTGAAACTGTACGATGGGGAATGTTTATTCGATCTGGTCGAACCTTACTGCTAGGACTTGGGGCTCGTGTTTTTTATCTTGAGGATGAGGCAATAAAAATTGGTGGCGTCAAGAAAGGGTTTTGCGCCCTTTGCAGCTACATCTCGAAACGCGCGTTTCTTAGTAAATGAAGCAAATAGGCGCTTGGACTCATCTCCTTTGTGGACTCCAATAGAATTTCCTGGTTTGGATGATACCCGTAAGCATCACCAACGAATGAGGCATGATTCCCGCTAACTTTGAACACCAAAAAGTGAAACTGCGATGCGACGCCGCCCTGTTGATACATGAAGAAAACTCGATTTGGTTTTTCAGCTCTGCCTGCATAACAAAGTCGACGCCGTGGCACGCCATCTTCACCGCTGCAACCTGCATTGAACTCTTCCCAAGGCTGCGCCATTTCAAAATTGGGCTCTCCTACTTTTTGACACCATGCTTTGCGAACACACGAAGGAATTGTGTCCAATGTCTGTGTGACTTCTACAACGTGTTCCTTTTTGAGTTTCAGCATCTCATCATTTGAAAAAACAGGAGTACTCAAAATCTCCCTCTTTCGCTTTTCAACAATTGGCTTCATGAATTCACGCATCGAACAGCCGGTGGACATCATCAACAAAGCCAAAGCAACAACAATTCTTGCCCTCATAATTGCTCCTATAGCCACACATCCCAAACTATCAGAGAAGGAAAGCGCCTCCAAGCATCAATCGTCATGCGCACCCATTACCTTGGTCACAAGTTGATTGAGGCGTTGTTGAACCGGATCTGGGAGTCGTCATCGGATGCCACACCGGAAGCTCTTCGAACATACATGGCACGCCTTCGAAAAAGATTGATACCGAGGGTAGTGACTCTGTGGCGCCGTTCTCGAAATCTGCTGTGAGATAGCAGACGCTGTATACTTAGGAAACTCTGAAAGGGACAGCCACAATTCATGGATGTGGAACGCTTTAGCAATAGTGACAACTGGCTTGGAAGTTACTACGAGCTGTCAATCGAGGTCTCGTCCTCAGCCAACAGTCAGAAACTGACCGACGCTCTTGAGCACCTATGGCACAACGAGTGTATTCAGGGTCCCTGGATAGACAGGGAAGACTTTTCTACGGTGGCAGACGGGCATGAGTACTCAAGCAACGATGCGCGCCTGTATGGCTTGTTGAAATTGCGGCGCGACCTGGAATTAGGTTGTCTTTCGGTCCTTGTTAGAGAGGATGAAGGCAGTGACTGGTTAGACCTTTGCATTCCAACTGGAATGCTTGAGCTGTGTTTCAAAGTTGAATATCCACTCAATCGCAGCACCAACCCATGGCTAGTGACTATCGATGACGTGTTCGTGCATATCGCGGCCGAAATCTACAAACATGTTCCTTTTGAGTTGGCAATCATCGGCGAAGAAACCTCAGGCCTGTTTCACTCTAAGAGCATTGAGGCAAACGAGATTGAAAAGGGCGGACTCCTGATACCCACGGCGCTCTGGGAGAGACTTCATCCACAAGCAAAGTTCACTGAGCCAACGTCAGGACTACGATGGGTGCCATATTTAGGCGATCACATTACTTACGGATAAATAGAGACTGAGGCTCTACCTTGATTTCTTAGCTTGAGAAGCGGTTGCAAATTTATCTTGCGACTTGGCTGATCCTACTTTCACAATGTGCACCGAGCACGGTGCGAAATTGACGACCTCCGAGGCTACGCTCCCGGCTTTAGTCGGTCTCGGACCTGTGTCACCATGGGAGCCAATGACGATCAAATTTGCACCCCAGTTAGTGGCTGTTTCAAGAATCATTTTGCCTGGAGGACCCTCTAGAACTTCGCCCTGTACAACACATTGAGGAAGTGCAGATTTCAATTTCTGTACTCGATCAGTCAAAATGACACTGCACTGATGCACAAATTGTTCCGTCTCTTCCCAAGATGCTGCAGGGGTTACGGCAGTAACGAGGCGAATGGACGTATGATCATCCCACCTGCATTTATTGACAGCTGCGAGCACGTCCGATGAGTGTATGGAGCTGTCGATGGCAACTAGTATTTTCATCTCTCAATCTCCACAGGTATTATTAGTTAAAGTACCTCTGTTTCGAACATTTTTCTTCCTCCAATGGAATGATTGCCATCTCGTCTGTGCACGTGAATGTTTCAAGAAGACTCGCTAGAGACTTAAGTCTTAACCTTCACCTTCGCAGGGCGGATTATAACGACCGCGCACTCTGCTTTAGACAAAAGAGGCTCTGACACAGACCCGAAAAACCACTTTGCAGCGTGAGTTCGGCCGTGCGAACCCGCAATCAGTAAATCTGCTTTTATTTGTGCTGCGTATTCCAAAAGGTCTTTTGCTGGCGTTCCGATGATAACTGTATTAAGCACCGTGCAGTTGGGCATCATTGTCTTGAGTTGGTTAGCGATCCGTTTTACAAAGACATCTGCCTTTGCTTCTTCGCGTTCTCCTTCGCATGCATATGGGACTGATTCATGAAGTCGCTCCGTGTTGATGATGTGCAGGACTGTGAAGATGGGATTACCCGCCCATTTATGGCTTGTGATGTTATTAATTAGGAGCTGCGATTGAGAGTTGTCTTCAACTGCAACTACAATTTTCGACCATCCAGCCTTTGGTGGGAGCGCCGAATCTTTCTTGTCAAGCCTCGGTGGGCGAAGGACCATAACGGGACAAGTGACGTGCGCAAGCAATGCTTCTGACACGCTGCCGAAAAACCATTTACCGACCATAGACCGCCCGTGCGATCCTAAAATGAGTAAATCTGGTTTCCAGTCTGCGATTTCCTCGTCGATTTGCTCAACCACATAACCAACTGTGAGATTTTCGCCCACCGGCAAATTCAACGAATTAGTAAGTCTCTTGGCACATTTATCTAGGATAAATTGTCCGTACTTTACAGATTCTTTGATTGACTCTGCCAACAGAGCAGGATCACTTTCTCTTTGAGGCTTAACTACATGGATGAATCTTAACTCGCCATCGGCAGACCAACTCTGATTTGCTATGAAATTGCATATATGGTCACCGATCTCTTCGTCTTCAACGGCGACTAGGATTCTCTTGTACGCCCATAGCATGATGTAGTCCTCGTTCCAGCAGCGGCTAATTTGAGTGGGATTATGCCGCTAAATCATTGGCCAAGTCGTACTTAAGCAGAGTCGACATTGAGTATTCACCAGGCAATCTCAAAAACAACTCTCGCACAGGCCAGGCGCTACTGGGTTGCATCACTCCCAGGTCGATTAGCAATTCTCTTATCTCGTCGTGATTGCAATTTCTCAAGCGACTCGGAGCATCTGTCGGTTTGAACCCAATGTAGGAAGGCTCGAGATTTACTATCAATACACCCTTCATACCTTTCATCTCCAAGAAAGCTGTGATAACAATGGTTAGCTTCCTGGTTCGATTTTCTAGCAGAGGACGCCTTTTTAGCGTCGTCCAGAGGGATGATTCGACATCAAAGTTTACGGCACAATCTCTATGAGAAGATTGATACTCTTCTGGAGATCAGAACGATCAATCTTTCTAAATTTCGAAGCGACGGGCGGTATCGCAGATAGTATTAGTTCATTAAACGTCACGGGTTTCGGCGTTGTCGCAATGCGGTTTCGCAGCTCATTATGCCAGCATAACTTGAGTATTGATCGTCGTCCAGTAGTTACTATTTCGTGATCGCCAAGACTAGTAGGCGTACCTCTCCAGCATGATGCAAGAATTTGATTGTGAGCGCATTATGCAGTTGGAGGCAAGGAAACCATGACCCGCAAGGCAAGAAAAAGAAAACAAGAAAGTCGTCGCGCAGTTATAGATTGGAAAAAAGTTTCCGACGGCGAGGGGCAATTTGATGCAACGCCGAAGTGTATGGGGGATCTGGTAAATAAGATCTTTACGCCAAGCCCCCCTGCGCAAAAGATATTCATTGCTGGACCGCGGGGTACTGCGGTCATGAGCAACGAGCGTATTCTGGAATCATCGATTCCTGCCGAATGCACAACAGTTGTTTGGAATACAGAAATTGACGCGACAGAAATGGACGTACAACCAGCTTGTTTGCCCGCTCGCGAGCTGCGTACCCATAAGCCGGTTACACAGCCGGTTCCAATACTGCCGATTTTGAGATGGGGTACGATGCCTGATGACCCAAATTTGCAATTGCTGGAATGTAACTCAATCAAAGAATTAATCGCCACGTTGATCCCTACTTTCGAGCAATGTCTCTCGTTCAACATAACAACTAGTCTGATTGTTGTTGGTTTGCCTGATTTGGCTGAGGTGAGCGAGGCGAATGATTGGGACAGATGCGATATGCAAGAACAACAAATCATAGACGAGATTTTTCATGCGATAAGAGAGTTTGGAATGCTTATCCGATTCGACAGACGCTTCCTCGCACTGTTTCTGCTGCGCGTCGATCAGCTTACTGCCAGCAAGGTATGTCAACGAATAAAAGAAGGCGTAAGGAGGCTCGCCTATTTCAAATTCCATTTGAGACACGAACCAGCTCTTCGGTTTGGTGTGAGCGATCATAAGTCTGGCACCCCAGGTAATGCAGAGCGCCTTGTTCGAGAAGCTCTTCGCAATATGGATCTGGCAGAGCACCTTGGCGGCGGAGCGATCGTTAGGGAAGTGGACAAAAATTTGAGCCTAGAACGCGCCAGAGAAGATGCACACTTCAGTGTGGGCGATGTTTGGCTGAGACAGCTCAAGCAGACTCATGACGATTTCTAATAAAGGAGGTTCAAAAGTGAACGACAATCATGCCAATAAACTACTGACGTTGTTGTCGAGGTTATTCCCGCATCCCACATATCGGCAAGAACTAAATAGACTGCACGCAAATCGGATGCAGTGCGACTGTAAGGGGCCGTGTCCTACAAAGCCTCATCTGTATGAACTCGGGCATAAAGGAAAGCGGGGACTCAAACTCGTTGCTTATGTCCGATCGCTTGAGCCGGATATGTGCGACGCTCAAAAGCGAAAAATTGAAGATTACTGTGAGAAAAATGGACATACGATAGTCGCGATGTACGACTGGGACCTATCCAAACCCGGCACAGCTCTTCATGATGCACTTCTGTCACTTGATGAAGCTGATGGGTTGATCGTTACTGATCTCGATCGAATGATCGATCATCCGGACGATCCACCTCGCGATCTGTTTCCGATTTTTCATCACTATTTCTTCCACAACGCAAAACATCTAATCAGTATTCACGAAGGAATCGATACCGGTTCGATCGTTGGGCAAGAGGCAATGGTTAACTACCTCAAGCAAATAGCCGATCCAAACTCATTCAACGCCTTGGTTGAGAGCTAAGCGTCGCTCAGCTCACCGATAAAAATGCTCTGGCAGCGCCGATTCGAAGTCGCCCTTAGTTGGAAGGGCAATGTTCTTGCGCTCCGACCACTCGTGTAGCATCGTCAATAATCTCATTTGACCTTCCGGCGTTACAGTTTCGAAACCGTCGGCAACAGTTATCAAAACCTTGTTTCTGGCGTGAAGCCGTTCCACCAGCGTTCTCAAGTCGAGTGGTCTATCATTTTCATGCCACACAAAACGATTCAAATCATACGCGATGACTCCATCGCTCAAATCGAGTGCCTTCTTGGCTTGCTCCCAACCATAAGATGGTCTGTCCGAGTCAACGAGCGTGACAAATGAAACTTCGTATTTATTGGCTTTGCAGTATTGCTTTATTGCAATTCGTTGTTTTTGAGCGCTCGCCGAGTGTGCTCCTTCGCGGATGTAGCCAACGAGTTTAAGCTTCCTATGTAACATGGCCGGCTCACCTCTCAAATAGTTTCCTCACTACATATTGTGCTTCGCCGGTTGAGTCAGGACATCCTTCTGACGGACGAGAATTTTGTATGCGAGTGCTTCGCGAAAGGTAAGGACCTAGCTTCTCATCTCAAGTCAAAACGATCGAGATTCATCACTTTAGTCCATGCGGTGACAAAGTCGCTGACAAATTTCTCTTTGGCATCATCGCATGCATAGAATTCAGCGACTGCGCGCAGCTCGGAGTTTGATCCAAAAATCAGATCAACCGGTGTAGCAGTCCATTTGACCTTGTCCGTCTTGCGATCTTTGCCCTCGTAGATGTCTTCGGAGGAGGCAGACTTAGACCACTTGGTCGACATGTCTAGCAAGTTGACGAAGAAATCGTTTGTAAGAGTTCCTGGTTTATCGGTCAGGACTCCATGCTTTGTGTGTCCTTCGTTGGCATCCAGTGCTCGCATTCCACCAAGAAGCACGGTCATTTCAGGAACAGTCAAGGTCAACATGCCGGCGCGCTCAACTAAAGCTGTGGTTGGAGATTTTCCAGATCCCTTGCCGAAGTAGTTTCTGAATCCGTCAGCAGTGGGTTCGAGATATGCAACCGAATTGGCGTCGGTTTGATCTTGCAAGGCATCTGTACGTCCAGGTGAAAAGGCAACTTTAACACTGTGCCCGGCCTTTTTCGCTGCCTCCTCGACTCCCACCCCACCGGCAAGAACGATTACATCTGCAAGCGAGACCTTCTTTCCATTCGAGAGCTGTTTGTTGAAGTCTGCTTGAATGGTTTCAAGTCTCTTGAGCACTTTGGAGAGTTCGGCAGGATCATTTACCGCCCAATTCTTTTGCGGCTCCAATCTTATTCGAGCACCATTAGCGCCACCGCGTTTGTCCGTGCCGCGGAAGGTTGCGGCAGATGCCCATGCCGTTCGCACCAATTCAGGAACTGTCAGTCCTGATGCCAGAATCTTTTCTTTGAGGGCAGCAACATCAGTATCGTCGATCATTTTGTAATCAGCCGATGGTACTGGATCTTGCCATAGCAGACTTTCTTTAGGCACCTCCGCTCCCAGGTAGCGCGAGCGAGGACCCATGTCTCTATGAGTGAGTTTGAACCATGCTTTGGCAAAAGCCGCTTTGAACTCTTCAGGGTTTTCCTGGAATCGTTTTGCGATTTTACTGTATACAGGATCGAGTTTTAGAGACAAGTCAGTCGTAAACATAATTGGCGGATGTTTCTTCGTCTTGTCGTGAGCATCAGGAACCAACTCCTGCGCAACCTTATCCTTGGGCTTCCACTGCGTGGCTCCGGCAGGGCTCTTTGTTTGAATCCAGTCAAAAGCAAACAAGTTGTCCAAATAGTCTGTGGAGAATGACGCCGGGCTTCGTGTCCAGGCTCCTTCGAGTCCGCTGGTGATTGTATCGGCACCGCTTCCGGTGCCGAATTTGCTTATCCAACCCAAGCCTTGATCTTCTACTGGGCATCCGGCTGGAGCTGGTCCCAGATTGGTGCCGGGCCCGGCACCATGAGCCTTGCCGAAAGAGTGACCGCCTGCAATCAGAGCAACCGTCTCCTCATCGTTCATCGCCATGCGACCAAAAGCTTCACGAATATCCTTCGCTGCTAAAAGAGGATCCGGATTGCCGTTTGGACCTTCCGGGTTTACATATATGAGACCCATCTGAGTTGCAGCCAGAGGATTATCAAGCTTGCCTTCCTTGTCGCGATTAGTAGCGAGCCATTCTCCGCTTGGTCCCCAGAAGACAAGATCTGGCTCCCAATCATCAGTGCGACCGCCGGCAAAGCCGAATGTTTTGAAGCCCATGGTTTCGAGAGAAACATTGCCCGTCAAAACCATCAGATCGCCCCAAGATAGTTTGCGACCGTATTTCTTTTTAACCGGCCACAAAAGTCTGCGTGCCTTATCCAAGTTTGCGTTGTCGGGCCAACTGTTGAGTGGCTCGAATCGTTGCTGTCCGCCACCAGCGCCACCACGACCATCAGAGACGCGATAAGTACCGGCGGCATGCCATGACATACGAATGAAGAAAGGTCCGTAGTTGCCAAAGTCTGCCGGCCACCAATCTTGCGATGTCTTCAAAACATCGGCGATGTCCTTCTTGACGGCAACCAAGTCTAGAGTCTGAAACTCTTTTTTGTAATTGAATCCCTGAGCTAGAGGAGTTGATTCGATCGAATGTTGACGAAGCGGGGCGAGGTCCACTTGCTTCGGCCACCAAAATTGATTGGGGCGTGGCGCATCTTGGGCCCACACAGGAACGATTTGGGAAATCATCGAGATTACGGCGACTTGTATTACGACTGCGGTTTTTTCTCGTCTGTTCATGATTAAGTACCTTTGATTCCTGTTGTAATGCTGTGGTATCGAATGCAGTGCTATCTCGACTTGCGGGGAATCGCAAGTTTGTGCCCCATTATTGTCGACGGCTTAACGCTTCGACTATGCTCGACAGCTATTATTCACACAGTTGAGAGGATTTTTGATCCTGACAACCGAAGTTAATCGGCGCGCAGCCTATCATGATGTAGCTCGAATGCGAGGAGAACCCGATATGGCAACTGTGGACAACTTGGAAACACTCAGCAAAGACCTGCTAGACGGTTTAGATGAGTTGTTTGGGCTGCACCCCGGTTTTAGACCGGTTCACGCCAAGGGCTTGTTGTTGTCGCGGAGTTGCAGTTAGATTTCATTCTGGTCCTCACGCTCATACTGACATCATCGGGCACTCGCATAATGGCTTTCCGGTCAGAACCGGCGAAGAGTTTTTAGAGTTTCTCAGAGCGGCCAATTCGACCGAAAAACGCGTGTTGCCGATGACGATGTTAACGGGCAGCGTTTGATCTTCGACCCGGTGCCGCGCGTGGATGTATAAACCAGGGCGATCTTCCAGCTGTTCAGCCCTTGTGAAATGGACCCGCAAATTCATACTGTCCAATCAGAAATGCCATGTTAATGCTCCAGTACATTACTTGATCTTCTGGGCACTCTTACTGCTTTCTGTCGTCAACAACTCAATCATCGAACGAAGATCCGATGAGTCAGAGCCGTCCACAAGTACGCTGGTCTTTTCATCAAGATTGGCCGCGAGCAACTTGTATGCTTCGATTGCGTTGCCGCACGTGGCTGTTTCAAATGCAGCATTGCGCATTCCACGGACGATGTGCGCTGCTGCCTCGCCTATTGTCACCAGACCTGTGAAGGATAACTCGGAGAGCCACTGACCGAGCTTGGCATGAATGCCATCGCTCGCTTCCCCAAGTTCTTCCATTCCCCCCAGAACAATGTACTTGCGTGGATGCGGTACCGCGCGTTTGTCTAAAAAGGCTGCGACTGCCGCCCTCACTGAGTCTGGAGTAGCAGAGTATGACTCGTCAATTATTAATGCACCGCTCTTGCCCACGATCTTGTTGCCTCGACCTCGTGGCGGCTCGTAACGGCGCAAACATTCTCCTATTTCGTGATCCAGCAGCCCCATCTCTCTGCCGCACATGATGGCGCACCAAGCATCTCGCAAATATGCTGAGCCGTGAGCTCTGACTTCAAACAACGTATCAGAACCGGATACCACAAATACAGTGGTCTCAGGCTTCACGCCGATTTCTTCAAGATCTCGATCATTGAAGACCAGGACACGACCATTACCAAATACAACATCAGCCCGCTCAAGCAACCGCCTGTTCTCATCACCAATAATTGCCACACCGGCATCTAAACTCATGCTCTCCAGCAGTTCGCACTTAGCGGCTGCAATGTTTTCTAAGGACCCTAAAGTTTCCAAATGCGCCAATCCGACATTGGTGATCACTGCTATATCTGGACTTAGGCCAGTTGCTAACCATGAGATCTGTCCTCTTCCCCGTTGTGACAACTCAACTACCAAAACATCCGTTTCATTTGGCATCGCGAGAACTGTCTTAGCAAAACTTCTGGCGTCAGGGCTGTTGCTTGTCGAGCGATGCACCCTGAAAGCTTTTGAGAGAATGCTGCTGCACATGTCTCTGGTAGTGCTTTTGCCTGAAGAACCTGTAACTGCAATCACCTTCGGATTTATTTGTTGGCGCGCAAATTTGGCCAGCTCATAGTAAGCCTGCAGCGTGCTAGGTACGGCAATCAGCGTACTGCCGGGTGCCGAAAACGGATAGCGCCGCCGGTCAACTACTACACAACCAATAGCCCCTCGATGGATTGCATCAGAGAGATAGTCGTGACCATCTCTCTGTGTTTCAGGTAGGGCAATGAACCACTGACCAGGTTCCAGCTCCTCTAAAGTTGCGCATATTGAACCGCTTAGCTCTGATATTTCCCCAGAGACCAGCCGTCCATTAGTTGCCGCAAGTATTTCTTGCGCCGTGAATCGTATTGCCATAATTGCACCTCTAAATTCAAGCGTGCTCTTGGGCAAGCTTCTCAGCTTCTCGTCTGTCAATTTGGCCGCCATCTGCAAGCATCTTGCGCGCTTCTTTTTCGCTCAAACTCATTGTCATATCTAGCACTCCTGCCTATCATCGATTCAACGGCGCTCAATAACTAGAACCAATGCTTGGGTCGCGGCCTGCCGTCTCGACTTCTAAAGTTCGGATCAACCATCTGTTCGTAGACCGAAATGTCCTCCTCTGAAATTCCAAGAATCGTCTCATCCCTAAACCAATACCCATCTTCATAAGCTCGACAGATTGGCTCGTAACGCATCAAAAGCTCGTTTAAAATGAAGGCATCGACCGGGCGCTTCTCTTTCAAGGCTTGTTTGTAGGAGAAAAGCAGTTCATCCTCGGTTAAACGCCCGTCTCTGAGCTGGTCGAGCATGTCCCAATGCTCCCTCAAGAAAGGCATAATGGTGTCCGTGACAAATTCATGTTCATTGCAATAAACAGTCATAGTGACCTCCTTAGTCGTCCATACTCAGTTCATTCGAGCTAACGTCAATCAACGATAATTTGCAAGGTAGCACCGTCACGGTAGCGAACTCACCCAAACATTGCCGTAGCAGATTTCTGTTGTCTGGCTTGAACGTGCGCAATCCGTGAAACACGTTCACAAAGAGCCCTTACCCAGCGCAGCAAGAAGGAGCTCGATTGAGACATGCGCAAATGCCGTAACGATGCTATTTTTTGATCAGCGTTTTTGTAAGCCTGATTGCAAGAAACGTAGGCACGGCCACGATTGCGCGGTGGGTCCAGTTTCAGGGCACGACTTCGGTAGCTGCTTATGCAGATCCTGTCTTGCATCACCCCCAAAAGACCGGTTTGAGTCATCGAGCGCGTCTGGTGGCGGCTTATTTCGTCTATCCGAGAGTCGCCGGACGGATTGGTATTGACTGAGAATGACATAAGCGGCTCCTCCATTTATGCAAACTTCTGAATATTTAGATATTGCTATACTTGCAAGTATATACGATTGAAAGGCTTTGTCAAATGCGATTCCAGAGAGGCGCGAACCCCGAAAGCCAGGGTCCTTGCAAGAAAGTGCAGTATGGTGCTCTCTTAAAATGTCGGAATATTCAAAACTCTAGATATATGTATTTTTAATAATCACACATTCAAGGAGTCCACTTGATGGGCGTCACGGGCGATATCCGGACATAGACATGCTTGGTGGAGGACAAGTTGTGTTGATCATTGGGCAAACCGTGAGCTTGAAA
This sequence comes from uncultured Candidatus Obscuribacterales bacterium, assembly GCA_964503045.1. GTDB lineage: Bacteria > Cyanobacteriota > Vampirovibrionia > Obscuribacterales > Obscuribacteraceae > CAYZJR01. Next base: position 60,653 of record CAZCZI010000018.1, read on the forward strand.
CATGTTTCATTTCTCCAGTCTTGGAACCTGAAAGCGTTAGATATGCCCATCTTGCCGCATCATTACGCCAGTGTGAACAGCCTTTACTGAACATCCGATACCAGCCGGAGCTCAGCGAAGACTCTGTTCTCGTGGTCTTTCAATAATCTATATATCTTAGTTGGCCAGTTCAGTACCTGGGGAACTCTCGCAAGTGTGACACGTTGCACCTTTATAGAGTCGTGTAGTCGTGTTTGTCGACACCGAAAGAGGCGATTGCGCTCACATGCCAGTACCTTCAGAAAGTGGCTCGTCTCTTTCGTATCTGACCGCCTCCGCAGGCTAAAGCTTGCTGTCGCCGAAGCGGCGGAACAGCTGCATTGGCTATGCAGCCGAGCGCTCAGTAACGATCATGCGAGTGGCAATCGAATTCGAGAAAAAAAACCGGCGACAGAGCGTGAGAAATGACATTGTAGAAGAAGCTTCCGACACTGTCACCGCCGATGGTTCTATAACGAATATTCGTGTTTGGAACTTTTCTTCTAGTCAAAAATTCCATAACATGATCGTTGATAGTCTGAGCGGCAATCCTACACTTAAGTTTTCCATCGGATCGACACTAAGTACTTCTAGAGATGATTCGATCGAATGCAGAAAGGGCAAAACGATGTCACGGTAGTTTGCAAGGAAAAAACACAATGAGCATCGATGTGCTTGCCGAGATCGAACAACTGAATTCGGAAGCAGGTTTAAACCAGATGAGAGTAGCTTGCGAAAGTCGCATAGCCATTTGGAAGTGGGTATCAAATGACATTTACCATCCCAGCGTCCTGTGGTTCGAACGCAATCGTCTGAGCAAAGGTAGGGTGCTCTCCAAAGAGCCAGACGAGTTTCCAAAGCAGCAGGTCGGATTTGACGAGAAGGGAAGAGTGGTACTCGACCAGGAGTTTGTCATGGAAGACTTCAGTTACCTTACTTTGATCAAGCATCTTGATAGCGCAGACTTCGGAGTACGCTTCGACATCAAAAGAGGAAAGCCAGAGCTTCGTTGGGTATGGACCCTCACCTACGATCGACAGGATTTGCCAGTTCTTTTCGAACAGATGGATGCGAAACACAAGGTCAAGACATTTCAGGACCGTTTTGAATATGACGAGAAGGGACGCGTAATAAAAATCATCGAGGAGTGGGGCAACAATCAGTACGACGTACTTTACGATGATATGGGACTTCTTGCCATCGAAACTCCGACCGAGACGGGCACTTGGCGAGTCTTCGAACGAAAGGACAAGAAATTCTCAATTGCCAAGGCCGCGCTGGTCGTTGAGCAAGCGCTCGTAAATGCTGTTCCACAGGTTGTTGAAGAAATGGGAATAAGTGAGCCGGCGTGCTTTGTCGCACTGGTGTACGAGGAAGGTCAGGATGGCAACCTGCCTCCAATAGTAGGAGTAGGGCTGGAGTCGGAGAGACTGAAACTGAAACAGAGTAATGGCGAGATCTGGAACCCCGCTGAATACAGTACTTTCAGCACCGAAAGAGAACAGATACGAGACAGTGAATTGCTGTCTCTTTGCGAGAAATTCGAAAACCAGATCGTTAGAGAAGAGAAGTGGTCAGCATTGACGAAGGTGTTAGACAATGTAGCAACTCGACTTATGGATGTAAATTGGCAAGCGATTATACCCGTAACCGATGATTTTGTAGTCTATTCTTGCGATCCGCGCAGCAGCAAATTCAACCTTAAGAAATCAGTGCCCGCAAGTCTGTTGAGCAGGCTGAAGGAGAGAAAGCTGTTGCGGTAGTACCATCTGCTTGTTCTCGGAAGCGGTCTCACCGATGTAGAGATCCAACCGAGAGTCGTGTGGATAGTGTGGACCAACCGTGCCACCATTTGCGCTACCAACAATACTTGGATTTCGTCCAATAATCCAACTCGCTCGTGTCGAGAAGCCTGGCGGCATCATTGGGAAAGCGTTGTTGCAGGAGCGCGTCGGTTACTTCGATGATTTGATTGCCATGTTTGTACTCGTCTTTCTTTTTGAGTGCGATGGGCTTATTAGACTTGAAGCGAAGATCAATTTCGTGGTCGAGCCAGGTAGTACCACCTCCGCTCAATTCCGAAATTTCGGAGTCTTCGAAATACAGATCAAATGCCCTTGTAGGACCAATGGAAAAAGTGGAATACCGTTGCACAAAAACCAAGCAACAATTAATTTCAAACTGAGTGAAGATTTTGCCAGTGCAAGCGCTGATCTGATTCGTTTGTGATACCGCATATAATGTCATCGAGCTTCATGAACACCTCCCAGTTTGCGTTACCGGTCATGTTTGCCATCGCATTACAGATCTCTGCCTCCAGAGTTTCCTTTCGCAGTCCTTTCCAAATTGCATCCGAAAGCCGAACAAGCAAATCTTCCAATGTCGGATTGGGTTCTCTTTTAGCCCCACCGTGCGTCCAGGCGAAGCGACAGTGACCCTCGGGAAAACCTCTGCCTTTTAGAATTTTGAGACCCATTTCTTCATGCTGTCTGCCTGGTCCGATCAACTCGTCTTGATGAACAGCTTTTCCGATATCATGAGTAGCGGCTCCAAACCTGACAGCGGCCCGGTCGTAAGACAGGTCGGGCCAGGCAGCGTCTATGTCATCCGTGAGCGTGCAAGCCACATCGTGCACCAGTGTAAGATGGGCCACTAGACGCGGTGGGGCCCCGAGTTCATTGAGAAGAGCGTCCACTTCTTCTGGCAACGGTCTGAGTTTCATATCGTAACAATACTTCGATGCTCATTAATCTGACTGTTATAGCATCGATCCGAAGACTTTTGAGCGCCGAGGACATAGACAACGCAACAGAGTCAGTCTGGGTGCAAAATACTGGGGATTTTCCCGTTTCGCACCGGCGCGTTCTTGAGGTCGCCACGGGTGCGGGCACTTTTCGCTCGGACACTCGTTGTCCTCGCCTCAGTGCCGCACAAGTGTTCGATTTCGACTGGTATAAAGGCAGCGACCTTTTGGCTGTTCATTTTTGTTGCAGGTTTTGCTTCTGATTGCAAGCAAGAGCTGAAAGATCATTTGCTCGATTTGTAGAGCCCCTGCGACACAGAAGTGATTATGTTCCCAAACTGAATATGTTCCGTCTGCCATCGAAACGGCGATGCATGCTAGCGGTGCGCGAGTCATACGCAACATAATAATCATAAAGAATCGAGCCAATTTAGAAACCGGATTCCTACTTCTAGGTATCAGCCCTTAGGCTGATGTTGAGTGAATGCAGACCAGACAAGATGGGATGTACCGACGCTTATCCGACAAGTTTCGATTTAAAACGAAAATCCGGTGGTTTTCATACCGACCGTGAAATTTGAACCTCAGGAGCATGAAAATCCTTCCAGGACTATTCAGAAGCAACTGTTCTAACGCCATCATGCAGGGCTTTCTGTTCGATCCGATTGTGACTCGGATTGTTTCTTCCTTCCGGAGCACTCTGTGATTCTAATTCAGTGAAGGTCAACTTTCGAAGCGTGGCTCATAGAGTCGATAACGCAAGTCATCATCATCCGAAAGATGAAATGAAATCATTCCTCGGGCCCATGATTTGACGACGTAGAATAGGTGAGAATGCCAAGCATGTCCAAAGTGGAAGTTAGGCTGAGGCACTGGCAATCAAAGTGAAAAACGGAAGCAACAAGCTTAGTCCATACAACGTTTTTGGTTATTCCAGAGGTTGCAGAAAGCTTAGCTGGCATGCAGCAACAGCAGGTGCTGCAATAGTGGCTTCGCTATCAGTTGTTCTTGCGGTAGGTGCCGCTGAGGTCAAGTCTAAAATAAGCAAAGAAATGCTTTCGGCCGATGTTCACGGACTGGCCCACAAGCTCCGACCTCGGGTCGCTCATGCCTATCCATTCGATCCTGCTGGCATGATGTGGCTTAATGGCGAACCGGAGCGCTTGCGCTGCTCCTTTGATAACGATGTATTGTACAAGGAAGTGCTCTATGGCGAGCGACAAATAATAGTCTATCCACTCGCTGAGTATAGAGCACTATATAAAAAGTCGGACCAGCTCAAAGAGTTCGATAAACGCGTGAGGCTGATGAGAACCGCGCTCAAACATAGGAAGACCGATCGTGAGGAGATTGCCGTATTTCCATCTATCGACGCTTGCCAGTTGTTTCGTGCTCAAGTGCGCTTTATAAACTTTAAGGGTGGGCGCGGCGTCAGATTTATCACTCGCTATGCAACTGACGTTTCCCCCACAACTGCGAACAACATCTTCTACACCTTCCAGGGAATGACTGATGATGAGAAATACTGGGTGTCTGTATTCTACCCGATTCGAGCGCCAGGGTTGAAAGAAACCACAAATGATAAGCTTTCGAAAGCGTTGATTGAAAGACTGAAGACAAGTCAGTTTCATCCTGCGCTCGACAGGTTGGACCGGATGGTTGGCTCCATTGCTTTGTGATTCGCTGGCACGTACATAGTCTCTTTCTTTGTTCGTTCGATTGATCGGTGGTGGACTGGTTCATTCATCGGCGACGCTCTTCGCCTTCAAAAAGAAGACTTAAGTAACTGCTTTCGATTGATGTTCTTACTGAAAAGACCGCAGTGGAGTCGGAGGGTGTTTCGAATAGTCTTTGCCTAAGGTGTCCGGCAAATGACCTCGTGCTCGCTTTGGTGCTAGATAGGCGAGTTGAATCGTCTCTGGCTCGAATCGAATCGGTGATTCCACGGTCAATACGCCTTTTACGTCGATGACTGCATTTTTCGATTGTCTTGTTTGCGCGAACGACAAAACGCACACCCACTCTTGAACCACGCACCTTCTCAAAGGCATCCGATTGTTTAGTCTCAATATACTCTGACATTTTTGAGAATTTGCTGTTCAAAAGAGCAGTCGATTCTTGTCGCCAGTTTTCCCATTGTTGCAACTTGTCTGAGCGGGATGCAGGCACCATTTTTGGCCGCATCTACATCCCCTCGCAAAAGTTGCCTGCATCAGGGTTGTGTGATTTCCTACACAAATGAGATCAGGCGAGAAAGAAATGAGAGTAATGGAGAAGATCATCCGGAAACAAATGTCTTCGCTTCTGAGATCAAAAGAAGGCAAGCCTGGCGACCGATCAGACTGAAACTCATTATTGAAATCCAGCCACCACCAGCGATACTATCTCTTAGGCATCGTGAACTAGAAAAAACAAATAACAATCAAAGCGAGCTGCCTGACTCCGCGTCCTCAAGGTTGCGACTTTGCCGAACCGTCTGCAACATTGTCTTTAGTATCGTTGCCGCCAGAAGATTCGGTTTTCGATTCTGCATTCGGGGCGGACGCAGCGGCACCAACCGTTGTGGACGGTAACACCGCCCCAGTCAACCGCCGATGCCGGTTGTCCATGTCATCGTATTCCTTGTAAGTCAGTTTTTGTTCCATCTTTTGAGAGGGCTTCAGCTTTTGACACGCATCTTTGTATCTGGACATATACGAGGCTGATCTTTGCTCGTTCTTCTCCACACCATCGCCTTTCTCATACATCTTGCTCAGATAGAAATAGGCTTTTGCGTCTCCACTACTCACCGCATCCTCGAACCACTTTTTCGCTTGCAGGAAGTTTTTGTGCATTCCCAAGCCCAGGTAACACATCTCTCCCAGTGAAGCTTCAGCCGGGGCGTAGTTAGCCGAAGCCGACTCCTTGAAAGCATCCCACGCTTTGCTGTAGTTCTTCTGCCCGGCGACACCTTCCTCGAATATGGCACCGAGCAGATGTTGCGCTTCGGGAACCTTTGAGACCTTCAACCAACTGATGCTCTGATTCAAATCATTGGGCACACCGTCGCCATGCATGTAAGCGCGAGCAATTTCGTAGGCTCCTTCACTGCTGCCGTTGCGTGCGGCTTTATAGAACCAGCTAAGCGCTTGTTTTTTGTCCTGTTTGACGCCGTCACCTTTGAGATACATGGTGCCGAGCATGTATGGCGCACCTGGACTGCCGGTATTCGAAATGGTCTCAAGAAACTTTATTGCCTGTGCTGTTTTGCCTGTCTTTCGCAGTTGCTTTGCTTTAGTCAGTTGTTGTTGTTCGCGTTCGTTGAAAGCCGTCCACTGCTCCTTCTGAGCTTGGGCTTGAGCGCGGCGATTTTGCTCTCTGTCTTGGGCATCCTTAATCTCTTGCGCATTTGCGCGTTCTTTTGCACCCTGAGCTTCCATCTCGTGTAACACTTCCGAAGGAGTCTTGCTCACCGGGTGCTCCTTCAAGAATTTTCGGCGCTCCTCCGGGCTCATGAACTTGGCTTTTTCCTTAACCCACCGATCGTAGGCGCTGGGCGTCCACATTTGCGGATCCTTGTGAGGCTCGACGTAATCGTCGGCGCTCACCGGCGCAAGAGTGAAAGAGCCGGTTAGAAGCACAAGTGAAAGGGCCAAAAAGTGGTGAGCTTTCATAATCCCTCCAGGTAAACGCGAAGCACAAACTCTTCCTACCCGGAATGGAGAAAATCCAATGCCGTTTTTCGGAATACACGGACCAGCCCTGACACTTATCGACACCTCTCCAATGCTTCTTGCGCGCCCGGAAAGTTTCTTGAGGCTGCCTTCTCGTACCAGCTTCGTGCCTTTTCTATGTTTTTTTCTACACCTCTGCCGGTTTCGTAAAACCAGCCCATGTTGAACTGAGCTTGCGCATATCCCTGGTTTGCCGCCTTACCACACCACTCGACTGCCAGACTTTCATCTTTGGGTACGCCGGTGCCATTCAGGTAGAGCCACCCCAGATTGTTCTGCGCAAACATATGTCCCTTTTCTGCTGCCTTCGAAAACCACTGGGCAGCAACCTTTAAATTCACATCTGTTCCTTCCCCGTATTTATACATCAATCCAAGGTAGTTCTGAGCCCTGCTGCTTCCTTGCTCGGCCGCAAGTGTAAACCATTTGATCGCCTTTTCCGGATCTTGCTTCACCACTCCCGAGCCGGTCTTGAACATGTATCCAAGATTGTACTGCGCACGCATATTTCCCAGATCGGCTGCCCTGAGATACCAGTCATAGGCTTCGCTGGCATTCTTTTCAACACCTGTACCTTCGTCGTACATGATTGCTAAAGAAAACGCTGCAAGGGCATGGCCATTCCGAGCTGCTTGCTTATACTGGGCGATAGCTTTACCGAACTCTCCTCGCTCATACTCTTTTTCAGCAAGCTCGTAAAGCGAATCAGGACTCAGTGTACCGCCGGCAGCAGGCGCGGAGGGCTCTCCGGTTGAAGCCGCCCCGCCAGCACCTGTGGTAGCATCGGTAGTGTCAGGTGTGCCGGTCATGACTGTTCTCGGCTTAGCCGGATGGCTAAGAAGGGAGAGTTCTGGCCCGCGCCAACGGCTCTTCATGATTGGTGTTTGCAGTATCTTGCGATCGTAGCGAACCTCCTGTTCTACTTTCTCCTGAAGCGCACCAAATGCAGAGGAAATCGTAGTCGATTCGCCATTCGACAACAACGACTCTATTAGCCGCCTGGTAAATACACCGTTTTTATATCGCTTTGACTCCCATGATCGTTGATTCGCACTGCTCGAACTTATTATGATCTGACCATCGCCTGCCATTGATTCCAGCTCGAAGTTGGCGGTTCGATGCAATCCTTTACCACCGGCCTCCGCAGCGCCGCTGTTGCATGCATCAAGTAATAAAACCAGCCGCTGGCAGCCCGTTCTCTGCTTAATCGTGGTTGCGAGATCTGATAGTCGAATCGCTGAAGAAAATAGGCTGTCACAGTCCGTATCGTATGCGATCAGGAAGTTTTCATTGGCAACGTCAAGCTCCTTTGGGCTGCCATGCGTAGAAGCAAACACGACCACCAGATCACCGGGAAGGACGTTTTTCGGCAACCAGTCATCTCCCAAGACTTGGCGAATCTTCTTTTCAGTAGCGTTCTCATTTAGTAAAAGAAGGATGTGGTCTTTTGCGAAGTGCCCATTCTCAATCAGGAATTCGGCGAAGTCTCTAGCATCCTTAGAGGCGAATTCCAAAGTTGGGATACTGCGATCCTGAAACCTGTCTATTCCAATTACGACCGCCCACTTGTCTCTTATCGGACTACTCTCACCGTCCCAGTTTGGTTCAGCCACAGCCTGGCCTGCGATAACAATGATCGTTGAGACACACACAACCAGGGAAACCACAGATTTCAATGCCATACCAATCATCACTCCAACAATAGTGGATCAAAAGAGCTAAGGAAAAAATCTTTGGGGCTTCACTGCTTTCATCCACTATGGTAGCACCTGCAAGTTCTGCCGAAGCCAAAGAATTTGTGCACCAGGATAGAGGCTGATTGGATAGCTCTTCGGTATTGTCACCGAATATAGTGCCGAATTATCTGATGGCTCAACATTTTCGATTTTAACCGGTGTCGTTTGATTTACCGCCCCGTTCACTCAGACTTCGAAAGCTTGCTGATTCGAGACTGCATCTCTTTTAAGAATCTCTGATCGGGAAAGCCCCTTCTTGTGCTGTCTTTGAGAAACTTGAGATTAGTTCCATAGGCATCTGAAACATTCGTGAGAGCATTCGAGCGCACCTTCACACCCTGTGGATTAGTGACTTCACCTTCGATACTGCCTGGCACTTTGAACAACCATTCCGGATTGAGCCGTTCTACACCAGTGTCTTTGCCGGCGACGATGTAATGCTCTGAGATTTTGCCGTCACCATCGATATCGCACGGGAGATCATCGACCGAGTAGAGCACCAGTCCGCGCAGAAATTCCAGAAGCGCCAGACGATCATTTTCATTCAGTTGCAAATAAGCATTGGACTGCACAGAGGCTTCGCCGCCGTGGCGACGGATCACACTATCAAGATCGAGACTTGCCCCATCATGCCCATATGGAGCGGTGCTGCCGACACCCCAAAGAGGTGCGGTTCGAAATGCTTTGATCAGGCTTCCGTCAAATTGCACCTGATGAAACGCCGGTCCTAAGTCGTGGTGTGCAAAATCGGAGTAGACACCACGGATGGTGAATGCTTGTCGCTTAGGTTCAGCTTCCGTTTTTCTTGCGCTCAACCATTCGAGTTTACCTTCGAGTGCACCGGTTTGTGAATTGGGTGTCACGGCAAGATTAAAGAATCGCCGGTCACCCAAATAACGCCGAGTATAGTCACTGTCCTTGCGGTTGTCGGCCTCGAGTTTCCAGTTTGGCACATGGCAGTGCACACAACCAATCCCTTCCATAACTTCTCTTCCACGCTTGCGCATGGCTGTTTCCGTAGTCTCTGCCGGCATCGGATGATTCAGCTGATATTGCTCCATCAGATCCATGTCGCCCTCGGTAAATTCTTCTGCAATGCCGTCGCGATCAGGATCATCCAAGCTCACTCCATGCGAGTCTTTGACTTGCCCGCGATCGCGGGTTCTGCCGCTGAAAAACTGCGGGGCGCCCAGCTGTGAAACCAATGCCAATCCGTCACTTTCGGGCTCATCGTTGAGAGTTGGATCACATGCCTGCATTCCCATATGGTTGTCGGCTGCTTGAGCAGCAAATGCACGCAATGTCGAAGTAATCGGAATTCGTCCGGATAAAGTGGCACGACCGTGACCCCAACCATAAACTTGCACTTCGAAGTTGTATCCAGCCACTCCATCGTCTTTCAGTGAGCGAGCCCATGGAATTCGTTTGCCGTCCTTATCGACGTACCAAACAAAGCAAACACTGTTCAAATCAGGCTTGCCATCACCATCTTTGTCACCGAAGCCGCCAAAATCCACCTTTGTTTGATTGGCCGCTCGCGAACTTTCCGAAGACGTTTCCACCAACGCCCTTAGACTCTCCGACTCGCCTTTGTCTATGAAGCCATTGCGATTAGCGTCACCTATCTCGAGCATCTTAAGCCTGATTTGCCAACCCAACATCTCCAACAATCCTGCACCAAACATATGGGGTGTATTGCGGCCGGTTCCGGCGTTTTTAAAGATGGTGGCACCGGCGCCCGCGTCTCTAAAAGGAGTGTTGTGGCAAAGTGCACAGGACGCGACGTGATCACGCGTCATGATTTTTGTGGCCTGATCTTCAAGAACTCTGCCTGCCATTTTTCCGGCTTCGCCAAAAACTCCATCGTCGAGCGAAAATTCTCGAACGAAGAGCTCACGCCCTCTTTGATATCCGAGCCATGGATCTACTTTGATAAGATAAGCGGTGCCGCCTTCGTCGGCAACGTTCAGCGAGTGGACGGCGCGCACACGGGGGCACTTGATCGATCGACCAGACAGGTCTTTTGGTTTGAAGATCGGGTCATCCGTTGATGCACCCGGACGCTCGGGAGAGCAGAAAATATCTCCTCCGAAAACCGGTGCGCAGATTAGCACCACCAGCGCTACCAGTCCGAAATTCCAAAAGTGGTTTTTCATCGCATTCACTCCTACGCGCACTAGGGCGGCGAAGTCGGCATGATTCGCGAGTAGGATTGCTCCTGATTCTTTGGCACTTCAGCCAGCATCATATCTTGTGTCATCTCATCTTTGCGCAACACTTTCCTGAATTTCGTCAACCACTGGCCTTTTCTCAAATGCCCCTTGAGCCGACTCAAGCCTTTCACCTCTTCAATAGGAGCTTCCCTTGCCGGATACCAGGAGAATCTGGTTGCAAGAAATCGGCCACCCACATTCTTGGTGTCATTCTCTACGATTACACCCTTTGCCGGTTGGTATCTGTCTTCCATTCTCGCCAATTCCTGCTTGGCAAAATCGTTGTAGGATTTTTGGGAATCGTACTCGGCTTTCACTTCCTTGAGGAAATATGGAAGTTGAACGACTTTCGAGCCGGCAGGAAGATCTCCTACACCCATTTGAGCGAAGTTGCCGACTGGATCTTCAAGCACGCTCATCTCAGCATCACCAAGCTTTCGTGCCCATTCCAGCTTGGTCGTTTCGTATTGCGGGTCGGATTGGCGCTTTTTCGTTACCCATTGGTTTCGTGTGTTCAATTCCTGCTGTTGTTGGCTGTCAGCGCAACAACCGAGCATGTAGGTCAAGTACATCTGTCGATATGAATGCATCCATGACCAATCGTTGGGCAAGTCCATCTGATTGGGAGCCTGCACGTAGAACAACGCATCCGTCTTGTCCTTCACCGACAGTTGGGTGATTTTCAGTGGATAGATGCACTTGTCCGTGGAGAAAGTGAAGCGTGTCGGAGTAACCTCTCCAAGGTAAGAGCCGTCAGCCGACTTCTTCATTTGTTTGGGATCGATTTTCATTACGGTGAAAAACCACTTTTTCTTGATGTAAAACTGAAGTGTCTCCTCATCACCCGAATAAGAATAGTTATTGGTTTTGAGCCAAGTGAACAGTTGAGAAGAATCGTCAGCCACAATAATCTTGTAGTCCAACGAACCGACAACTCCTGATTCGAGAACACGCACTGCCCCTTTCTTCTCAGCCATCATTGCCATTCTGGCGCCTCCGGGAGCACCGAACAACATCGACTTTGATCTGACTATCTGACTCGATGGAGTATAAATCGGCTGTGGAAGCGGCATCAAAATAGTATAAATTGCCAGATCTTTGAAAAAGTCACGTGGCATTTCGTCAAGCTTAGGTCTTGCCGGTGTTGGAATCACCATTCCGAAATCGACTGCATTGCCTTCAAACTTCGGTTGAACGGTGAAGGCTTCGACCTTGTCACCTGGATTCCAAGAAATAAATGCTTTCTGCCCTGGTTGATTAATGTCTTTGTCCTTGGCTGCAAAGTAGCAGCACGCCGCATACACTTGCGAAGATAAAAAGTCACGTGCAACTGGTCCAACCAGTAATGCTGACATCATGACACCAACGATAACCATCTTCCGTCGCTTCATCGTGAATCTCCGCGCAAGAATAAAACGCACTCGCTGGTAGATGCGAGTTCAACAGACATTGAATTATACACGCAAGAACTCATCGGGAAGCGTGAAGCAGCAGCAGTACTTGAAATCACCGATTGCGAAACGACCGGGATTGGCAAGCCGTCAGAAAATGTTGCAGAGCGCTGGGCTGAGTATCAAACCTTAGCCTTAACGCACCGGCAGTGGTGCCTCTAAATTGACGATTTGAGCTGTTCGAGAAACCGTTTGTGCTCGTTAGAACTGAGTCCGCGTTCGAGCACTTGTAGTATCAATGCGCTGTCGGCCGACAATAACCCATCCTGGTGAATCCAAAGACCAGGATAAACAATTGAGCGAATGATCCGGTCTTTATCAGGCTTGAGCTCTGTTGAGTCGAGCAAATTGAACCAAAAGAGCTTCCTCGGTCTGACGCACAAAACCATGTATTCTTGAACGCCGGCCAAGGCATATCGATCCTTCTTCAGATGGAGATCAAGTGCTCGACTCGAGTGCGCAATCTCGGCAACCAGCTCTGGTGCACCTTCTATGTAGTCAGTCTTGGTGATGTGCGATCGCCCATTGTGCAGTAATCGCAGGGTAACATCCGGTTGGACTTCATCAACCTCGCTCAACATTACTGTGGCTTGTGTGAGGTCCAGCAAACTAAACCTCTTACCAATCATCATCGTCCACATAGTCCTCATCGACTATGTAGTCGGCTTCTTCCTCTTTAACGACTGGACTCGTTTCGGGCGGGTAGTCCAAAGTCTCGTACACGGAATCGAGAGAAACCGTCAGCGACCCAGTAGGAAAAGCTGTGAGCTTAATCGCTGAACCAGAAGAGAATGTTATGGTCTCCCACTTTGCCTCATCAACTCGCTGAAACAATTGAATGCGTTTCTTCTTTTGATGAACAATCAAATACTCTTGAAGAGACTCGATCTTGAGATACGCAGAACGTTTCTCTCTTCTATCAATAATACCAGTGCTTGGTGAAATCACTTCGACAATAAGAATTGGATTTACCGCAAATAGACCGTCTGCTTCAAACTGAGCACAAGAGACAACTAAATCCGGGTAGTAGACACAGTTTGCTGCTTCAGCTCGCACCTTTACGTCATTCGTATACACTCTGCATTTGCTGCCTTTGAGATGCTGATTGAGTATTGAATAAATGTTGTTGGTTATGACATTGTGCCGTAGCGTCCCACCGGTCATTGCATAGATTTGTCCATCGACAAATTCATGTCGAACGGTAGCGCTTCGCTCCAACGCCAGATATTCCTCAAAACTTAGAAGATTACTCGGCATCGCCCCTCCCGAAAGCTGCTTCAGTCAGTATAGCCGGGTCGCGCGTGTTTTTTTTGTGGAATCAACGAAATTGTGGATGTTTTTTCCCCTGTATAGGCCCAGAATACGATTCGTCAACCAACTTACTAATTCGTTGCCACTGCTAAGCAACCTAGTTGCTGCGCACGCGCGTATGGCTCTTTGCTGGGGAGTGCACAAAACAATGGAAATACCACAAACTTCTTCTGCGACAATTTCCTTTCAACCAGAAAACAGCGGCAGCAACGATACTCAATGGGATTTCGAGCCGTGGGATCAAGCCGCTCAAAAGAGCGATTGGCAGACATGGAAGCCCGTGCCCGGTTCGATGATCGTATTTGAAAAAGATCGCTTTGGCAGAGTCATTCGCCCGCGAGCTGTAGTCATAGATTTCACGCCAATCCGATAAAGGCAGTTTCAAGGCAAGATCTAATCTACTTTGGCATCGTTCAACATGGGCATTAGGTGTCCATACCGAGCCAAGTAACTGTCGAAAGCCTGATTATTGGAGTAGCCCCAAGCTCCAACACCAGCGCAAATACCGATTGTCAGCGGAACCCACACAGGCGGAAGCGCAAAACCCAGCATTGCCAGCCCGCAGAAACTCCCCATTGCTCCGAGAGCCGTTAGCGATCCTATGCGAATTGCACTGTCTGTGCTATCGATATTTCTACTGGGACTCCTTCAATCAGAACATGAGCAAGGTTAAAGTCCAGGGAACACTTACCAAATTCTATTGGATCCAAGCTCAAAGAACTGGTGTCGAGAAAAATGACTTTCAACTGAGGTAAATTCGGAAGAGAGTCTAGCGAATTGTCTTCTAGATTGAGTTTCTGCAGATGGAGTTGTTCTAAATGCTTGATCGATGCCAATAGTGAAAAGTCTTCCGGTTTTATGGACGTATCAGAGATATCTAGATCATCTGATCTGTGAAATGATTTGACTAGTTGCGCGAGGCATTCTTTATCAATTGTGTTGCGCGCAATGTCCAAGAACAAAAGTTTGCGACCACAAACAGCCAGGTCAAGATACGCGCGTTAATATGAGCTGCATCGGCAGTGGACTCCTGTGTGGGATCTTCACTGGAAAGGAACTTGATTCCGCGCTTTCGCCGATAGACGACGTCGCCTTCTCCGTGAAGCACGACAGATGGGGAACCACAGTAGCTTTTAAGACGAAGGGGAATTCAAATGAGATCGATGCCGACATCTGGATCAACTAAAAGCGGCTTAATGAGTCTTTTGAGGTATAAGAAACTCAAGGAGGTTACCGTGCAAGACACTTCGATAAACAATTTGGGAGTGGCAAGCTTTCAGAAGAAGCGACAAGGCAGCAAGCTGGTTGGAGCTGAGCAAAAGCACAGGTCTTCCGATGACGGATGATACAGACAGAATTGGTGGCGATCACGACGAACTCTCTTTGCCGGAGCGTTATACAGTTCTTTCCGTAATGGGAAGGGGCGCAGCGGGCGTCGTTCACAAAGCGCATGACACAATACTGGATCGCGACGTTGCAATTAAGACCTTACATCCTCGATTTGCAGATACACAAGTGATACTCCGCTTCCAACAAGAAGCAAAAATTCTAAGCACATTGAAGCACAAGAATATCGTTGAAGTGCTCGTCTTGGGAGTGACCGACGATAACTGTCCTTACATGGTGATGACATTCGTAGACGGCAAACGTCTGACGGATCTGATGGCCATGAAAGGCCGTCTGTCGCCCAGCATCTGCGTTTCCATGTTCAAAGATATCTGTGACGGCATGGCGCACGCTCATCGCAGAGGTATCTTGCATCGCGACTTGAAACCGGACAACATAATGCTGCTGGATCAAGACAGTGACTATCCAACACCGGTAATCGTCGACTTCGGCGTGGGGAAATTAGAACAAGCGCCAATAGACGGATCGCTTACCAAGCCAGGAAGCATGATCGGAACACCATCCTACATGAGTCCGGAACAATTGCTTGGAAAGACAGTAGATGCCCGCTGCGACATATACTCTTTGGGTTGCGTGCTATTTGAATGCTTGACCGGACTAAGACCATTCGATGGAAGTTCAGAGCTGGAAATGGTAAAGAAGAAACAATTGGGCACAGGCCGCTCAATCGAGTCTGTGCCCAACCTCGACGTGCCGAAGGGGCTCAAGGAGATTGTAGCGAAGTGTCTCGAGCCGAATCCGGACAATCGGTTCCAATCAATGGAGGAGTTAAGAGGTTCCTTTGATCTGTTTGCCACCAAACCCGGTTCTACGGCTGGGGAAACCGCCGACATTACTGCGTCAAAACCTGATCACAAATTTTCCCGTGGTGCTCTAATTTCGGCAGGAGGCCTAGCCTTTATCGCAATTGCAGCCTTTATCGTTTTGCAAATCGCCCCATTTTTCGACACACCTAAAGAACTCAAGGTCAAGGAACGCTTCCCTGACCCGCTGATACGAGACTTTGAACATGCGCTCACATCTAATCTGCGCAAAGAACCCAACGGACATATAAAGGGACGGGGCACCACAGACAAGGAGTTGCAGACACTGAGCGGTGAAAGAGGCATTTCAGAGTTGTACCTAGCAAGCACCAGATGCACCGGAGACGGCTTTTCTGCACTGGCAAATGTGATTGTAAAAAACGTCGTCATCGAAGACTCCCAGCTGAGCGCATCGGGAGTTCGGGCGTTGTGCAATATTAGGACAATATCCTTTTTGCAGATTCGAAGAGACCCGAACATCAGCTTTGCCGAAATGCGGAATCTTGAGCTCATGCCCGATCTAACAAGCCTGGCGCTAGAAGACTGTGGAGCAACAGACGAAAAATTGAAACAACTGCCTTGCTTGCCTCAGGTGGAGAATTTGGATCTATCGAACAACCGAATTACAGACAAAAGTTTCACAACGTTGAAGGCAAAGTTTCCAAACGTCAAACTCCTCGGACTTGGGCGTACGGGCACAACAACAGGCGCAATTGTGCGGTTTATTCACGCGAACCCAAAAATTACGAGTGTTTCGTTCCGCAAAGACAACCGCCTCAACGATCAAGACCTGGCAATACTCGCAACGGCATCCCTTGTGAAGATTTACGCACCGAACTGCCAGACCATCACAGACGCCGGTATCAGGAACCTCTCCGTCTGCAAGACACTGAAAGACCTATACATAGTGAGTTGCAAAAAAATCAGTCGCGAAGCAATCAAGAAATTCAACCAAGCGCTTCCCAACTGTAAAGTTACAGGACCGGAAGATCCGAACTCCAGTGATTAAGCGAACAGAACGTTCTGAAGCAGATCCCTTCATAATTGTAGTTCGGTGATCTTGAAACAAATGATCTCGTTCTGGGAAGATTGAACTTGCCTCGATGGAAATTGATCTTTGCCAGAAGAATTTATAGAAAAGCAGCAAGCACCAGAACTAGTCGAGTCTCAATTTGACGAGACGGTGCCGGTTTCCGGAATAAAACGACAAGGTGAAGCCTTAATTGGAACAACCGTTGGTGGGCATTATGAAATCCTGGCTGATATTGGCAGCGGCGGCAGCGCCAACACCGATTGTCAGCGGAACCCACACAGGTGGAAGCGCAAGACCCAGCATTGCCAGCCCGTAGAAACTCCCGCTCCAAGAGCCTTTAGCAATCCTATGCGAATTGCACTGTCTGTGCTATCGATATTTCCATTGCTTCGAGCGCCGACATCGAGATTCGATTTCTCCTCGAATTGTTGAAGCTCGCACATCGTAATTTCGTTGACCGCGTTCACGTTCGGTTCACCAGTGCTGCCTATTATTGGTATGAAGGCGGGTCTCGTCGACGACGTGAAGAGTTCTGTTTGACGGAAATTCGAAAGACTTGGAGGGTCGAGTATGAAGGTAGTGGCGACAAGCTGAATGAGAGGCGTATATGGATGAGTCAAAAAGAATTTTGGTAACCGGTGCCACTGGTTACATCGGAGCCCGTCTCGTATCACGCCTATTGGGAGCCGGCCATCAGGTCAAAGCATTATCGCGGTCAATGGATAAGTTGAACGGATGCCCTTGGGCCAAGCACGAGCGCGTGCAGCTGATCGCTTGCGATGTGCTCGATGAAAAGCTCCTTGCCTCGGTCTGTCGAGACTGCGACGTCGCTTTCTATCTGGTGCACTCGATGAACCCGCAAAATCGAAATTTCGCTGAGTCAGATCGCCAAGCAGCGCAAAACATGGCGTCAGCAGCCGCTTCAGCAGGTGTCGGGCGCATTATATATCTGGGTGGTTTAGGCGAAGAGAGCGACGACTTGAGCCATCATTTGCGCTCGCGCGCGGAGGTAGCTCAAATCCTGAAACAAGGACCAGTGCCAGTCACAGTTTTGAGGGCGGCTATGGTTATCGGCTCAGGGAGCGCTTCATTTGAGATTTTACGCTACCTCGTGGATCGCTTGCCTCTAATGATCACGCCACGTTGGGTTCGCACGCCGTCTCAGCCGATTGCAGTTAGAAACGTCCTCGATTATCTTATCGGGTGCGTAGACCATGTCGAAACTGAAGGTCAGACTTACGACATCGGAGGGCCCGAAGTGATCACGTACCAGCAATTGATGGACACATACGCTGAAGAAGCTGGCCTGGGGAGACGATTCGTCGTGCCGGTTCCATACTTCACGCCGCGGCTCAGTTCATACTGGATACATCTGGTCACTCCCGTACCCTCATACATAGCAAGACCGCTAGCCGATGGACTGCGAAATCCAGCTATTTGCAGGGAGTCACGCATTCAAAACCTAGTGCGCGCGGATTTACTCGACTGTCGAAGCGCTATTCGGCTGGCCATAACCAGCCTCCAGCATCACAGAGTCGAGAGCCACTGGACCGATGCCGGTACTATTCCTCCTGTCGAGTGGTTTCACGCGCATGATCCCGATTGGGCAGGCGGCACCGTTTACGAGGACCGCCGATCGATAGTGGTCGATGCCACCGCTCATGATGCCTGGCAACCAATCATTCGTCTCGGTGGCGACACAGGTTGGTATTATGGCAATTGGCTCTGGCGGCTACGCGGATTCATAGATCGGCTTATTGGCGGTGTCGGCATATCCCGAGGTCGGCGCCACGAGTCCGATCTCAAACCCGGAGATGCACTAGATTTTTGGCGAGTGGCCGCTGTCGATCAAGGCAAGCGCTTGCTTCTTGTGGCCGAGATGAAGGTTCCGGGTAAAGCCATGCTCGAATTCTCAATCGAATCCGTAGACAGAAGTCAGGTACGCATTACGCAGACGGCCAAGTTTCTACCAACTGGGCTATCGGGGCTTCTATACTGGTGGATGGTCACCCCCTTGCACAACTTGATTTTCGGCGGAATGCTTCGCGCAGTTGCCCGAGCAGCCTGCTTGGAAAAAGCAAAAATGGCCAAACTTAGCCTCTCTTCAAAGTCTCTTCAAAGGTGAATAACGTTGAATTTGCCCGACGGCTGGTACGTGATAAGTGCTGCGAGTGAGGTAACACTAAAAAACCCGCTGCCTGTCAGATGTTTCGGGAAGAATTTGGTTGTGTGGCGAAAGAGTGATGGCGTCCCGGTCGCCATGATTGACCGATGTCCCCATCGCTCAGCAAAGCTAAGCATCGGCACCATTAAGGGCGACTCGATTGAGTGTCCTTTTCACGGTTTTACCTTCGATGACAGAGGACATTGCACTCTGGTACCGGAAACGGGGAAAGCAGCATCCAAACTCAATGTAGAAACATTCCATATTGTCGAGCGACATGGTTTCATATGGATTTGGCATGGAAACGGAAGTGCGAACCCAGCCAAGGAAGTGCCCTGGTTTCAGGCGCTTTCGTCCGGCAAATGGTCTTACAGCCAACAAGTAACCGAATGGCCGACACACATAACTCGATGCATCGAGAATCAGCTCGACTATGCGCACCTTCCTTTTGTTCATAAAAATACGATTGGTAGCAACATAGACGTAACAAAGCCGGTGAAGTTCGAAGATAACGACGACTGCATCAGGTTTTATCCTGGCGGTGCAGAATCCAATAAAGGCTTCATTGAGTATCGTTTTCCCAACATCTGGATGCTTTCAATTGTTCCTGGAAAGTTCGCTCAAATGATGGCGTTCGTGCCGGTGAGCGAAGAACTAACCAAGTTGTATCTCCGCGGCTATCAGTCCTTCGTAACCCTACCAGGGCTCAGCACCATAATTGATACCATCATGTCATTGCAAAGCAAATACATCCTCAATCAGGATAGGGCCGTAGTGCTGTCTCAGCATCCGTTGTCGTCAATCGATGCAAAGCATGAACTGCTGTATCCAAGTGATACCGCTATCAAAATGTTTCGCAATCGCTGGCTCGAGACTCGGCGTTAACTATGCTATAGGGCTCGACAGACTTCGTACTGATAAAATGTCACCTTCGAGATCATCACCAGGCTTAAATGATGAGATTGCGGCTTGCTCACAAAATGCTTTTCTTGGTTGGTTCACTCTTAGTTGTCGAACTGCTTTTCGTTGCGTCTTTGGCTTGGATAACCAACGAGGCTCAGAAGGAAGCAATTCGTGCGGCACACTTCAGATCAATTGCCGAAAAGACTAACAATGTAATCACGGATTTCTATGAAGTCGTGAGTTCCATGGTCACGTATCACACTGATAGAAGCAAGGAGAACAATGACCACTATCAGCGACTTGTGGACAACTTGCCTCTGAAGATCGTCGAATTGAAAGTTCTCGTCGGAGACGACGCTTATCAAAGCCAAACGCTGGAAAAAATCATGCCAAACCTTAAGGGTGTGCTTGATTTCGTAAAGAGCTTCAAGGACATGATGGACCGCGGTGAAATCCTGAACGCGTACAGATCGATTCAAAATTGGTCTGACGAAATTCGTGGACCCTTCCGCGATTTGATCACCGACTTGCACGCATTGGCGCAGTATCAAACCAAGTTGAGCAGGAGTGATGCTGAGATAGGATATCGTAACCTGTTTCAACAAACGCTCCTAGCGCTTGTCGCCGCAAATGTCTTTCTTGCGATTTGGGTGGCGTATCTGGTCGCCAGAGGACTGACCAAACGTATCGATATCATGGTAGACAACACCGTTCGCTTGGCAGTTGGTGAGCAGCTCCGACAGCCGCTCGGTGGAAGCGACGAATTGGCAGTGCTCGATAAGTGCTTCCACACAATGGCGAAAAATCTGGAGGAAGCGAATCTCAAAGAACGAGCCATCTTGGACAATGCGCTCGATGTAATCTGTTCAATCGACTCGCATGGTGTATTTCAAAAGGTGAATGTCGCATCACTCAGGGTCTGGGGTTATGCTGCAGACGAACTTGTCGGCTCCAGATTGGTTCAACTTATATTGCCGGAAGATGCAGAGCGAACAATGGACTTTTTCAAACAGGCACAAACCGCGGGAGCAGATCATGTCTTCGAAAATCGTGTGGTCAGAAAAAACGGCACCTCCTGTCACATTCTTTGGTCATTGCATTGGGTGCCGGGTGAACGAAAAATGTTCTGTGTGGCGCACGATATAACAGAACGGAAATTGGTCGAAGAAATGAAGCAAGAGTTCTTTGCCATGGTAAGCCATGATCTGCGAACACCACTGGCCTCGGTTGTAGGCTCTCTCGCCCTCCTCTCATCCGGTGCGTTAGGGAAATTACCGGAAGCCGGGCAGCCATTTGTAGAGCGTTCAGAGGCGGAGTTATCGCGATTGATTCAGCTGATAAACGAGTTGCTTGATTTTGCTCGGATGGAGACAGGAAAACTCGAACTAAAATTTGCACCATCGGCAGTATCGAAGATTTTGGAGCGCTCCATTCAGGCCGTGGAAGGTTTGGCGCGGGGCAAAGAAATGGACATCATCGTTCCTACCACCAACACAGAAATCATTGTGGATGAAGAGAGGATTATTCAAGTAATGGTCAATCTTCTTTCCAACGCCATTAAATTTTCGCCGATCGGAAGCAGCATCACGCTCGGTGTCAAGGAAGCCGGTGATTACACGGAGTTATGCGTGTCGGATGCCGGTCCTGGCATTCCCGAAGAATCTCGTGAGCACATATTCGAAAGGTTCAAACAACTGAAATCCGGCTCAGAATCTCGAGGATTTGGTTTGGGACTATCAATCTGCAAGGCAATAATTGAAGGACACGGTGGAAGCATAGGGGTAGTCGACAATGTCGATCGCACCGGAAGCACGTTCTTCTTTCGCATTCCATCACGACACAACTGAAAAGACGCACTAATTCAAAATCAATTCCTTGGACAATCCACCACGTTCTCCCCTTATCACTTTTGTTCGCTCGTTGAGCCGTGTCAGCAACTATAGCTTGCCTGTTCTTTTTCTCTATTACGTTGTGGCGGTCATTTATTCAATCTATAAATGGTTTCAACGCCTAACAGCGCTGAAGTGATAGCACCACCAAACAACGTTGAGCACAGCGCGCCTACGCAGTAACCTAAAGCCTCTCGGCCTCCTCGATAGTGCATTCGCGTCATTCGGCAACACCTCAAGAGCTTTTCTGAAGCAACTAATCGCTCCAACTTTATCTTTCAGAAATGCTCGTGACTGTCCTTCAAAAAGCCAGGCACAGTAATACTGGGGATTGAGGACAATTGCTGACCTTCTTGGTGCGCACTCGTGTATCACGATCGACATAACTGAATCACTCTTTGGACTCGCAAGGCAGAGGCATCGGCAGTTCTCATAAAGTTTGAAAGTACATACACAGGAACCATTGCGAGTTCAGTAACACCCATTGTCGCGTTCATTCCAGCGCACCTAAGATGGTAGCAACCCTATTCACAATCGTTCTAACTAATGGCTACTGGTGGGCAAGAACATGAATAAAAATGAGTATCAAATGGGAGACGTGACTCTGGTCAATGTTGACCGGCTGCCGCAAAACTGCAGTCAGCACAATCCAGATCAAAACATAGTTATCGCAACGGATATCAACGGAGAACATTACACTCTAGAAGACGACGAAGTTAACGAGGCAGAATCTCTGATTTCACACTCGACCGGAAACAGTCAGTTCGTTCAAGTTCTGAGTTGTGCTCGCCTAAAACATCAAAGATATTCTGATGTTGCGGTGCCGTCCGGCATCTACAGAGTCAGAGTAAACAGCAAATATCTCCATAGCGAGCATGGCCGCCGTGTAGCCGAGTATGCTCTTCTTCTCGGCAAAGCGCTAGAATTCGACGAACAGCATCTGGCAGAACTTGAGTTTGCGAGCCGCATTCACGATATTGGTTTCATCGGATGCGAGGAAGTTTTGTGGCAACCAAAATGGTTTTCTTCCGAAGATTGGGCGGTGGTTCAAGGTCACCCGGCTCGCAGCGCCAAGATGATGGAGCCGCTCAAGGGTCGCTATGCCGCAGCAACAGAACGAGCGCAGAGTTATGTGCTCTATCATCACGAGCATCTCGACGGGTCCGGCTATCCGCATGGAATTGCCGGCGACGACATTCCTATCGGAGCGAGAATCTTACTGATAGCAGACGCATTTGAAGCGATGACTTCCTGGCGACCGTTTCGAGAACCACTTCCTGAGCATGTCGCATTGGACAGGTTATCGGGAGACGCAAAATATCGATTCGACGAGCAGCTAGTTGCGATGTTTACAGACTGCTTGAATGAATTGGAGATCTCCGAACTTTGCACTTAGGCACAGATCTTACTGACGCTACTTTTGATTGCCGGATCGTCGTACTGACAAAATGAAACTCCCCGGCTGACATTGCCAAGTGAGCTTCGTAGTTTCCCCAGGGCTTGGTTATCAGTTCGTTATGCGTTGCTCCTAGAGTACCCGTGAGCGAAAACATTGTGAGGTACTCATATGTCAGAGTTGAATTTGTTTTCTGCCGAAAAGGCTCCTGGTATGCATGACCGAGAAGCGACAAATAATGTTTTGGCTGCATTCGCTTATGGTGTGTTGCATTCGGCGGAGAGCGCCGTTAATGGAGTTGCCCAGCTAGCGAGTGCAGACAGTGAATTGTCCGCATTGTCCAAAGTCTCCAAACTACCAGCTCAGGACTCAGTCTGGGCCAAAGGCGCATTCATTGCGGGCGAGATGTTGGGAACAGGCGCTCTGCTCTATTCAATCCGTCGAGTATTACCTCATTCGAAATCGGCCCTAGGACTAGTCGCTAGAAGTGGCTCAGTGGGAGCTTTGTATGGTGGAGTCTTTCAACCATCCGAGGGCAAAAGTATAGCGGAAGAACGGTTTACGAAGGCGGCAGAAATGGCGGTCTTTATGTCGTCCTTTGAGGCGGCCCGCCTTTCGCAGATAGGTGCAGGGTTTTGGAATGGTGCCGGGCTTTGGAAAAATGCCAGCGATGTTACTCGCCGTGTCGCCAGCGAGGCCCTAGCCGGCGGCGCTGCCGGTGTAACCACAGAAATATTTGGCTCTGCCTTGATGCAAAAACGACCGATCGAGATATCGTCTCTTGCAAAATCTGGTGCTGAGGGAGTCGCTATGGGTGCGACATTGGGACTTTTGGGTACGGCCCACTGTGCTTCGAGATTCGAGGCATTGGCTGAATCTGCCAAAATCAGACAGGTCGCCAGCATGATAAGGGACTACCAGAAGGCTGGACTTGTAAACCTCAAGTAAGCATCGCCACATACTGTCTCCACATTTTGCATGTAAGTTAGGAGTGACTGCAATGGAGACAAAGTTATGCGTGTCATTCAACTGGGCTTAGCATTTCTAATGCTGTGTTTTTTCGCACCCTACGCATTCGGCGCGGACAGTGAAGGTATCGGCTGGATTCCCACATGGAATCAAGCACTCTTCGAAGCGAAACAGACGAACAGACCCATTCTTCTTATGGCCGGCGCCCCCGCCTGTGGTGGCGTACCTGGTGTCTGGTGACCAGCCAAGCAACAATCGGACAGGAGGTTCCTGTCTGCGCCTGAAGTGATCGCCGCATCCAGGAATTTTGTTTGTGCACGCCTAATGACTTATGAAAGCGCCAGTGAAGCAGAGTTTTTGAAAACACTCTGGCGACCTGGTGCGCCGTTAGAAAATACTGTTTTTGCAATCCTAGATCCCTATGGTCGCCCGATCACGAGGGGAAGTCGCAGCCCAGATTGGCTGTTTAGAGACTCGACTGACATGGCAAATGCTCTTTACGAGATTTCCCGCCACTATCAAACCAACAGCACTCTCAAATATCTTCCTACCGTTTCATCGGTTCGACTCGGAATGAACGTCGCTGCATGCGACAAACTGCCAATTGCAATTATCGTTGGAGACACCGATCAAGAGCGGCAATACATGCAGAATGTCTTGGCATCACTTGCGTGGAACCAAAACTTCATTGGCAAATTCACATACGCTTCTGGAAGAAGATCGGAGTTAAGCAATATCGAAGGATCAAGAATAACGAAAGGATTTCTGTTTGTGTCTCCAAACGAATTTGGTACTGGCGGCAAAGTCATTGCACAGCTTAATCCAAATGCATCTGTAAGAGATTTGAGCTCTGCAATGCAAGCGACATTAGCCAGGCACAACCCGATGATCTTGGATCATCGAGAACACATTCGCTGGGGTCGCGAGCAGGGAATTTCGTGGCAAAGTGCAATTCCTGTAACCGACCCGCATCAACTTCAAGCCGATCAAATGGAGCAAAGGCATCGAGGCGGCCAGCGCTAAAAAGCGTAATAATCTTCAGGCATGGTCTCGGTCGGACGCCAATCGATCTCGCCTGCTCCCTTGTACTTGTTAGGGCTAAGCCAACTCAAATGTTTTCAGAAATTACAATCGTCCCCAGGATGGATGGTACCGTTCGCCGATTCCTGTAGCGTCTAATAAGTCGATTGAGGAGTTTTACCATGGTTAGTTTCGAGTTAAGTGATGAGCAACGTCAGATTCAAGAACTGGCACGCATGTTTGCCGAGCGGGAAATTGCACCAAATGCTGCACATCATGACGAGACTGGAGAGTTTCCGAGAGCGATTTGCCAAAAGGCATGGGAGCAAGGCTTGATGAATACTCATATTCCAGAGCAATATGGCGGCGCCGGACTGGGAGTATTTGACGCCTGCCTCATCGCGGAAGAGATCGCTTCTGGTTGCACAGGCATCGGTACAGCCATGGAGGCAAACAACTTGGCGGAAGCTCCTGTCATAGTGGCTGGCGACGATGACCAGAAGCGACGCTTTCTCGCCCCGATGACAGAGGATTTGCTCTTCGCTGCCTATTGCGTAACTGAACCAGCAGCAGGCTCAGATGTTGCAGGCATCAAGACTACGGCCCGGCGTGTCGGAGATGACTATGTTCTCAATGGTCAGAAGATGTGGATAACCAATGCTGGTGTGGCGCATTGGTACTACGTTCTAGCTTACACGGATCCGGCAAGCGGACATAACGGCATGTCAGCGTTTATCGTTCCCGGCGAAGCATCCGGGATTCAAGTCGGGAAGAAAGAGCTAAACATGGGACAGCGCGCATCTGATACACGAGCGATATCTTTTGAGGACGTTAAAGTTCCTGCTGCTAATCGCTTAGGTGCAGAGGGTCAAGGCTTCA
This sequence comes from uncultured Candidatus Obscuribacterales bacterium, assembly GCA_964503045.1. GTDB lineage: Bacteria > Cyanobacteriota > Vampirovibrionia > Obscuribacterales > Obscuribacteraceae > CAYZJR01. The sequence goes on from CAZCZI010000018.1 coordinate 86,301, forward strand.
AGATCTCAATGGCAGCATTCGACCACACGCGGCCTCTGGTAGCATCGGCTGCTGTGGGACTGGCTCGCTCAGCTCTGCAGCACGCTATACGATACTCTAACGAGAGAGCGGCTTTCGGCAAACCGATATCGGAATTTCAAGCGATAAGCTTCATGCTCGCCGATATGGCCAAAGACATCGATGCTGCAAGGATGTTGTGCTGGAGGGCGGCCTGGTTGATTGACCAGGGCACCCGCAACACAAAAGAAGCTGCCATGGCAAAAGCATTTGCAGCAGATTTGGCAATGAAAGTGGCGACAGACGCTGTTCAGATTTTTGGTGGCTACGGATACTCCCGAGAGTACCCGGTTGAGAAACTGATGAGAGACGCCAAGATATTTCAGATCTACGAAGGTACCAGTCAGATTCAACGAGTCATCATTGCCAGGCACCTTGTTGCGGCAAAAGAAAAACAGGTCGCTGCTGCACATTAACGATATCGTTGCCAGCGCGAAATCAGCAGTTGGAAGGATTCTTGTTGTGATGGAAAGCCGGACGATAGCAAATTAGAGAGACCAGGCGGTACATGCATGCTCAACGCTAGCCCAGCAACGAATACTTCAGTGAATGAGCAGCTTGGAACTTGGCATAGTGTGAAGGTGTCGCAGTATCGCCGGAATGTTTTGGATCTTTTAAACACGTTCGGAAAAAAAGCACTTACCTGTCACATCTTTAGCGAGATTGATCTTGCGCGTTTAGAAACACTTCGCAAGCTTCTCGTGAGCGAGGGGCACGATCTTACAGTGACAGCATTTTTGATAAAAGCAATTGGACTTGCGCAGCAAAATCATCCAGTAAGCAGAAGTCTTTACCTGCCACTTGGCAGAGTGTGTACGTGCGAAAAGATTGTTGCCGGATTCACGGTAGAGAAAGAAGTTAAGGGTGAGCCGATAGTCTACTTTGGCGAGATTGAAGACCCGCAGAAGAAGTCGCTCTTCGAGATTGGCCAGGAGCTGAAGGACTATGCTGAGCAAGAAGTTGAAAAGCTGCCGAAACTTCGCCAGCAACATGACTTTGCTAAGATGCCATGGCTGGTCAGGCAGGCGGTACTGTTTCTGGCGGTTTGGTTTCCTGCCTTCAGACTGCGATTCATGGGAGCCACCTTCGGATTAAGCTCGCTTGGTGCGCTGGGTGTCGGTGCAGTGGCCGGACCTGCCGTTTGCACTAGTGTATTTGGAGTCGGAGCTGTGACTGAATGTGCAGTGGTGCGCGACGGCCACCTTGTTGTCAGACCACTGGTCAATTTGAGCCTGAGTTTCGATCAGCGCGCAATGGATGCTGGGCAGGCTGGGCGGTTCTTGAGTGAGATCAAGCATCTTCTGGAAGACGACATAGGCTGGTGGGCCGAAAACCTTGTTGATCAACATCTGGAGCTTGGCATTGATGGGAGAACGAAAACATGACATCGGGACATTCCGACATACAAGCAGAAACATTGATCCCTCACATTCTGCGAAATCACCCGCAACTGCGTTCTGTCCTGGATCGTTACGGGCTGAAAGGCTGTGGTGGCCCAGAAGGTCCTTATGAGACGTTGCGGTTCTTTTGCAGAGCTCATGATGTTGACGAAAGAGATCTTTTAGCAGAGCTTGATGCGGAGCTGGCTAAAGCGCCCGAGACCACAGTTATGAGTGAAGAACATGGCAATTCAGATGTCGCAGATACGATCTACAGGCGATACTTTCTTGCCGGCATCTTAGTAATACTTACATTCGGGGCAACATGGGGAGCCTGGCTTCTATGGCGCATTGGGTTTGATGGATCATTCACTGGTGTCTCTGTAAACGAGGTCAATGCTCACGGACAAGCGCAAGTGTTCGGATGGATGGGACTCTTCATGATGGGCTTTGCCTATCAAGCCTTTCCACGGTTTTGGCATACTTCATTAGTGAAGCCGACACTGGCGGTCGGCGCCTTTGTTCTTATGCTCAGTGGTGTCGTTGCTGCATCGATCGGCACAGCTCTAACAGGACATTGGGCAGGGTCCCTCTTTTGCGCCGAGTTTGGCTCGCTGCTCGAGTTTGCCGCTGTGACGACATTCGCACTGCAGATTTTTGCAACATGGCGACAGAGCGGAAAGAAGCTTGAGCCATATATTGGCTTTATACTGACGGCACTTATTTGGTTTGTTGTTTCGACGGCCTTCAATGCATGGCATACCTGGAACACGGTATCGGCAATCACAACAAAACAGTTGTTGTTCTGGGTAGCCACCTATCAGGCGCCGCTCAGGGACATGCAGTTTCATGGACTGGCAATAGCAATGATTCTGGGTGTTTCACTGCGGACCCTTCCGCATCTGTTCGGACTTCCTCGAGTATCCAACAAGCGTGCATGGTCAGCTCTAACACTGCTGACAAGTGGTGTGGTTGGTGAGGTAGCTCTGTTCATCACATATCGCCTGACTCACAATCACCTCTTCGCCGCACTACTGATGGTGCCATGGCTGATGCTAATTGCAGGTTCGCTGCTTTTAGTTCTCCCCTTTAAGCTTTGGAAGCCGTTTCCAGAGGCTGACCGATCATCAAAATTCATTCGGGCCGGTTTCGCCTGGCTCTTTATCTCGCTACTGATGCTCCTTTTCTTGCCTGTATATCAGTGCTTCAGTCACATTCCATTCAGCCACGCATACTATGGAGCGATCAGGCATGCGATTACCGTTGGTTTCATTTCGCTGATGATTATGGGGTATGCCGCTAAGGTGGTGCCAACATTGAACGGCATAGCACCGAGCAAGCTAAGTCAGCTCTGGGCGCCGTTCGTGCTCGTAAACGTCGGCTGTTTTTTGCGCGTCACAACGCAACCATTGACAGACTGGAGTCACTCTATTTTTCCATTTATAGGCATAAGTGGAACGCTCGAGGTAATCGGTCTAGGCTGGTGGGGATTTGAATTAGCGAAGGTTATTTTCGCTGGAATGAAGCACGATCTGACATCAATTGACGGGGAGATGGCGAGCGACTCCGTTCGTCCGCAGCAGATCATGCCCGAGCATGTCGTTGCCGATGTGCTCGCCTGGTATCCACAGACGGAACCAACCTTTGTTTTGTTCGGATTCAGCCACGTATTGAATCCGCTTATGCGCCGGACGCTTGCGCGCCAAGTGACCCTTGCACAGGCGTGTAGGATGCACGGAGTGTCGCTGGAAGAATTCGTCCTTTCGATAAATTCTGCTATTGATGACAAATCCGCATACTGGGATCGGTCTTAGAATACAGTTCGCTTCATCTTTGCGAATGAAACTACCCAAAAGAACCCGTGTCTGAACAGCTATTCCTGCCTTCCACAGGCGAAACAAGAGACGCATCGAGGAGTTCTTAAGAATCAACGAAGCTCACTTCTCAAAGAAGTGAGCCGGGTCGAAAAAACTAGGCAAGCGAGCTTATTCACTCAAATTTGAGTAAGCCGAGGTCTGCGATCTTAAAGCACTCAAAGTAGTTATAATTCCTGAAGCGCAGAGCTCGTCTGCGCTCTTCTACACACACATGTCATGAGAGACAACTCAAGTGTCATCTACAAAAACCATTTCGATTTTTATCGCTGAAGATCAGCCTTTTGCCCGAATGGGTCTAAAAATGCTGCTCGAACGCGTGAGCGAATTCAGCGTCGTCGGGGAGGCCGAGGACGGTCAGGCGGCAGTCGATGGAATCCTCGCGCTGAAGCCGGATGTTGTAATGATGGATCTCGGTTTGCCAAAAATCGATGGCATCGAGGCCACAGCTATAATCAAGAAGAGTTTGCCCTCGACAAAAGTGCTGATTTTCACGACAGCAGAGGATGACGACACGATCTTCGCCGCCCTGAAAGCAGGAGCCGATGGTTACTGCTTGAAGACCATTTCTCCTGACTTGCTCTCCAATGCCATTCATTCGGTTCTTAGTGGCGCCGCCTGGCTTGATCCCGGCATCGCGAAAAAAGTTCTCGCCTCGCCTGCTCGTCAAGCAAGCCAAGACCTAACTAAGAGTAAGCTTGATCTGCTCAAGCTTGTTGAACAAGGCAAAAATCTCGATCAAATCGCTGAAGAGCTAAAAGTGAACGATGCATTGGTCAAGGGATTGTTGAACGAGTTGCTCGGACAATTGCAAGGTGTCGAGAAAGTCGATGCAACTCAAAATTCGAAAGCACCGCAAGAAATCACAATCAAAGCAGGGGATGTAATCGCCAACCATTACCGCATAGATGAGAGGGTTGGTCATGGCGGCATGGGTTGTGTTTATAAAGCATCGCACACAGTCATCGAACGACGCGTTGCGATCAAGACCCTTCACGAACACTTGGCGCAGGAATCAGATCTCCTAACCAGATTCAAATCCGAAGCCCAGGCGAGTGCTGCAGTAGTTCACCCAAACCTCGTCACTATTTATGATTTCGGACTTCTTGCAGGCAAAGTCCCTTACATCGTCATGGAGTTTTTGGAAGGCACCGATTTGTCGACAATGCTCGAACAATTGGGCAAAATCGACGAACCAACTGGAAGAAAAATCTTCTTGCAAGTTTTGGACGCACTTTCAGCTGTACACCGCAAGGGCATCGTCCATCGAGATCTGAAGCCGTCAAACATCATGATTATCGCGACAGATGATGACCCATGCTCTGTAAAACTAGTCGATTTCGGAATCGCAAAAATCCTCGACTCAAAACGCGAGTCTCTAACAATGACAGGAGAAGCGATCGGATCGCCACGCTACATGAGCCCGGAGCAGTGTCGCGGCACGACGATCGATCATCGCAGTGACATCTATTCACTTGGTTGCGTAATGTTCGAAGCATTCAGTGGGCAAAGAGCATTTAATGGAGGAACAGCGCTTGAGGTCATGATGCAGCACATCAATGAAACTCCCAGTACTGACCTGCTAAATCAGCATCTTTCACAAAAAACCGTCCAACTAATAATGAGCATGCTCGAGAAAGATCCCAACAATCGTCCTTCATCAGCGAGCGAAATACACAAAGTATTGTGCGACTAAATCGTAGGAGATAGCTAGTGTTAGATTACGAAACAGCCATAATGAAAATTGAGTTGGCACGCATAATCCTCGCTCTGGAGGTGACTCCAAATGCGGCTCTCGTGATGAATCGCGAGGGGAAAATCGTAGCGGCAAATAATAGAGTCCTAAGACTCTTCGGTTACGAGCAAAACGAGTTCGTCGGCGGCGAAATCGAGATGCTTGTTCCCGCTCGCTATAGAGGAAAGCACACTCACCACCGCAACGGCTTCTTCAAGAGTCCCAGCGCCCGAGAAATGGGCGCTGGAAGAGACTTGAGCGGAGTGCGCAAAGATGGCACCGAATTCCCAATTGAGATTGGTTTGAAACCCTTCGAAACCGATGACGGCATTGTAGTGATGACAACCATCATCGATATCACAGAAAGAAAGAAACTCGAAGAACTCATCAAACGACAACAACAAGATTTGATGGAACTGTCCACACCGGTCATAAACCTGTGGGACGGAATTCTGGTATTGCCGATTGTCGGAACCCTCGACAGCGAGCGCAGCCGAATAATGGTGGAGCAACTCCTCAATGCCCTTTCCGAGTCCAACAGCAGTATTGCAATTGTCGATATCTCGGGCGTTCCTACCGTTGATACTCTAGTTGCACAGCACCTAATGAAAGCAATCGATGCCTCACGTTTGATGGGAGCCGAGTGCATCATTAGTGGTATCAGACCAGAAATCGCAAATACGATAGTCAATCTCGGACTCGACTTGTCTAAGGTGAAAACGAAGTCAACCATGTCTAGAGCATTGCAGGATGCCTTCACGATGATGAATTTGAAAGTGGTTTCAACAAAACCTGAGTAGGCCAAAATAGTAAACGTCCAATCCGCGTTGGTGTGTGTCGTGAAAACGAGTAAGGTACCCCTTTTAAAAACCGAAAACGTCTTGATTGTTCCATTTGGGAACGACCTAAACGACCTTCAAACCAAAGACCTTGAGGAGAGCCTGCTTGAACGAGCTGCGCGAAGTGACATAAACGGAGTAGTGCTCGATGTCTCCAGCATGGAAACGATAGATCTCTTTACGGCACAAAAACTTGTAAAGTTGGTCAATATGGTGGCGCTCATGGATGTTTCAGCCGTCATGGTCGGCATGAAACCCTCAGTCGCAATCACGCTCACCGAAATGAATGCGAAATTTCCCGGCATTGCCACAGCACTCACGCTCGAGAAGGGACTCGAGACAGTTAAGAGACTAAGGCAAAAGTGAGGCGAGGTGAGGGTCACTGACTCACAAGTTTTAGACGTCTCGAACAGCAAAGACATCGTGCTGGCAAGAAAACACATCGTCTCGACAGCCAAAAGCATTGGCATGAATCAAATGAAGGAATCAGACTTAAGAACTGCGGCAACCGAACTTATGACAAACATGATTCGTCATGCAGGCGGCGGAAAAGTAACGGTAGAAAGAGTAGAACATGAAAGGCTTCAAGGTGTGCGCGCAAGTTTTGAAGACAACGGCCCGGGTATTCCGGATGTAGAAGCTGCGCTGTCCAAGGGGTTTTCGACCAAAGGCAGTTTGGGCCATGGTTTGTCCGGCTGCCCCAATCTTGTCGATTCATTCGATTTGAAAACCAATCCTGGACGCGGAACCCGAGTGGTAATCACAAAATGGAGTTAATGACGCAAGCGCCGACAGCGCGAATTTTTGTCAAAGATCACAGCTTTGTCGGGCAAGCTCGCCGCACAGTTCGGGATCTAGGCAAAGAAGCCGGTCTGAGCGACAGCGCATTGGGTAGATTAGATCTCGTTTCCACCGAACTTTCCACAAATCTCGCCAAGCACGCTGAAAAAGGCGGCGAGATCTTAGTCTTCAATGCTTCAACCGAGAAAGCGCATATCCTCCGCCTTGTTTGTTTAGATCGAGGTCCAGGAATTGCAAGAACCGATCATGCTATGCAAGACGGTGTCTCAACTACTGGCACTTGGGGCGCTGGTTTCGGCGCCCTACGTAGAAACTCCGACGCATTCGAAATAACCTCCACACCAGGCAAAGGTACAATCACGATATGTGCGATTTCGGAGCCTGCTGACGCACTCAAGAAAGCAATTGGACCGATCGATATTGCAACAATTTGCACCGCCATGCCCAATGAGCAATGCTGTGGAGACGGCGTCGCTGCATTCTCGACAGACACCTTCACAAGCATCGCAGTTATCGACGGATTAGGACATGGCGATGGTGCTGCTCAAGCTGCAGAGAAAGCCGTGCATATCTTCTCTGAATCTCCATTCGATTCACCGAAAGCCCTTCTCGATCGCATGCACAAAGAGTTGAATGGAACAAGGGGTGCCGCCGCGGCGATTGCCCAAATCGACCATCAGTCAGGGCAATTAACCTTCATCGGTGTGGGGAATATTACTTGCCGGATATACTCTCGCTATCAAAGCAAGGGTTGCGTGTCCGCGCAAGGTATCGTGGGAGGGCAAGTCGGTTCGGTAAAAGAGTACAACTATGACTTTGCAAACGACGCCATTCTTTTGATTTATACAGACGGAATAAAGTCGGCTGCATCGCTTGAACCCACCGATGCAAAGTCGAGTTTACTTCAAGCCTCTGAAATATATCGGGACTTCTGCCGGCTCACGGACGATTCAACTATTGTCGTTGCAAAAGCCAATCGGAGATAAATGTCTACACTGCATATTCTCAAGCTCGTTGCTAAATCGGAAACCGATCTCGTAGTCGCTCGTTTTCGAGCCAAACAAATCGCCGACCTCGCACAAATGACCACGCTGGAGAGCACGCGGTTAGTCACCGCCATCTCCGAGATTTTGCGAGCGGCAATTTCGGGCGCTGGAGAGGCAAGAATCGCGTTCAACATTGCAAGCACCGGACACAGTCAATGTTTGGAAATAGTGATCTCCACACAGAGCTCCCTGATAGGTGACACCGGAAATGGTGCAAGCCACAAACAACTTCAATCAGGAATTGAATCTGGAAGAAAGCTCGTTAACGACTTTGAAATTCACCCCGATGGACAAGGCGGAACAACAATCAAGTTCTTCAAAGCGCTGGGCGCGGACCTGCGCTGGGTCGACCCCGGGACTGTCGAAAAATGGATTTCCAACCTGAAGGAAAACTCGCCTTTCTCAGTCGTGGAGGATCTCGAACAGCAAAACAAACAACTGATCGATACTCTTGCTGAGCTTGAGAGATACAAGATCAAACTAGAAGAACGCACAGAGCAGCTCAATCAAGCAAATAAATATAAGGGCGAGTTTCTCGCCAACATGAGCCATGAAATTAGAACGCCAATGAATGCTGTAATCGGCATGAGCAACATTCTCGATAAGACTGACCTTTCAGAGGAGCAAAGAAAGTTTCTGCGCTTGATTCGAGAAGCGGGCGCTTCGCTTCTCGATCTCATCAATGACATACTCGATTTCTCGAAAATCGAAGCCGGCAAACTCACGATCGAAAACATCCAATTCGATCTAATCGATCACGTAGAAACCTGCGTAGAGCTTCTCTCGACCAACGCACAGACGAAAGGTCTAGCGCTTCTTGCCTGGTTTGATCCCGAAGTTGAATCACAGGTTTTGGGAGACAGCGTGCGCGTGCGCCAGATCTTGGTCAACTTGATCAACAACGCCGTCAAATTCACAGAAACCGGCGAGGTCATAGTTCGAGTTCGCCTCGTCGAACAAAACACTGAAGAGAACATCATTCGTTTCGAAGTCACCGATAGCGGTATCGGACTTTCCAAAGAGAAACAAAGCAAACTCTTCCAACCGTTTGTTCAGGCTGATGGCTCCACGACTCGAAAGTATGGTGGAACAGGGCTTGGCCTGAGCATCTGCAAGCAGTTAGTCGATCTCATGCGCGGCACAATCGGCGTCGACAGCGTCGAAGGCGCAGGCTCTACCTTCTGGTTTGAGCTGCCATTTACCAGAGTTCAAGACACATCCGCCGTCAAAAGAGAGCTTCGCTACTCGAAAGCTCTTATCGTTGACGACCACCTGCCAATGCGAGAAATGGCAACCTTCTTGTTGAAGTCCTGGGGAATCGAAAGTCACCAAGCCTCATCTGCAACTGACGCGCTGAAGAAAGTCGAACTTGCAGACTTCGATCTCTTTATCGTAGATTACAAAATGCCGGACATGAGTGGTCTGGAATTGGTAACCAAGCTGCGCTCCATGGCTCGTTACAAGAAAACCAAGATCGTTCTGCTTACGGCGTTGCACGAGCAAGGTCTCGGCGAAAAAGCAATCGCTCAAGGGTGCAATGCATTTTTGACCAAACCAGTAAGGCAAGGACAGCTCTTCGATTGCCTCTCTTGCTTGGTTGACAATGAAAGATTTACACCTGTCTCGACCACGGCTGTGGGTGGAGCGAGAAAATCGGCCGACAAATCAAAACCCACCGATGGATCACGCGCCTCAAAGGCAGCAAATACGGGCGAAGCTAACAGCAAAGACGTGTTGCTAGTTGAAGACACACCAACCAATCAAATCGTAGCAGGAATTGAACTGCGCAACCTCGGTCTAGACGTAACCATTGCCAACAACGGTGCCGAGGCGCTTGAGCTGCTCGCAGCACAAAGTTTTGGTCTTGTCTTTATGGACTGTCAAATGCCAGTAATGGATGGCTATGAAGCGACCAGGGAAATTAGAAAGCGAGAAGTTCAGACGGGCAAACACATTGCGATCGTGGCCATGACTGCCAATGCAATGGAGGGCGACAAGCAAAAATGCCTCGCTGCTGGAATGGATGATTACATCACCAAACCATTTAATCCGGACGATTTGAAGTCCATAGTCGAGCAGTGGCTTCCAATCAGCGAAGATGCCGCACCTGTCAATGATGAAAAAGAAGAAGACAACGGACATGGCAAAGACCATAAGACCGACGAAGGTAAAGTAGAAGACAATAAAGAAGTTGAGGTTTCAACTATTATTGATTTGGAACAGCTGCGTTCTCGATTCAATAGCGCCCAGATCGATCAATTGGTAACTGTGTTTCTGGCTGACTGCCAAAAGAACCTTCAATTGCTTGCACCCGCCATTGCTGAAGGCGATGCCACAAACATCGCAAAGTTAGCACATGCGGTTAAGGGTGCCTCATCAATGATTTTCGCGCACAAACTTGCAGCGGCAGCCGCCGCCATGGAGGCTGCAGGAAAAGCTCAAAAGCTCGATGATATTTCAACCCTGCATGACTGCTTACTAGGGGAGTTTGATCGATTCAGTTCCAACGTGGAGAAGATCAAAGTCTAAACCGCGCATTACGAACGTGTACGGAGTAGTTAATGCCAGAGCAGGTCAAAAAAGATGCACAACTGAAATTCATCTGTCCTGAGTGCGGAAAGCCTCGCGCAACGAAAGGATCGATGACCGGATGGTTGTTCTCCGAGAAGAACTGCACGTGCGTTCCGCTCCACATGCAATTCGCTCCGAAAAAACAGACGGAGCTGATTGAGGTAGGCGAAACACCTGGACTTCCGGGTGAAGATACGCTCGGGCCCAACTACGAATTCCTCTCGCTGCTTGGTCGAGGAGGCATGGGCTCCGTGTACAAAGTCCATGACAGACGCCTCAGTTGCAACTTTGCAGTCAAAATAATGAACCCCGAGTTGGCGAGTGACGTTGACGCGTTGAAGCGCTTCTACAAAGAGTGCGACGCAGCCTCCAAGCTTACTCATCCCAATATCGTCGCCGTATATGGACACGGGCAGACTGAGGGCGGCTCGCCATACTTCATTATGGATTACATCGAGGGCGAGCCACTGTCCGACGTGCTAGAGCGAGAAGTCTACATCGGAGTCAACCGAGCGCTGAGCCTGTTCATCCAGATTGCAGAAGCTCTCGCTCATGCTCACAGCAAATCGCTAATCCACCGAGATTTGAAACCAGCAAACATCGTACTCGCCCATGGTGAAACTGAAATCGTGAAACTCGTCGACTTCGGAATTGCGAAGGTACTGGAGTCACAAAGTCGCGTCACGCAAGACTTGACTCAAGCGGGTGAGATCATGGGGACGCCGCTATACATGAGCCCAGAGCAGTGTCTAGGTTTTCACCTCGATGCTCGCTCGGATATTTACTCTCTGGGCTGTCTGATGTGCGAATCATTGACAGGACGACCGCCATTTTCCGGTGACAACCCAATGCAAATCATCGCGCACCATCTCAACGACTCACCTATTGAAGCCTGCGAACGCTTTTCGCGATTCGATGTGCCACCGGGTTTGCAGGATGTGATTTTCACTTGCTTGGCAAAGGAGCCGGCTGATCGTTACCAAAGTACCGACGAGCTGTTGCAAGATCTGATTGCGGTGCAAGACGGAAAGCGACCGTCCGTTGGCACTTCATACTTGAGCACGACCCTGCGATCTCCCGTTACAGGTGTGGTTCTCGAACTGTTGCCGTTTGTCGCGCCAGTGCTCATACTCACAGTTGATTCCTTCATAAACCCCATGAGCCAAAGGAAGGTAATCGATCATTGCATCTGGGCAGCGGCAATGTCTCTAGTAGTTAGTGCCTTTTACGTGATCAAAGGATACTACCTGGAGTCAATCTCACCATTGATCGACAAGTACGGCAATCACTATCAACGAAAGATCAAATCATACTTTGCCACCGCTGTTAGTGCCTTCCTTTTTGGGCTGAGTCAGAGTCTGGTTTACATGGACTTTTTTGCGACCAGAGTAGCGCAAGGGACCAACCCGGAAAAGTACTGCGTGCCCTGGTGGGTGGCGCTTCTCTGGTTGTCGCTCGCCGCCTTTCCTTTGATCATTGCAAAATCAACCAAAGATATGAATTCAAAGTAGCCATTCTATGGCGAGCTAGACTAAAATTGAGACTGTTCGTGAGCCCGGGATCCTTTTGAGATTTTCATTAATGAAACTCTTTCTACTGTTGGCCTGCTCGTTTCTAACAACGTTCGCGATCGCGCACTGCAAACCAACTTCCAATTCAGGCAGCGGGGCTTCGGATGATAAGAATCGAGCTATAAAAAGACAATTACTGCGGGGCTGGTCTGTCCAACAAAACAGCAAGTTTTACGGTAAGACACAAATATTCGTTTCAAACCAAGGTGTCAAACTTAGACGTTCGCGCGATGACTTGGTGATGGTTGCTGTTCCACCCGATTGGTCTGTCATTTCCTACAAGCCATCCAGTCGAAAGCTATGCAGAATATCTCTTGCGGAATTCGGCTACCTTATTGAATCCTTCCTCAAACCGATTAAATTGCCCGCTCTCGTCGTACTTCCTGGTAGCGAGACGACAAAGTGGAATACAAAAACCAAAACTTTTTGGAGCGGTCAAGTACCATACAGAGTGGATGCCACGCATAAAGATGTTGGACCCAACCGGACATTCAATGTACACCTTATAGCAGCAACCGACCTAAACTTGCCAGAACAAGTGGGGTCATTTGTGAGCAAGTACTACGGAATTCCTATCGTCAGGGGATTACCGCTGCAGTTTACTTACTCGCGAAACGTCGAAGGCAGCCAGCTTGATCTCACCACAGAGCTTCTGAAACCCGAGGAGATCGATAGATCCGAATTTAGGACCCCATCGGGATACAAAGAAGTTGAAGACATTCGCGAAGTTAACCTTGATAGTGAATCATCTAAATTTATCGATGACTTCGCTAAAAAACTCGGAGAGTGAAAAAAGAGCACCGCATTGTGGTCTAGGTATCCTGTTTGTTGTCACATGATAGACTTGGCGATACTCAACTTTTTGAGGTTTCGCCCATGCTCAAACGGCAATTGTCTGGAAGCTTGATTGCGCTAATTTCGATGGCGCTGATTTCGATGGAGTCACACTTGGTGGCAAGCGCTCAGGTCGGCTCCCAACCGGCATCAAAAGCCAGGCAAGCGCAGCCCGCAGAGGGCCCAACCAGCGTTGTTGAGCCGGATGGCGTCGTCGGACAGACCGGCGGCGTGGCACAGTCGGGGACGGGAGTAGTGAACCCGGCAGTCAGCACTGGCAGGGCTCAGAAACCCCAAAAAGTGAAGGTGAGTGATATGGCTACCCCAGGAACAGGCGAGTACACAATCCGCGAATACGAACAGAAGATTCAAAAGGAGACTTTTCAGTACAGACAGGGCATCGTTACGCCGTTGAAGGACAGCGAACTGCTGAGTCTGTTTGGAGCGAAGTTTCATTGGTACATGTTGCGATATCCGGTGTGGCCGGTGGCAATAAACGTCAATCCGCCTTTATCCACCAATAACATTTTTGTTTTGGATGAAACGAACAAGATTTGCGCGGTCCTAACTGACAATAATCAGTTACAGAAGTTTTTCGCCCAGCATCTAAACCCGGTGCGCAACGTGCAGGAAGCTAGAACCGCACTTGTAGCCTGGCTTCGCATGCAGCAGGAGTTGGCGCAAGATGGTATGTTTCAATTCAGCATCCCCGACACATCGATGCATATCACAAAGGGAGCCAACGGTGAAATAATCGCAAGCGGTCAATCGGTGGTTGCACCAACCGGCGGAAATCAGGGAACGCTCGATTCTAAGCTTGTTTTCAGTGCCGCTGGAACCCTTGCTTCAACGACGAGCGAACGAAACATACAAGAGGGTATGCGCCCGATTTGCCAATCGACAAAGTTGCTGGACAAAGATCCGATCGTTCGACGCATGGCAGAACAAGATATTTTGTTGATGGGGCGCGCTTGCAAGTTTTATCTTGACGAACAGCGTGCCAAAGCCGCGCCTGAACTGCAAGCTGCTATCGACGCTATTTGGAGGCGTATCGAAGCCGGCAAGCGCTGATGCGAACACTCAGCTCACGTATTCTTCTCTTTGGTTGACTCTCACCTGCTTCTCCTGCAAGTATCCGTTTTGTCTCGATAACGAATTGGGACAGTCTAAATGTCGGTTACCTTAACAACGTCATTCCCGCTTTAGCAGCTTTCTTATCGAAAGTCACAACGGACGAACATCCTTCAGAAACGGCAGTGCGTTCAACGAAATAGTCGGCGAAATCGGCAGAACCATTCTCGAACAGGCGAAGTGCCTGCCAGACCAGCTTAGACTCTTGTATCGCTAATTGTTTAGCGGAGAGTAGACGACGAACAATGTTCGACACATCGACTCTCGAAGCATCATAACAGCTCTCACTTACCCAAACCAATTCTATGAGGGTTATGATTCCGACGAACCCTGGCTGCGCAGCTGTACAGCTACTTTCAATCAGCTTGGTAGCAATCGGCGACTGCACGCGATCATCTTGCGCAATGTATCGAACGAGAACGTTCGTGTCGAGCCCAATCATTGCCGTTTAGCTCGTTTACGAATCGCGTCATTCATTGCCTCGACGGTCACCACTTGTTTGGGTTTCTTCAAGATTCCTTTAAGCGACCTGACGTCTTGAACCGCGGCTTTAATCGTAAACTCCCCTTCAGATGTCTCAATAAATTCGACCCGATCTCCGGCCTCAATACCAAGGCGTTTTCGCACTTCTACGGGAATCGTGATTTGTCCTTTGCTTGTAACAGTGGCTAACGACATCATCCTTACCTCAATGCCATATCCTTACTTTATCGCAAGGACGCCCGAATGGCAACACACGTTAGTCTTTTTCGTCGCCTATAGACTTTTTATACCATCTCGGTATAAGTTGAGTCTGTGTGTACCGAAATCCTATGGCTGGTGCATGATTGCACGATTCCTATACAATTTTGGTATGAAATTAGGCTAGAGTGTGTTTTCGAAGGGTGGGTCTTAACGCAACTCAATTGGCAATATACGGGAATCGGAAATCGACTCAAGTGCGCTCATCAACTCTGCTTGTTCTGGCTCTAGTTGTTTGTACGTCAATCGGACTGACTGCATGCACAGACGAGCCATCTCCGGCAAAGCCAGCGGAGACAAAAAAAGAAGATCCGAGTTTGGAGAAGCTCGCTTTCCAGCCATCGTCAGAGTCGCGCCACAGGGCCAAGGTAGTGTTCATGCAAGGTCACACAGAATCTCGCAATTGGCAAGATTACGAGAAGGGTGCGATGAAGGCGCTGGAAGAGAGGGATTATGACGCCGCCGAATACCTTCTTGATGATGCGATTAAGTTGAATTCGAAAGTCGGCTATCTTTACGATCTTCGCGGAAAGGCCCGCGCCAACTCCAGTCGCACAGACAACAAAATGGCGCTTGACGATTTTATAAAAGCAAAGGAATCAGGAGCTCTTTCCGGCAGCGGCTTTACCTATATGGCGCGTCTTTACGATGGATTAGGAGAACCTCAAAAAGCGATTGAAATACTTGACGAAGGCATCAAAAAATATCCGAAAGTCAAGGAATTATATCGAGCCAGAGCCGGACTTCATTCCATCCGAAAAGAGGTTCAGAAAGCAAAAGAAGACTACGACAAAGCAATCGAATTAGATTCAACAGATGCATTGACTTACATCTTACGCGGACAAACCAATGAGTTGCTAGGCAAATTCGAAGATGCACTGAAAGACTATAAGCGCGCCGCTGCGATTCCCGTGCAAGACAGAGTAGAGAAGAAAGCGATGGCACATAAGTCGCGAGCCGTTCTTTTGGCGAAGCTAGGGCGACACAAGGAAGCCCTTGAAGAAAGCAAGAATCTGAAGGGAGATAACGACGCGGACGATATTCTTACTTTTCGCGGCAATCAATACCTCGAACTCAAGATGTATGATGCTGCCATCAAAGAGTTCTCGACTGCAATTCAGTTAGATCCAGACTCCAGCCGTCTTGCGTATGAATCGCGAGCGAAAGCATACGCGGCTCTAGGTAAACTCGACTTGGCTGAATCGGACAGAGCGACCGCCAAGAAACTGGACGATCAACCTGCAGAGCAGCCTTTGTACAAGTTAAAGCGGCATTGAGATTCAGAGATTTCCGGGATGCGATAGTTGCTAAACGAGCATCACAACTGGTCCGTATAAGGCCAAGGTCTCGTCATGTGAGAGCAAAGTTGCATTTTCTGCATTGCACTGTGCAATCAACATCCGATCGAATGGATCTTTGTGGTGAGGCGGCAACTTGTTCAATCCGGCACAGTGTGCAAATGAAACAAACAATGGGTCAAACCCATTTCTACCAATCGATTCGATCAGCGCAGGAAGTGAAATCGAAATTCGCCCAAGTGATTCTTTGACTGCAATCTCCCAAACAGAAACTGAACTGACCAATACTTGATTCGACGGATCTGCAATTAGATCCTGAGCGTTCTTTGTTAGCTTGCGATCGTTTAACATCCACCATAAGAGAATGTGTGTATCAACTACAATCTTCACAGTTCATCTGTGTCCCAAAACTGCTGTAGTTCATCAGGAAGTGGTTGATCAAAATTTGATTTAATCCGAATCATTCCCTTCATCAAACCTGGTTTACGTCTTTCTGCCGGACGGAAATAGGGAATGAGCCTTGCCACAGGCTTGCCGGCCTTGCTTATGATTATCTCCTCGCCAGATAATACCTGCTCAATCAGGCGCGACAGGTTGGTTTTGGCATCGTGGATGTTTACAGAAACCATAGATTCACACTCTTAACTTAGCTAAGCTTAGCTAATATTGTATCAAAAGGTGAAAAATGCTGCCGGGGTACAAAAATAAGTGAACGTGCGATACCCCAATGCGCAAGATTTGCCTGGAGCTATAGAAACAAGTTGCGTACGGATATGAGTCAATTGAGAGAGATTTGCCCAACCTGCAAAAGAACCAAGAGGTCATCCGAGAAAGGCTCGCTGACTGGCTTTATGTTTGAAACTCTATATTGTCGGTGCGGCGCCGAGGATGGTGCAGCATCTCTGAAACCTTCAAAGATCGACTATTGCCCGAATTGTGGATTAATGCTTCCCGAGTCAGAGCGTGTCGGAAGTTTTACATCTTATTTGTTCCAGGACATACGATGCGCTTGCTCAAAAGAGAGTCGCGAGCAAGCGCACCAGAACATCGAGCGCTTAGGGCTGCGAACACGTTATCGAATGAGCCAGGATTCAAAATCGAAATCTTCTGCACTTAGAACAGCAATGCGTAGCCGGCGCGTCGTCAATTGTATCGACTCAATCGAACTTGTCGGACTCACATCTGGCGAGGTCATAGGAAACAGTTATCAACTCGAAGAGCTGATAGGTGAAGGAGGAATGGGGCTCGTATTTAGGGCTAAACATCTTCAACTAGGCAGGACTTGCGCAATCAAAATTTTGGCACCGACAATGATATCGCAAGCAAGTTGGGACATGTTTCAGAATGAAGCACGTATTCTCGCAGGACTCAAGCACGAGTGCCTCGTCGAGATTTATGATTTTGGTGTGCACAAGCAGAAGTTGCCTTTCTATGCGATGGATTACTTGCAAGGCGAAACACTTGAAGACGTCTTGCTCAGGCAAGGTACATTGTCGGTCGGCGCTGTCATTGAGATCTTCATCAAACTCGCAGAGGTAGTTGCCTATGCGAGCGCCAAGGGAGTCATTCACAAGGACATAAAACCAGCCAATATTATGTTGTTGCCTCCAACAGCATCAGGAATCTCTGTGAAGTTGCTTGACTTTGGAATTGCCGAACTGACAATGTCCAATGAAGATAAAGACCCGGACGTGATCGGCACTGCAGCGTACATGAGCCCAGAAAGATTTTTTGGTGGTGTTCTTGATCACAGGTTGGATATCTACAGCTTAGGTTGTGCGATGTTTGAAACGCTCACCGGCTCACTGCCTTACCAGAGCGATGAGTTCAACAGTTTGATTAAACAACACGCACTCGATCCGATACCTCTAATGCGTGCACGAACTGGCGTTTCGTTTCCCATAGAAGTCGAGGCGGTCGTCCGAAAATGCATCGGCAAAACACCCGATGATCGCTATCAGAATGCTGCATACCTTTCGGTCGATCTCGGCGCGATTTTGAATGGAGAGCCACTGCAATTCGCAAACGATTTGTTGGAAGTTATAAAAAAAGAGTCAGTTGAAGCGAACGTCTCGACTGTTCCTTCCAAAAGCAAGATGGTTTGGCCGCCGGTATTCTTGATTGTATTGATTTGTAGTGTGACAATCGCGGTTCTCACTGCCGTAAATGCAGAGCACCGAAATTCTACGCAGAAGACGGAGACGTCGCGGCCCGAGGTTGAGCAGCCGGGTGACCTGGTATCAAACAATATCGATAAGATCGATAAGGTTGTTACTAAAGTAACCGATGACGGCGTTGAGATTGGACCGAAGGTTTGGCTATTGGAGTTCGAACATCACCGACTCGGTACCTGCAGAGCGATCGTTGAGTCGACCAAGGCAAAGTTGTTCGGACAGAAAGGGAAAGAGTCCATCGCCCATAGAGCCGGGGACGACTACGCCGTCGTAGAAGTACACAACGGTGGCGGTAACGTCAAAATAAACGACAAGTTGAAACAGTACAATCGAAAATCTGAAGGATTCAAATTAAAGGAGGAGGGAACCGAGAAGGTTTTAGGATTGAATTGTATTCGCTACGAGCTGGTGACTAGAAGAGGAGAGCGCGCTCTTTACTGGACCACGAGAGACATCAAAACAACTGAGCCGATCGCTCGTGGATTTGCCTTATCTTGCGATTTACCAGGCGGCTACGGGATGCCTGTCCGCCTCATGTATCTTGGCGGCAAATCGAAACCGTCAAAGACTGTTTTTGAGCTCACCAAAGCAGAACACATGAGCAAGTCGATGGCAACTCTCCACAGAAAAGTCGGTGAACAGAAGGATTTTGACGAGAGCAATGCAGCTGTAGAGAATGCGACAGAAAAGAGAGAAGATGGCGCAGTGGCTACAAGAACCATTGATGGTTCTATCGAGACGGTTTGGCCAAACGGCACAGTGCGAGTCGAAGACCCCGGTGGCACTGGCTTCATCAAGTCCAAAGATGGAACTATCGAACACTTTGGCCCAGATCGAGCTGATTGCTATGTGCAAACCGTATCGAAGAACGGATTGAAAACTACCCGCTACAAAGACGGTACTGTGCTCGTCGAAAATCCGGATTTGTCGCTCACGTATAAATACTCAAATGGCACATCTCAAAATTGGAGACCGACTTCAAACATCGGAGATCCTGGTGTGTACCTCGATGTCCAGGACGTCACCTGGTCAAGAACAACGACTTATCCCAATGGGGAAAGAAAAGTTGAGCTCACGAAGGCAGAACATCCACCATTGTTAAGCAGTCACGAATTGCTAGTGATCGCCAACAAATGCAAGTTGAGAAATTGAGTTTCAGCCTCGGTTCGCCACGATTTCACCACAGGTCTGCCGGACCTTTGCCACGACCATCACTTAGTGTACAGGCTGCCGACTGCTGCCAAAGTAGCCATTATCAGTGGTGCGCATGAGCTCAACCGTTTTTGGGATTGGCATTAGCAACACTAGTGGAGGCTTTTATAAACAAAAAGACTCGAGCTATTAACTCGAGTCTTTTATAACTCCTGGCACTGGGCTATCTTTCCAGGCAGTCTCCCACCAAGTATTGTCGCTGCTGACCGTCTTTACCGTCGTGTTCGGGATGGGAACGGGTGTGTTCCGGTCGCTCTAGCACCAAGAACCGTTAGGGTCTACAGCTCAGTCGCATAGGATTTACTGCACCAAATATGGTGCCACCATTTGCAACGGCTGCATTGGTTCTGACTTGGACTTCTTCAGTCCCGCCAGTACCCTGAAAACTGCATATTGAGGGTTTATCGTAAATATCTTTTCCACCAAAGGTTGGTGAAGCCTTCGAGCTATTAGTAATGCTCAGCTGCGCGCTGGCCTTTCGGGGCGCTTCTACCTGCATCCTATCAACCAGGTGGTCTACCTGGGCTCTTATGGAGTTGACCTCCAGGGATTTCTCATCTTGAGGTGGGCTTCGTACTTATATGCTTTCAGCACTTATCCGCTCCGAGCACAGCTACCCTGCGTTTACCGCTGGCGCGATAACAGGCATACTGGAGGCTCGTCCGTCCTGGTCCTCTCGTACTAGGGACGGCTCCTCTCAAAAATCCTACGGGCATGCCGGATATGGACCGAACTGTCTCACGACGTTCTGAACCCAGCTCACGTACCGCTTTAATGGGCGAACAGCCCAACCCTTGGGACCTACTACAGCCCCAGGATGCGATGAGCCGACATCGAGGTGCCAAACCTCCCCGTCGATGTG
>CAZCZI010000019.1:0-11155 GCA_964503045.1 uncultured Candidatus Obscuribacterales bacterium
CGCCTTCTATATAGTCCATCAAGAGATAGGGCAAGCCATCAGATGTAATACCATCCTCATGAACAGTGACAAGGTTCGGATGAGACAGTTTCATACATGACTCTGCCTCTCGCCTGAATCTGATTATGGCGGACTCGTCTTGAACTAGTTCTCTTTTTAGTATTTTGGCAGCGAAAATATCGTTAGACTTTGGGTTTTTGACTTTGTATACGGTGCTCATTCCTCCTTGCCCCAGAAATGACAGAACCTCCAAGTCGTCGTTCAAGTGAGGGAGTTCGGCAATATCGCCTTGCAGTGGTGCGACGACCGCCACACGGCTCGGGTAGGTTGCTAGGTTTTGAGGTTCACGCGGACAGCGACAGCGGCTATCTTGAAAGACCCAGCCCGTTAACGAGCCGAACGCAGAAGCAGCGACAAGTTTGCCGCATCGCTTGCACAAATCAGTCTTTTCCGTTTTCGCGCTTTCTTGGTGTTCGATGCTCATAGTCGGCTGCCGAGCAATTCACTTTGTTATTCCCAGGAATGGGTAGGATGCTTCGCGCAGCGCTCCAAAGTGCAAAACAACAGGAGCATAATCAAGGCCGAGATTGGAAGCGCTGCCATGCCGTTGCGCATTCCGATTCCAGTCAGGAGATGCCCCAATCCTTGAGGGAAGCAAATTCCGCCGAATGCGCCGGCAATGATGACAAACGACACCGCCGCAGGGCATTGGGGAAACCTTTGGCTAGACGTGGCTAATACGTTTGGGAAGATGGGACCGTATCCAAGGCCGATTAGACCGATTACGACGAGCACCACAGGTTTCGGCAGTGGTACCAGGCTTAGAGCAACTAACCCGCACATCGCAAGAAGCATCGCCAGTGATGTCACTTTTGTTGTCGAGTATTTCGTACAGAGATACATTCCGGCCAGTCGTCCGGCTGTCAGTCCGCCCCACACTGTTGACATTGCCACCGACGCCAGCGCTGATTCGATGCTTAAACCCTTCGTCAAGTAGATGAACAAGTAGGTCGCAATAGCAGCTTCAAGGCCAACATAAATAAAATTGATGAGTGAATAGCACCAGAGGACTGGACTAGTCCAATTAAGAGGATTGGTTTCCTCTGCTTCAGATCCTTTCGTGCTTTGTTTTGACTCGGATTGAATAGAGGCGAGAAACAATGCGATAAGTCCGGCAAATCCCGCGCCAAGGACATAAATTCCATGGTATGACCATTGTGTTTGTGTTCCTGCCCATGCAATTAACGGACCAACTAAAGAGCCGGCACCGAAAAAGAAATTCAGACGGTTTAGGTCCGAGGCACTGCCTTTGGTATTAACCCTGAGAACGCAAGTCGTGCTTGTAATGCTGTTGAGTCCTGCACCGAATCCCAAGATAGCTCCGGCTATTGCCAATAGTATTGGACCGTTCACGAAAGCAATACTTCCGAGTCCAAGTCCCATCATTATTGCTGATACCGCAGATGATGCCTTCAACCCAATTTTCTCTATAAGCGTTTTTCCAAGGCACATTGCGAGCATGCTGGCGGAATAACAGTAGCTGACGAGAACACTTGCGTATGTATAAGGAAGTTCTTGCGCAGCGGCAACGACCGGAATGAGAGGTCCGAACCATCCGTTATTTAGCCCTGCCAATAGCGTCAAGCCGCTTGCCGCGGCAATCAGTTTTCTCGCTGAGCCAGCTTTTTGATCTTTCGAAGTTTCCACTCGTTGCATCATGCCTTTGATCCAACCAGCATTGTAGTTGATTGAAATTGCAAAGAGCGTGAAAGGTCTATAGAGGATACAGGGCGTTAAGGTGCTGGACGATCTCCGTCTTGAAACGCGAGCCATGAGTCGACTGTAGTCTTTGGTGCTTTGTGCTCAGAGTCGTAGACCACAAGCACATTGGTCAATGGACGTGATGCCTTGATAAGGACTGAACCATTGTGCGATAGCGCTCTCGAGGCACCGCCGTCAAGATTCATAGCTTCATAGCAGCCGATTTCTCGCATTAGTTCGCCCGCTTTTTCAAGCGAAACGCCGCGAAGAAATGAGACTAGATAAAGTTTTTTGCCGTTCTTTGAAAAGCCAATGGCTTGGCGCGGGCCTACTGCCCAAACGTGATCGTCGGAGAAACCCTCGATTAGCGGATAAACCCAAACCTCTCCTTCTCTCAAAAGGCGCGGACCACAGGTGAGGGAAAACCAGTGTTGTGACCAGTCTGGTCTACTGTCGACTCTCGCGGTGACCATTTCAGGAACGTTGCCGGCCTTGATACCGAGAGTAGTGCCTAACTCTTCCCATTCACTGAACTTGCGAAAGCGCCCGTCAGTCACCATATTGCCCATGACGCGCTTTTGACTGTCTTTGCTGAAGAACGTGCCATTCATCACTACGGCGCCCTTTGCGCGTCTGACCATGGATTCGAACGCCTCATCGCCATGCGACTCATATTGATCGTTTGCCTTTTCTGCGTTGTTGGCCAAACCGATCGAAATGTATGCGTCGGGGTCTTCGAGATCAACAATTGTTTCGTAAAGAGGAATTCCCTTGACCGTGCGCTTCACGAACTCGACTGGTTTTCCCTTTTTCTTGCGGACAAGTTTTGGCGTTTCCTTTTTTGGTTTCTCTTCGCGCGAGCTGGTTTCGGAGCTTGTATTTGAGTCATTGTCGTTAGAGGTTTGGGCGTTTCTCGATTTGCGCCAGTCATTCCATGAGTTATTTGACTCGTTCGAGTTATTTGACTCGTTCGAATTGCTTGTATTGTTGGAAGTATCGTCTTGGCTGGTTTGAGTAGAAATAGTGTTTGTTGGTTCTTCCTCCGTGTACGCGTTTGCATTTTTTTCCGGCAATGAAGGAACATGCAACAGCGCAACTTGATTTAGCTTGCGTGAGTCTGACTGAGCTGTTTTTGCGGGTTCAGGCTGTGTGACAGGTTTGGGACCGTAAGTGTCGTACTGCTGTTTCATGAAAGAGACGAACGCCCAGAACTTCGGCGAGTTTTCCGGCATTGTGAAAAACACGGCGGAAGGAACCGTGACCAGAAGAAAAAGCACTGGAGTCCAGCTGGGGCGGTTGTTTTTGGAAGTGGCCATTTGCGGTTACTAAGGTAGGAATCGAGTGAGCCCAAAGTAGGGCAAAGGTAGGAACTGTCGGGTCATTGCGCCATTATATACCATGCTGTCAAGGGGTCCAGCGTGGTCTGCCTGTGCTGTGCCTGGGGCTTTTCCGGTGTTTTTCCTGGAATGGTGGCCATAATGAACGTTTAAGGTAATTGATAGTTTTCTACCATGATTTTGTCGTCGACCGGTTCGCCGAAGCACCTCAAAACATTACACTCGACAGAGGAGATCTGTCGAGCGAATGTCACCGTGTCTAAATCTAGTTGAGGCGGAGTCTGGGAGTGACCTATGGCCTCGTGTTGCGTTGGTTGAGCTGGACGTGATTGTTGTCTTTATCCAGCACTTCTTGCTTCAAGTTTGCTAGCAATTGGTTTACTTGACTTTGTTCAACTTGTTGGCTGCGATCTTGTTTGTGATACTTCGCCAAATCTAAGTTGTTTTGATGTTGAATGTAATTCTGCAAGTAAGCATTTTGTTGATCGTGATAGTTTTGCTGTAGCAGAATCTGTTGTTGATCGTGATAGTTTTGCTGTAGCAGAATCTGTTGTTGATTCACTTGATCTTCCTGGTTACCTTGTTGATTCATTTCCTCGATGAATTGTTGTCTTTGTTGTTGCCAGTGCCATCTTTTTTGTGCCGCTTGATTAACGCTGATATGCGGGAATCTTCTAACTTCTGTCATTGCCGTTCCTCCAACCTTTTAATCCTGCGTCACTCACCTTTTTCAGCATACGTCGGGAGTATGAGGAAGTCGTGAGGAATTGAAACGCAATCAGGCAGTGTAGTATTTGGTAAAACAGTACCTAATTGTCGAGTGTAGTCGCTTCGGCCAGGAGCTGAGATTTGACACCGGCTCGTTTAATTTAATAGACTTCTTTTAGACACGTAATGGGGTGTCGCCAAGCGGTAAGGCAGCTGGTTCTGGTCCAGCCATCCCGAGGTTCGAATCCTTGCACCCCAGTTTTAATCATCCAGATTGAAGAAACCTCCCGATGTTTCGAGAGGTTCCTCCAATGCTCCGAGTTTTCGATTTTGCGATCACTCTTGCTCAGATTCAGGCTTGTCGGCTTTTGCCTTCTTCGCAATCGGCAGAGCATGACCGTTTGCGGGCATTCCGAATACAACAGTGTTACCTGAAGATTCACCGATAGACTGCAGGAGTCTCAACTGCATGAGGGTTGGAGCGTCCTCCACCATCTTCGCGGCATTTGCAAGAGAGCGCAGTGCGGCGGTTTCGCCACGTGCCTTCTCCAGTGCGGCTTGAGATTCCTTCTGGGCCTTCAATACTTGGCTCATCACTTTCTTCATTTCACCAGGTACCATCAGGTCTCTGATGTTTGCTGAGATGAGTTCAAGACCGAAATCTGCGACCTTTGCAGATACGGCAGTGTAGAGTTCGTCAGCCACTTTCTGGCGCGCCGTCATGAGTTCGTCGATCTTCATTGAAGAAACGATGTCTCTCAGTGCAAGCTGTGTCACCGTATATAGTGCGCTGATGTAGCTGTCAACCAAGTTGATGGCGGCGTATGCATCTACGACCTTGTACTGCACAGCAAGGGTCATTTTGACCGACATGCTGTCAGCAGTCATGAGTTCTTGGCTTGGGATGATCGAATATGCCTGACGAACGTCGATCATCGTCACTTTCGTGTTGAATGGAAACGTCCAGTATGAGCCAGGCTCCAAGATCTTGACGAACTTGCCGTCGCGATACAAGAGACCGCGCTGGAATTCTAGAACTGTAATCTTGACCAATACTTTTGGCAGCCATGACTTGATGACGATTGCCAAAATGATTAGAGAAATTGTGATTGCTGCCATTTCCATTGGTCAACACCTCCTGAAAGACGCTTCATCGCAGGGTCGCGCGCCAACGGCGGAGGTTTTACCTGCATGGCCGCGAGCGCGCTGCCCTGAGGCTGACCCTGAGATGACTCGTTTGAGTGGTGGGGGTTTCAAATTAGCGATTTGAATATCGCGGGCCCGGATTTGGAACAGACAGCACTAACTGTGCCGATTGCCTTTGGTTTTCCCGTGATGTTTACATTATGTGGAAGGAACAGTTTAATGAACAGGTGTTTTACTGAACTTTTGAAATTGCTGAAAAGCCCTAAAGTCTATACGCATTCGGGCAATTTAACTTGTTCAGTAGGGTGCAACTAAACATGCTTTGAGTGGAACAATTCGATGAGACCCTCGGCAAGATTCAAATGGAGTTAGGCGACATGCAAATGGCTAAAATGGCTTCCTATGGATTAGTTACTGTGATTTCGGCGGTGATTTCTTTGCTTGCGACGCCCTCGCAAGCACAGTCAGGAGGGCAATTTTCAGATGTTCAAATGCTTGCTGAAGGTGATGGAATTAAGACGACGCTGAGCTTCAAAATCGTGGCAGTGCCTGTCTATTACATCGATATGACTTTTGTGGCAACTCCTGCCACCTCTGCGTCTTTCGGCGGTAAAGCCTTATCGGCGTTGCGAACGGCAAAACCGTCTTTCTCGCCGTTGGACAGCTCGAGCCGACCGACGAGGGTTTCGACTATTGGACCATTTAAGCAGCAAGTCGGAGTTCGCAACGTGTTTGTTTATCGTACGACCATGAAAGAAAATCCTGGATCGTGGAGAAGCATGAAAGTTAATTGGACTCCTGTGGCAGAGAGCAGTGCAGCTCCATCTGCGTCTAGCTCCTCTGCACAGCCGAAAAAAGTGGACCCGCCAAAAGAGGAACCGCAAGAGAACCAGGAACAAGGCTCCGATGAATGAAGCAGCCCGATCAATGAAGCAGCCGATCAATGAAGCAGCAGGATCAATGAAAGCCGATGTTCAGTAATTACGACTGAACGCCGAAGTATGGAGGTTCATTACCCGGCCTCCATTTGATGTTGCAGCCGGTGCTTGGTTTTTGTTCTTGTGGGACGGGTCTGTCTGCAAGCGCGGCGTCAACGGCTTCGCGGAGATCTTTTCCGTCGATTGGCTCTGCATTACTCTTGCGGCTGTCATCGAACTGACCGCGATACACGAGTTTGCGATCTTTGTCGAAGAGGAAGAAATCTGGCGTGCATGCCGCTGTATATCTTTTCGCGACTGCTTGGGTTTCATCAAACAAGAGTGGAAACTTGAAGTTCATCTTTTGCGCGTAGGCCTTCAGATTCTCCGGCGAATCGTCGGGATGAGTCTCGGGGTCGTTGCTGGAAATTCCGACCATACCGATGTCTTTACCTTGGTAGTCGGTAGAGAATTTCACCAACTCATTTTCAATGTGTACGACGTAGGGGCAATGCTTGCACATGAAAATTACAAGCATCAATTTCTTGCCATCGAATGACTCGTTGGTTACTACTTTGCCCGTCACGACATCTTTTAGAGAGAACTCGGGGGCTTTGGTTCCCAAAGACAGCATTGTTGAGTACGTAAGTACCATGGTGCACCTCTTGTCTTGGTCGACTTTATCGAGGGGAAGATCTTAACAAATCGATAAAGGCAAACGCCGGCAATAATCTTGCCGGCGTTAAATGCTGTTGGTTGCTAGTTGTCTATTTGCCGGCAGCCTTTGCGCCTTTGGCAGAGATTACGCAAACTGCCGTCGGGCGCTTCACGCGCAGTACGACTGATTCGTAAACGCGGAACCGATAGTTCATATCGTTTGGTCCGAGATACGCAATTTGCAGATCTTCGGCGACTGCGATATCGAAGTTTTGGGCGCCGGTCGCAATTACTGCTGCTGTACCTGGTGGAATTTGCGGACTCCACATGACTCCGTCTTCGCAAACTTTGCCGATTTGTTCGAGTTCGAGAGCCGGAGACTCTCTGACAGGTTTCAACAATGCCTCATACAAATCAAGCGATGTGACGAGTGCGTAAGGGAAGTGATGATTCGCGTCCAGCAATTTCTTGATGGCAACGTAAACGTCCTTCACAGGCTCGTTTGGAGTCATCCAATCTCCGCCACTGATTTTCAGTGAACCAGGATAGTTGAGAAGTCCGTGAATGTCGAGTTCTTTGTGACCATTGAAAATCAAGTCGTCTTCAGCATCGCCGACCTGATGTGCTGCTCTGATTGCATTGGTGTTGTCGAGCGGAGCGTGAATATCTTGACTCCATTTGACGTCGCGCCAGTGAAGGAGGAAATCCTTATATATGATTGGGACACGAACGTAGGTTTCTTTTTCGTGAGTTCCAATTGGATGTGGATCTGGTTTGCCTTCGAGATCGATCTCGGCGGCTTCGTCTTCTCTGATCGTTTCTAACGGAACGCTCTCAACGCCTGCACCCAAGGGTCCAAACAAAGCGATGAGTCGGCGACCAACCACGGTGCGTCGAACCTCTTGAGCTGCAGCCGACAGCATTTGCTGTGCTTGCTCATTTGTCAGAGGTAGTGGTGACAATATTTGGTGATTTTTCCACACGATTTAGCCTCCTCGTGGCCATAAAGGTCCGACTGTCCATTGTGATTTGCCATCAGATGCGGTATCAGATGACGGTTGTTGAGATTCTGATTTTTGATGTCCACCGGAGCCGCCATGCGAATGACCGGAGCCGTGCGAATGTGATTGGGTGTTGTGCGAATGTGATTGACTGCTACCATGAGACTGAGCTGGGGAGCCGTACGATGCCGGAGTCTCCGAGACCGCAGGATCACCTAATTGTTGGCGCCACTCTAAATGTTCCTCTGCAAAGTGATCTAACAATTCCCTTTTCAGTGCAACAGACATGTTTTGTCCTTGCAGCATCTTCTGAATGAAGAAACTGTGGTCGAGCAGCTTTTGAGTGAGTGGTGTTGGATTATTGCGGTGAATCTCTTCCAGCTTTGCGCTGTTTTCCTTCTCTTCTAAAAGAATGTGGTCGTTCATCCTTTGAACGACATCGGAAGGAAGATTGGGTTCGTTGAGCACATGGAGAATCGTGTCCGTGTGATCAGCAATGTTGTGAAGAATGTCGCCCAGCGGTGTTGGCATTTGCATCACCCGTGTTTTTTCGGAATTGTACCCGCATGAAAGCAGTTGGTGGGCTGGGTTTCGATACAGAG
This sequence comes from uncultured Candidatus Obscuribacterales bacterium, assembly GCA_964503045.1. GTDB lineage: Bacteria > Cyanobacteriota > Vampirovibrionia > Obscuribacterales > Obscuribacteraceae > CAYZJR01. Next base: position 8,130 of record CAZCZI010000019.1, read on the forward strand.
TGACGTTAGCGAGACACGCTTTGAGAGAGAGTTTGCAATGACAAGTGCCACCCTTGTCGCAGTTAGTTTCATCAATTGAGAATTACTTTCAATTTGATTGCCAAAAGATGGAGATTTGGGCTTTTTTGATGCATCCAACTGCAAAAGCGATTCGGTGCAGCACGCAAATAGCGTCTATCTTGATTACGCGAGCGTGTCAGTTGCGGAATAGCCAAAACGTCGCAACATAACTTCAAGATTGGCTGAAACTCGCCAGTTCTGGCACTTCTGGGGTTCGACTTTTTCTGCGGGTTATTGTCTGAACAAGGAATGTAAGCGCCACAATAGCGGTGGCCGAAGTGCTTGGTGTGACAACGTTTTGAAGATTGAGTTTTGAGCGCTTACATCCCTTGTTCAGGTAAGTTGCAAACGGAAAAAAGAGCTCATCGGTTGTTTTTGGGGTGCATGACAACCCGATTTCGGATCAGTTTGCATTCACGGTTTGTGCTCTATCTTTTGGCCATTCGCACACGCGATCTAATGCAATGTTGCCGCCGCACAAGACAACGACAACTATTTCGTTTTCTTTCGTTTTGATCTTATTGTGGACCAATGCTGCGACTGAGCACGATGTCGATGGTTCGACCAAGAGTTTTTCTTCAGAAAGAAGTTGAAGCAACGCGCCAATTGCGTCGTCATCTGAGACGACTGCGATCTCACTTATGTTGTTTGAGATTATTTCGAAGTTGCGTGGCTCGGTCTTTCGTGCGCCGAGAGTGTCGCAGATGGAAGTGATGGCTGGAAGAGTCACGATTTTGTTTGCAGCCAGGCTCTCCGACATACAGTTGGCGCCAAAAGTTTCTACTCCGGCAACGCGTGTATTCGGTGAGAAATGTTTGGTAGCGGATATGATACCAGAGATCAATCCACCACCGCCGATTGATGCGATGATGAGATCCGGCGATTCATCCATTTGTTGCAAAACTTCCGTCACGATGGTTCCTTGACCGGCCATGACCAGAGGGTTGTCGAACGGATGCACATAGCAAGCGTTCTTCTCTTTTGCGACAGCCATTGATTCCTGGTTTGCGTCATCCCACGAACGCCCATGCAGCACCACTTTTGCACCGAGTTTGCCGATTGCTTCCACTTTAAGTTTAGCGGTACTTTCCGGCAGATAAATTGTGCACGGCGCTTTTAGAGTTGAACATGCGATTGCCACGCCGAGTCCGTGATTGCCACCAGAGGCGGTGAACACTCCTCTTTTGCGTTCATCAGATGTTAGTGACATGACTGCGTTGAATGCGCCTCTCACTTTGAACGAGTGAGTTGGTTGGAGCATCTCGAGCTTTAAGTAAACGCGGCAACCGGTCAATGCGCTATAGAATCGCGAATAAAACAATGGCGTCGGTTGAAGGTGCTGCGCAATGTTGAGTTGGGCAGTCTTGATTTCTTCCCTGGAAATGATCACTGCTGTTCCTGCCTATACAAGAATCGGAGTGATTATTCTATCGCGTTGGCGGTGTCTCTAACTTAGCGATAAGTACGGCTTGTATCTATTGGACCTTCATCGCTGACGAGTTGAGAGTACCTCGGGTCTTTTAGAAGCTGCTCGTAACTCATCGGCACGCCATTGACGATGACCTTCTGTGACACCAGTCTCGCGCCGTGACTATAATCTTCATAAGTCACTTCGTGCGGTCCGCCGCCCGAGCCTTGGTAGACGCTGCCATTGGCTTTGTAGAGACCGTAGAAGTCGAGCTTATCTGGATGTTGTGCGGCGAAATTGCTCAGGATGATGTCCTTCTTGTGACCGGCAATCAAAGTTCCTTTTGGAACATTTTGCAACTGGTCATCAATCAATCCATCGTGTTTAAGCGCAAAACCATTGCCTTGCATGTAATTGGTGTCTGATTTTTGATTGACGAGTCCAACGCCAACCATCTTAACTGCATCGGGCTGATTGTAGATCGCCTTGCAGAGTTTCTCGGTAGGTAAGTCGAATCCGTATCGATTGGCCACAGCTCGTGCAATTGCCGGAGTCAGCGGAACCCGCACAAAATCTTCATTGCTTCCAATCGCGAGGTAGTCAGGCAACACCTGAAATTCTGCGGTGTTTCCTTGTTGGTCTTGAATGCGAATTGTTTTTGGATGTCGCAAAAAGTCCGGGATGTTTCCGGATTCGATTTCGCGAATGATGGCTGCTTCGCGCTCTGGTCCCATCACTCCAACCACGTGCGAGTCTTGAGGGTTTGCACCTAAGACATCGGTGAAGAATTTGGAACCTGGCAACGCATTAGGGTTGCGAGGAGGGAAACTGCCTACGGTGGCATCTCCGTTCTCGAATCCAGGGGCAATTTCAGGACGCTGATATGGAAGCTCTTGTGGCGGATATGGTTGTGTTTGTTCAGGCGGAAATGGCTGCGGCTGTGGTTGAGGAACGGGAGCCGGATATTCGTATTGTGGCGGTTTCTGCGGCTGTGGTTGCGGTTGTGGATGTGGATACTCAGGTTGTGGTATCTGATATGGTGCTTGCGGTTGTGAGTAGTCCCACGGCTGCTGTTGCTGAGGCGAGTAGGGTTGAGCCCACTGCTGAGGATATTCTGGTTGTGGTTGATATTGCGGAGGATAGTCCCAGGCTGTCGGTGGTGAGTACGATGGCACAGGCGGCTGGAACTGCGGTTGATAATCCCAAGGTTGTAAATACGTTGGTTGTGAAAAATCACCTCCGACCGATACGGATACATTGAAGTCAAAGGTTCCGGATGGTAGTGCCGGTGGTGCAAACGGTGGCAGATCGAAATCGGGAATTGGTGGATACCATTCGATTGGTCCGTTGCAAGGCGGAGTTGGAAGTGGGTTGCAGTCAGGTCTTGGTCTTGGTCTAGGACCGCAATCTATTGGTGGAATTGGCGGATAGCTAGGTCCTTGCCATGGCGGGCAATCCGGTGGATACCACGGCTCGCACGGATCTGGACGATGGTGATGTGGTGGCTTCGGATGGCATGGTTCCGGCGGGCACGGTGGCTCCGGTCTTGGAGGACATG
>CAZCZI010000019.1:11255-101619 GCA_964503045.1 uncultured Candidatus Obscuribacterales bacterium
GTTCCGGTTTGGGCGGATGATGCGGATGCTCTGGCTTAGGCGGACACGGAGGCTCCGGCTTCGGAGGCTTCGGATGATGCGGAGGCGGGCATGGAGGTTCCGGTTTGGGCGGATGATGCGGATGCTCTGGCTTAGGCGGACACGGAGGCTCGGGCTTCGGAGGCTTCGGATGATGCGGAGGCGGGCATGGAGGCTCCGGTTTGGGCGGATGATGCGGATGCTCTGGCTTAGGCGGACACGGAGGCTCGGGCTTCGGAGGCTTCGGATGATGCGGAGGCGGGCATGGAGGCTCCGGCTTTGGTGGGCACGGTTTCGGCTCCGGTCGTTGAGGCGGGCACGGCTCGTGACCACCGTGATCGCGGTTGCGTCCGCGGTCTCGATCGCGATTTCCGCTTGGATTGAAGTCAATTTCTGCGCGGCCATACGCTTGGGCCCGGGCGTCAATCTGAAGGCTCGGCAGGTGCGATCTGTAATTTTGTGGCGGTCGATTGTCTTGCGGTCCATAGTTGCCGCGTGGATCGCGATTGGATTTTCTTACATCAGAAAGACGTGCAATGCCAAACTCTCCTGATGCGTTCTGTCGAGCAGAATGCGAGTTATCACGACCTTCTGCACTGCCGAAGTGCTGGCCATCGTGTTGCGCAGAACCTTTGCCATGATTTCCGTGATCGCCACCTCTGCTCATCCCAACTTCTCCTCTTCGCGATGATCTCTATTTCGCATCCCGCGATACAGCAGGCGTGCGAATATATGGGCGTTTCAGAAGCTTATGAATGTCAACGTGAGAAAATCGTGTACAGCTTCGATGTACCATTAGTGTTTCTACGATGGAGAGACGATTCAGATGCAGAAATGGCTGGGCGTTCTTATTGCAACTACAACCCTGATATTTGGATTTGCGTCAACCAATGTTGCCTTCGCTTCTCCAAAAACAAAGATCAGACCCGAAGCCTCTGAGGGTTCCTCCAATTCCAAATCTGGTTCTACCAAGGCGGCTAAAACCGAGCCTTCTGTCAAACAGTCCACAGCCAAGAAATGGAAAGCATGTTTTGATGCCGGCAGCGAGGCGCGCCGCAATGGAAATATCAAAGAAGCAGAAGCTGAGTATCGTTCGGCACTGAAAATTGCAGAGTCTCTTGGACCTGACGATCGTCGCCTGCCGGAAACGCTAAAGGCTCTCGGTTGGCTGTTCTATTTCGAAGGACGCTACAAGGATGCAGAGCCACCTCTAGTTAGAGCACTTGAACTGGATCGACAAATTCTTGGTGATAAATCAATTGAAGTGGTTTCGACACTAAATGTGTTGGGGCGTTTGAACAGGCACTTGAGCAGATATGCGAAAGCAGAAAGATATCAGCTTGAAGCGCTAGATGCCAGAGCTGGTGTTGCCGGTGATGAAGAACCAAATCGAACGACGTTGCTGCATAATCTCGCCCGTGTTTATGCTGAGTCAGGAAAGCGAGTCGATGATGCGGAAGAAATCTACGTAAACGCAATTAAAAGTGAAAAGGAAAAACTCAACGATACAATCTCATCGCTTGCAACTTATCAAAACAACCTTGGAATGTTGTATGCAGAGCACAAGAAGTATGACCAATCGGAAAAGTGTTTGTCAGGTGCGCTCTCAACGTTGCAACTGCTTCCAAGCAGGGAGCGCGAGATTCAATGCGCCGGCATTATCGCGAATCTTGGAAGCGTCTTTTTTGAGGAAAAGAGTTACAAGAATGCTGCTTCGTCTTATCGACTCGCCTTGGAACAATACGCAGAGTATCCTCCAGCGAATCCAAAAGTTCTCGCAACGGTCGTGCACAACTACATCGTATCGCTTAAAGAATTGAAGGAAAACGAAGAGGCAGCCAAAGTTGCGGAGAAATACAAGAACGAGTTGACTACGCTGGCGGTAAAAGATCCGCGCATTCCTCCAACCAACATCAGGGAGTCGATGTTGAAAGAGTTGTTTCGCGAGTATCCGACGGACTTGTCGTTTCTCAAAGGCAATTTAGTTGAAGAAGCGAAAAATCCAAAGAATGGACGCAAGATTGTGGTTACGTACCTTTCTTTCATATATAAGTACGCGCAAGCGAACAAACGCCCTTCCTTTATAGCTGAAGATTACTGGAACCGAATCATGCAGTCTTGGAAAGCAGGAAAAATAAACGAGGCGCTGTCTTTAGCAACGCGACCGGAAGAAGGCGACGACTCTCAAATACACATCCCCCGCACTGGAGGGGACTTTCCAACGCTCAGGGTGAAGGGTCCATAAGTTCACTAAGTTCACAGTCTCTTAAGCTTTTGAAGCGAAACTTTTTTTGCTGAGCCGAGTATTGGTAGTTACGAGACCAATGCAGGGAGGAACTCAATGATGATTACCAATAACAGCAAGAAGACGATAGCGAGCGCAGTTGCATTATCTATCGTTCTTTTGTGCTCCTTACCAGCACAGGCACGTGGCGGACATGGTTTTAGCGGTGGCAAGGCGATGGGGGGATTGCAAGGCGCAAGTCGTGGCGGAAACTTAGGTGGTTTCAAGGGTGGTAGTCTCGGTGGCTCCCAAGGTGGGCTCGGTGGCAAATTTGGTGGCGCTCAAGGTGGAGCGCAGGGTATCGGCCAACGCGGTTTCGGTGGTGGACAGGGTCTTGGCGAACGTGGCGCATTTCAAAATGGCATTGGTAATCAATCTGGTTTGATTGGCAGAGGCGGCGAGCAACGGCAGTTCCCCAACCAAGGAAATCAACCGTTTAGCGGTCAAGGCAATCGAGCGATCAACAATCATCCGGCAGACAATGGCAATCTCGATAACAACACCCGCACGGTAAGCGGAAATGGCGACACTACCAACAACTACAGTTACACGAACAATGGCAGCGCATATGGTGCTTATGGCGCCAGCGGTGCATATGGGGCTCACCCGGGCGCACCATATGCGGCGGCAGGTTATGCATATGGTCATTCCGCTGCCTATCCGTCCAGCGCCTATCCATACCCCTATCCCTACGCAGCATCAGCCGCGACACTTCCAATCGGAATGGGCCTTGGAGCAATGCTGGCAAAGAGTGGACAACAACAAGAGCAACCAGTTGTGGTTCAACAAACAACCCAACCGGCAGCAAACGGCGCTCAAACGGCAGAACAAGCTCGTCTAAACGGACAACAATTCGCTCAAGGAATTGCAGAAACGATAAGGGCAAATGCACTCCGCTACGGTTCTGGAATCTCTCCGATGTACGCGCCCAATGGTATCGCGGCGCCTAACGGATTCTCTAATCCTAACGGTTTTGCAGCTCCTAACGGTTTCATACAACCAGGCATGGCGGCTCCCAGCATGCAACCAAACATGTACGGCAACGTGCAGCATTAGCCTTAATGCAAAAGAGTTTCAAGCAAAATGAAGGGCGGAGGGGTTCCGCCCTTTTCATCGAAGGATCTTTGATTATCCTCAAATCGAGCAAACTTTATTTTGCTTTCGCAATGCGTTGCATTTCGCCGATGCAACGAGAACCGTTCAAATGAACGAGTTGGTAGTAAAAGGGACTTGTTCTGAATTGCTTCAAGAAGCTGGAGAAGTACTCTTGGCTGTCTTTGGGACCTAGAGCCGACCACAAGTTCAGGGCTTGGCTTGCGTTTCCTTTGTACACTTCCTGAATGAAGAAGCGAGCCGCATCAGCGCTAGATGGCTCCTTTCTTACTCTCTCAAACGTCTTTCGGTCGAAAGGTTGTCGCATTCTGACACGGTCAATGTGATAGGTGCCGTCGCGCCATATCAGTGCCACTGACGGTCGTGGACTGTCGGCAAATCCGAATGGTCCCCAATAGGCAAAGGTGCTGTCTTCCACTGACAGGGCGGGCAAGTGTCCTTTGTTTGTTTCGACCTTCAAATGCCCATGACCTGAGTCGTGGTGCCACAATCGAGTCAACGATCGATCCAACGAATAGATCTCGAACGTATAGCAGCAATGCGCCCCACCTGTCCATTCCTCAATTATGACGTCTTGCACGCCGTCGCCGTTGAAGTCAGCGGTGGGAATCTTGGTTTTGGAATCTAGCTCAAATGGCTGTTCTTCACGATCGAAGAAGTAGAAGAAAAAGCGATGCCCTCGCTTTTCCAATAACTGTTTCCCCTTGCGGGATGCTTGTAGAACCGAGCCATCTTTGCCGTTCCAATTAAATTCCTTAAGTACAAAGGTTATTCCATGAAGGTTTATGCGCTTTTCAGATAGCACGTACGCCTGGCAAGCAACATTCAAACCAGCAAAGATTGAGGCTACGGCCAAACCGGTCGCAACAAAACGCAATAGAGATCGCTGCAAACCCTTTGCTCTTAGCTTAGAAACGGAGTCTGCATCTCGACGGTTGGAGTGGGAAGCAAGGTCAGAAGCCATTTGCCGCGATGAAGGCACACGAAATATGCGTTGATTGTCTCACCTATTTCAAGTTTTCTCTTCTCGGCAGACAAAAGCCCGTATGCATCGCGATCGGTGATGTGGACGATATAGCCGGTCGTGTCGGAGGCTTTGACGGTGCATGAAAGTTTCGTCCCCGGTCTGGGGATGTTCCAGCCATTACTGTTTTCATTTGGCTTTAACATGGTTCGAGGGATTCCTAAAATGGGTGGGCACCAATAATAGCTCAGATGTCTTGTTGATTGAACTTCTGTTTTTCCTATTCACGATATGTTATGTGAGACACGAAACATATCAGGCAGTATTGGCGGACTTTGTTGATTAAACTAGTTGGCGTATGTGACGGAAATTATCTTGATGAGTTCCTTTCCCCTACTCTTTTAATCAATGCTGGAATCAGGCATGAAATTTGCATTGCACAATGGGAGTTGCGATTGTCGCCTGCTGGTACTTGCCGGATTGGTAAAATTGGATCCCTAAGAATTGGATCCCTAAGAATTGGATCCCTAGGAGTTGGATCCCTAAGAGGTCGCGATGTCGGGCATCTGTGAGTGATTGTATTTGATGTCTGAGAAGATGCACGTAAGAATCGGGCGCACACTGCCCTTTGTGGATTCGCGCACGGCTTCAGCCTTCTCTTTGGATAAGAGAATGGACAGACCCTTGAGCCCGAGCTTCCAAACAAACTCAGTCAAACCGCCCTGCACAATTTGTGCCTTTCTCAAGGTCAAATCGTCTTTGTGAACCCAGTAAGTTGTGTCTGCATGCGCGGATTTGTCGCAGAGGAACAACTTGAAGAGATTGGCATCTTCGTCGCTGTCCACCCTAATCAGCTCCGGGTCGAGATCGAGGAAACTGCGTTTGGCTCCATAAGGCATTAAGAGTGGAACCACCAGATTGTTCAAACTTTTGGATAGCCCACCGACCATGTCCATTGCGATGTCGGAAGAGAGTTTCTCCAATTTTTCGAGATCATCAGCCCCATAAAGGCGCACCACGCTTTCGCGACCTTTGACCAACATCTGATTTATGGCCTTTTGGTCAATCCACCATTCGAACAAGAGCTTGGTGGTGGGTCTGACGAAAGACGTGCGGAAAGAGTATGTCTGGCTGTAGCCCAATTCCGGTACGTCGAGTACCTCTGTTGCGGTTCCCTGGTCTTCGTAAGACTGGAACGACGCGTATCTTTCTCGGATCAGACGGATTAGCTCTTTGCTGTCCATGCCAAAAGTACCAAAACTCTCCTGCTTCGATCATATAGCAAGAGCTTCATTTCCGAGCCTTTTTATTGGAGGAATTTGGGTTATTGTCCGCCCAATGAGCCTGTATTTTTCAGCGCTTCAGAATTATCGGCCTGACCGGTTTTATTGGTGTCGGTCAGGAAAGTCTCTTCCATCCAGCGATCTGGGTTTTTCGGGTCGTACTCGAATTCAATGTCTTTCGGTAGTGACGGGTTGAAAAACTGAGCCCGTTTGATGTCTTCTCTGGCGAGAATGGACTTGCCCTGTTTGTGCCAGAGAAAAGCCCGAGCTAGGTAGAAATTAGCCTGGTTGGGGTCCAAGCGAATGGCGTCCTCTAGGTTTGCCATTGCCGCTCCATCACTGCCGAGCTGCATGCAGGCTTTGGCGCGGTGATAGTAGAGGTCGGCGTTGGTGTTGTCTTGCTTGATTGCAGCTGTGAAATCTTCAAGCGCCTGTTGCGCGTTCTTCAATTTGAAGAATTCTTTGCCGCGCTTTGCTTTTAAATCGGAGTTATTTGGATCAAAAGATATGGCACGGTCATAATCTTTAACTGCATCTTCCGGTTTTGACAAGCCACTAAATGCGGTGCCACGTTGGATGTAGGCTTTGCCGTATTCCGGCTCAATTTGAATCGCGAAGTTATAGTCTTTGAGTGCGTCTTCGAATTTGCCTAGTTCTTTGAATACATCACCGCGTCCGACCAGAGCTCGTGCGTTTCTTGGGTTCTTCTTCAAAGCAATTACATAATTCTGCATTGCTTCTTCTTGCTTGCCTTGTCCCTTGTAAGCGTCTGCCAGACCGCTGTATGCATCTGAGAGGTCGGGATCGATTTTGATTGCTGCTTGAAAATCCTCTACGGCGCTTTTGTGTTGGTTGTTAGCCACATAGGACAATCCGCGCCAGAGATACGGAACGGCGCTGTGCTCGTCATAAGTCATCGCCTGGGTGAAGTCTTTGATCGCCAGTCCGTAATGTTGCTGCTCGTAGAAGGCGCGTCCGCGACCAATGTAGGCTCGGGCGTCTGATTCGGCTGTTCCAATCGACAGGTCAAACGACTGTATGGCTTCTGCAGTCTTTTTCTGCTTAAGAAGGCTCATTCCTTGTTCGTAGTACGCTCCAGCCGTATCATCTGCAAAAGCAGGCGACCCAACCACTGCCAGTCCGATACTGAGGCTCAAAGCGACTGCAAGAGTGCTCACACCTAAATTAATGCCCATGCTTCCTTTACCCATGCCCTTCGTTTTCACGTGGAATTCTCCCGCCAGACGGAATTGAAGGCTAATTCTACCGTTTTATGGTTCGTTCGTGGATCTTTTGGACGTTTTCGGCGCCTATTGATTACTCTTCAGCGACTGGTTTGCGAATTCCCAGCTCTTCGAGGGCATCATCGAAGCTGACTTTGTTCTTTTTGGCATATTGCAGAGCTGAGACTGCTCCATCTATGCCGAGATAGCCATGTTTCAAAAGATATTGGCAGCGAAGCGACGCAATAAGGGTGGCTTCGTCGATGGCTCCCGAGACGACCAGCATCTTGCCGATCAATGACGGGTACTTGTTGCTCAACTGTATTGCTTCGACGATGTCTGCTTCCGTGACCAGCCCTGTGAGCTTCAGAAGCTCTCCAAGAACCGGTGAAGGTGCTTTGTTGTCTCCGGCGATGTCACCGAAAACCATCTTGTGAATCTCATCGGTTGCCTGTTTAAGTGCGATTGTCGATGAGCAAACTTGTTCGTGAAGTTGCATCGCCTTATCAAAGATGCGTCTTGAAATCAAACCCAGGTCTACGATTGCCTCTCCAAGGCTCTGTTGATTATTCAGACTCGTTTCCATTGCATTTAAAATCTCGGCTTCGGTTGCCAGACCACAAAGCACCAAAAACTCGCCGAATCGGACGTTCCTTTTGGCGGGATTGGGCTGCAGAGCATGTGCTTCCAAGGCAAGCGCCGATGGAGACGTGCTAAAAGAGATGTTCGGTTTGAGCCTGTCGACTGCTTGCTCGACTGAAAGGCGTTTGTCGCGAATCATTGACTGTGCATCAAGAGCTTTCGTCAAGAGCGTGTGATCGATAACCCCGTTGAGAATTAAGACCCTGCCGAGGCGCATGCCTGTTTCGTAGCTGATTTTTTTTGCTTCTTCCAACTGGCTGGCGGTAATGGCGCCTGACTCCAAAAGAATGCTGCCCAACGTGCTTCTGTCCGAGCTGTTGGCGACTCCAATAGTGCTGAGCGCCTCGGATGCGGACATTCCGTTTGTTCTCACCAGACTCGCGGCTTCCTTCGCTGACTCCATCGGATAAGAATTGCGATTGACCAGCGATTGCAGCTCCACCACCAGCTTGAGCTCTTCCTCGGTCAACCGTCCTGACAAAACCAACGTGCGACCGAGCGGCAGTCCAAACTGCGGCGCTACTTGAAGTGCGTCATTGAGATCGGTCTCGCTGACCAGCTTGAGTTCGACGAGGAGATCTCCGAACCTAAATGTGGTGGCTGTGTCCTTCATGCTTGATTACCACAATAAAAATTCAAATACAGGGATGAAAGACCAGTAAAGTATCAGATTCTCTACGGTTCTTCCAGTTGTCGGGGGTTGTACGGGTTGCAGCTTTTCAAGTTTCGTTCGGCAATTTCTTGAATGACGATGTTTGGTTTGTCGTATTCAATAAGTTCCGGAGAAAACAGGTAACACCATTGCACTGTGACTCTGCCTGCCGTTCGGGAAAAGAATGGTTGGAGCCAGCGTCCGAACGAATCAGTAAACATCAAGATGCGCAGGTCTTGTCTGCCCTTTGTTTCGAACGTTTGAGAGTTGCGCTTCTCATGTTCGCTCTGTCCTGCGAGGTTCAATGGAATCGGGATAGCATTAAGCGTCAGAGGGCGCTTGTAGACGAGACCTATAGTGTCATCAGTGATGACATCACCTAAGCCAACACCGGTGGCCATATCGAGGTTGTTTCGAGAGGCGCGTTGCAATTGGAAATCAGACAATGACAACGGCGTCAGACTCGGAAAGTATGTGTTGATCTCAAATGAAGTCTGCCGTCAAAATCGATAGTAGAGAAACGGGCTGTATGTTCCAGCCGTAAGTTCTGCTAAAGAACAGCCCAGGCACAGCCATACGAGAGCGAATCGAGTGACAGGTCCGGACAGGAGTCTCAAAGGAGCCGTGCTTTTTGTAGGCACTGCGCTGTCGGTAGGCACTGTGGTTGGTGCTGTCGGCGGTGCCGATTGTTTCCAAAGGACGTTGAAGAAAGGGGTCGATGCAAAAAATGCGATGGGAAGAATCACGGCGAGGTGATTGTTCAAATATTGCCCTAATGCGCTCTGTGCTGCGTACGGCGTAAAATCGAAAAACATTACGCGCAGAAACCACATGGCTTGGGCGAAGGATTCGGATCTGAAGATAACCCAGCCAATCATCACAATCAGCATCACGTACACATGCCGCAAAAGCTTCGGTAGCTTATCCAACTTGGCTCCGAGACCAAGCCTCTCCAGACCTATGAAGGTGCCGTGAAACAAGCCCCAGACGACGAACGTCCATGCGGCACCATGCCACAATCCGCATGTCAAAAACACGAGCAAGAGGTTTATATACGTCCTTGATGTTCCTTGGCGATTACCACCAAGCGGAACGTAAACATACTCCATGAACCAGCGTGAGAGCGAGATGTGCCACCGTCTCCAGAAATCGCGTATAGAGGTGGCTGTATAGGGATAATTGAAGTTTTCTTCGAATCGAAACCCGAACATAAGCCCGAGTCCAATTGCCATGTCCGAGTAGCCTGAAAAGTCGAAATAGATTTGAATCGTGTAGCAGATGGTGGCGAACCAAGCCAAACCCGTGCTCACTTGATTGGTTGGCAAATTGAAAATTTTATCTGCCGCCACTGCCACCACATTCGCTATCAGAACTTTCTTTCCCAGACCACACGAAAATCGTCTCACGCCCTCGCCGAACTTATCGAAGGTATGCGAGCGCTTCATCAGCTGCGGGATTATGTAGTGGTACCGCACAATCGGCCCGGCGATTAATTGAGTTCCGCCAAAACAGTCCAGGCAGCAAAAAGTAGACTGCCAGGACTATTGGTAAGAAGCCTAAGAGGAAAATGAGTGAGCTAAATACCACTTAGGTTCGTCGATTATCGCGCTGTTGTCGACTGGAACAGGAGCAGCAAGCGCCCGCCATGCGGTCCGGTATTGAGCGGAGTCATGCTCGTCAGTTGGTAGCCGTATCGCATGTGTTCCAAAATTTGGTCAGCGATCGTGTCGGCCGGCTCGATCACCTGTACGATGTAGGGAGGTTGTTCGTAGAACTCGCCCTGGGCATTCATGAAATCTTTTAGTCTAGCCACTCTTGATTTCCTCTAGGAATCCGACAACTTATAACAGTAACATCTGATTGTATTGGGAATAAAGTATTGGCACCAATCGAAGTTGTATCCGAGCATGCGAAGTTGTAATCAGCAATTGTGAAAACACTCTGCGTATTATTTTTGTTGTTAACGCTTGTATCGGCGCCGCTGCCAGCGTTTGCAGGCGATGTTCTTGACGATTTGTCGAGGACAGGTCTCGTTGACAAGACGGAAGAGAAGAACTCCGAACTCAGCCAGCGTGCTTTGTACAGCAAGAGTTTCGACAACTGGTGCAAATACTATTTGGCGGGCAAGGACGCAGAGGCTGACAAGGAATGGGCGAAGCTCTTGCCGATGGTGAAAGACTGCACTTCATTGAGATCGTTGATTCGCGGCGCCAACACTCGGCTTCAGTTTATGGATGGGGAGGAACATCAACAACTGATCGAACGAGGCGACTCCTTTTTTGCTGACATTATGATGTTGAAGGCAACCGAAAAAGTGTTGGGGAAAAAGAACCTGCAGGTTGCCTCCATTTATGACTATATAAGCAATTGCTACGTCGATGTACGCAACTATCAGAAAGCAGTTGAATTCCAGCTGATCGCCTATAAAATCCGCGAGGAGAAGTGGGGAAAAAACAGCACGAAGCTTGCCAATGATATTCGAGGTATGGCGAGTAAAACTTTCAATGCAGGTCTCTACGATCTTTGCACGCCATATGCCAAACGCATGGTTGAGCTAGGAACCACCTACGGTGACCGTATGTTCATTCGAGAGGGAACTTCTTATCTGACTCGAATGAAAGAGAAAAAGAATTTGCCCGTGGTCAAGAAACTTAACGACAAATCAAAGACTGCTGACAAACACGCTCAAGCTGCAAATGCTGCCAGACAAAAAGCAAGCAGGCTCACCAACTTTGTTGATGAGCTAAGCAAATAAAATTCTCTTTTGGGTTTGGTTCAACGCGACTTAACAGGAACTTTTGTCCCAAAAACTCATCTTCTCCGGCAAGAAATTCGGCAAATGTCGGGAGGAACTGACTGATGGCAAAGCACAAATTAGCGGGACTGGCCCTTGCAACTGGACTGAGTTTGGTTCAGTGCTCATTTGTGGCAGTCATGGCGGACGAAATAAAGTCCGTTAAGAAGGAAGTCGTTTCTGATGGAGTTACAACTACCGAAACTACCACCACGAAGACTACTAGTACTGCCCCGGCAACAATACAAGGAACTGTAGTTACAACAGTAGAACCGAAAACGCTTCTGCTTACGATCGATGAGCGTCGACTCGCACTCGAGCGGTTGATTGATGCCGAACTGTTGAACGGAAACATCAACGCAGCCTTAGCGCAAGATTTGAAAAACGAGCTCGTGCGTGTCAAGACCTTGCAGGCTTTAGAAGGCAGACCGATGACATATTTGAACTTGGTTCCGCTTGCAGCCGACCTCGATGTTGTTGTGACACGGCTGAAGACAGTCAGCCCAGCGATCGACCTTGCGCCTATGGTAGGCACTAAGAATCATCATCAGCAATACGTTGTTTGTTCCGCTGGACGATCTTCTCGTTCGCAGAATCGAACTGGAACCAAAAAATCGTAGTTTCGCTGGCGAATGGAAAGATTTCTGGCGACCAGGCGAACCTGCTTAGAGCGCAACTTGACTCTATTGCACGCACCGAGGCAAACATGCTCTCGGACGGCAATATCGATCACTACGAAAGCCGTACGCTCTACAAAGAATTCGATAGAGTCGGCAGCAAACTAGACAGCTACATTGCGTCGTCAGGCGGCAGCCTGTAGTTGTTCTTAGCGGGTAAAGAACCTGCTTTCTATTGACCGTGGCTTGTCGGTTCTCGCTTCGAGCTTTCGAGCTTTCGAGCTTTCGAGGCGAGAACCCCGAGTCGAACACGCACCACAGATTATCCGGACTATGAACACACTATCCATTGATGATTGCGTTGCCCAGGGCACGCTTTTTGATCTATTAGAAGACGAGATGCGATTGTATTACATGTACTCTTCGCTGATGTCGTCAGACGCATACACAGCGCAACTGCGCGCACGATTCAAGCGCTGCGAACTTTCGCACTGGAAACGCATTCAGATGCGCTCGATGCTCTGAACCTGTCAGCTTCTGCTGCTGTCAAGTTCCTACGGTAGAAAGTTCATCCCAAATGTCCTATCATTCTCCCCTTGAGCGCTTAGATTATTCGATTTGATGCTTACGAAATCGGGCGCCCTTGGGTACCAGTTAGCAGCGACAACGCGTTTGGTTTTAAATCATGAAAGAGCTGACGTTTAGTCAGGGAAGAGTCTCGTTCTCTCTCGAGACATTTGAAATGCAGCCGTGCTTGCCGGAAACACTTCCGATGAGAGTTCGCTGCTTTTACATGGACGAAGAAATGGGCCTCAATGAGGCACCCTTTATCGACTTTGAAGAATTCACGAAGCAGCGCGTCGAGAAAAAAGCTGCATGGCTGCATTTAGCAGGAACCATCAGTAGTGAATTTTGGAAGGAACTTTGTACCGTACTGGACATGGCGGATGAAGATGTGAAACTTCTTCGGAGTCCTCACAAACGCCCATTTTTTGAAGAATTACCGCGTGCGCTGTTTTGGTCGTTGGAAAGACCCTCAGTCACAGACAATCTTGATGCGTTGGAAACAATCAATTTCTTTTTGACGGAGAAAACATTAGTGACGCGTCAATTTAGTCACGACAATGCGTTTACCATGGTGGCGCACAAACTGATGGCCAAAGGAGATCAAATCGGCTTCTTCACAATCGACTTGCTTGCCGCTACATTGCTTGATGATCTGATATCTAGTTTTGTAGAAGTTTTGATGTTGGGTGGCACAAAGTTGGAAGCCATACAAAACAAGATTATTCTCAATCCTGGAAAAGAAGAACTAAAGCTGATCAATAGAGCACAACAGATCATTTGGATCTATCTCAATGCAGTGTGGCCAGTGGAGACAATTTTTGCCGGCATCGCTAGATCTAAAAGTACGATCCTTACTCCAGAAGGAAGGGAGGAATTCAATCACAGAGTGGCCGAAGCTGGTTCAGTGCTAAGGTTGTTCGAGACTTATCGAGCTATGTCTTACAATCTAATGGATGTCTATGTTTCAGGTTTGGGCCTGCGTACTAATGAAACGACCATGATCTTGACTGTCATTGCTACGCTGTTTCTTCCACCAACTCTCATCGCCGGCATTTACGGAATGAACTTTACGATTCCAGAACTACAGGTATCCTTCGGCTACTATATCTGCCTGGGATTCATGTTTCTTGTCTCGGGTGGACTCCTCGTTTGGCTCAAGAAGCGCGGCTTCATTCAGTTCTTCTAAAGGTTTTTTTTCCCTTCACGGCGCATCGACCATATCGATTTCTGAAATTTCGGCGATATCGCTGAACCATTTGAATTTCATCGATATCGCCGAAGTGATACTTTGAAATCGATATCGCCGAAATTCTAGTCAATTTAGGGCAAGACTTCGTCTGCTACCGAGTAATTGTTTTTTTAGAGCGTCAAATGATTGAAATCAGGATACTCAATGAACAGCATGTTCATTGAGTGATGATTGTGCAAAGTCTGGTTTTGCGAAGGATCTCAAAGAGAAGACTTCGCGTTTTGGCGTACTGAATTTGGAGAGCCCGGCGTCGTAACGGATGGCTTAGGCAAAAAGTACTTTCACCATTGGCTCGGTTACAAATGAACGGAGCTGTTCACGACTGATGGGTGGGTGTTTTCCACAGGCTTGAAAGAGAAGATCAGAATCTTTGAATTGGGCACCGACGAATCCCCAATATCTGGCAAGAAATTTCTGTAAGTGCTTTCTGCTAACACCGTGAAAGATTCTGCGAACATGATCAAAGAATTGTTGCAGCTTCGCGCTGTCGATGTTGAAGAATTTGTCTAGACCCAAGCGTTTATTGACACGTTGGTAGGCTCCGATTCTAGTGCGCCGAACTTTGCCTTGAGCTTCAAGACAACTGAGAATTCCCAGGACATGTGACGTCGGCAGACCGGTTAAATCTATTATCTCGTCGGCCACTAATGGTTTATCAGAAAACGTCCTATACACCTTTAATTGCATTTCTGCTGGACATATAGTTTCGTCGAATTCTTCGGTCTCATCACTTTCTGAATCTGCTTTGCGATTTCGAGTTTCCTCGTATTTCTGTCGAAGCTTTGCGTCTACGGCATCTTGTTCTTTGCGTGGTTCTTCTCGTGCTGGAGTTTCGCTACTGCGCTTGCAGACAATTTCCGCGAACAAACTCGAGTCGACCTCGATTGATTCATCCATCAGAGTCTCTAGAATTACGGTATCTATCTTTTTTTCGATTACATGTGCAGTTGATTGGGAAATGCCCATGTGGTCTGCAAACAAATTTTCACTAACCTCAATTTGTCTTTGTCTTAGCCAAATGGCAGCTAAGTATGCGGCTGGCAATTGGATTCGCTGAAAAATTGTATTGTCGAACACGTCCACTGTGGACTTGCACGCATTGCAGACGACGTTGGAGGTTCCAGAAATGTGTTGCACGTTTTTGCTTCCACACTCTCGACAATTGGCTATATCGAGCTTTGTAAGAGTAATTAATCCGTTAGTGCATTTTGCTTCTGTGGGATACTTCTTTCTGAACTTGCGCATGACTTTTTTCAATTCTCTGGGTGAAATGGACGACCCAATTGGTAGTCGCATCGGTAGGTCCTCTCAAGTGGGGGTCATTCCATTAGAAACCCGTTTAATCACAAAGTCACTGTGTAAATCCACAGTCTTTTCCGTCATGCAAGAAATACCCCACAACGGCTGAACGCGCGGGTGCGACCAAGCGTTGACCGCCGAGCAGTAGAACAAAATCAACAAAAAAGTGGGTGTTTATGTACACCCACCTTTTGAATTTTGATCGATCGAATTGATCTTAGGAGAACTATGCTTTGGCGGTTGCTTCCAGCTTGGCGTTCATCGTGATTTTGGCGTTGAAGAGTCTGGAAATTGGGCATCCAGTCTTCGCTTCTTCTGCCCACTTCAAGAATTGTTCTTGGGTGGCGTTCGGTACGCGACCAGCAACTTCGAGGTGAATTTCAGTGACGGTAAAGCCGGCATCTGTCTTGTCGAGGGTTACTGTTGCTTCTGTTTGAACGCGGTCGGCGATGATGCCGGCTTCTGCCAACTTGTGGGAAAGAGCCATCGAATAGCAACCAGCGTGCGCTGCTGCGATGAGTTCTTCAGGGTTGGTTCCTTTGCCGTCTTCGAAGCGGGTGCCGAAGCTGTATTGTGCATTTTGCAATACGCCGCTTTGAGTGCTGATGGTTCCTTTGCCTTCTTTGAGGTTCTTTTGCCATTCTGCTGTTGCTTTTCTTTTCACAGTGCGCTCCTCACAAAAATGTAGTTGGGAAAGCATATCGCGCAACCGGCGAGTGTCCGAAAATGTTCAGCTTTTGGCAATAAAGATTGTGATTATCTGTTTCATAAGCAGATGTCATTACGCTCTTCTGATGGGTTTGTTGGGGGTGTCGCCTTTGGACCACAGCCAGTTGTTGCGACCGGGGCCAGTTGTGCGATTTGGGATTTTTGGGTTATCGATGAACAAACTTTTCTTCAGCGATATCGACGAAATTCCGATTTCATGTATTCGTTGTCGGACATTCGGTTGGTGCCGTATTCGCTTGGATTTTCTGCGTCAACTGAACTTCGGGATTAACCGTGATCGGTTCCTCCGGCGCGGGTGCCGTGATCGGTCGTTCTATCAATTGCCTCTTTACCTTGATTTCTACCAAAACCTCTTTGTGATCCTCTGTCACTTCTTTGTTCAAACTCATCGCCTAGTTTGTGGTCGATGGGTTTTTTCAAGCTACCTTTTGCGCGCAGCTCATGAATCTTTTGTTCTTCCGACTCTTCATGAGCCGCGTTGGCGACCTCTGCTTTTGAAAGGTTCATGCAAGTTTCTCATGATTGTCTCCTGACGGCTTTGCCATTATCTGCATCAACAGCAGATGCCATTTTCTGTTCCTACAGATGACCTCTGAACTGTTTTGTTGATTTGAATTATTTTCTTGGTTAGACATTTAGAATCGCTTTGCGGTTCCATCCTACGTAATTCCAACATGCCCAATGGTAGCCACTTACACGAATTTTTCACGCTGATTTTTCTAGTCTGGGGCATACCCCGAAGGAGATAACCCTCATGGTCGACAATCCCAGAAATGTTGAGGACTTTCGTCCACCTGCCCCAGGACAACAGGCTGAACAAGCAGACTTGTCCAGATTCTCGTGGCAGCAAATGGATTCAACGCAAAGACGCACGGAAGAAGGAAATATCATCGATGTCGATCGTTGTGGACGAATTACAAAGCTGACTCAACCAGACGGCATTATTTACGAATACAACAAGCCAGGTCCCAATGGTCAACCTACTGAGGTCAAAATCACTAACACAAAGACAGGTGACTTTGGTCAGTGGAAAAGAGAAGAAGACGGATTGTGGCGTTCGTACCGGCAGAATGCGCCGAACCAAGAAGTAATCGTCGGTGAATGGAATGTTGACGATCAGGGGAGAATGCGGAAAACAGGACATCAAGATTTTCGACCGTATCCAAAACTGACTGCAAAAGATGAGTATGGTCGTGTCGATCGCGTTGATCATCCTGATGGAGTATCGTACGAATTCACCCAGCGCGATGAAATGGGCAGACCGACCGTAGCCAAAATCATGGACAAGAAAACTGGTGATTGGGGTTACTGGAAGAAAGAAGAAGAAGGTTTGTGGCGCGCGTACGACAAGGAAAAGCCAACGAGACAAGTAATTCGCGGAACTTGGGCCGTCGACGTTGACGGTAACATGCATCTCAGTGGAACGCAAGACTTCCAAGATGTTCCAGATCGCCTGAAGCCGAGACCGGCACTCACACCCGAGATGCGTGACGTTCCGCCGGAAGGTTATCACCGCATGCGTGGGCAGCCGGTTACACCCGAAATGGGAAAAATGGCGCATGATTTCCTTTGGAATCACGGAAATCAAAAGTTTGGAACGTTGAAGGAAATCACTGTCGACGGCAAGGAATACGTTATGAAGATCTGCGCGCACGGAGAAAAGAAGGGCGTGACGATTTACGCTAAGGATGCTCCAACGCCGCCGAAGTCGTAGGGCGATGAGGCCGGAAGTCATTAAGTCGGAAGACGATTGAATCGAACAGACGGCAAGACAGACTCTGCTAAGATATGAGCCAGCGAAATCGGCAGGCTTCAAATTGCCCGGCGCTGTGTTGGTTCTTTGCTCATGTCACCGTTTGCTCTAACAAGACAAATTGCTGAACTAGCTGCGCGCGTCGCTATGCGGGTCGCTCAAGAGCACGCGGAAGAGAATTCGCAATCTTCTGCGAAGACTTCGGTGACCGTTTGCACTGCAAAGATGCAATCTACGTTTGCCTTTGATGAATCAAAAAGTTTCCACCATGCTGTGCTGTCCAATCAACGAGCAAATCTTGCCAATGTAACTCATCTTCCAACCAAAACTATCTGCGAGTACGATGAATCTCAGACATACACCTTGGCTTATAAGCTCGCTCTGGCATCACTCAGGCTGATAATGCCGACGAACCGCAATCCTGAAATGTTCAATGATTTTATGTCTGAGAAATTGATTGAAGTTACATTCATGTATTGCAATCTTCCAGATGTTTCGAATGCTCCCGGTCCTGATACTGTAATTTCAGATCCCTTTCCCGAAGCACCTTTCCGCAAATCGATCGAGACCGCAGCGCGCTGCGTGAAAGAAGTCGGGCCTGGCGGTGTCCCCCTGATTTTCCAGGGAGCTTTGGTTGGAAGCATCGGATGTTCGGGCAACGCGAATTTTGATGTCGATCACGAATGCGCAGTTCGTGGCGCTCAGGCTGCGGCGCTTCTTTTATCCGGAGACTCTAGTGGCACCTTGTCTAGTACCAGTTACGACACTGTTGTCGACGACATTTTTGCAAATATATTAGACGTCAGTGAACACATCGAAAGAGACGGCGCATGGTCCGCGCTTCTTCAGTACGAGAAGGACAACTGGAAATACGAATAAACCAGGAAGCTAGTACGCCATATTTTTAATGATTTGATTTGTCCTCTGGAGTTGCCGCTGCCACTCTAGTTTGGTGCAAGTCACGTTATGGTCACAATCTATCGCTATTCTCAATGACAGCTTTGATGCTGCCTTTCGCCGCTAGCCCACTCGCCGCGTTCCAACATTTACTATGAGCATTTTGTTTTTGATAACTACTGTTGTAGTCTGCGTTGTTTTTGACGCTGAAGATTAGTCGCCGTCATCATCGTCGTCTTCTTTGACACTTATGATGTTGGCGGTGTTTGCGTCAATTCTGACTTCTTTCTTTTTCTGTTTGGTATCGGTCGGTTTGACGTCGACGCACCAAAAAGTGACGCCCTTTTTCTTTTCGAGGTCGATATCAATTACGGTGCCAGGTACTTCCGCGAGTGCGATCGTCTTCGCTGTCTCTTTGTCGACTTTTACACTTTTTTCCAGCTTCTTGTCGCCATCAGCATAGGCACTCGAGGTACTGAGAATTAGTGCGACCACTGCTGTAAGAATTCGCTTCATCGACATCTCCTTTTCGGATCCCAGTGAGTTCTCAACGAGGTCTGATCCCTGTGCTCCTTTCAGAGCGCCGTGATACCGGCATGTCATGATAACATGTTGCCATAGTTGTGCCACAATATGTGCACTATGTTTTCCTATGGCGGCAAGCGACTTCTCATGGTGTGCACAGCGACACTCGCATTAGCGGGATGTGCCCTGTTCGAGGATGAGCCGCCGAAGCCGAAAAAGAGTCAGGAAGAACTAGAAAAAGAACGCATAGCAGCACAGAAGGCGCAGGCGCCCGTGGTTGCCGCGACGCCGGAAAACAAGGATAGACAAAAGCACATCGCTGCATTGACGGAAGCGATCGCGAAAAACCCAACGGATGACGTCATGATTGCGGAGCGAGCCGAGATCAAGCGGCAGCTAAAAGATTACGAAGGTGCCTTAAAAGATGCGGATGAAGCTCTGAAGTTGAAGCCGGAAGAACCAGCATACTTCAACGCACGCGCCATGGTGCGTGGAGACATGGGAGATTCAAAAGGTGCAATTGAAGACTTCGATGGCGCTTTGCGTCTGAAACCGGGTGACCCGACAATCCTCTACAATCGCGGGTGCGCAAGGCTTCTCTTGGAAGATCGAACAGCGGCAGTCGATGACTTCAGTGCAGTTTTGAATGTGGACTCACATCATTACAATTCAAAACGAATGCGGGGTGCCACTTATTGTGCAGCCGGCAATTTCAAGGCAGGGCTTGCCGATTTGCAAGAGTGTGTTAAGCAACAGCCGAATAACCCCGTCGGTTACAACAGTCTTGCCATAGGAAGAAAATTGGCGAAGATGGACAAAGAAGCGCTGGAAGCTTACGACGAGTGCATTCGGCTCGATCCGAAAAACGCTCAATACTTTAAGGAGCGTGGACATATGAGAGCGCAACTTGGCGACAATAAGGGAGCGCTTTCCGACTTCGATCACGCGAGGAAGCTAAATCCATCGCTTAAGGTTCCATAGTTCGGAAGTCACCCGTTGAGTAGCACACAACTGGTTCTATTCTCTAGCGTTCTTTCCACTTCTTGTTGCTCAGTGAAGTGAGAACGTGGTCGCACCACAGTCCGTTGAGATATAGATAGTCTTTGGCATAACCTTCCTTTTCGAATCCTAGTCGCATCAAAAGCTTCTCACTGCGAGTGTTTTCTGGTCGGTAGTTGGCCATTATTCTGTGCAGGTTTAGTTCCGAGAACACGAAACTTATACCATCGGCGACGCATTCACTCATGAATCCCTTGCCTTCGTATTTGGTGTCAACGGCATATCCCAAGTAACAAGCTTGAAATGCACCGCGAACAAAATTGCTGAAGTTGATGCTTCCGACAAACTCGGAGGAATCCGATGGATCGACAAGAAAGAAGCAGGCGGAACGATCTTGATCGAAGTCAATTCTCATTCGATCTATTTCTCGTTGCCAATGACGCTCGGTGAAAAATCCGTCGGGATATCGTTGGCGCGTTTCTGCAAAGCGCTCGCGATTGCGCTGGTAGAAACGCATTGCCTTGGCTGCTTCATAGGGTTCTGCAATGTGCAGTATCAGTCGTTTGGACTTGACTTCAATTGCCATCTGTTCCCCCTATATTATGGGTGCGCAATCACACCGCCAGGACAATCACACCGCCAGGACAATCACACAGCTCGCGCGATCACATAATAAAGAACCCTCTGCTTGTCCTGCGCCAATTTGCTTGCCCAGGATGTGCAAAGTTTCGGCCAATTGCCACTACTGATGGTTCCCGTTTCTTCAAGCATAAAGCCGTTGTTTTCATAAACATGTTCCAACCTTGTTGCAAAAAATTCGTCGGTTAAGGAGGGCAAACCGAGGCGTTCATGCTCGGTTCGGTCTCTTTCGTGATTGACGCCGATTATCGATTCAAGATATGCGCCGTCTTTTGCGATCTTGCGAATCCCGCTCAGTGCGGCATCTCCCAACAGCACGGAGCGAAGAAGACTGCCCCAAGGAAAATGAATATGCACTTCATCGGCTACCGAAATCAACTCTGTGGGCAGATCTTCAATTGCCGCTTGTACGAACAAAGCGTTAGAAACCCCTCCTTTAGCCGGTTTCTTTGCGGCTCTCGTCGAAGTCTGCGCCAGGTTGTCGGCGTTGGCGTCGATTCCGATATAAAATTTTTCGGGATTCTTCTGCGCCATCCGGTATACAAAGCGTCCATCGCCTGTTCCCAGGTCGACTATCACTGCTTTGTCTGTATGGCTCAATTAGCTTTTCAAACTCGTGTCAATCGAGTTAGTAGGTACTGGGACCACGAATACGTTTAATCATCGGGCGAACCCCTTTCATCGAAGGTCAGACTACCATTATGCACATTTAGCCGCTTTGGTAACCTGAAGCTCTTTGCACGCCCATCTTAGAAGTTAAGAAATTTGCACAACGTATATCCAGTCGGCGGTCTAATGCATATTAATCAAGGGGTGAAAAACCTTCCTATCTCGCTCGTTTGTCATATAATTAGTGAGCTTAGGAAGGAGGAAGTCTAATGAGTAAATTGGACGAGGCAAAGAACAAACTGAGTCCTTTTGATAAAACTGACGACACCGGCACCGGAACAGGAACGTCGGCGCAACCCAAAGGTTTCATCGAACGGCGACGTGGCTCTCTGCCCCAACCAGACTTCAAATTCTATGTGGCTGCAAAGGCTTACCCAGGCATGGGTTATTTGTTCGTCGGACACTCTTACAATGTCGATTCTCATGCGTCTGAAGAAGCGCGCAAAGCGCAGCGTTCAGCAGTGATCAAAGAGTTGTTCAAGGGCGAAGAGCAGTGGCTTCCCGCCAAGACAGCCCTTTATCAAAAGCCTTTCTTCGACGTTCTAAGCAGAATGGAACAAGATATGCTCTACCGGCTGCCAGACTCCGCCTTGGTTGGTCCGGCAATCGACGACAAGGGCGCGGTCATAGCCAACTCCTTCACCATCTGGCGCAAGGAAATGCGTCGCAAGAAATAATCGCGAAGCGCGGAAATTTGACGGATTGCCTCAGCTTTGAGCGCCGAAAATGTCTGGTGCCAGTCTTGGAATTTCCCAAGCGGCGAAGCGCTGATTCAGTATTTCTGTGGTTTTTGGGAACAGTTTAGATGGCCGCGAATCCCCATAGAGATGTCTGGAGATGAGTTCTGCTGTCAGTTCTCGATTGTCCATCACCTTCAGTTCGAAAGCCTCTTGTAACTGACGACGTTCGATGGCAGGCAGTTTTGCTATGTCAGATTTTAGGCGGCTCTGAAATTCCTTCTCCTCGGACATCCATTTTGCAGGTTCAGTCCTCATCAAGTGATCCAGGAAATGTCCGACCTCGTGTCCAACCGTGGCGCAAATTGTTGAAGGTTCGTTCAAACTCCAAGTCTTATTGTTGCGGTCCCTCGTGACCTCGGCGATGGCAATCACTCCGTTTCGCAAATCGCAGATTCCAAGGCACTTTTCATACGCAAATGGAAGGGGACGTCGTGCATCGTTGTTGGCGGTGACTTCCTTGAGCTGCGGATATTTCTCTGCAACGGACCACACCGGAATGACTGCGACTGGATAGTCTTCGAGCAGTTCTTGCACGCGTTTTGGAAGACATGAATACACACCGCGAACCGCTGCTATGTGCGCGCGCGTTGCCGTGAAATACGGGCTTTCATTTGGTAGTCGACTGGTTTGCAACATCCATCGAATGTCTGCCGCGGTCTCATTCATGAGAGAACAGCTGTCACTGTTGCCAGGAGTCGCAGCGAATGTGCATTCAACTTGGCATGGGCTGCCTTCCTCGTTGCTGTTCGAAAGCCTCGCTCTGAGCACGATTTGTGAGTGCGATTTGGTTTGCTCGATCATGCCGTAGCGATCGTAGTGATGTGTAATCCCTTCGTATTTGAGCTTGGCGGTGATTATGAACGTTCCATCTTGCTCGATGAAATAGGAACCTTCTTCGTGCTCCGGCTCCCAATAACGTTTTCCATCGTCGGTGTCTGCACCTTTCAAGAAGTAGGCAAGAAACGTTGCGAGTGAATCGGTTCTGTCGTATGCGCACAACCATGGGTCAGGATGCGTGTGCGATGTGTGGCGGAGATGAGATTTGGCGTGCAAAATCGGAATTGCAAGCAGACTCAAAACTCCGATGCCACCGAGGATACTGAACAAGGCACCAAGAAAATAACTTGCATCTCGAATCGAAGTTGTCGCCATTCCAACGAAGAACGCGATTGGCAGACCAAACAAGAACTCAACGATGAGGATGACGAAACATGAGCTGCAAGGCAGGAGCCATGGGCGTTTTGAAAAAAGTTTGATTGGGCTGCTCATTACAGGGAGGTTGTGCGTTTTGGACGGGAGTTGGATCGGACGGCAGTCGGATCGGTCAAATCGTAGCATCTTCCATTTTTCCTGTTACGACTGGAGGCTGCACTCTCTTTCAATTTCAGTCGATTTGTGGGGAGTCTACGAAGAGGTTCGTAGTTTCCTCCCTGACACGTATCACTGAAAGGGCTAGTGTTTAGGCCTCTCTCGTCGAAATGGTCCTCTAAATGTCTCACAGCCGCGACATCGCAGGCGAAGCCGCCGGCAACTGGCGTACGAACATTGGCTCAGACAGCAGCACAGAAACCGCTGCTGAAGCCAAAGAGAATATTTCTTTGTCTGCGCAGGTTTGGGATGAAATGCGCATGGTTCGCTGCAACGACAAGGCAGTAAAAGCGCCGCCGGACCAAGAGTTGCCGCAGGGTCCTCCGCCCTTGAAGGATGAGGACTACAAGTTGGTTCCGAAGGTTCATGTGGTGAAGGCTGGAGAAGTTCTCAATCGAATTACCCGAGAGCATCTCGGAGCCGGCGCAACCGAAGCCCAAGTGAAGCAGCATATGGCAGACATTGTCAGAGTCAACGGGCTTGTGTCTGCCGATGTCATCAAAGAAAAGCAAACTCTTAAACTTCCTGGTGAAACCAAAGATGGTGGCTTCGCCGTCAAAGATGCGGCAGGCAATGTCAAAATCGCGTGGAAGAACGGCTCAATAAGAGAGAACAACGCCAACGGCACCGGTTTCTCGAAGCAAATGCAGCCTGACGGAACCCTGGTCTCAACACACTGGGGACCGCGCCCTGGCGATCACTACAAGATTGAAAGCAAGGGTACTAACCAACCTGTCCTGACTGACGTGGCAGAGGAAACAAAGATTGTTCCATCTGCAGATGCGTCGTTTGAGACGATTAGGAAATCACTGTTGCAGCATTCTCGCGAACTGATCAAAGACGAGCATCAAAGAACGAAGTTTGAGTTCGATATGAATCGTTTCGATCAGCGCGCACAAACAGCGGGTTTGTCGAGAGATGAAGTTAGAAAGACCTGCAATCAAATTGATCGGCTTCTTGTCGAGTCGCATCCAAAAGGTCCGCTAACAATGGATCAACGCATTCGAGTCGCCGAGCAAGTCATGTCGCAGTGCGCGCGTCCGACCTCTATAGATCAAGGAAACCACAATACATGTTCGGTGTCTTCAATTGAAGTTCGCACTTACAGCCTGTATCCATCGAGCGCTGCACGGATTGTTGCCGACTCAGCCTTAACAGGGACGTACACATCTGCAACCGGAATAACCGTCCACACAAATCCAAAACCGCGAACGGAGTCTTTTGAAAACCCGCCCAAAGACGGCGATCGCAGCCATGCCAGTCAGATCTTTCAAGTTGCGGCAGTCAATTTGCACTATGAGAAGGAGAACCAATCGACGAAGCCTCCGAAGCATTTGAGATATGTGCAGTTCGACAAGAGCACTCATGGGTCTTCAACTGGCGAGGGTGTATTCGACTACAAAGATGTGATTGCAGGCAAAGCGAAGAATCCAACGCTCGTGTACAGCCAACCTGAGCTATGGGACGATGAACTGGTCGAAGTAAGCAACGCGATCACAGGTCGCAACGAAACCGGATTTGTCATCGCCCACACAGGCGAAGGCAAAGACAGAAAAAATGTTGTTGGGCGTTTCGATAGTGTCGATGCCTTACGAGCTACCGTCGCCGATCTAAATCAAAAGCACATGCTGCCTGCATCAATCAGATTGCATTCAGGCAACGATCCCTTTTATACAGACTCTGATAATGGCGCCGCCGGCGGTTCTGGTGGATGGCACGAAGCGACGATTCTGAAGTACAACCCGCTCGATCCCAACTTTATCGAAGTCGATAACTCATGGGGCTCAAAGAGCGATCACAGAAAGACCGAGAAGATTTCAGTCTCCGATATGTATGCTGCCACTCGCGAAGCCGGAACTGCTGTGACAGTAGCGTTTCTCGAGCAAGCTGCCGCGAAAAGACGGGCAGATGGTCAATTCAATCTGATTGCCGATCTCGAGTTATTGAGACAGAAAAAATTGTGCAGCTCGCTGTCATCGGAAGACTATGTGCGACAGCTAGAGTCTGATATGAAGGGTTTCAGAGATCATAATGGTGGAACAATCCCAGACGACGACAAAATCAAAAGAAAGGTCTCGCAGGTAACTTTGGCGACATTTACTGGAGACCAGATCGGCGAGTCACAGGTGAGAATTTTGCATGTTCGCGAGCAGGGGCATGTGATCACCCCGCAAGCTTACGAAGATGAGCTGTATAAAATTGCAATCGGGCTCTCGAAGACTCAAGATGAATCTATTAAGACGGGCGTACCTTTGGCCGGCGCAGATGCGGCGAATTTCGATTCAACCTTAAATGCCGTGATTGACGTGATGGGTGACTTCGAAGCCCAAAGGCGCGATAACTTCATTAAACGCGTTCAAAAGGATGCGCCGACATTAAAACTTGAAAAGCCCGCGCCACCGCCGCCGGCACCCGCCAATGTCGATGCCGGTGCTGTACGAGATGCATCTAAATAGGTAGGGGCAACTTTTGTATTTCGTCGATATCGCTGAAGTCCTCGAGTTTCATCGATAACCCCGAGTGGCGTCAAAGAGTGACGTAGTGGCGTTTTGAGGGAATAAGGTAGGTACCACCCGCTTAGGAGAAATCCTCGTGTCTCCAGGCGACCCGCTAAAAAGCCCAGTTTCTCAGAAAGATAGCCTTTCCCAAGGCGTTTGTCCGGCGTGCAAAAAGGCGATTCGCCGTGTGCGCAAGGGGTCGTTTACTTCTTGGGTGTTTAGCTCGGCTATGTGTTCTTGCGACTCCAATGCGACGTCACTTTTGGGTAGAACCGTCGAACGAGAGTCCGATAAGCAAACCGATGCTGCAATACTGCGGTCGACTTTGGAATTGGCCGACGATCAAGTACCAGAGATGGTCAAATACGAGGTCATTGAGTTTATTGGTAGAGGCGGTATGGGTTCTGTTTATCGAGCCAAGGCCAAAGAAAATGGTGAGCAGTTTGCCATTAAGGTTCTCCGCCAAGAGTTTGTAAGAGATCCAATCGCCGTTAAGCGGTTCGAGCAGGAAGCGACTGCAGCGTCTAAGTTGAGCCACCCAAACTTGGCGGCGGTTTTTGGTCACGACCGCACTGTCGCAGGTGCTCCATATATCATCATGGAATACTTGAACGGCAGAAGTCTCGCCGCCGTGTTGCGTGAAGAGGGGAAACTTAGCTTTCATAGAAGCCTGAACATGTTCATTCAAGTGTGCGACGCTCTTTCATACGCGCACCAACAGGGTGTAATTCACCGCGATGTCACTCCAGGAAACATAATTTTGACTGCCACCGAAGATGGTGAAGAGATCGCAAGGGTTGTCGATTTCGGGATTGCAAAAGTGCACAACGATTTGCGTGCGACTCAGGAAATGACAGAGACGGGATCTGTCTTAGGAAGCCCATCTTACATGAGTCCGGAACAATGCTTGGCGCTAAATCTAGACGCACGGTCAGACATCTATTCACTCGGTTGTGTCATTTATGAGACCGTTACCGGCCACGTCTTGTTTGATGGTGAAAATCCAGTGCAGATTATTGCAAGACATCTCAATGACGATCCAAGTTCAGTGAGAAAGTCCACGGAAGTGCCAGGGCCGCTCCTGGCGGTTATCGCCACGTGTCTGCAACGAGATGCAAGCAAACGGTACGACACCATCAATGAGCTCAGAGTTGATCTGCAGAGGTTGAAGGAAGGAAAAGAACCTGAGTTTTGCCAGCTGTCAGATACTCAAATTGAAGAGTGGTCGAAGAAGAAACCCGTCGCCTTTACGATTGTTGGATTGATTGCGTTTATTGGTGTTTCAGTTGTGTTTGCGGTGTTTCCACAAGCAGATTTGTTCAAACTTCTGGCGATATGCGCAACAGTTGTTTCGATTGGAGCAATGGGATATGCAGGATCTCGGTTGAGCAAAACCGTACTTGGCTGTTCACTGAGAATGTTGAGACTAATCGACATCGTGGCTGTTTGCATGTTTGTCGGCTTACTATGCGGGTTTCTGATTGTTATTGCTTACTGTTTGACTGTTCTTTTTGGCTTGCCAATTTCAATTCTTGATTCGGCAAAAACCTATGCACCGAATGCGATACTGGGTATCGTTTATCTCATTTTGTATTTGGCAATGCGAAATGTTCGTTTTGCTCAGCATAGTTTGCTCAGCGAAAAATGGAACACGAAATTGTCGCGAATCCTAGTCCTGCTCGTCTGTTCCTGTCTTTCATTCTTTGCTATGCAGCGAGCTGTCGGTGCGGTTGTTGACCGAGTCAATCCGACCGCTATCGAAAAGAACATGTACAACGACTATGAAATTGCGACGTTGACAAAGTTAATCGATAAACGCAAAGCTATGTCGTTTAACTTGCAATCGAATCTTGTCGACGAACTGCGATTTGTGCGGGCGAAACTGTTGTTGGAGAAAGGCGAAGATCGAGCTTGCCTAGACGATCTTAATCAAATTGTCGGCGGGCAATCTGCATTCAAGCAAATGGCGCTGGCAGATCGCTCGATGATGTTCTTTTGCGTGGGTGACTTTGACGCTGCGCAAACTGATGCGCTCAGTATTTTGAAAACTGTTCCCGAGGATCGCCAGGCAATATTGATGCTAGGATTGGTTTCGCTTGCAAACCGGGATGCACAGAAGGCTTCTGAGTACTTCGATGCAGCACAAAAGCAAAAGATCACTCCGAATATTTTGATTTTGCGGAGCTTCGCGGCTCGTATTCAAGGCAAGAACGACGAGGCGTCCGCACTAGTTGCCGATGCGATAACTCGTACTCCGCAAGACTTTGCAGCGCAGTACCTTGCAGGAAAAGTGACCGCCGAGCAATTGCTTGCATCAGATAAAAATCTAGAAGTGAGACACACGGTCTTCCTTGGTTGGGATCTCGTTCTCAAAGGAAAGTCTCAAGGGGCGGAGTATTTGAAATCAATTGTGACGAGGCGAACTACACCAGGTGCTTCAGCCTGGGAAGATGTCTTTTGGTGTGGGCTGGCACGTGCAGGTTTAAATCAAGTTCCGGCGTCACATAAGTGAAACTTTTCCACTAGTCAGATAGCGGACAGTAGTTCCAACTTGAGCTGTGCGAAGTTTTTCTGTCTAATGGCAGGATCTTTTGCTAGGGCTCTCAAGACAAGCGCCTCCAACGTCGTTGGCACTTCGTCGGCCGGCTCAAATGAAGGCAGCGGGCCACCATATTGCTTTTGCATCATGTCAATAATCGTCTCGCCCGTATAAACAGGCCGTCCCGATAGACATTCGAACATCATGCATCCAACTGCATATATTACCGAATGAGTACCGAAGTTAGATCCGATGCATAGTTCTGGACTCCAATACTTAATGCACTCTTGTCCCCAACTCGCGATCAGTTCGGGTCTGTCCAGCCCATCAAAGTAGAGCCTGTCCATCCAAGCGTCCAGCAAACACACACTCTCTTGCCGGCTGTTAAAGATGATTTTCTCAGGTCTCAACGCAGTTTGAAAACCGCCAAACGTAAGCCCTTGATCGTGGCAGGATGAAAGAGCATCGCAGATCAACGAGAAACGAGTAACTATCTCCTGAGGTGGGAGTCTTCTATTATTCATTACGGTTCGCAAGGAACTGCCTGGTATGAAATCGCGCACTACGTATGGTATCGTGAACTCCATTCCGGTCATGCCGAAATCGATAAGTGGTACTATGGGTAACTCGAATCGCATGGCGATACGAGCTTGCTCTTCGAATTCGCGCTGGCGGTGCTCAGCTTGCTTGATGGGCATTCCAAGTTCGGATCTGCTCGCTAATGCGAATGGTTTTAAGAGCTTGATCTTTCTGTCGGGGTCGGAGATTTCCCACACCTTCATCAGTGGCCCAAATGAAAACCCTGACCAATTGAACTCTTCTATCTCCAAGACTCTGTACTTCGAATCGAAAATCTCTTCGTTAGCTTTCGGAGGATGCCATGTCAGTTCTTCAAGCATTTGATCATCCTTTATCTATGTTCTTTGTCTATGTTGCGATGCAAAAAGCATACGGAGCTGTTGCGCTTGCTTGAATCGAGTTTCTGCTCCGGAAGTGTCACCGCGTTTTTTTAACAGATCTGTGTAATCGAGCAGCACCAAGTATAGATCTCTTGCTGGATAAGTCTGCGCTTTTACTTCGTCGATAAGTCCGTCGGATGGAACTTCGTAGATTTCCAGAACTCTCTTGAGAAGCCGTTCTGAGTCATCTAGTCTTCCTTGTGCCAGCAACATGTGTGCGAACGCAGCAAAGACGCTTGCCGTTTCCCGTGAGCCTGCTACCGTAGTTGGTGTCTCGATTATGTTGTCGACGAAATAGCGGTTGGGTTTGATTTCACCGTTGACAGAAAATGCGGTGCCTGGTCTAACGGCAACAACCATGGCTTGCCGTAAGTAATATTCTGCTTCCGGATATTTTTCCTGTTGCATGAGAATAGAACTCAAGGAAAGCAGCGGTGCAAGAATCTGCGGCGATGCAGGTGCTGTTGTGTGAATTGCAGTTTCTAATGCGCGGCGCGCTGTCAGTTCTGCCTCAGGGATTTTGCCAGTTTCTGATTGAAACTTCGCCAATGCACACATTGCGTTGATCGCATTTTCCGGTTTGTCGGCGTCGTTCTGCGCTTTCGAAACTGCTTGCTGAAGCTCTTGTTCGCGTGTCTCGTTTTCTGCTTGATATGCAGTTGCGGCACTGATGAAAGCAGAGGCAAGAAGGGTTATTGCCAATGCAACAAAGCCAATGAACTTCGCCGGCTCCAAGAAATTACTTCTCCAGCTTGGCAATGTTTCGTTCGAACTTCAATACAATTGCCACACCGAGAGCGCAGAATACAGCGGCGGCGCCGTAGATCATCGAGACTTGGATGTTCCAGGGAAGCAAGCCTCGTTCGATCATTCTTCCGGCTGTGTAAACCATAGCGCCGACGAACATTGTCATCCAGGACATCCACCACACTGTCAAAAGTTTTGATGGTTTGCTTTCGGGCAATGCGCGAAACATCAAGGAGTTGATCACGCTGTGTGGAAGCACAAGTTGTTTAAGTGGAACGAAAAATGCCATCGCTGCAAGTCTTTCCGAAAACGGCAATTCAAGGTCGGATACGCGTTTGACGCGTTTGGTGCTTTCGAAAAGCCACAACGGAAAGAGCACTGCCAGGAATCCAAAAATTTCCCAGCCGAGAATTCCGACTACTGGTTCGGACAAACCAGGAAGAACATCGAGATGGAAGAAATATCTATTTGCGAAATGACGAACACCCGGCAGCATCGATTGCAGAGTCTCGTTTTGGATAACAGCCGAGAAGGAAATGCAATCAATCATCCAGAGGAGGCTAAGCGGCGCTCCAACTGTCAAAACTGTGACCAGGGCTACCTTGAGCAAGCGGTTATAAGGAATTGGTGCGGTCATTTTTCTATAAGCCTCAAGAGGTTCGAAACATACTACGCACGGGGTGTCGGAATTAGGAGACATCCGCAATGGGAGACCCTGAATTCTCGTTCTCATTTATTGTAGGACTATCTTGAATTCTTCGCTTAAGGGCACACTTTGC
The DNA here is from genome assembly GCA_964503045.1 of uncultured Candidatus Obscuribacterales bacterium. Lineage (GTDB taxonomy): Bacteria > Cyanobacteriota > Vampirovibrionia > Obscuribacterales > Obscuribacteraceae > CAYZJR01. The sequence goes on from CAZCZI010000019.1 coordinate 41,802, forward strand.
GGTCACCTAAAAGTAATGGGATACTTATTCCAAATGACTAACTTTCAGGTACAGTCCGTTCTTCTCTTTTCCGCGCTCCTACTAAGTTGTAGAGCCGGTTTCGGCGCTGAGAGCTGCTGGCATTTAGTTCAGAACACCGGCGGGTCCGGCAAGCATGATGTGTATTTGACGGAAAAGGCGATTCGAGTCAATTCGTTCAGTTCTGGAATTATCACAATCGCCAAAGCACCTGATTGGCGGATCGATCGCTACAATAAGCACAGAAAACTGCAATTTAGCTGCGAATTCAAGACGTGGATGATGCGCGATATGTCTGGGTTCTTCAATGAGTTTTTCGGCAAGTGGCAAACATGGAAACGAATGCCATCATCAAAGCTGATTTGCGGGCAGCCGGTGACGATCTATGAGTGGAAGTCGAAGCACAAGAAACCGCCAAAGAAAGCGCCTTCCTCAAGGACTTTGATTGCACTCTACGAAGCTATCGAAGATAACAAGTCGCACACTTTTTATGTATGGAACCAGCCTCAATTTCAAAAACAAGCACAAATTTTAGCGACACTATATGCGATGCCAGATCCTCCGGGGATCGTATTGGGAAATGATGTCACCGTATTTAGTGACCGAATCCGGCGTCACATCGTTATCACATCGGAAGTGAGCATAGTGGAGCAACCAAAAGGAATCTTCGACAAGCCCGAGGGGTATAAGGTCACGGACAAGTACGCTGAGTTCTTGCTTAAACCCCAGGACGAGGTGTTTATGCAGCTGTTTGGACAATAGTGTCGGGCAACGGACAGCGGGACAGGGTCAAATCCGGAACCTCTGGCGGTGCAAGGCAAAAGGGATTTTGGGGTTATCGATGAACGCTGCGGATTTCAGCGATATCGACGAAATTGATCGCTTCGGACCAGGCTATTTAGCACTTAACAGGGCCATTTGGCCTGATCGCTCATTTCGTAGTTCCCCCAATGACATCGTAGGGGAAGAGAAATATATTAAGGCCTTCCTTTACCGCCCACCATCCTGCAACAACCCCACTTGAGGTTGCATATCGCTGCATGCCTTCAGGTTCTGAAATACCGAAAACCCAAGAAGTGCACGAGGAGCCAAAGAATGGACTCGTACATGAGGCTTTGTATTCGGCTGCCTATGCGGCTTTGCAGCAACCAGTCACTGGGCTGTCTCAGATCGTCGATAACATCGCTGGCACAGAAACCCAGACGCAAACACTGTTTATGGAAGCCCCCACCGAAGCCAAGTTTGGCACCGCTCGGTGGCATGCCCAAACCATAGGAAGCGCTGCCGGTGGTCTTTTGCCGCTGTTGGCGGTTGGGAAGCTTGTGAAAACCCAAATGGCTGGGGCAGCGGAAGCCGAGGGTGGACTTCTTAGCCGGCGGGCGGCAATTGGGCTATCGCTCAAGGAATCGGCGGCGACTGGTTTCATAAATGACGCGCTGTTCCGTCCCACTGCCCAGGGCGGCAACTTCTGGGCTGATCGATTGAGCAATGGGGTCTCGGGCGCTTTGACCTTCAGTGCTATGACCGCCACCAGTCTTGGCTTGGCAGGAGCCTCCCAGTCTGGATTCGCCAAGGCGTTGTCGCTGACAAAGGCTATGCGAAATCCGGTGGTGAGTGGGTTGGTTTCGGGGGTTCCTGGTGGAGCGGTTTCGGCAGAGTACGACGCGCTGGTTAATCATCGCCGGGTGGCGACAGCGCATGAGTTGGGTCACTCGATCTACTCGATGTCCTTGATTGGCGGCGGTTTTGGGTTGCAGCATCATGTGTTCGGCGCCAAGACGAAGTCCAACCAGGAGATTGTGCTTGGCACTTCAGAGGCGAAGGCTGAGACCATAATTGGCGATGGTGCCGGCAATGGTGCGGGTGCGGCTGAGCTAAGCGGGAAACCAAAGCCGACTGAGAATGTTCTGGCATTCAACCTTGGACAAGATTCAAATACCCTCATAGGGCGCGAATCAATGGCAGCCTTGATTGAGGCGATGAGAAAACACAAAGACGAGCCTTTTACTTTTTTGAAGGGTGATTTGTCGCATGAGCCCATGTCGTCCAAGTTGTTCGAGCTCGATCATCGTCGCGATTATTTCTTGAGAGAGCGTTTCGAGACAGAGACTGAAAGAGCAGCGAAAGATCTCAAATATGCTGTTGCGAAAACCTTGCTTACCGGGCTGGAACAGAAGGGTGCGCAGCCCGCGGAGATAACGCAACCCGCAGAGATGTCATCAGCGAAACCAGTCTCCGCCCAAACCGGCGTATTGCAAATTTCACTGGTCGAAGCTCAAGCGATTCATGACCTCAAGGCGAGAAACGAAGGTGATGCGCATCGCCTGGTCAAGATTTTGAGCGAAAGAGGTCCTCTCGAAGCGCGCGTTGCAAACCAAATCATGCGGTCGTCGTACTGCGAATTTTTCCCGTTGTCCGAGACAGAACTCAAAACTCAATTCGTCCAAGCACAGCAATATTTGCAGGCGGTAGAAGTTCTGAGGCAGGCCGAAACAGGAGTCGTCGTCCAAGATCCGGTGGTGACGCCGAAGGAACTCGCACAACCGGGCGCTACAACCGAAGGTGCGCGCACCACAGCGGAGACTGCCGCAGCTCCAAACGAAAACAGACCAGCTGCTGCAATCGAAACCACAGCAACTGCCAACGAAACCACCGCGGTTGTCGACGCACCACAAGTGGTGGAACCAAAATCACCGATCACCGTAACTGAAGCGAAGGCTTTCCGAACTCTCCAGGCGCAACAGTCGCACGAGCAGCACAAACTCTGGGAGATTTTTGAAAAACGCGGACCTGTCGCTAAATGGGTTTGCGAGCAAATGGCTAAAGACTATCGCGAGTACCTGAGTGGTGGCGGCATGCCCGAAGGCGGCGGGGGCGGACTCAAGATGTTCATCACAGGTACGAACATCAAAGAGGTAAAGATCAATCAAGCCTATTTGAATGACTTGACCGAGCGTGGCGAAAGATTCGTGGCAGCAGAAAAAATCTTGAGTGACATGTACCGCGTCCGCCCGGAGCAACGCACATTCGACGCCAACGCGCCTCTCAACCTTGCGGAATCGAATGCATTGGCAGCCTTCGCGAGAGAAGGCTCACGCTATCAGGTGCAATCGCTCGCAGACATGATTGGTGCACGTGGACGTGAAGCACAATATATTTGCAGCAAGATTGCCGGTTACATGTTGCGGCGCCCCACCGACGTCATTATTTTGGAGCACGGCAGGCGCGGAACCGGATATCCAACCACCGTCACTCCTGAATGGTTGGCAGAGACGACCCACAAGGCTCATGAATATGTTGCTGCACTAGATGTGGTGGCGAATCTCGAAAAGACTCGGCAAACACCATATGCTGGAAAAGCAGACAAAGCTCCAATCACGGTTGAAGAAGCAAACGCGATAAGAATTCTCCGCAGTGAGTCGCAAGAACAATCGTTGCACCTGGTGCAGCTCCTGGGCGAGCGCGGAGCGGCCGCAGAATTTATTGGGCGGCGTTTGAACAAGGTTTCTAACCAACCTATTACTCAACAAGAAATTGATGCGCACTTCGCAGAATCAGGTCCATATGTGCAAGCCCGCCATGTCTTGACAGAAGTGGAACATGGCAAGTCGGTCGGCACCAAATCTGGTGCAGCTATCACATTGGAAGAAGCCAGGGCAATTGCCACCCTCGGCAACGAACCTGGAGACATGGATGCTCGCCTGATTACAGCTCTGGCTATGCGCGGACCATGTGCGGAGTTCGTAGCGCAGAGAATCAAGGCCGATCGATATGGAAGACAGTACTCGGACGCAGGTCCTATCGACGAAGCTGCCCTGGCGAAGCTAACTAAGATTGGCGAACGAGTCGAGGTCGCACAACAGATTTTAGATAAAGCTGTTGCATCGAAGGATGTTGAGAAAGATCAGTCTCTTACCGTAGAGGAAGCAGATGCCGTTGCTACCCTGACCCGATTCAAATCGATGCAAGACGGTATGAAACTTGCGGAACTTGCAGGAGCGCGATCAGAGAAAGCTAAGTGGGTTGCAGACTACATCATCGGACACCAACAGGTGTTCGATAAGGGAGTCAACGCCGAAACTTTAGGACATCTCAACACCGCCTATGAAATTCAAAAGGTGTTCGACACCAAGCCGCCTGAGGTGATAGAAGAATATCGACTGTCCGCCTACAAATTAGCTTCAGAAACCGGTATCTCCGGCGCCGCGGAAGCAACTCGTTTTCTCGATTTGATAACCAGAATGGATCCTCCCCTGGATCACCACAGAGGGGATCAAAATCGTTTTCTCGATATGGTGACCGGAATGCCTCCTCCCCGGGGGCAGCGTAGATGGGATCAAAATCCGCGACACCCTGTAGTCAAAGAGATGGCTTCATGGGATGCCACTGCGCAACTTCCCGAATGGAGTTTGGGCGCAGTTCATGACCACGTTAAGAGCACCGGACAAACCTATAAATCACACACGGCAGAACAGATCACACAGGCAGCTCAAGCGTGGCAAGCCGAACCGACATTGCCTTATGCATTGGCAACTGAAATTGGTGCATTGCCACCACAAAAACGGCTTGCAGCAGGCGTTGCTTGGCGCGAAACTTTGGCAGCAAAAGGAATTGAAAATCCTGCCGAGTTTGGAAACAAGCCCATCGATGCTGAGTTGGATGCGGCGTTTCGTGAGCGCTTTGCGCAAGTAAGCGGAGAGGGACGGGCTGCAATCATCGGTCGTCTAGGTACAAGCCAGTGGAGATCGCTGCCGGTGGCAATCGAAGCGCTCCACGGTGGTATGTCGACTGCAGCGAAGCATGGTTTGCACAGGGCTATTTTGGAGAACGCCGCGGAACCGTTCAAGGTGCTTACAGGTTTGAAGAGTGGGCATTTCGATGCCGCTTATCAAAAGCTGGTTGGCGGACTGTCTGCTGAAGCTGCCGGTACTGCGCGTGGACATGACTATGCTGCATCGACAGCACTCAAGCTGGCACTCACATTCAGAGGTGGATGGGACAACTGGCTGCAAGTTCAAAAACGCGTGGGCAGAACTGAGCATGATGCTACCTACTGGTTGCCGATAGTTCCTGCTGCTGAGCTTAATGGGCTTGGTCAAACACTCCTGCACAATGCAAACCGCAACATCACGCAACTTGAACTGCTGACTAGGCGCTGGTCTGAAGTTCCGGAGGAGAAGAGAGTCGCTCCGTTCAGAGACATCATGGAGCACTTGCTGACCAACAAATACGAGAATGTGGCAGACAAAGAATTCGCCGTTGAAGCTGGTGCTTGGGGTATGTCACCAAGGCAGTACAAAGAGCGCGAGACCAGATATTTGGCATCACAGACGGTGCCGGTGCCGTTCCCGATCGATATGGTTTGGCAATCGGGAGAACTCATAGGTAAGTTCATTCCCAGAAACGACACGCGCGGGTTGTTCCTCGGGCAACACACTAACAGCTGCCAGCACCCTGATGGCGCCGCTTCCTCCAGTGCATGGTACGGACAGGAAAATCCGAAGTCGGGATTTTTCGTCGTTGAAAATAAGCATGGCGAAGTAGTGGCTGAGTCGTGGGTGTGGATCGCGGACAACAACGGTGTAGCCTTCGACAACGTTGAAGCAAAAGGAGTCGGCACTCGTGCTGAAGACGTGAAGAAGGTTTATCAGCAAGCTGCTAATGAACTGGCGAAGAAACATCATCGCGTCACGCTCGGCACCGGTCACGGCGACCTTGATTTGACTGGTTGGAGCGAGGCCGGTGACAAAGCACTCAAGTTGCCCTCCGACTACTCCGGCTACACAGATGCGCACAAGCAAGTTTTGTTGGCAGAGAATGCAGAACTCAAACCAAGCACAGCTAAAGACGAAGTCACTGTTCGCGGTGCTCTAAACTCCGATTTGGAAGCGCTTCAGAAGATTTCCAGAGCGCGCTATCCTGAAGGGTGGCAAGAAGTGCCAATCGATGCCGACACTCGCGGTCTGGTAATTGAAGAGCCGGGCAAGGGCGTAATCGGTTATGCATTGATCGAACCTAGCAACCGCTACATCTCGGACATCGCGGTGATGCCTGATGCCAACGTTCACAAAACGCTTTCGCTCATCAAGAGCGTTTCTGAACTAATCAAGCAAACCGGCGGCGAGTGGAGCGCGGATTGCCGAGACGGCACGTCATACAGGCTGCTTAAAAACATGGAAAAGAGAGGCAAAATCAAGATCCTCAAAGACAATGTCACCAATAAAATGGGACATGAGGATATGCATCATGTCGTGTTCGTGGCGATAAAATAGGAGCATTTATGTCCAACTCCAAACACATCGGCATAGTTGCCTGCAGCGCGGAGGGCGCGGCATTGTGCTACCGAACGATCTGCGCGGAGGGCGCATCGATTCTGGGTGAATACGATCACCCTGAAGTTTCCATGCACACATTTTCACTGCGTTCGTACATGGACGCCCTTAACTCTGAGGGTTGGGACGAGATCGCCAAACTCATGATTGCATCAGCCGACAAGCTTGCAAGTATCGGTGCGGAATTTGCAATTTGTCCGGACAATACGATTCACCAAGCATTCGACAAGGTAGTGAAAAAATCCAAGATTCCATGGCTGCATATTGCGGAAGAGGTTGCGAAGAGTGCGAAGGAACGAGGCTACAAGAAACTCGGTGTGCTGGGAACCAAATACCTCATGGAAGGTCCGGTGTATCCGGACAGTTTGAAAAAGCTCGGCATTGAAAGCGAAATTCCTGATTCGGCGACGCGGCAAAGAATTCACGACATAATCTTTGATGAATTGGTCAACGGCGTATTTTCCGGCGCCTCGCGAAACTACTTTGGTTCTGTAATTGAGAAACTGAGTGAGAAACAAGGATGCGATGCAGTTGTTCTTGGCTGCACCGAGATACCGCTTTTGGTGTCACAAGAGGATTCGACCCTTCCAGTTTTGGACTCGACGAGAATTCTTGCAAGAGCCGCACTAAACTTTGCTACGAAGCCCGACTTGGCGGAACGCCGTTAAGCAGTAGCAGTAGAATCTGGTGTATTTATTGGTTCGCTTGTGACGACAGCTTCAGTCGGGACTTGTTCCGTGGCGGATACCGCGGGTTCGGTGGTGGCGACGGGATCAGAGGTGGCGATAGCAACAGATTCCGTGGTAACGATCCCGGGCTGCTGCTCAACTACAGGTGCTTCGACAGCCTCGGCTCCAGGCAAGTTTTCGTTGGTTGCGGCAATTTTTTGCTGTTCCCTCAGATTATTCTCGTGCTTGATGGCTGCATACAATTGCAGAGGCCAAACCAAGGGAACCCATGCAAAGAAAGTCGCGGCAAATATAAGCCATTTGTAGACATTGTCCGTCTTTTGCGCAATTCGAAACGGCGTAAACCAGATTGCGACGAAAATGCCATAGAAACCAAAAATCACCGGAAGCACAATTATCGGAAGAAAACGTTCGTCGATGTTGGTGTCACGGGCTTGCATCAGTACCCAGTAAGTGGTTCCGGGCGCGGCCATTCCGGCTAACGCCCCAATCGGGCACATCGCCATCAACAAGCCGCCCAGAGACGCCCTTTTCATGCAAAATGCCACGATGGCGCCGAGAAACACGTTGCCGATGGTGGCAAAAGAGAGATAAGCCAACAGGCTTGTGGACATCACTACCATATTGTCCAGTGCCGAATACATTAGTTGAGTCCCGAATCGCCCAGGTGCCTACTACTCTCAATACTATCAAACGAAACCTTTTCGAGCTCGCCGGGTAGAAGAAGAAAAGACTTGGATGAGACCGGCCATGAATCTACACCTGACGAATCTGCGGACGCTGCTTTATCTAACGATGCTTTGCGGCACGCTGCTTTCGGCGCTCTCATTAGTTTCCAATGTCGTGCTGGGCGCAAGCACGCCGTTCGAATCAATGGGTTCCTACACTGTCAAGGAAATCGAGCATGCCGAGCTTGTCGATCAGCCTAGGCATCGGAAAGTGCCACTCAAGGTCTTCATTCCTCAGGGGCAGGGTCCGTTCCCTCTGATCATTTTTTCGCATGGCGCGGCCGGAAATTTCGATGCTAACATCACTCAGGCGCAGCATCTAGCCAGTCACGGATATGTGGTTGTTGCCCCTACACATCTCGACAGCAGCAATCTTAAATTCCGATACTATATATCCAGGCGAGGCGGAAGAATGTCGCCGGGTGCGGCTCTTCATCGAATCACTTGTGATGCGGACGCAGCTCTTGAAAGACCTGGTGATGTGAAGTTTGCGATAGATATGGCCCTTAAATGGAATAGTGGCGATGCTGATCTCAAAGGGCGGATACAACCGAACGAAATCGGCGTGACGGGGCATTCGTTTGGAGCATACACAACTGAAGTGGTTTGTGGTGCCAAGCCGCGGTTGAATTATTTGATTGCTGGTTCCAAACCATTGCCGCTCAAGGTGCCGGCAAACCTGGCAGATCCCAGGGTTAAAGCCGGTGTAGCGCTTTCGCCTCAGGGACCAGGAACAGTTTGTTTCGACGAAAAAAGTTTTGCCTCCATCGATCGACCGATGCTTTGGATAACTGGCACCAAAGACACTCAAAAGAAATTTGATGGAACACAAATGCCCGCAACCGCCCGGCAAGATGGTTTTGCTTTGATGCCGCCTGGCGACAAGTATTTGGCGTGGTTGATCAACGCAGATCACATGGGTTTTTCGTACAATCCAAAGCAGCGATTTGAACTTATACGGTCTCCTGCTCGCGACGATCAGCAACGCATCGCGAAGGCGATGACGGTTGTGTTTTTTGATGCGTACTTGAAAGACAGCAAAGATGCACGCAACTGTCTAAACCAAAACTATGCATCGTCTCTTTGCGGTACGCAGGTTCCCAAAATCGAGTTCACTGAGAGATAAGGCTACTTATGTATCTTGAACCTTAAAGGTCTACGGGCAGCCAGTCACCGAATGATAGGTGATAAACCAATCACTACCCGTAAGCTGAGTAGCGGTGGTGGCGCGTTCGCTGTTTTCCTGATTCATTAAGGTGTCGTTGCAAAGTCCTGCTGGCGGCTCTGTTGGTGAATAGAGAATGTTGCGTTCATAGAAGCGAATCCTGTTGTTAACGGACAACATCTGAAAGCCTACCGAGTCGCCATTTTTCGTAATCATATCTGCACCGGTTGCCTGTATGAGCTCGCAATATTTGTCGTATCGAGCTTTGTCAATTCCAAGGGAGTTGAAGTATGCAGAGACAAAAAAGTCCTTGTCGTTAAGAGTGCGTGGTGGACCGCCTTCTGTGGGAACGGCCCACGCCAGTCCTTGTTTGCCTACGGCATTGATTCGATCAGGGCTCACGACCGTAATCTTTTTGTCATCGAGAATCATATTGCGCAATGACTCGAACTCTTTGCGGTGCCTGTTGAAGTGATTGCGCAGTTCGTTGTCGCTCGGCAACCCACTGAAAGTCGTGTTGCCCATTACTAGATTGCATGCTGAGAAAAACGCCAGGCTTATTATTGCCACAATCACGTTGCGCACTGCGGTTGGGAATGCCATCAAGCCGGCCCTCGAAAATCGGTGCATATCATTCTATACTGTGTACGATAAATTCGGTCACATTTGAGCTCTGGTTCGGTTGAGACGCTTTTGTTTGCTGACTTTACCAACACTGTTGGTTATGTGTCCGAGATTGAGAAAGACGGCAAGACCGTTCATGTGCTGGCATACCAAAACGTTGCTCAGAACAAGAGTTCTGGCGGAAATGCAATGTTTTTGCCGATTCCAGCCAAGAAAGGCACGATGTCTGAGAAAAACATCGTTGAAACGAAAGGATTCGGCGGTTTCATGGATGATATGGAACAGACCGTGAATAAGCCAATCATCGATCCGATGGTTTGGTATCGATCCGATGGTTTGGTATTGTTGTGGATTTGCCGTGTTGATGATTGCAGGTGGAATCGCGATTAGTCGTTGGATGAATCGAACGTTTTGGAAGGCGCTTGGACTGTTGGCGATATTCTTTGCTGTAAGTATCATTGCTATCGGTGCAATCGCCGTAGGCATTGTCGCGATTAGCTCGATGCCGAGTTCGAGATCGACAGGAAATGACTCACCAAAATTTGGTGACGCTTGGAATGAAAACAAGTCAGGTTCTCTAACGTCTCAATCATCTAGTAATGCCAACAGCGGTGACGACGCTACCGTGGTCATGGGTGTAAACACAGCTGGAGTTCAACGAGTAAACAAGTTAGCGAATTTGCAAGCTATGCTGATTCGAGCGCTACCTCCCGGTGCAGATGAGGCGAAATCGATTTGGTCGGAATCGAAGGCGCATGGTGATGCCAATGTTTCGAGTCGTATTTCAGAATCGTTTGGTAGTCATGGATTCATGTGGCATTAAAATCGAGCAGCTTCAGTTAATAGTCGTACTCGACTGCGCATGAAAACTCTAAAGTTGGAGTGCGGTAGTATTCTTCGCCGTCTACTTCATAAGCTTCGTAAGGTGGAATCGCTTTGTTCTCGCCGAAGCCTAGACCGCCCAAGTGATCGATCATGCGCATGAAGCGACCTTCGCTTGGTTGGATTTCTTCGAAGTAAACATCATTTCTGCCGGCGATTTCTACGTTTATCATGAGGGTCAGGACACCATCATCCTCAAGCCAGGCAAGACCGATTGATTCTTGATTTTCGATTGTTTGCATTGTTGCGTCTATCCTTATCTGTATTGAGCCAACTTAGATTCCATCAATTTTTTGACGTTGGGGAACAACTTTGGCAGTTCCTTACGGTGGTAGGAGGAGGCGCCGCCACCGTATATGATGCCGAGCATCTCGGCGAAAACTTCGCTTTGCCCGGCCGGACCTCCGAGTGTCTTAGATTTGTCCGGTGTTTGCAGAAAATACTCGAACCGTTCTCTTTCAGCGGGCTTTAGTTTGCTGACGAAATCGGCGACGTCCTTCTTGTATGCGGCTTCGAATTCAGGACTCCTCGAAATGTACTTCAATGCTTCGTCTATAGCGTGTCCGACCTCATGTCTGAGCACTCCATCGCCGCGGTTTGACTTCTGGTAAAGTCGATGATGCGGGTCTAAAACTCGGTACTCTTCAGCTACCACGACTTGCCGCTTGTCGGGGAAGTACACGCCGTCTATGCACGAGAATGTGGCGTCCTTTTCGTGACCTCTCGGGTGCATTCCTTTGTAGTCAGGTCTGACGTCCGTGCTGAGTTTTGCGATGTGCACCTTTTGGCCGGTTTGTGCCAAGAGTTGGCGCAGAGGCTTGGGAAGATCTAGATAGGCTTTTTCTACTTTTGCGATGAACTCTTCTGATACATTTGCATGAATATTGAAATTTCTGCGATCGGCATGAAGTTCGGACTTGCCGTTTGGCTTGTAGTGGACTTCTTCGACACCGTCGGCGCGCACGAGGGTTCCATCTTTATTCATGTGATAGGAAACTTCGGCCGTGGTTGGCAATGTTCCTTCCAGTTTGTGACCTGGTGGATAGTACTCAGTCCAACCCTTTTGCGATGTGAACTCGGCGACTCTGCCGTCTGGGAAAGTAATTTTGTCGAGGTGATTGCTGCCCTTTTGTCTTTCGACTTTGATTGGGCGACCGCCGTTTCCGACTTCAATCGCTTCGACGTTGGCGGCTGGTTTGGTGACGACGAGGTCGCTGGCCTTTGCGACAACATAGTCTTTGACGCGAATTACCAAAACGCCCTTTTCTCTGTCGTTGAGAACTTCATACATATTGCTGTCGCCAGGCTTTCTATAGAGTTCTCGTCCGTCGACCGAAAACTTGTCGAACTTCGCGAATTCTTCTTTGGTGAGGTTTTTGGTGATAACGTGTTCATGGACACCGCGTTCTCTTTGATGTATGAGAGCTTCACCGCCGGCTGCGAAAACGACCTTAAACTCTTCGCCGTTGAGTCTTACTTTGTCGCCTGTTCTGGCTTTGCTTGGGTTGATGGCGACTGTTGTTGCATGGTCATCGATTTTGGTTTCGGGAATTGCATCGCGGCTGACTTTTTGATGAGAATCGCCGGCGGACTTTTTGTTGGTATCGACATCGATACCAGTTTTCACCTGAGTGCCGGCAATTGTTTTAGGCAGAGCGGTGCTGTCGGCAAAAACATATGTGTGGCAAGGAACAAGCTGATTGCCTGGAAATTTGGAGTAGAGTTCGTTGGTCTTTTTATTGCGATAGAGGTCGTTGCCATCTACGGTTATTTTTTCGTAGTTGGTTTTGAGTTGTTCTGGAGTCACCGGTTCTGAGATCATGGCCCGGTCCATTCCTCGACCTGGTTGGTGGAGAATGGCTTTGCCGTCTGGGCCGTGTCCGGCGACTACGAAGTTTTCGCCGTGTTGCTTGACGGATTGACCGACTTTGAGTGCTGTGTGTTCGACAGGAGCTGGGGCTGGAGCTTCATGCTTCGGTGCCGGAGCTGGAGCTTCATGTGCTTCGGTGCCATGCGCGTTGTTGCCCTTTGCGTTTCCCTTCGCGACATGTTCGCCCATCTTCACCAATGGATGAGTGGCGAGTGTGATCAGCGGTGCGGTCACCATCGCTTGTGTGCCTGCTTCGTTGACTTTGTTGAGGACGTTGTTCCAGCTAATCTTCTTGTCGAGGGTTGCGTCGCTCACCATATCTGGGGTCACACCCATTTCTTTGGCGATGCGCTGACGTTCTTGATTTATTGCATTCTGCACTTCAGACATTGCTGAGTTGCTGTAGGATTGAGCCATGTCGTTGACTACTCTGGCGACTACTCCTTGCTCGTTGACCCCGAGTTTGCTGAGACCAGAGTTAGCGCCATGACCAACTGTGTTGGAAAGAACGTCGAATAGTGCGCCGGCGGCTACGGTCTTGGCGTTGAAATTGCTCCAATCATGGTTTTGAATCGATGATGCGGCGTTCATCGCGGTTGACCGCACAACGGCGTCAGCGCCCTTGGTAGCGAGGAAGATGCCCTTAATTGCGGTTTCGCTGTAACCGGCTTGGTTGAGGCGACCGACAACGGTTTTGAGAAGGGCTGATTGTTCTGCTGAGAGAACCTTGCCTGCTTGCTGCAATTCGAGAGCTTCTTTGACGTTCTTCAAGCTGGAGAGGCTTCCCAGTTCTTTTCCTAGTACAGAACCGAATGCCATAGCGGCGCCTTCCAGTGCACCCGAGGCGGCATTGTCTTTCCAGTTAGATGTTTCAGAAGCTTGTCCGACCGCTTTGACTGTTGCACCGATGGCGGTGCTGGTTCCAAACTCCAATACGTAGGCTGCACCTTGCGTTAATCTGCCTGCGGCGACTGCGGCGTTGAGTACGTGGCCCACGCCTGCCGTGAGAACAGTGGTGGCAACCATGGTCGCGGATGTGTTGACCAACTTCTGCATTGCGATACCATCATTGGCGAGATCTTCGGATGTTTTGGATCTCCATCCGAGATTGGCCACCAGATGTTCGCTGGAGGTTATTGCATGATCGATTTGAACGTTGCTTTCCTTGGCGGGATCAAATCCCTTATCGCTAAACAAGTCATTGATGTTTTCCTTCAAGTACTTGTTTTCTTTTTCCATTTGGTTGGCAAATTCTTTCAAAAGCCCTTCGCGATCGCCGATTACGGCGTTGCCTAATGCGCCTGTCGTCCATGGGCGCTCTTCGAAGTATCTAACATTGCTGTTGAGTGCAGCGATATAAGCCTGTCCAGACTCATTCAATAGTTGGTCCGCTTCAACCAACCCACCGCGCTGCCATTTGCCTGTTTCGGAAGTGTGCCCGGAGCCGAGTCCGATAATGCGATGTTCGCGTGCGTCACCAGGAACCGTGAACTGCAACAACACTCGATTCTGATCTGCCAGGCTAACGGGCTCTCTGCCTTCAATCGATACGGTGTAGCCGGGTCCTAACTTTCCGCATGGTTTTTCAGCTTGAACGAGCTGGCCATTTTCCGATTCAAGGTGGTAGAGGTCACCATTGACGATGGCAAACGATTCAGGTCCTATGCGCAAGCGTCCGTTGACTTGGTTGACGTTTTCTTGAGTGAGTCGCGGAAGTTCAACGCTGGGAGCCTCGGGCGGAGGCTGATCGCGATAGCCTTCCGGGCGAACGTGTTCTTTGGCTCCGGACTTTACTAAATCGAGATCCGATTGGCTCTGAACACCATTTTTGATGATGTTGTCTAGCTTCATTTGGAAGTCGATGTTGTTGGTTTCAGCTTGTGTGAGGAACAGTTTGCTCTTGTAGGTTTCGCCAAGCTCTTTGTTCGCTTCTTCAGCAAAGATGACTTCTGCGCGGCCTTTGCGTTTGAGATCGTCGACGCTGCGCACTCCACCCTCAGAACCCAACGCGATCCAATTCACTGTCTGCGATGACTTGCCGTCTTTGCCAGGATACTCCATGTGCCACACGCTTCCTTGCATGTCTTTGATTGTGGTGTGGGACAATTTGCCGGTGGACGGATCCATAATCGTGATGCGACCATCAGCATCATCGATGCGACCAATTGCGGTTTTGCCGTCTTCAGCCATAATCATGCCGTTTTTGATTTCGAGCTGTTTGTTGGGATGACCAGCTTCTGCAACAGGTAACTTGATCCAACCATTAATCTTGCTTGTATCTTTCGGAAGATCTTCGAGCTTTGGTTGTTCGTTGTCGAGGCGATGTTTGTGGCGAGCGAGCTTGTCACCCTTGAGTGTGCCTTCTGCATTGCTTAGCTGCGACTCCACATTTTGAACGAATCGAGCATCTGGGCTTGTTCCCTTTTCCAACATTTCGCTGAGGTTTTTTTGCATGCTTTGTGCACGCTTAATGACGAATTCTGCATCTTCCTTTTGTTCGCCGCTAGCGTCTTTTGCGGCTTTGGTGGCGCGACCGACAAGACCTACTTCTTTGGCTTGCGCGCCGCCAATATTAAAGAGACCAGTGTCCGCATTCTTACCGTCGGCAGCACCGAGAGCCGCGCCTTTGATGTAGACATCTTTGCGCTGACCCATGAGATGCAAGTCGAACACTGCACCTTTAACATCGCGCAATGGAACCTCTTCCTTTGTATCGAATTTGATAATCGATCCGCCCGAGAGTTTTCCATCAGCTGATTCGCCAGGCGCCTTTAGAAGTCCAATTTGCTCGCCGGTTTTCTTGTCGATGATCATTCCCATGCGAACTTCATATTCGACTTGCTTTCCATCTTTGCCTGGAAGAAAGATCTTGCCTTCCGACATGCTCTCAGATGTTTCAAAAACTCTGCGCTTGCCGTTTTCTGTTCCTTCAAATCTGAGACCTTTAACTAGTTCGCGATTAACATCTGTAGTTTCGTTTTTGATGTGCAAACTGCCGTCAGCATTCATGTCGGCGAAGTGTTTGCCGTTTTTGTCGAGCACTTTGCCTGCGATCACGGTGTAGGCAACGCTTCCGTCTTCGTTGCGAATTTCGCCTGTCAAAGATGGCTTAGACTTTTCGGCAGCTTTCTGAGAACTGCTCTTATCGCTTGCATCAGCTCTCGGAGGTTGACCTTTGTCCGAGAGCGCTAAGTCTTCGTTCTTGATAAAGCGAGGGGCAAACTTTTCCAGTCCTGAATAGTCTTTTTTGATGACACTATGTATCGGAGCTGGAGCGTATCCTCTGTCAATGATTTCGCTAGGATTCACTCCGACAATTTGACTTTTGATTTCATGTTTGGGAGTTGGTGCGTAGCCTCTGTCCAAACCATCGATTACCAACTCGGGAAGACCGTTGTGCGTGGTCGACGTAATTTTTTCGAGATGAGCCTGGCTCACCATCAACTTCATGCTCGCCAGTACTTCCGTCAATGCGTGTACGGAATTTTTGGCATCATTAGATGAGAAATTGTCGAACGGAGCGATATTTAGGTCTGATTGAGTATTTTTGGTTGACATATTTGGGAAATTGAACCAGCGGGGGTTGTGGGTGCCTGCATATTAGGGTTCAATTTTGAAAAAGCCTTGAACTCCGGCGCTGTCGGTGCAAAGCGAGATTTTTGGGTTCGTTGGGAAGCCAAAGCCGAAACTTTGAATTTCGTCGATATCGCTGAAGCTCTCAAGTTTCATCGATAACCCCAAAATCCCTTTTGCCTTACGTTGCTTAAGGTTTCGGATTTGACCTTGTCCCACACTTGGGTTTAGGTCTTTCATGGCTCATGAGCGCGGAAATAGCCCATTGTTTAGAATGGAACTACCCAGACCGTGGAGGGTGCCATGAAAGACGACGATCTTCTCGATAGAGTTAAGGTAGCTGCCCCATGTCCGGCAGATTGGGCGTCAATGGATGGCGATGAGCGCATCAGATTTTGTGGGCAATGCAAGCTCAATGTGTACAACATATCTGAGATGTCTTCTAAGGAAGCGTCTGAACTGATTCGAACCAGCGAGGGGCGTTTGTGCGTTCGCCTTTATAGAAGGAAGGATGGAACAGTAATCACCGACAACTGCCCGGTTGGATTGCGAAAATTGAGAAACAAGATGAGAAAACTTGCTGTGGCTTGCACAGTGATGTTTACATGGTTTGGAATGCCGGAGAGAGCCGTCGCGCAAGGTGCAATCGATCCCGTGAAGCCTGGTGCAACACAGTCGCAAGCGCAACCTGAGATGGGAGAGGCGCAAGCACAACTGGGTGACTTGCGGGTTGACCCCAATTCTCACAACGACGAGCAGCCACCGACCAGCATCAAAGGCGTAAACACGTGCAGCAAGAAAGTTGTTGTGTATAACTGTGGTGGTGACGAGCCAATAAGAATCGCCACGATAGTCGCGTCAGTTTTGGGTGCGTTGGGCTTAGGCGCCTTCTTTCTCTGGCGACGCAAACGCGCGTCATTGTGGATGCTCGGCAGCCTGGCGGCAGTGGTCCTGATGATAGCAGGAATGGCATGGGGACTGCTTTAGCGGAATCTGTTTTGAATCGATGAACATAGGGTAAGTCGCTGTTTGAAGCAGATTCGGCGGTGTCCCAGCGAAGTTTTTGCAGGATTAATCAGATGACGATTAATTGGTTGCGCTCATTGTCGCAACGCGCGACTCGGCATTTTTGTCGCATCGCCTCGCTTGCGGTTTTGCTTTTTGTTGCTGCAACAATCTCTGTTCCTTCCATTTGCTTTGGGCAAGACACGAAAAGTGCTGTCAAAGTGAGTCAGGATAAGTTTCGCAAGGAAGTCTTCGTTGTGAAAATTGTAGATGTAGGGGCGCAGTGGAAAGAAAAGATTGAAGTTGGCGATCAGATTGTATCGGCAGACGGACAGCCGATTAAGGACAGGGATGCGCTGATCAAGTTCGTACAAAACGCGGGCGATAAGCCGATATTCATAGAATTGCTCCATCGCTTCGAACCAAAAACAATCGAAGTGATACCTAAGAATAAAAAGATCGGAATCGCTGTAGCAAATCCGCGAGAGTATGCACTAAGCAACGCGGAAGATGAACCAGTAAAGCTAGCATCCAGAGCGGAGCTTTTGGATGATCCAGCGTCAAGCGGAGACGGCATCATACAGGTGCCTCCAGGAACGATCGTTCTCAGTGTGTTCACTGAAACAGCTGGCGTGATACCAGTTAATTTTCTCAGTGGAAATAACCAAGGTGAAATATGGTGGGTTAAGTCAGAGAGTGTAAAACCGAAGTCGGCTGTGGCAACGAAAACCTCATGGCTTATGTATCTGCTGGCTGCGGGTCTTGCTGTCACCATCTTTAGTCAACGTCATCGTCGCAAAATTTCCACTATCATGGTGATCCTCGTAGCAGCGGTGATCTGTCGACTCGTTTCAGATAACGCGGCGCGACTCCCCATTCCCGTTACTGCAATTTTGTTTGTGAAGTTGATTCTTGGAGTTGTTAGTATTATCTGTGGCCTTGGAGCTTTTGCTGTCACTGTAAAGTGGATGCGTGAGCCCGATATTGACGGGGCACCGAGAGGCGGCAGCGCTCTGGGGATGCTTTTGTTTGGGCTGTTTGCTGGTGCAAAACTGTGGGATGTGTTCTCTCAAAATAGAGAGCGTGAGAAGGATCAACCGAGCGAATTGCCACCGCATACAGTGGAAGAGTTTGTGGTTGCTTTGCGCAATATTGCAACACGCTTCAACGCAAAACCGACAACGGGAGACAAGAAGAGCAATATCTCCATCGCTGATGATCACCTTTCATATTTTGGCTATGAACTCAGATGGGTACTCACGAAGCGAGTACTTTGTGTATTAGGTTCCACATCTACAAAAATAGCGGATCTTTTGAAGCATGCTGCCAAAATGGGAGAGGATGCTGGTTACAAGCTAATCGATAAAGCGCTATACGTGAAGACTTGGAAGGGTTTTGTCGAAACAGAAAACGGTAAGGAACTGATGATTTGGGACGACGACAACAGCACTCGCGGCGTTGCTGAAATCGTCATCGAAGAGTTCGTGCAAGCGGTGAATCGCGAAATCGGAACACCAGAGCATAAAACGGAACAAAAGAGTGGTCGTGGCGGTGATGGCGATGAATCTTTTCGTGAGTGGCTTCGGAGCCCTACCTGGCTCTCTGTTGACGAAGCAATTCAACAGGCGCCGGGCGTCGGACTTACCGCACCCGCAATTGAAGCCCTGCAACTATGCGGTGGACGCAACGTTGCTGTATCGAAGTACGGGTTGCTAGTAACTCTAGAACGCAGCGAAGCCATCAGTGAAGCGCATGTGCATGGGCACGGTGTGGTCGCAATCGAACAGCGTGAATATCCCGAGTTGCATCGAGAGTTGCGCGCTAAGCTGCAAAATCAAGGCTACACAGTTCTCTACAACGAAACCGGCAAAGAGAATCTGCTCATATTGAAGGCTACTGACCAGTATCAACTGTTGCGGCTTATGGGAGGAGTCGCATATATGATTGCTGAAGATGTTATTGAAAAGATGCGCGAGTGGGACGAAACCTACAAGTTATCACTGACCTTGCGAGGCTTTGCCGAGGATTGGGTGCAAGCCGATATTGTTGCTCCTCCTGACGTGCGTAGTCTCGCTGAGGACATTCATCGTTTCTGCCCAGATATCGCGGAACATGAAAGCCGACCAATTAAGGCAATCATGGGTGATTTGACTAACTCGCAGTACATTCATCTGTGGTGGGATTGAACCCTTGAAATTTAGTTCGTGCTAAGATGCCTCTCTTTATTTGATGCATCTGCGAGCACAACAATGGAAACAAACATCGATTGGAACGAACGCTACGTAACCTCCGACACCCCGTGGGACAGCGGGTTGCCATCAGAGAGCTTGACTGAACTTTTGAGTTCAGATTTGATCAAGCCATGCAGAGTTCTTGAAATCGGCTGCGGCACCGGTACGAATGCAATCTATCTGACCAAGGCAGGTTTTGAAGTTACTGCAGTTGATCTGTCTGAGTTAGCAATCAAGCAAGCAAAGGAAAAGGCGGAGAAGGAGGGTGTCTCCATCAAGTTCTTGCAGAACGACGTAACGGATTTACCTGACCTTGGCGCACCATTTCCCTTTGTTTTCGATCGTGGAACATACCACATCGTTCGCAACATAAATCTCAAGGGATTTCAAAAAACTCTAGAGCGCTATGTGGCTCCTGGCGGGTATTATCTAGTTCTGGCCGGCAGCACAAATGAGCCCGGTCCCGAAGAAAAGGGACCACCGCGGGTGACACCACAAGATCTTTGCGCTGAATTGGAATGCGAGTATTTCGATCTCGTCAGTCTTGAAGAAACCAATTTTCACGGTGTAAAAATCGGCGGACAGATCTTCATGCCAATGGCATGGAAAGCTCTTCTTCGGCGGCGTGAGAGCAAGAGAGAAAAAGTTAGTTGCTCAACTTAACGGCTTGAAATACTTGCTGGTTTGCAGGATCTGCCACGACAATCGAAAACTGTGCAAGATCAACGTTCGGCATCTGAAAAACAAGTGTTTGAATGTTTGGCTGATTCGGCTCCAACACTAGTTGATCGGGCATTCCCGTTGCAGCGCCAGACATGATGTTCGCGTTGGTTGCAGCTTGATCGAGGTCGACGTACAAGTTGGTCGAAACATTCAGAATTTTCACTGCAGCGTTGTTAGGAACAGTTACGGCAGATGGCCCGCGATTTATGACTTGATAGCGGATGACGAAGAAGATGTTTCCCTCAGTTGGGCGCATCGCAGGACTTGACTCGAGACCGACGAAGTCCTTGCCTTTAGAACCGATAAACTGGTACTCCATATTGCCAAGGCGAAATGGCTGGTCAAACGGCAGTGGAGTCGTTGCATTCTGCCCACCTTGGACTGGTGGAACCTTCGAAAACATTCCCTCTGGCGGCTTTTGAGGCGGTTGTCCGGGTTGAAGTGGTTGCATGCCTGCTGGCGCACCGCCGCCGCCCCCGCCGCAACTTGTCAGCACAACCGAACACGCCAAACAGCCCACGGCCCCCGCCAACAAGTTCATGGTACCAGGAAACATACCCATGGCCCCAGCCAACAACACCTGGAGTGCCGACCTACGCAGTGAACGTCTGTTCATCATTAAAGCTCCATCGCCGGCTAATACAATAACAGATTATCCGGCGATGAAATTGTTTGTTGGTTTGCTGGCGAAGCCAAACTATAAGAGTTTGGTTTAACCTCGGATTGCGTATTTAGAAACGCTGATTTCATCTTCAGCAGTGGCGCCACCGGCATTCTTGAATTCAATGGCGATCATCTTGCCACCAAAAATGCTTTGGCCGGGCTCTTGAATGGAAACGCGGTAGTGACGCGGAGCAAACAATCTCTTTTCTTCGGGAAGATGAGATTCCATCTTCGTCTTGTATCCGAGTTCTTGAAGAGACTCTTCGAATGCAGCCTTGACCTTGCCACCGTCGCAAGTCATGAGTTCTGGGAGAAACTTCGCCAGCTTATCGAGACCATCTTGGGTGTTGCTGTTTGCCACTAGACTCAGTGCTTCCTTGAGTGCCTTTTCTCCTTTCGGTGTCAAGCCGTGTTCATCTGTTTGTTCTTCAACGAGCTTGCCGATGAGTTTTCCATCGTTTGGTTGAAGAGCGTGTCTTTCATGTTCTGGGCGTGTGAGACCACACTTCACATATAGTTTTTCATCTTTAGGCTTTCCGCACTTGCTGAAAGTTTGGTCGCCTGTGAGTTCCATAGAAGGAAGAACATTCTGACCATCGTTGGTCGCTGTTTTCGCCTCTTTAGACCCATTGAGCAAAGCTGCAAATTTATCTATGTCGGCTCTGCTCAAGTATTGCGGGGTGTCGACTCTGTCGGTAGTCTGCGACTGAACCTGTTTATCCGAAGCTGCGAAACGCTCTGCCATGGGGTGAACTCCAGTTTGAGTTTTTAGTAAACGGGGGTGCGATGCGAGAATGACCTAACTATAGGAACTCAATGGGTTAGCAACGTGGCACTTATGTGGCGATAACGTGGCAGTGGGGCCGAGGTAAATCCGAAAACTCAAGAGTTGTAAGGCGAACGAGACTTTTGGGCTATCGATGAATGATTGCGTCCTAAGCGATATCGACGAAATCCGCTAGACTTTGTTATTGGTCGAGCCATAGATTAATTGTTGGGTGATTTGCGTGACCAAATTGCTTTTGGTGGAAGACGACATAGTATTGGCGGGCGAAGTCGCTGAGTGGCTTAAAGATAATGACGGCTACGATGTGGAAGTGACCAACACCGGCGAGGATGCTTTGCAGCTGATCAAAAACTTTGGTTTCGATTTGATTGTGCTTGACTGGGAGCTGCCTGGAATTTCCGGCATCGATGTATGCCGTGAAAGTCGTAAGGCAGGATGTGAAACTGCGATACTATTTTTGACCGGCAAAGGTGCCATAGAAAATAAGGAGAGCGGTTTTGACTCCGGAGCCGATGATTATCTTTCCAAGCCCTTTCAAGTTCGAGAATTGTCTGCGCGTCTAAAAGCACTTCTACGCCGCGGGCGTCCTGTTGCGGCACTGTCAGCCGATCCTACATCCAACATCAGACTTGATGTTGCAAGCAATACGCTTCATCTTGGATGCGAGAGTATTTTGCTTACTAAAAAGGAATGTGCGGTAGTAAGTTTTTTGATGCGTCATCCCGGTAAGCACTGTTCGGCGGCCGATCTTTTGGCTGCGGTCTGGCCGTCGGAAAAATCGACATCAGAAGACGCAGTGCGCATGCTCATTCGCGGCTTGCGCAAAAAACTCGAAACCTGCAGTTATCCCGACGCTTCAAAGCTGATTGATACCGTTTCCGGTTTAGGATATGTCTACAATCCCTAACGCCCAGTATCCACCAAGTTTTCTAGCCATCCAAATATAACCGTCTACCTGCAATCAGGAATGGAAAACCAGAATATTGTTCCTTTTGCTTCAGAAGAGGGTTTCAATCCAATCTCGCCACCATGGCTTTGCACTATCCATCCTGCAATAAACAAGCCAAGACCACTCTGCCCGATCCAATCAACTGCCTCGCCTGCAACGTATTTCTTGAAAAGGCGAGCACGCGTCTCTTCTGACAGTCCCGGCCCGCGATCTATTACTCGACACTCAATACCATGTTCGTGCAGCGGTTCGACTTCCACAGTCACAGTCGATTCCTTCGGCGCGAACTTTATCGAATTGGTGATAAGGTTGGTAAGAACCTGAGAGATCTTCTCTCCATCAAGACTTACTTCATCTGTGTTGTCGATTAGCTCGAGGTGCAAGCCCTTAGATTTGGCCATGTCATCGACCGTGCTGAACACAGCCTTAACGATTTCGGTCATTGTTGTCGGGCGTCTCGCGATATCAATTTTGCCGAACTCCATTTTTTGCACATCTAGAAATTCGGAGATTTGTTTGATCATGCGATCGATGCTTTTTGAAATGCTCTCTAGTTTCTTTTGAGACGTAACATCATCAGCAGATGTACGCGCACGTAAAGTCTCGATGCCCATATTCATAGATGCAAGCGGAGATCGCAAATCATGGGCGACCATCGACATTACGTTTCCGCGGAAATCCCTTCCAAGCTGCAATCTGTTGAATGCTTCGTGAATTGCCATATCCAATTCGCTGAATTCGTCGGAGCCTTCCAATGGTAGTTCTAGCGTTTGCAGCGTCGGCAGGCGAGACGCATTTTTCAATACAACCTTCAAACGTCGTTCGACAATGATGTTGAACAACACAATGGCAACAATCATTAGTGCGGCACTGACAAACCCCAATAAATACAGACGTGTGTAGAGAGTTTGCAATGATGCAATCTGTTCCTTCTCAATGATTTCTTGATTTTGTCTTGCACGAGCCAGCAACTTCTGGCATGCATTGGTTACCCGAGCAGCGCGCACCCAGGTTGGTTTTAACTCCTTCATCGCCATAAAAGTCGATGCGGGTCCGCCATCGAACGATGTATCCTGCAACATGCTTTCAAGCCCGGTGAAAGTTTCATTGATTGATTTATCATTGAGAAGCGACGTGATTTCCGGATCATTTGCGCCCAGACTTCGAATGTTCTCCACGCTTTGTTTTGTTGTGGTTATATAGTTCAAGGCATTTTTTCGATTTTTCTCACCGCTGTGAGAGAAGCTTCCGGCAAGCTCTCCAAGAGCCAGACTGAAGCTCACCAGAACATGGTCAATCTCCTGCATCAGTGCAAACTGACGCTTGGAGGCGTCCAATAAATCGACAATCTTGCTCAATGAATGCGCAAGAAAACCGACATTAGCCGCACCGACAACTATCGGTATCGTCACCAAGATCAGACTTCGCTGCCAGATTCTCATAGCCGTGAGTATAGCGTTCTTACGCGTTTCTTACGCCATTTTTGTTGTAATTCGAGCCACCCCGCCCGGCTCAAGGAGATGTCTATGGATGAGATTAAATCAGCCAATGACCGCGTTAAAGACCGTTCTTCCGAAAAATCCTCCAACTTACCAGCAGACCAGCACCTTCCATTTGATCCTAAAAACCTCTCTCGTAAGAAACCGGATGCACCGCCAGACTCCATCGAATTTACTAATCCATATCCACCAGAGAAGAATACCAACTCCAATCAGTGGACGGTTGCCGTACAACTCGCTGCGTCCAATCCCAGCAAGGCTGAAGGTGAGGGCTCCAAGTTAGACTCCATAAAAAAACTGGCTGCTGAGACGAAAGACAAACCCGTTACTGTTTTAGTCGATAAGGTGGTTCCAAGTAAAGACGAAAGCTTGGTCCCGAAAGTGGAACACTACAAACTCGCCGATGGCAATGTAATCAAACTGCCTGACACTAAATCGAAGGGTTTTGACAAAGATGTCGAAAGCTTAGTGAATGCTGCCAGCCACGATAAGCCTTCCAATAAATTGGCGCTGATTGTGCAATCCCATGGCACCGCGGGTCAAGGTATGCACGGTGACAATGGAAAGACCAGCATCGGTAGGTTGGCGGATGCAATCAAGTCGGGATTGGACAAAAGCGGGCACGACAAGCTCGATTTGCTCGACTTCGACGCTTGTTTAATGAGCGAAAGCACAGTGATGGATAAGATGCGTTCGGTGACAAGAGATGTGGTGGCGTCAGAGGAAATGGAAAGCGCGGTGGCTAAAAGTGATGGGCAAAACTTGGCTGCATCACTAAAACACGTGACGGATAATCCATCGATTAGCGGAAACGATCTTGCAGAAAAAATGATAGCTGATGCTAAAGCTGGGTTAAATGGGGAAGGAACCCACACACTCTCTCACCTCAACATGCAAAATTATGATGAGTTTCGCAAAAACCTAGATTCTTTTGGAGAACAGCTCAAAGAGTGCAACAACAACCAAGAGAATCGCAATGTCATAGACAAAGCGATCGTCGAAACTCACAAGATGGTTGCAGGAAATTCTGATCCCAGCAGTGGATATGAATGGCGTGATCTGAAGGCATTCGCGCAAAAAATTCAGGAGGCAGCAAAATCAGGACAGCTGAAAGATGCTGATGGAAAGCTCCTAGACAGCGCCACTAAGTTGTTGACTAACTTCAATGGTGACAATAAGATCGTTCAATCCTCCTTTGGTCAGGACAATATTACTATGAAGAACATGGATAAACTCGGCGGATTGTCCGTGTTTCTACCGCAGCATTCATTTGTCAACGATGATAAGGAAAGTCTGATTCCATCTACTGTTCTTGGGAAGATCAACAGCGAGCAGATGAATGAACTGAGTAAGATTCGTCGCGATGATTACAACAATATTCTCAATAAGATCGTCGCTGATCTCAAGCCTCAATCTGCGAAGTCACCTGACTCGTTCAAACAATTGAAGGCTGCTGTAAATAATGTGAATGCCGCCGACAACGAACAAGACTTTCAGCAGCAGAAACAAACTTTGGAAGAGTTGGCAAAGAAATTGTCGTATTCCAAACTGAATGACGCGGACATCAAACATGTTCTCGAAGCAAAAACTTCGAAGCGAAAGGACGTTCTGCAAGCTGAAGTGGATGCAATGCAAGAAGGAGGCTGGAAGCAGTTTATCTCGTCGTTAACATCTAAATGATCTTAGCGCTTGTTCGTGCAAAATCGCACTGCAATAACCAAGATTATGAGGCCAATTCCCAGCAGTTCCCCCATACCCATTGCCCAAGTGACTGAAGTTTTGAAAATGAGCACGTCCAAAACCTGACACACCACCGCACCTAAAACAATGGCTCCAATCACAAAAGGCAGTGATTCACGCCTAATCAGTTTTGGTGCGATGCGTCTTAATGCTTCCGTGAAACCAACCCCTAGCAGAGCCCCTGCCAGCAAAGACTGGCTCAGTCAACTAACGCAGGATAAGGCTGACAGAAATTTTGCGGCAATGAAACTTCCCAGAAATGCCATGCCGCTCATTTTCATCATGAGGGTTCCGTTGCTTGCAGCACTGCCCACGAGTGTCAAACTGGGACGCTTGCCTTTATTTGCGGTCGATTCACCTTTCTTACCATTGTTTGCGCATCGTTTGCATCTCAAGGAGTCTTTGGAAACGACCATACACTCTGTGCAAATCTTTTCTCGACAATCGAAGCATCTGATTTTGGCATCACAGCACTTGTGTTTAGTGGGCCACACGGAAAAACCTCCCTCGGTTCAATCTCGACATCTTCCGGATAATACCCAGTGTACTCTACCTATACCTTGATTGCGCAGGGCTATATTTGCTGCTTGTCATTTTCGAACGAGCCCTGGTGACTTCCCGGTTTCTCTTTTGAATGCTTTGCTGAATGCAGCTTCCGAAGTGTAGCCTACTATATTTGCTACTTCAGACACTGTAACCTTCCCTTGTTTGAGAAGCGCTTCCGCTTTGTGCATGCGCCATGAAGTAATATAATCCAAAGGTGGAATACCGGTCAGCTCTTTGAACCTGGCTGCGAAAGCCGA
The DNA here is from genome assembly GCA_964503045.1 of uncultured Candidatus Obscuribacterales bacterium. Classification (GTDB taxonomy): domain Bacteria; phylum Cyanobacteriota; class Vampirovibrionia; order Obscuribacterales; family Obscuribacteraceae; genus CAYZJR01. The sequence continues at coordinate 68,083 of CAZCZI010000019.1, forward strand.
TCGCGACATACCGACGAATTGCGCGAGAGAAGCCACCACCCACGGTTCTTGGGGGTTTTGGTGAATTGCGGCTATCGCCTTTCCAATCTGCGCGTCACCAATGGCGTTCAACCAGCCGCTTGCGTTGTTGCGAGCGATTTTTGTTCTAGTGATGTGCACGCGCACGGCTTGCACGAATACGAGTTCTGTCAGTCGATCCACCGCGATGGATGATCCGAATCGTTGGTTGCCCAGCTCTGATGAAAGAAATCGTAGTGTGGGCTCCAGCCACGGTTCGCTCTGCAACTCTTCGGACCTTATATAGATAAATTCCGGCAGCGACGAAAAGAATGGATTGTTGCCGCTGGTGTCGAAGTCATAACAGCCCATCACGACTTTGGTCGCTGCACCCCCGCCTCCAAAGGAAAAAACTCTGTTTCTTGTGTTGTCGTCAGTGTTGACCTGTGCCATCACGTCGTCAAATCTGGTTACTTGGCTGCTCAATGAGTCACGCAGCGTATAAGGTCGCGCGCGTGATGTGAGAAGGAAGTCTCCCGGTGCCATGGAAATAGGCTGGTCGGAGAGTTCGCACTCGAGCAAGCAGCTGCCCCTGACGATCATAATGAAGCCGGCGCGTCCCTTGCGCCCCTCCCACTTCACTCCCCAAGGCGCCGTAAATTCAGACTGGCAATACACGGTAGAGCTAAATTGACACGTATTTAAGACGTCGGCAAGTAAATCCATCTGTCTCCACTTCCTTGAAAGTATGGACGATTGAACAAAAAATAGCGCGTAATAAGCATTGATCGTCCGCTTTGCCAATTGTATCATGCATGCATGACAACACAAGGGGACGCGCCAGCAACATTGTTGGCGCGCCTCATCACGTCTCATGTTTAAGGAGAAACGTCATGGAAGTGGCATGTTTAGAGAATCGCGGGACAACAGGGACAATTGAAATCACTGCACAAACCGGCGAAGACGTGCAGAAAATGGCGGTTTTGGTCCAGGGTTCAACCTGGGCGACGGTCTGGCATATGGCTTGGCCTTTGACGGTTAACATGCTTGCACTGTCGGCAATGAACTTGTTTGAAGGATGGATAGCTGGACGATTCGGAGCAGACACTCAGGCTGCTGTTGGCGTCGGTGGGCAACTCTGGTTTCTCTTTATGATGATGACTCTTGCTCTTTCTGCCGGAACAACGGCGACGATCAGCAGATTTTGTGGTGCTGGTGATACAGAGTCGGCCGTGAAAGCCGGTCGGCAAGCACTCATATGCGCCGTTGTTCTCAGCTCCATCTCAACCGTCACCGGTTGGATCTTTTGCAGAAGCGTACTGCGATTGTTCGGTGCCTCAGGTGCTGTTGAAGAACAAGGATGTCTGTACTTAAACACCTGCCTTCTTTCAATGGTGCCGTATACGGTGCTATGGGTGTCGAACTCTATTTTTCGTGCCAGCGGCAACGCTGTTGTACCTATGGTGACGATGGTCACTGTGTTTGCTCTAATTGCGCTCTTTGATTTCGTCTTTTGCCTCGGGCGACCACTCAATTTTGGTGTAAGCGGCATAGGAATTTCTTGGACGCTTTGCGGTGCATTAGGGGTGGCGGTCAATGTTTTCAGACTGAAGCAAACGAACTTGCGCGAAATATGCAACTGGCGGGCCATCTTCAGCGACGGACTTTCCCTAACCTGGCTAAAGCGATTCCTTGCAGTTGGTGTGCCGGCTTGCATTCAAGATCTTGCAGTTATTGGTGGTTCACTTGGTGTCTTTTTCATTCTATCCAAAACACAGCACCCTCAGATCGCTCAAGCGGCTTGGGCAGCTGGGTGGCGCTTGGAGGAAACATCGACACTGATGCCGATGTATGGGCTCAATCTAGCCGCTGCATCGATCGTTGGACAAAATCTGGGAGCGCGCATGCCTGAACGAGCTACTTTATGCGGGTGGCAAGTGATGTCGCTCGGCGCTGCGATAAATGTCGGGGTGGCTTTGGTGATGTTTTTGCTGGCACCACAAATAGCGTCGCTGATTTCGTGCGATCAGTCTGTCGCTTCTTCATGCAGAGACTATCTCCGTATTGTCTGCTGGACCGAACCCTTCTTTGCCTGCTGGCGAATACTTACAGGTGCTATGCAAGGCGCGGGGTACACTGTCGTGCCGATGTATGCGACCGTGTTCGCGTTTGCAATTTTGCGAGTCTCACTAGCAGCGTTGCTTTTGTATCTGACGAACGGAAATGCAAATTCGGTGTGGTTGAGTATGGCTGTCAGCACTGTGGTCGCAGGATTGATTATGATCTTCTTTTGGTGGCACAGAAGATGGCAACTCCAAAAAGTGTGAGCGCTCGACCGAGTTATCCTATACAATGTGGCATAGCAAGATGACTGTAATTGTTGGTCTCCGAGGTTTGTAATGTCCAAAAAGCAATGCAATCACGCCGAAAGCCGACTTACATGCATAGACTGTGAGGCACCAATCTGCCCTTTCTGCATGGTGCAGTGTGCGGTCGGCAACAGATGCAAGGCTTGTGGAAAGGGTTCAGTGAGTGACCGCGCGAAACCCAGCGCTCTAGACATTGTCAAAGTCATCGCTCTCAGTTTTGCCTCCTCGATTGCAATTTTTATAACGTTTATCGGTGTTTCGATGATCCCGGTTATTGGTTGCATGTTCAACATTATCGCTGCAGGTGCATGCGGATACTTCTCCGGACAACTGATACACAAATCCGTCGGCTACAAGCACGGAAGAACGCTGCTTCCGTATGTCTTGGTGCCGATGTTGACTGGACTTATGCTTAACCCATTTACGTCGCCTATTTTCTATCTGGCTGCGATGTGTACAATGGGCAAACCCGCGGACTCAATTTTTACAACACTGCTTCTGCCGGCACTGGCAGCGTTCACGATCATAATTCCGTTTATGCGCGACTGATTTGTATTAGCTGGAAATTAAGGCTTGATAAAATCCGCTGAGTTGTCAAGCAGTTGTGTTATATTGGCACAAGCGAGACCCCGACCCATTTTCCAGAATCAAGTCAGAAATCACGACACTCTGATGGCGAACCTTAGTAATCAAAAAACGATCAGGCTGATTGCCACAACGGCTCTGGCTGTATTTACCATCACGGCTTGTTCGGCTGGATTCAGTGATAGTCGATCACCGCAATATGTCAATCCACTTACAGGAGACGCACAATACCAGCAACTGAAATCGAGTGCTTATCAGCTTAGAGGAAGTCCGAAGGGGAGTGAGAAAGAGGTAGTAGCGCGCTTCTCTCGTCTCATTGACTTTTGTCTGACTCATGATGCACCTGACCTGGCTTCTGAGCAATTTCGCGAGGCGAAAAAGCAGTTGGATAGATCGCTTGAGATTAGGTTTATCCTTGATCTAGCTGACGTGTTTGTTAAGGACAAAAAAGATGACGGACTAACGGATTCTTTGGGTGTAGTAATCAACGCATACAATCAGAGTATTTTCGATTTGCAAAACAAAGTGTCCGAAAGACACGCTGAGATTGACAATGCGATGGTGTCATTTGTTACTCGGTTGATCTCGAATGGAATGACTCGTAGTGCTGATGTTCTGTCAACTGAAATTGTGGTTTCGCTTTTTGAACGACAACAAGAAGATGATGCGATCGCTGCTGCAAATGCATGGATTTCTGCGTATCGATCTATTGGTGATTTAGAATCTGCAAGGTTCGTCGCCTGGCAAGTTTCGCAACTATTTAGTGAGGATACTCTCTACGTTCGCTCGCTCAGAACTTTGGCATCTCAGTGTGGACGCAAAGGACACATCGAACATTCTCTGGCAACTGGATTGTTACAACGCACAACAAGCAGTATTCAGTACGCGACACTGACGCCACAAGACAGATTCCATTATCTATTGGCGGCTCATTGTGGCACACCCTATGCGCGTGAAATGATCAGAAGAGCCGCAGAAACAGAAGACTTTGACTTGTGCAACAATTACATGCTTCTCATCGACGCAAAATGGAATTCGCACCATGATCAGTCAGTTGATGATAAGTTGAGCCAACATGCGATTGAAGCAGTTAAGCGTTCGCGCCCGTGGTATGAGCGAATGAATGTCGATCGAGTTGCTAATGAGGAGAAATATCCAGGTGATAGTAAGCTCGATCGAATTGCGGCTTTGGTGGGTGGCGAGCTCAAAGAGAAAACCGGGACGCTCTTTCCGTATGCTAAGCAATCTGAGAAGGACTGGATGTTCACACCACCGGCCGATTTTGCATTTGATGGCGATAAGATTGCCTTGCGTAAAAGAGATAGCAACGAGTTCAGGCAGCTGGAATATGATGCTCTCGTAAAAACCTATGGGGGAATCAACCGCCCGGATATATCTGGGTGGATAAAGATAACTTCCTACGCAATAAAATGCGGGAGGTTTGATCTTGCCAAATTCAATGTCGATGAAATAGTGTACCTTGTCGCTCGAAGAGCTGAATCTCCACATCCAATCAAAGCAAATATTGAAAATGATAAAAGACTGTTCGAGAAATTTGCCGATGAGATGATTAGTATCAAAAGCGACAAAGGAATGCTTTTGCTTTTGCAAAGCCCTCTGTTTAAGAAAGGTGATATTTCGCTATCGAGACTTGTCGAAAGAATGATTGAGGCACACATGTACTCTGCCGCCGATTTGCTGCAAGCAGAGATAATGTGCGAATCACTTCGCAAAACACCTGCGACGACGTCACTTGCTAATCGAGCGGTTGAGGATTGGCAAAATGCATACAAAGCGCAAGGTGATATTGAGGTCGCTGGAGAGGTTGGTCATCAATGGGACCTCCTGAAGTCAGGCAAAATGAACGTGAGAACCTTAGATTCTCTTTTGAGAAGATGCAGGACTATTAGTACATATGATCCGCCTGCTGCACGCGAGTTGTTTACTGAGTCTCTGAAGCAATTCGATTACGAAAAGCTGTCCGTTTCCGATAAAGAGTTACTGCTTGATTGTGCTCCAGGATTTGCAACACCAGAATTTATTAGCTTTGCTGTTGAACATTCCGGATATGAACTGCGTCTGATGAGTAGGCTCGTGCTGTACGCTGACAGACGACAAAGAAATGAAGAATTGCAGGCGAAAATCACAGACACTGCAGTGAAGGCACTAGAGAAGGCGATGATTTCGCTGAAGCGAGAGTTTCTTCCGAAGTACGTCGACATTGTCAAAGCTGACTCGAGGCTGTTGCTTGATCTTATAGTTTCGGCTCAGACATGTACCGAAGAAAGACAACCACGAGAGTTTCCGGCGGAAATTTTGGCAGACAAGTTGGTTCGTATGGGTCGAGCAAAAGATGCGAAACAGTTACTCGACGATTGGTCCTCTTGTTTGAAAACGAACACACCCGCGCCTGGCGAACTAGACTCATACGGACTAGCTTATAGCGAATTTCTTCGATTGGGAAAACATCTTAGCCGGGATTAGCTTCAGTTATTGCAATGACACTTGAACAGGTTCTGAGACTGCTTCAATGAGACGCTGCTGGCGAATATTGCGTATCTCCTGAAGCACTTCGAGAGCAGAGCTGTATCGGTCGCTTACATCAACCGCGGTGCATTTCGCTAGCAGTGGATTCAGGTTGATGCTTGCATCGGGGGTCTTTTCTTTATTGACTTGTGAAACTTCCAATGGAGTTGGATCTTTTCCAGTCAGAAGGAAATAACACGTGCTGCCAAGAGAGTAAATATCGCTTTGTGGAACCGCCTTTCCGCGCAGTTGCTCCGGAGGCATATAAGATTGCTTTCCGACCATTGTGCCGGTGGCAGTGCCTACAAAGGCATTGGCTGCGCCGAAATCAATCAAGACCAACTGTCCGTCTACCCTCAAGACCAAGTTATCGGGAGTCAGATCCCTGTGAATAATGGGAGGATCTTGCGTGTGCAAGTAGACGAGAATCTCGCAGATCTGCTCGGCCCAGTTGAGTACGAAATCATCAGGTTGTGGACCTCTCTCTTTGACGAAACGCCGAAGATCAAGACCATCAATGTATTCGATTACCTCATAATGGTGTTCGTTCTCAACAAAGTGATCGTACACTTTGGCAATGTGAGGATGATCGAGTTTGCTCAGAAGCAGAGCCTCGCGGTTGAATAGTTCGATCGCTTTGGTTTTTAGCGATTCGCTGGCATTGTTCGGAATCACTGCTTCTTTGATGATGATTTGCTTTCCGTCTGAGTCTTTGGCGGCATAAATCGCTGCGGAACCTCCACATGCCACTAGCTCCGAAATTGTGATCGTTCCATTCCTCAATTGGGCATCAGGTATGAGTGGTACGAATAGAGTCGGAGCGTAGCGAGTCGAAAACTCTTCATCCCACAAACTAGTAAAGCTTTGAAAATTGAGATGCTTAATACCTGTCACGGTGGGGAATTCCAACGCCACCTTTTCCAGTGGGGGTTCAATCACCGCCGTTGGTGCATTGGTGACGATTGCATACATCAGTTTTTTCAATGCGAGCTGCTCAATCTCTTTTAGCTTGATATGTATGTTTGCTTCCTGCTGTAGTTGAGAATTATGGAATGTAAGAACGACCTGATCAGCAGCAGTGAGTTCAGGGACGCTTCTCGAAAAGACAACTCTGTTAAGTTGTGACCAACTCCAACTGAGGCGCCCCTTACCAGCCCAGTAATAGAGAATGGGAACTGTAATGCCCGATTGGCGCAATATGAAGTCGCGTTTTATGAGGCAGCTAAGCAATGCAAAATATGCGATGAATAGGAAGAGCGCGGACATGGCACCGATAGCGGCGGCAACAAGGAAAAATGTTCCGGGGAAATAGCTGGCGTGGACAACAGCAGCAAGGTAATATCCAGCGAATATTAGCAGTGGCCAGGTCATTCTCAGCAGAAGGGTTGAACCTTTGCCAAAGGAAGGCTTGTGTTCGATTCGATAGACTCCACCCTTATTCGGAGATACGGGTGACAGGCTGGTGGCTTTTATCGATCTGTCTTCAGAGGCGTTCAAGTTGCACCCTCATCTCATTGAGATCTGAGAATCTGGCTTCTCGATCTAGCTTGGTCGCGCGCGAAACGATCTCATTTATTTTTTCGCTTAGTGTTGGAACAATCTTTGCTGGACAAGACTCGCTTATGGGTTCGGGATCAACTCCAGTCAATAAGAAGTGAAGCGTGCAGCCAAGGGCGTAGATGTCGCTAGCTTCCGAAAGAATTCCTTTGAATTGCTCGGGCGACATGTAAGCATGCTTTCCGACAACGGTGTTGGTTTTGTTGCGCGTTAACTCTTGGGAAGCGTCGAAGTCCATGAGCTTTATCTCACCGCTTTTTTCAATCATGATGTTTTCCGGAGTGACGTCGCCGTGAATGATCGGTGGAGAAAGCTTGTGCAAGTATGAAAGCGCCTCGCACAACGATGCACCAATTTTTGCGACCAAGCCTTCTTGCAATGCACCATCTTGCAAAACCATCTGCCTTAGAGTTATGCCGTCGATGAATTCGACTACCAAGTATCCTCGCATGTCTTCGATGAAAAAATCGTACAGACGGACGATTCGAGGGTGGGAAATTCGCCGTAAGATCGCAACTTCCTTAACGAGGTTGTCTGTTGCTTTTTGCATCCCTCGATCGTTTGCAGGCAGAATTAGCTCCTTTATCACCACATACGGTGGCATGTGTGGAAGATCGGCGGTAGCCAGAGTCGATGCTAAATATGCGGTGCCTTGTCCGCCCCCGCTCAGCATGCGTTCTATTTTGTAGCTTTCGCTCAGGACTGATTCTTGAGGGAGAGTTTGATCTTGACGCAGACGCCGTTCTGTTTTTGCGAGACTCATGTCTTTGAGCCAAAGCTCCGTGTATGTTGCAATTGATTCTGCTTTCGTCAATTCGGCATCGCCTTTTATCTCAGCATGAGGAGCCCATGTTCGCACGCACGAAATGAGAGTGGTAGAGTCCATCGTCGCCTTCACATCTTCCCAAAGGATGAGGACATTTGATCGGTCTTTGAACTGGAAGTAAACGTAGTTTGGAATGATGCTGAATGATCGCTGCCTGATTTCGACTTTAGTTAGCCAATCCCACGGCATAATCGCATTGAGGTAGGTGTCCTTGATGTCCAATCCCTTCGCTTTTAGATCCAGCTCTGAGCGAATAAAACTAGTTGATGGGGCATGTCTGGCGACGTGATAAACCAGGTTAATAACAAGGCAGGCAATCTGCAGAGTTAAGATTTCCGCGTGACTTCCCGAGAACAACAGCCAGAGCAGAACAGCTGCCGCAAGCGATTGTGTGTAAACTAGCCTTACAGTCTCAGGTTTCGTGAGCCCAGTTGGCGTGATGACTGGATATTTCTCGATTTTGGCTAGATCGGACTTCAAAATGGTCGTTCCGCTGCGGCGCTGAAATCCTACCAATTATTTCTTATTTTGTCTCTTGGTGACGGTATCATTTCTGCCCTGCTGCATCACGTATGGAATGCTCATTAGCAGATCAGCTTCGTCAGGTTCAGCATTGAGACCAAGCTTTCTTGCATCTACTGCCAGCTTTTGTTCGCCCAATCGTTCAAGTGATTGAGCTACTTCGTAAAGGAGCGCATGGTCTTGCGTGGGGATCTTAGAAGCCTCAGTCAGTGCTTTTTTCGCACCCGCTTGATTGCCAGATTGTTCCATTATGGCTCCTAGATTAGCCCACGCCTTCGCGTGTTTTGGGTCTAACTCTATCGCTTTGCGGAATGCTGATTCTGCTCTTTTAACATCCCCCGCTAAAGTCTCAGCAGCTCCGAGGTTATTCCATATCGACGGATTTTTCGGAGCGACCCGAGTCGCTTCTCGGAAGCACTTGACTGCTTCTTTGTTCTGCCCTAAATCCATCATGGCTATTCCGTAAGTGCATAGTGTCGCCTCTGATCTCGGATTCAGTTCGAGGGCGCGTTTTGCGACCTGTGCCGAACGCTTCTTCTGTCCTGATTGACGAAACGCAGTCGCAAGGTCACATAACAAGTCGACATTCCGTGGTTGAAGGTTGACGGCTCGTTGTAAGCAATCGATTGCTTTCGACGACTCCCCTAGTTCGCTGCAAACGACACCTAGGTGAAACCAGCCTTCCATGTTGTCTGGAGCGAAAACGGTTACAGACTCAAACTCGTCGCGCGCCTCTTTCAGTCTTCCCGCGTTAAATAGCAGTTTCCCTAGCCCAATGTGAGCGTTTGAGGAGTCGGGCGAAATTTTAGTGGCTGTTCGGTAGAATGCTTCGGCTTCGTTAAGCCGCCCCTTTATCTCCATCAAAACGGCCAAGTTCAAATGATTGTATGACTTGTTCGGATAAAGGCGTAATGCCACCGAAAAGCGCTCCTCTGCTTCATCCAATTGGTTCTGTTTCAATGCAAGAATTCCGAACTCCGCCCAATATTCATCTCTGGGGTACGACGCGACTAGCTCGCCAAACAGTTTTTCTGCTTCACTAAATCGGTGTTGCTTGAGAAGGCATGAGGCTAGCATGTGCTTGGCCTCCTTGTTCTTGCGATCAAAAGTCAGACCTCGTCGAAAACACCGTTCTGCTTTTTGAAAGTCATGTGAGCCCATTGCATGCGACCCGAGCGAAACCCAAACGTCTGCGTCATTCGGTTTCATCGAGAGAGCCTTCTGATAGCACTTCAGTGAGTTTGGTCGATCGCCATATTGAGCATAAACGTCTCCAAGAAGCAACCAATTTTTGATTGTATTGTCGGAAGCGACAAGCTTTCGGAAGCAGTCGATACAACTTTCGCGTTCACCATACTGGTTGCACAGTTTCGCAAGTTTTGCTGTCAAAATCAATGATTTAGGGTTCTTGGATAGCGCCAATTCAAAGTAGAATTTTGCTCCCTTATAGTCGTTGACTGCTGCGCGACAGCTCGCGATTCCTGCATAGCCGTCGGGATAACTTGGATACTTGTTGATTATGATGCGAAATTTGCTCTCGCTCTCCTTGTAGTCACCGCTGATAAAGGAATCCTGAGCGGACTGAATGAGAAGACTCAGCTTTTTATCATAGTTGAAAGCATGAATGCTCTTCGATTGTGAATGAGGAATCACGTTCGATGACTGGGCGTTGGCGGCCGTTGTCATCCAGGTTTGAACTGCAATGAGAACAGCTACGAGCTTTCGCAATTCACCGCGGTTGATTATCTTGTAGTTCCAAATACCAGGCAATGTGTTTGATTCCACTATCGAGCGGGGGGGTCCAAGTGTTATACCCCAACTTGATTGTATTAGTCATGGGGAAATCCCGAATGTTCTCGTAGGATTGCGTTTTCGGGCTGAAGAGTGACAATTTGGTGACATTGAAAGATCAGTTCGCTTGTAGTGCCAATCCCTGATTTAGTTCGTCGAGTCCGTGTGATCTGAGGTCCGATGTATTAACGTTTGCATGTCTAAACCGCGCAACTTTGGTGCTTTAATTGCGGTGATAGCGACAACTAAAATGGTCATGCACCCACCAAAAACTACAGATGGAACAAGACCCATCAGTTTCGCAGCAACACCAGATTCAAACTCGCCAATCTCATTGGATGAGCCAATAAATATTGAGTTGACTGCGGCGACTCGTCCCTTCATGTTGTCCGGAGTGCACAGCTGAAATATTGTTTGGCGAACATAGACACTAATGCCATCAAGTGCGCCGCTAATTGCTAGCAGCATAAGAGAGATGAGGAAGTTTGTTGAAAGCCCGAATCCGATCATGCACAATCCAAAACCGCCGACGGCTGCGATCAGCCAGCGACCCGCATGTTTCGTAAGAGGGTGGTGGGTCAAGATACTCGCAGTTAAGAGTGCACCCACAGACGGAGCAGATCGTAGAACTCCGAGTGCTTCAGGACCCATATGATAGATTTCCGAAGCGAATATTGGCAGAAGCGCTACTGCTCCGCCAAACAATACAGCGAACAGATCAAGTGCCATTGCACCCAGAACTATTTGATTGGTAAAGACGAATTTCAAACCTTCCTTAATGTTCTCTACAGCGCTGGAGTCTTTATCTGCTTTCGCAACAGTAGTCGATTTGACTTGAGTAAAAGAGACAAACGCTACAAGCAACAGAAACGCCGAGATACTGTATGTGGTGGCGGCTGAAAATTCTGTATATAAGAAACCACCAAGAACAGGACCTGCAATGGCAGAACTCTGCCAAACAGTGCTGTTCCATGCTGCCGCATTTCCATATAGATCGCGTGGAACTATGTCTGAGATCAATCCCCAAATAGCCGGGGCATAAAAGCTTCTTGCGAATCCTGAAACCGCTACCGACAGAAAGATTATTGGCAGAAGCATCGATGACTCGACCTTCAAAGTGCAGCTAATCGCCAAGACTGCGATGCTGGCGAAGAGCATCGAGACAGCTAAGAGCGCAAGTTTTTTGCGTTCGATAATGTCTGCCAGATGACCGGCATACAATGCAAAACTGATCGCAGGAATAGCCTCGGTTAGACCGATCAACCCCAGCGTCAATGGATTTTTGGTCAACTCATAGATCTGCCAGCCGACTGCCAATCCCTGAATCTGTACTCCGACTGTTACCAACAGCCTGCTGAAGAGGAGCAATCTGAAGTCAGGAATCTTTAGGGCAGCATAGGCAGACATCGTCTACTAGTGTACTACACCAGGTTAGAGAGCGATTATGGTGTGGGGGGAGTGGGCGTGGAGGGCGTCACAGGCTGTCGCTGATTTGCATCTGACCTCTGCTTTTCTTCGGCATCTTCCTGCGAGCCTCTTATGAATATCACCGCTGCAAATACTACCAGCAGTACCATAATCATTACCATCGCAACATTGAATGACCTATCGCTGCCCTTGATGGCGTCCTCTTGTTTCGACGACTTTTCTATTCTGGCACCATCAAACGCACTCATCACTTCACCTGGTTTCGTATGTTCTGTAGTCTTCGGTCGATACTTCGCAGAAACGCGTGTCTCTCATCTCGCGAGCGAGTTTGCCTCACAGAGAGTTTCACTGTGTTGGTTTCTGAAAATGAGAGAACCGGCGCCAGTTTTTTCGCGTTCTTACGCTGCGACTGGCCCGGAGAGAATCTTCTCTTTTGTCTTGGTGAAAGAAACCAAACGAGCTGCTCAATGAGAATTGCAGGTCTGGAAAGAAAGATCTCTGTTCTTTTTAGGGATGGGATGCGGCTCTCATTGCTTCAAGTGACATCCTACCCATTCATCATGACAGATATGGCTTGGAAAGTGTCGATTGACAAGAAGATCTTACAAAGCGAGCGATTTGGCGTTCAACGGGTAACGAGAGTCTTCTCATTGGCAAAATAGATGCCCTAGACAGATTAAGCATGTGAGCGCCAGCTCACTTAGAATTTAATATTGCTCATTCAAGGGCAACAGAGCCGAAGAACCGGGAAAACCAGGCGATTGTTAAATCTCTACGTTTTAGTTCTGTTTTCGTTTCAATCGAAATTCCCACGGAGCTATGGGTGAAGGATCAATCCATAAGCCGACTTTCCTGGATTTAGCCGACATTTGCAGTTTTCCGAGTTCCAATTGCTTGGGTGCCAGCGATTGATACCACCAAGCGAAGCCATGTCTCAAAAGCTCGTGGCCAAGATTCTTTCCTGGTCCGAATTGCACGTCTGCAATTGTGCGACCGTATCGATCTTTCTTTTGAGCGCGTACATCCACCACCTTTCCGAAAACGAGCCGCGAAGTTGCCAGCTTTGCCTTCTCTCCGAACGGTTGTTTGCGTTCGGGACAGTCTATTCCGGCGAGTCGCACTTTTTCCGATTTCCCTCTGTGGAGAATTGTTATGGTGTCACCATCTGCAATGCCTATCACCTTCCCTTTCCACGCCTCTGCCGGCAGTGCCACGCTCAAAGCAAAAAGGGAGACCACGAGCAGTCGACTCGCGTTCATACTAGGGCTCTCTTTCTAGATGTTGTCACATAAGGATGTGATGTTTCAAGCTAGAGTGTAAGGTGTGTTTTCTTGAATTTCTCACAGGCTCAGTAGAAATGGCGCAGGTAATTTGGTTATCAGAAGTTAGATGCAATGAACGGCATCGAAACGCGAAAGCCGGTTGAACTCCGAAACTGATAATGAGACACTATTGCGGTAACGCTGGTGACAGATCGGTGGGAAAATGGAAAAAGAAAGGCGCGTCACACTTGGTCTTGTGCAGACGAGTTGCTCGCTCGATCTCGAAGAGAACACCACGAAAACTTTAGACCGCATTGTCGAAGCTGCTAAGCAAGGCGCCCAGATCGTCTGCACTCAAGAACTGTTTCGATCTCAATATTTCTGCCAAACAGAAGACCATAAAAACTTCGATCTCGCTGAGGAAATTCCCGGAGCAACAACAAAAGCTTTGTGTGAAATTGCAGCCAAGCATAAGATCGTGATCGTCGCCTCTCTATTCGAACGCAGAGCCCCTGGAATTTTCCACAACACTGCAGTTGTGATCGATGCTGATGGACAGCTGCTCGGCAAGTATCGCAAGATGCACATACCTGACGACCCACTCTTCTACGAGAAGTTCTATTTCACTCCTGGAGATCTTGGATTTCGTTCGTTCAAGACTCAATATGCACAAGTTGGTACTCTAGTTTGTTGGGATCAATGGTTTCCTGAAGCTGCGCGACTTACTGCGATGCAAGGTGCCGAGATTCTGTTTTATCCCACTGCAATTGGTTGGCATCCAAAAGAAAAATCAGAGTTTGGTGACCGCCAACTGAGCTCATGGGAGATCATTCAAAGGAGCCACTCGGTGGCGAATGGGTTGTTCGTAGCGTCAGTTAACAGAGTTGGATTCGAAGGTGCTTCCGACAGTGGAATTGAGTTTTGGGGTAACAGCTTTGTTAGCGATCCCTCTGGCCAATTCCTTCAAAAGGCAAGCAATGATAAAGAAGAAATTTTGATCGTCGAATGCGACTTGCGGCTGGTCGAAAAAACGAGAGTGTATTGGCCATTCTTCAGAGACAGACGAATTGATGCATATGACGCACTCAAGGAAAGATTCGTGGAATAGGTGCTAGGAGCAGTTTTCCTTGAAGATTTCTAAATTTAAGGATTAATGCTTAAACTGGAAAGGGTGCGGGCAAAGCTGTGATAGCGTGGGTGTCATTGGTTCTACACAGGTTTAGAAAATGTCCAACAAAGGCAAAAACGACGGCAGCGGGTTTTGGGAGAAAATGCTGGGCCCCAGCAAAGACGATGTTTGGCGCGAGCTGAGCACCCAGATTAACGCGAAAATCGAAACTGACGGATTTCATGGTTTCGACAAAATGATGCTCGACGTAGGAAATTGGACAATCACGCTCGATACAAAGCCTGTGCATACAGGAAAGAGTACTCACTATTACACGCGGATGCGAGCACCCTTCAAGGCGAACAGCGGATTTTGGTTTAACATTACCAATCAAAATATCTTCTCAATCCTCGGGTTAAAACTTATTGGGGGTCGAGACATCCAGATTCACGACACTGAATTCGACAAGCGATTCATCATCGAAAGCAACAGCGAATGGAAAATGCGTGAGCTACTTTCATCTGAGAAGATCCGTACTCTATTGCTGCTTCAGCAAGATGACATTCAGCTCTCTTTGAAGAACGATGATGGATGGTTTGGAACACAGTTTCCCGAGGGCGTAGATGAGCTCTTTTTGCTCAAAGTTGGAATCGTTACTGATGTACGCGTACTTCGATCATATTTCGACCTATTTGCAGAAACTCTCAAGAAGATGAACCAGATCGGTGAGGCATCCAAAGATAACCCTGGTGTGAGGTTATAGGGTTTGGAGGGAACGATAATGAGCAGCACTCTGAAACACTTATCCCCTGGGTTCGTTGGAGATTGGGATGTTCACTGAGAAGTTCAAGCGAACACTGACGGCGCTTCTATCAGGTGCTTCGCTCGGACTTTCACCCACTCCCGGCGATGAGACTTCAGTCTTTAACAGTCCAATTCGAGATAAGTGGGCGCTCGTAATTGGTGTTAGACACTTTGCTACTCCCAACATCGATCTCAAATACGCAGATAAGGACGCAAAGGACTTTCGAGATTTTCTTGTAAACAAAGCACACTTCGCACCAGATCACGTGCAACTTTTATTAAACGAAGATGCAACGCGCCTGAGAATACTCGATTATCTTGGCGACAAGTGGCTGCCGGCAGTTACATTACCTGATGACTTGGTTGTTATCTACATCTCGAGTCACGGCAGTCCCTCGTCTTTGGACGTTGCCGGAGCCAATTTTTTGGTGGCACATGACACCGATCCTCAGCATCTATTCGCCACAGGAATATCGATGAAGGAGCTCGCTTCCATCGTCAAAGAACGCATACACTGCGAAAGAGTAGTAATCGTGCTGGATGCGTGTCACAGTGGCGCGACAAAAACAGAAACCGGAAACTTGAGACGTTCGAATTTCGATGCAAAAAACGTCATGCAAGGCACCAGGCAGGTTGTGGTTTGCTCCAGTAAGCCGAGTGAGGTTTCGTGGGAATCAGCACGCTACCAAAATGGTGTGTTCACTCGACAATTAATAGAAACATTCTCTGCACCGGTTAGCAAGCCCACACTGGGAACTTCATTTAACGACTTGGCTCAGAGGGTGCGCGCGGAAGTGTTGAAGGATCGCGGATCTGTTCAAACTCCAGTGCTTGAAAGCAATGAAGGTGGGAAAGAAATAGATCTCCTAGCGACTCCGGCAAGACCGCGCAGCGCGCCCAACATCGCCTTGGACGAACCTAAACCAAAGCCTCCGACTACCAAGCAATATGTTCCACCAAATGTGGTCTGTCTGCAGAAACTCGCAACGTCGAAAATGGAGCAACGGCAATTTGATGAAGCACTGATACTTTACGAGAATCTCAGAACGCTGCTGGAGCTAACTGTCGGAAGAGACTCGGTCGAAACAGTTGATTGCTTGACGCAACTCGGATGGCTGTACGCCTGGAAAGGAAGAACTGCAGATGCTGAGTCCTTGCAGCGAGAATCGGTTCGCGTAAATGAGACTTTATATGGACCTAACAGCTTTTTTGTGGCGCGTGAGGTCACATTGCTTTGTAATACTTTGCTACAGAGGAAGGACTACACAGAGGCAGAGCCAGTAGCTCTTCGTGCACTTGCTGCCTGGGAGGGGTACGGTGGCAAAGACCATGATTACAGCCTCGAGAGTCTGGTCAATTTAGGAGAAATTCGTCAGCACCAAGGGCAATACCAAGAAGCAAAAGAACTCTACGATCGCGCAAGCATACTTTGTGCCAGGCAGAGACTCGAGCCGAATAATCCGCACCGAATAAAGCTGGAAACGCACATTAGATCACTTCGAGAGGCGAAGGGCTCCAGGCACCGAAGTTGACCCGTAAAGGCAACCTTCGAACTGCATAAAGATGGAACTGTTTCCAATGTGCGTATCGAAAAGGGTTCAGGCTTGTCCACGACAGACAGATCGCCGGCAATAATGGCGCAGCGGTAGCAGATCAGCGGAGACATTAAGCACCGGCATACTGATTTGTTTTCACTCGGCAGTCAGTTGAGACACTAACCGGATTAGAGTTTTCCGGTATGATCGAATTGGTGTTGTAACTGACGTGCGAATTTAATAACTTTGAAATGGTTTGTCCTTAACGTGGGGTATGGTTGCCCCGTGTGATCGCTTACTACCCAGTTCTAGAGTATTTAAGAGATGAAACCACCAAACAAGAAGTCCCTTTGGGAGCAATGGCGAACATATTCGCTTCTGGTTGTTGTGATTGGATGCCAGGTGCTTATGAGTTCCTGCTCGCAACACAACGATTATTTGCTGTCGATGCGCGAAATTATCGAAATCAAAAGCGACGTATCCCGAACTGACGTACCCAAACAGCGATTGCATGTGCTCGACCAAAACTTGAAGGCCGTTAAAGAGATTGACACGAACATCAACTCCACTGTCTATCTCAAGCGTCTTGGCGATTCGGATTACTTCTACGCCAAAGACGACGAGACGGCAGATGAAGCATTCTACAAGGTGAACGATGACTATTCGTTTACGCTTGTGGATCGCAAGCAAGTGCCGACCGATATTGTGGCGAAACTGTCAGAGCATACTAAAGACAATGTCTCGATTAACTATAGGGACGGCCGGCCGGAGTCCGGAGTTATCGAACTTCGCATTGATAAGAAAGTTTTGGCTTCAATTCCGTTGAAAACCAAATACAGTTGGCCGTATTTTCATCTGTTTAATAACGGAGAGTCCGTCGTGATTTATGGCGAAGGAGGAGATGAAAACAACGATCTCTACGTGATTAAAGACCTCTCCAACCCAATCGTTCAAGCACTTCCTGATTTTGTCGTTAGACACGGCTCAGTGGTTGGCGATTTGAAGTCCAGCGTATTCTATGCAATGGCTCCAGACAACTATATTGCTCGAGTCGATATGAGTACAGGATCGACTAACAAGAAATTCGCAAAAGTGCCTGTCGGTGATTCAAAACTCAGGTTTAGCTATCTGCCTGAGGTGAACTTGGTAATATACCAAGCCGAATCGCCACGCACGAAAGATGGAAAGAAAACTTACCCGGTAGTGTTGTTTGATGGTACCACAGGCGCTACCAAGTTATCGATTTCAGGAGTTGAAGAAGACCGTGGTTTACAGCGCTACGTAAAAGCAAAGGGTAATGACTTAATCGTCATGGGTGACAAAGTCTACGATCTATCCAGTGGAAAACAAAAAGCATCGATTCCGGAATATGCTCGCGGAGATACATATGCATCCGACGGAACATTCTATGGAGCTATTGGCACTGAAAAAAAGCCCCTATCATTCATTCGTTTTCAACATATCGACCTACCCTCGGGCAAAGTGCTGGCGGAGGTGGAATTGAACGGGGCGGCAACACCTGATATGTATCCAGAAGGTGCACGCCAAGTGTTTTTCTGGAAAGACAAACTGCTGGTTCTGTCGGGCACCGAGGTAATGTTCATGGACCACGAGCACCACAGGCTATTCTAAAGAGAGTCACTGTATAATTGCCCCTGAAGAAATAACAGGCAGGGGATGGTTGTGCAGCGAGTGAAAGTATTACTGACCGGTGGTTCCGGTGATCTTGGATCGGTGCTAGCCGCGCAACTGTTCGAACGCGGAGACGCTCCGATCAGCCTAGATCTTCGCGAGCCTGCCAATCCAGATGTTCAATTCATTCAAGGCTCTATCCTGGATCGAGAACTTCTTGAATCGGCGATTAGTGGCGTTGATTGTGTTGTCCACATTGCAGCTTGGCATGGAATTCATGAATTCAAAAAAGAGAAAGACGAGTATGACTTTTGGGACTTGAATGTCAGCGGCACTTTCATGCTGCTTGAGACTTGTGCCAGAGCAAAAGTTTCGAAGTTCGTTTTCATCTCTAGCACAAGCGTCGATGATTGGCCGGGTATTTACGCGCACAGCAAGATTCTCGCAGAAGATCTCATGCGCACTTACGTGGCTCGGCACCGAATGCAGATCATCACACTGCGTCCTCGCGCTTTCATTCCCCACTGGAACAAATCCGTGTATGCGAATTTTGGACAATGGGCTGAATGGTTTTGGAAGGGCGCCGTGCACATCAATGATGTAAGCGACGCTGTCGTCAAGGCTATTGATGCATTGCCCACCATTGGTGCAGAGCACCTGAAATTAACGATTGATGGTAAATGTGAATTCTCGCCACAGGAACTTGAAGATTGGAACGAATCTTCGTTTCGAAATCGGTTCGGTGAGCACAGCCATCAGTTGTTTCAAAAATTCGGTTTGAACCCTGCCAACAAACCCAGGATTCTTGGTTATGCAGACGCGGAGAGGATTATTGGTTATGAGCCGACTTATGGAGTTGCGGAATTGTTGGATGATCTTTCACGGCATGAGCACGATCTAGTTCAAAATACCTGACAATGTGAGAGTCGAAGATATGAAGATCGAAACTTGTTTACTTGCATTAGTTCTGGTATTTGCTGCCACTATATTAGGTGCGGCAACTTGTGCTGTTGAGAAGTCGAGTTGGAAAAAGAATTTTGATGCTGGGAAAGAGGCGTTTGAGAAAAGCAAATACGACTATGCAGGCAAGCAATTGAGTGATGCGCGAAAGTGCTTAAGTGGAAAGGAGTCAGATTCTGCTCGGCAATCGATGACTCTCTTTGCACTATCGAAAGTTTGTATCGCACAAAACAAGATAACAGAGGCGAACAAACTCTTGAATGAGTGTTCCGAACTGAACGAAAAAACATCTGGAAAAGCTTCTAGCGTGTACAGCGCAAACCAAGAAACACTGGCTGAGCTTTGCGAGGCAAGCTCGGATTCTGCCGGCGCGGAAACCTTGTACAAGGATGCGATAAAGGCAGCCGATCCGGAAACGTTAATGGAAAGACGCGCTTTGTTTAAGCTTGCGCATCTGTACAGTGCCCTGGGCAGAGAACCGGACGCTAGATCCTTGGTGCGTCGAGCGGGACCGCCACCAGATCAAATGACGCTGAGTATCGATGAGTATGTTGCAGCGGTATCGGAGTCTCAAGCCGCGCTTTCGCGCAAGTGGTCAGAATCGGATTTCAACGACTATCTGGTCAACCTGCAAAAGCGACTTCTGCGCGGATGGTATCCACCCAAGCCAAATCCTGGACCCCCGCCGGTGACTGTTATCTTCGAACTGCACAAGGATGGAACAGTTTCCAATCTTCGCATCGAGAAAGGCTCCGGATTGTCCATATACGATCAGGCATTGCTAAAGGCTTTTGACAACGCTTCGCCTTTCAAAATTTTGCCGAGAAAAGGAGTGCCAAGCAAGGAAGTGGAAGCAACGTTTCGGTACTCTTTTTTCGGCAAAGAACCGATTGTTGCGAAATTCCGCCTCCCAAAGTGAGTACGGAGATCGACACACTTAGAGTGTCTCATTCATCATAGAATATTGTTACGCGCCCAGTAGGACTCGAACCTACGACCTCATGGTTCGAAGCCATGCACTCTATCCAGCTGAGCTATGGGCGCAAAATAGAGAAAAGTCGATTCCTTGTCTAAATAGTAGCATACCGGCGCCTTTGCACCTATCAGGAGGGCGAGGGCAAGCCCTGTCGTGGTTTCGGTCGTTTCTCTTGGCTTCCGGGTAAACCCGGTGGCTTCCCCGAGATACCCATGGTAGTTTAGTGTCGACGAGCCTTTGCTCTGCCTGCCGACTTACTTACTACGAACATTACATAAACCCATTGCAAGGGTTGTTTCATTGAGGGTGTCGACGCGCATTTGCGCAAGCTCGCGACGTGCTTTTACGTTTCGTGTGATTGTGCTGGTGCATCAACAAACTTCGCGTCGAGAGAATTGACGTGTATGTTTGTGCGCACATTTTTCCGCAGTGAAAACCTGCCCTTGCAGCGGGTGGGAGTATTAAATGGAAAAACGCCGATCAGCAAAACAATCAGATATCGATAAGTTAGAGCGTCTACTTAATGAACCAAGCGCTCGTGAATTCGACGAGCAACTTCAAAAAGAATCTGCAAGACAACCTCAAGCCTTTCGCAGCCGCCGGCTCCACTACGGGCGGTTTGGAAAGAGAAACGACGAGCAACCGATAGATGAGACGATGCGTGGAGAAGAGGACATTGAGACCAATGAATCCTCTAGACCTGCAAACGATTTGTATCTAAGACAGTTGGAACGACTGCGAGAGAAGCAAGTTCAAGATAGAAGATTCATCAGCAAGCGACTTCTGGGCGCAGCGAAAGAGAAGGTAAATTTAAAAAGCGGCATCGTGATTGGTGTAGCCACTACTGTTGTTGTTGGTTGGTGGTGCACTCAGCCTGATGTGTGGCGGATGGTCACTTCAGCTCTCAATGCAAACAATGCACACTCAGATCTTTTAGGATCGCCTGACGAAGTCTCTGTTTATCCATCGAACTTGAAGCTTACTGCACCGAAATCAACGATCACAGGAATTGTCGATACCGAAACCTTGACGGCATCATTCTATTGGACATTTGTGCTGCGCAATCCTGAATCGCGCGATGGTGAGGCAATTACCGAGCTTGTGATACCGAAGGGTTCTGCGGTTTCGCGTGCAACTCTGTGGGTGAATGGTGTCGCGCAAGAAGCGGCGTTCAGTTCGACCAACAATGTGACTACTGCATACAATTGGGTTCGCAATGGTCGTCGCGATCCATTGCTTGTGACATGGCTTGACGATAACCGTGTGCAGATCAAAGCGTCGCCCGTTCCTGCAAATGGCAGAATGCAGATTCGACTTGGTATCACATCTCCGCTGTCGCTCACCAGAAGTGGGGAATGCACAGTAGCCGTTCCTCATATAGAAAAGTCGAACTTTGAGATCACTGGCATGCAAGATTTGCATCTCGAGTCATCGTCCAAAATTGCCGCTGTTGGTCAAGAGTTTAAGGTGGACTCCAGTCGTTCCAACTACATTCTGAGAGCAAACATCCCTGCTTCAGATTTGCAACAAATTACTATTGCCGCGGCGCGCAACACAGCCGTTTCCAAATTTGCAACTCGTGCGACCCATGCGCCGAATGGAACTTACATAGTGGCAACATTGAATGAAAGCGTTTCAAGTGAAATTGCTGCAACCTATCAGTACACTTCGCAAATTCCAAATGTTCCGATCATTGATTCTGAGGATGCTGCGCATCGAGTGTCAAATCTCTGGGCGCGAAATGAGATTGAGCGGCTCTGTGCGATAAACGATTACAAGAGTGCTGAGGATTTGGGTTCGGTTTATCGCCTTGTCTCTGAGCGCACAGGAGCCACGGTTTTGGAGCGTCAGTCTGACTACGATCGTTATTCGCTCAATCGAGATCAGTTCGGGACTGTATCCTATCAGCAACCTCAATTGAGCGGTGCCACAAATGGATTCATAGATGATAAAACGGTTGTTTTTGGTACGCGGAAGCCGGCGCAACCCGTGTGGAACGGTCCAATTTCTACGTGGTTGTCGGCATCAAGCAGAGATGCTAACTTGTTTGATGGGCCGGCGGTTCCGATGTTCTCGCCGCCTCCTTTAATTGCAATTTCGATGCTTGCAGCTTCGCTAGGATTCTTCGCATTGATCTTGGCTAAGTGGCGCAGACTATCGCTTGGTCAGAAGTCATGCTTGCTGACTATTTCATGCGGTGTGATCAGTACGCTGATCGTGGCTGGAATCTTGTAATCCCCAAACAGGCAACGCTGAAACAGGTCCAATCGAAGAAGCTGCAAACACACCCATTCACCAAATGTTGTATTCTGTTGGTCGCAGAACAACATTTGGGTTTGGAGTTAGATCATGTGCGGGCGCTACACACTGGTGCATTCAACCAATGAAATCATTGAGCGATTTCAGGTCATGCTCGATGTGATGGATTCGCCGGTGATCCCACGTTACAACGTTGCGCCGACGCAGCAAGTTCCTATTATTGTGCCCGGCAGTGCAAAACGACGAATGCCGCGCCCAGATTCGCCTGGTGTGGCAGAGGCGACTGGCGAGTATGCCACGAGTGAGCAAGCTGAAAGTGCTGTCTCAAACCCCGATGGCAAGCGACTTCTCCAATTTGCGAGATGGGGTTTGGTTCCATTCTGGGTTACAGAAGATCCAAAGAAAATGAAGCCGCTCATTAATGCAAGAGTGGAAACGTTGGCGGAGAAAGCCTCGTTTAGAAACGCGCTTGGAAAAAGGAGATGCTTGATTCCTGCAGATGGTTTTTATGAGTGGAGAACCATCGAAGGCAAAAAGATTCCTGTGCGAATTAGGCTGTGCGGCGAGAAGTTGTTCGCGTTTGCCGGACTGTATGAAGATTGGAAAGCGCCTGACGGCAACTATCTTCGAAGCTGCACGATTGTCACTGTCAATGGCAACGAGAAACTGTCGAGTGTGCACGATCGCATGCCTGCAATCTTGCATCCGGAGCACGAGAATACGTGGCTGATGGAAAATGACAAGTCGAAACTGTTGTCGATGTTGCAACCATATGAAGACGACGAAATTGAATTCTACACAGTCTCAACAGTTGTGAATTCTGCGGCGAAAGATGTTCCGGAGTGCGTGGAGCCTGTGCCGGAACAGTTGCGAATGTCTTAACAAGCGAATCCGGACGTCACCAGCTGTAGTACCGTATCAATCTTTCGGCTCTTGACGAGCTCCCTCAACTACCAGCGCTCTTTCATTTGAGCCATGATCTTCTTCACGAGCTCCTGTGCCATTTCCGGTACGACCGTGTGTTCGAAATACTTCTTACCGCCGCCTGTGTCTCCGGTCCACGGAGCCTTTGTTACAACGTTGTTTACGGTGACGATTGTTTTGCCATCGCGCAGATCGATAACTTTGGCGGTGGCCGTGAAACTATATCGATTAGACCAAGTTGTTGGTCTCCAGGTGGCTTCATCCACGGTGCCAACCAGAAGAAACGGAGTTGGAGGCGTCAACTTATCTTTCACAGCCTGCCAATCGGTTGCACCCCAAGCGCGAGTATCGAACACCCTTTGTGACGCAAGCGTCGGGAACGAACTTCTCATAAACTCGCCCATCTTCGTTGGCGATATCACTCTATCTTTTACTATCGATTGTTTTGCTAACTCGGAATTGATTGACTCTGATAGTGTGGTTGAGAGATCCATGAGTTCATTTGGACCTTGCACGATACCCCAGAGGCAACCTTCTGAAGGATAAACCTGAACCTTAATCGGACCTCCGAAGGGAACCACACCAATCAAACTGCTCGTGTCTGCCGGTGGTTTCGTGATGACCTTGGTAGTGGGTTTCTCCGTAACCGGTGGTTTCTGAATTACTGGTGGCTTTTCAGTTACCGGTGGTTTTTCCGTCACCGAGTTGTCTTCGGGAGGATGCTTTGGTGGTTTAGAGTGTTTTGTGTGTGATGTAGGAGGCGTTATTGCAACTGGTGTACCCTCTCCTGCATTGATAACTCCAGACTCGGTTTCTGTCGGAGTTATCTTCGGAGTCGACTTCGCGGTTGCGATCGCTACTTTTGGCAGTTGATACGCTGGTGACGGTCGTGGTTTTGCCGGTGGTGCCAGAAGCGCCAACTCGTTGCCGTTCCATCGCTGGAGCATAATCGGTGTTTGAGCAACCCGACGATCGAATTTCACCTCTTCTTCGACTGAATCTTTTAGTGAGTTAAAGGCTGTTGAAAGGTTTGTCCCTTCGCCCTTGACCTGAAGTGCGTCAATCAGTTTGCGAGTGAACACGCCATTCTTATATCGATTAGATTCCCAAGAGCGTTGGTCTGCAGAACTCGAACTGATAACAATCATTCCCTGACCGGCAACATTTTCAAGATCGAAATTGCCGGTTCGAACTAAACCCTTGCCACCGGCCGCGGCGCCGCTATTACAGGCATCGAGAAACAGCACGATTCTGTCGCAGCGAGTCCGACGTTTGATTGTCTGTGCGAGAGTTTCGAGCTCTAATCCCGTTGAATAGAGATTTTCAGGATTAGTGTCGTACGCAATCAGGAAGTTTTCTCCTGCGACGTCCAGTTCTTTCGGGCTTCCGTGCGTAGAGGCGTAGATGACGACCACATCGTCTTCCAACACACGCCTGGGCAGCCAGTCGTCACCAATCACAAGTTCGATGTTATTTTCGGTGGCTTCTTCATTTAGCAGAGTCAATACGTGGTCCTTTTTGAAGTTGCCCTTTTCCACCAAGAACTTGGCGAAGTCCTCTGCATCTTTCGCCGAGTATTTCAATTGCGGAATTCGTGTGTCGAGAAACTTGTCGACACCAATAACCACGGCCCATTTGTCGCGAATGGGTCTGTTGGTGGCGATTGTGTCTCCAGCCTGTGTTTGACCTTGTGCCGAAGATTCAGACGATTTCTGCTCACTGCTCTGTGCAAAGGCAGGTTGGCCAATAGCACCGCCAATGAAGGCACTAACGATAACAGATGAGACCGCTGCCGTTATGCGCCTGTGCATCTAGATCTCCTTGAGAGCCTGAGCCTTTACTCTGGCGAGTCTCTGCACTTCTGCCGTGATTTTATCGCTTTCTTCTGTGCAGAATCTGCGATCTTTGGTTGTTCCATCCAATCTATCCAAGACTCGACTGCTGCTTGCTGCAATGTGCTGCAAACTGTCTTTCCATTGTTCATTCATCGGCTTTGCCGCAACAGGAGAATGCGCGTCGAGAGTTTCCAGAGCTGGCGCAACTGAAGATATCGCTCCGACGAGACTGTCAATTGCTGTCACGATTTTCAAAAGTTCTTGACACTCTTCGGTAGTCAGTGCTTTTCCTGATGCCGAGGAATCGGGAGTGGTGTCAGATGTGGTGGTTCCAGATTCTGCCACCACTGCTGTCTTTACTGGTTCATCGGCAGCAATTTGAACGGTTTTCAATGCGGCGGCTTTTTGCTCAAGCGCTTTTAGAACTCGGTCGATTTCGTGCATCATCGGCACTGTCAGCTCTTTCTTCTCAGAATCTCTCAACGCATCAAGATTGTTGCAGCCACCGGCGATCAGATCTTCCAACGATTTGGAATCGCTTCCACCTTTTTCCAATGAGAAAAGCTCATCGGTAAGAGATGGATTGACGCGTGTGTTGTTGAACTTCACGTTCGAGAAAAGAGTTTTGTCGTTGAAGATCGACCATTCAATCGGAAGCTTGTCTTTAGGGTCGAGAGCGATTCGCTCTGCAACGTCACCGTCCGGCTCAATCAATTCAATGATGTAGACGTTCCCTCCTGAATATGAAGTGGGTGCTTGTGTTGCCAGGCATTTCAGCGGGCCGGCAACTTTCTTTTTTGCACCCTTCAACAATGTTTGGAAATCAGAATCGACAATGCTGAAACCGTTTGATGTCTTCAAAAGTCCGGAGTCTTTGGAGAGCGTGAGTTTCATGCCGCCGAACAAACCACCGGTTTTTACTTTGATGCTTCCATCTGGTTGGCGCACGACAATGGCCCCGTTGCGTGGTCCTGATGATGACGTCACTTCAAAGCGAATCATGTTTGGCGCTTTAAAATAGAATCGCCCACTTTCCTTGATCTCCTTTTTGCCCGAATATGTCGTGAGGTTGCTCTCGAACTCGTAGCAGCGTAAATCTTGGCATTTTTCGAGCACCGATTGAAGCATGCTCGTGCCATCAATCGCGTTGGGGCTCGCGGCGACAATGCTTGCTGACGATGCGATTCGCGTCGGACCTTCGCGCAACTGCGCGCTGAAAGTCGGCAGGCTGCTCGACTGGAGTGTCAACGTCAAAGCGAAAGCTGTTAAGAGCGTTCGTTTCATCAAACACCTCAAAGTGGACGGAGTGGGACCTCAATCTTCTCATATTCCCACTCCTGACGTCTGTTACTACGACAATTAGCCAGCAACTTTTGACTGTTTTTGGGAGGGCGTTTCCGGCGTTTCCGCATTTCCAAGCCTGGCTTGGTCACGCGGGATCTGGGGGGAAAACCCTAGATTTCTCCGGGTAACTTAATCGTTGTTTGCAGTAGTCCTGGTGGTAGACTCGAAACTATCTTCCTGCGTGAGGAACGCTCATGTTACCTACAAAAAACCGCCCGCTTAACGTGGCGTTATGGAGTCTTTGTGTTGCTGGGGTCTTGGCTTCTGGTGCGGCTTTTGCGCAATCTCAAGAACCGGTGGAACCGTCAGTCATGACCCCGAGCCACTCTGCGCCGTTTCCGATACCGGAAGATGTTCGAAAACAGCTGAAGCGGACGGGCCAGCCCAAATCGGGGGTGCCCGTGAAAGTGATTGACGCCGAACCAGGCGTGATGGGACAGCCAATGCTGCCCGGTGCAACCAATAGCACCATAGGACCCCAAGGGGAAGACGCAACTGATGTAATGGGGACAACCGCGCCTGTAGCCCCGATGTTGCAGGGAGAGACCAACGGAACCATTGGCCCGCCTGCAAGTCCAATGGCAACGGTGCCGACGCCGCTTCGCATGGAGTCAATCCCCACCCGTCGAATTGGGCAAGCGGAAAGTGCTGCCATCATCGGAGCTGCCTTGGGCTGCCTCGGTCTAAGCATGTTCTTCTTGATCAAGAAAAAGAAGGCAGCTTTCTGGACTCTGGGCGCTTTAGCCGCTGCCATTCTGGCTATAGCCGGCTTTGCCTGGGGAACTTTTGGGATGTTTCAATAGCCGAGAGTTGGTTCGAGCGGCATGACTACTTCATTTGCGACATTGACCAAACGATACTTATTAGACCTTCCGCGCGCAAGCCGCGTGGGACAAGAGGTTGCGGCTCCTGTCCAACCGCGCCGATGGTTTGTGAACCCCGCATTTGACTATTTCTTCGTGTGCGGCGGAATCGTCTGGTTGTTTTTTGCAATTCACTTTATAGGATTGGAGGGAACAGACAAAGGCGCGGCCGCCAAAACACTGTTGATGATGTCATCGCTTGGTGCATTGTTGTTGGCAGAAGTGCATACCGCCGCCACGCTCGTGCGCACCTACGGCAATAAACAACTCCGCACCCACCACTCAATTCTCAGCACCTGGGTTGCACTCGCATTTTGCGGACTGGCTGTGGTGGCTATGTTTACGCCAGTTCTCGCGACGTCACTTCTGAAGCTGTATCTCTTGTTTGTGCCCCATCATTTTATGTCGCAGTGTTATGGAATGGTGCGCATTTATTGTTTAAAACAGAACTATCAAATCGATAGGTTGGAACATTGGGCACTCAATGCGGTGGTGAAAACAACCGTCGTTTATTCGATGCTTCGTCAACTCACATTCCAACATTGGAGCGGAACCAAGTTTTTGGGTGCCGAAATTCCCTTCTGGGGACCTCTTCCTGAGCCATTCTTGCATGTGTCGGAGTTTGCACTTGCCGGTGCTGTGATTGTATTTGTATTTGCTCTTGTTCGATCCTCATTGCGAACTGATCGAACATTTCCACTCGCTGGAATTCTTACACTGGTTACCGGCATGGCTGCATTCACAATGGGTCAAGCAGCTACCGGAGTTTTCTGGCTGTATGTGTCTGCGTTCTTCCATGCGACGCAGTATTTGACTGTCATCGTGGCGTGCAAGATTGGGGAGTGTCGAGAGAAGGATGCAGCGAAGTCGCTTCGCGAAACTTCGATATCACTCGTCGCAAGGTTGTTGCAGTCGTTGCCCATTGCGAAGCTGGTGAAGTCGTTTCCGGTTGCGAAGCTCTTAATAGGGACAGTTGTTTTGTCTCTTTCAATTTATCTCGGTCTACCCAAGCTTCTACAAATGTGTGGTTTCAACTACGGACTCGCCCTGGTTTCTATTTTTTCGACGGTGAATCTACTTCACTTCATTCTCGATAGCGTACTATGGCGCCTTCGAAGTGCTGAGTTGCGGAAACTTGTGATTTAGGCATCATGCGCTTACTTGCTTTGTTAGTTTGCGATACAACTGACTCCAAACGCGAGGAGGAGCGCAGCGGTCTAGGGAAGTCTTCCCTTAGAACTTTAGTTGATTGCTGCGCGTCAAACATTCTACTGAACTCAAGCGATTTCTAACATCTTAGCAAATGTGAACCATGGTATCCAAAACTACGCCGCGCTCTAGTCCAATTACCCCAAAATCTCCAGAAATGGTAGATTATGAGGGTTGACGCTGTCTGGTTGAGTGAGAAGATAAATGTCCGGACAATCGACGAGAGCAAATAGCTTTTGGTTGCGCCTTGCCGATGATCTCGGCGCGGAGCTGATTGAACCTGAAAACGAACCGGCATACATCTCCACCCGCATCGAAGAATGGCCGCTAATCGTTAGTCCGCAGCCATGCATCGACGGTGAGTTGGAAGAGCTAGCATTTGCAGTTCGCTTCAAAGATCGTCACGCATATACAATGCGAATTGGAAAGAACCATTGGCGATCGTCGGCAATTCAACGCGGAAGAGTGAGCACCGGATATAGTGACATCGACACTCAGTGCGTAATCGCTAGTAACGACCAACAAAAGACTCGCGCCATCTTCACCAACAACACTGTGAGAACCTGGCTAAATCAGCAGTCCACGACGTTCATTTCGATTGAACCTTATGATGCAATGCGCAAGCTCACTCGCATGACGCTTTACGTTGCACTCACGCGCAATCTCGATATCATGGCATACCACAATTTCGTCACCACGCTAATGGCGCACCTCGGTCTTGTCGGTGTTGCCTCAAGAGAACGGCTTGAATAGCCATTCTTGCATCGAATTTGTACGCATGTTTTAAGCCGCTTCTGCTTCGCAAAACTACTTATGCTTCGCCGCCGGCGCCTTCTGAATCACGACGATCGCTCGCGGATTGCGTTCACGAAGTTCTTGAATTCGCGCGAACAGTTTTTCGGAACTCATTTTCAACTGAAGTTTTTCCGGAATCAAGTTCGATGATGAGTATTCCTGTGGCTCAATGAGTTCGAACTTCTCGCCCTGCGAATTAATAGGAACTCCCACTGTGACCAGCAATCCCTTCTCGTGTTGGTCGACGAGGAGCACAACTTCGTCGTTAAAGCTGTCGATGTAAACACCCTTCGTATCTACCAAATTGCTCTTCTGTTTCTGGGATGGATAGAAGTTCCAAACCTGATCATTCTTGATGTAGAACGAATAAATGTATGCGCACTCTTTAGGATTAATCTTGTACTCAAAGACATCGCCAATCTTGTATTGATCCGCAGGCTTGTTCCAATTTACCTCGAGTTGCATCGCACTCTTGGCTGTGGACTGTGTTGCCGAATTTGATGGAGCGAGCGCACCATATGTGCCCCAAAAACTCATCAATCCGAAAATGGCGATTCCGGATGCGGCAATCGCCGCTGCCACCGAAAGCCTGTGCTGCAGTTTTCGTCGCACCGCTTTTCCAAACGAACCCTTCGAATCAGTCAACGATTCTTGCTTCGGACGAGGTCCTACAGGCGGCCGTTTTAGCTTGATCAAGTTAACATCACGCACGATTTGCTGCGCCGAGCGGTAGCGCATCTGTGGTTCTGACGCGACGCACCACTCAATAATTTGCTGCAACCACACGCCTTCCTTGCTGTCGCCAATCACCCCGGAAAGCCGCTCCTGAAGTTGATCTCTATGATTCGCGATTCTGTCAGCCTTGTTCAGAAATG
This sequence comes from uncultured Candidatus Obscuribacterales bacterium, assembly GCA_964503045.1. GTDB lineage: Bacteria > Cyanobacteriota > Vampirovibrionia > Obscuribacterales > Obscuribacteraceae > CAYZJR01. The sequence goes on from CAZCZI010000019.1 coordinate 98,065, forward strand.
GCGGAGCACCCGAAATGCATGTGCACAGAATGCATCCCAGCGAGTAGATGTCTGAGCGTTCATCAGACTTGCCCACTCGAGTTTCCGGACTGAGATAGAGACGTTCTTCAAAGGACTCGGGTGCGGCAAAGTGAACACCGCTATTTCCCAACTCGACCTGCTGCGTCTCTCGTCCATTGCGATTGCGCGAAATCTCCGTCGGATTTATGCGAATAGCGTCCGGCGTCAGTTCACCATGTATTTTTCCGGTCGTGTGCAAACGCGCCAGCCGCATGGCGGTTTCAGAAGCCAGAAAGAGCACCTCGTCCACAGGAAGCACAACTTCTTGATTGAGCAATTGAGCCAAAGATACCGGCTCCGCCCCAATCTTCATATCTATTCGTTCGTTCGGCTTAGGTTTTTTGTTTTCCGGATTCTGGTTCAGATTCATCTATATAAGTAGAAAAAGAGGTAATTGGCGCTTTCTACGGAAGCCCCGAATGAATTAGGAGGGGTCTTGTGAATTTAATTTTGGCGACCCGCGGTTTTCATATTCGAAGTCGCTTTAAGAAGACTTTTTGCGGAGAAATGTCGCTTTAAAGCGACATTGCAGTCGCTATTTTTCTTTCCGCTTCTTTGTCGCTCGGCATTAGTCGCTTCAAGACGACTTTTTGTTGGGAAAAGTCGCTTAAAAGCGACAAGGCACTTGGGTTTGCGGGTTTTTGGGGTTATCGATGAGTGACTAGACCTTCGGCGATATCGACGAAATTGATCACTCCGACCCATCGTTCGAGCACACGGATGACACCCAAATACAACAAAGAGCTGATCCAGGCATCAGCTCTTTGAAGACTCCGCGAACATGGGGGTTCGCTGAAAACTCAATTTTGAAATTTAGTGCTGGTCGGCGTAAGCGCGCTCCAGTCTTTCAGCTAAGTAGTTGGCGTTGAACATCTTGATCATGTTGAGGGTCATTCTGCGGCTATGTCTAATGGATTCGTTTTCTTGCTTGGTAGTCAATTGAATGAGTTCTACGGTGTTAGAGGTCTCGTTACGCTTTTCCATTTTTCCTAGCTCCGCCTGGTGACTCTTACCCTACGGCGGGGGTTTGAAAAGTTAGGGGAGAACTACAGATTAAATGCCATTTAATCTTTGATCCTTTTATATAGAGATATAGAAATAGGCCTAAGGCCTGGGACACCAAGAATGACGGGTATATAGCCCATGTCGCGGCTATGGTGGTTCTTCCTTCTCATTGTCATTTTAGAGTCACCGCTTTCCGCGACGCCTTTTTTGGGATGGAACGATGACCAGATCGGTGAAAGTTAAGGCTGAAGAGACGGCGAACCAAATATTTGTGCGCCGATCAATGAAGTTGCTTATTTCGCCGAAGCGAAAAACGTCAGGAATCCATCCAACCGAAGCTCCGGCAGAGCAAATGTATGTCGCGAGTTTCGTCAAGAATGTCGAGTCGGTTGGTTATTCGGTTTCGGAGGAACTGATTCAGGCATGCGCACAGCTGACGCTCAGCGAACTGTCTGAACTCAACTTCGAAGTGTTGGCTGCTCTGAGAACTGCTTGCGGTGCGCATCGCGAGTTTAAACCCATGTATCCGAACTTCCCAAAAGAGGTCATGGGAATGAGTGAGGCGCGGCTGTACTTGAACGCGTTTGTCCACTACATCACCGACGGAAAGCTCTTTCCAGACTCAAAGAAAAATCCGCGCCCCCAACTCAAAGAAGGCGTCAGACTCAAGATGCTCAATTTGGGGACGCAACAAGAATTCGAGCGCATCTTCATGCGTTTGGTTGGGTCGAACACATCGATTTCGCCGGAAGACAAAGATGATGTCGCGTGGTTTATCAAACACTACGGCGATGAAATTGATTTGCTAGTACCACCGGTAATACCTCATCGCGAGACCAAAGCATTCGTCTGCGCGAAGTTGATTGAGCATACGTCGAGGGCGCGGCAGCGTGTTCCGGCGCTTTGCGATACAGCAACCGATGTTTTACGTTTGGCGGTCGCATTGAGCAATGGTGATGTCTCGCTCGCCGAAAAAGTGAAGTTTCGAAAGTTCAGCAGGCCAGAACGGCGCATGTTGCTAACGACACTCGAAGCACAAAAAAATCATGTCGAAGATATGCTGCGTTGGAAAGGGCGTTGGATTCGACTTGGGGAACGCTTGCACCCGGGCGAGATGACAAGCCGATTTCCAAAGTCGGCGGAGGCGTTCAATGTTTTGCGCAACGATCTGCCGGCTCATACGTTCAACAGCAAACTGGAGAGCGCGTTGGAACGCAAAGATATCTCCGAAGTTATCTCCATGTTGAAAACGCGCCCCGGCGATTTTGCAAGGAGACTCGATCATGTGTTGCGGTTGGCTGGTTCCGTCGATTCTGCGTCGGGCGAAGTTCGATCTAACCTGGCTGGCTCCTATGGTGACTCGAACGCTGACACGAGCGGGGCCTGGAGTGACTCTTGTTTGAGCGATTTGAGCCACGAAACGTCCGGCGAATCAGACTTAGTCCTCGCCGAATTCGACAAGGTGGCCGCTAGAGTTTCCACACCACTTCTTCTTCAACTGGTTCAACACTTCAAGACGCGAAATGACTTGCGAGATGTGCGTGTGTTCCTGCCAAAAGGACAAATTGCAAAAGCGCAGGCAATTCCAAACAAGCTTCCCAAGCTCGATCCATCAGTTTGTGAATTTGCCGTCAGCGTATGCACAAAACCGCTAGTAGACAAATTCAAAATCTTGCCTCGGCTCGGTAAGTGTTATGTTGATCCTGAGCTGAAGAATTACTTGGTTCCATTCTCGCAACGATCTGCCTCCAAATCGTTGCGAACCACATCGCGCGGCAGTCGCTTGCGTCTTCCGGATGCCGATGTTCTGCGGTTTTTCATATGGTGGAAAAACGGACGTTTTCGTACCGATTTGGACTTGTCGGCAGTCATGTTTAAAGAGGACTTCACGTATCAGACGGTTGTTTCTTTCTACAACTTGAAGGACTTCGGCGGATGCCACTCAGGTGACGTGGTCGATGCGCCGAACGGTGCTTGCGAATTCATCGACATCTCCCGAAAGAGTTGCCTCGAGCAGGGCGTTAGATACGTCGCGATGGTGGTTAACAGTTATACTTTGCAGCCATACTGTGATCTCCCTGAATGTTTTGCTGGTTGGATGGCGAGAAAGCAACCCAACTCAGGCGAAATCTTCGAGGCGAAAACAGTGCAGGACAAAGTTGATTTGGCGGCCAATATGCAGATCGCAATTCCTACTATTTTCGATTTGAAAGAGAAGCAAGTAATTTGGGCCGACCTTTGCCTGACAAAGTGGCCTTACTGGTACAACACAGTTGCATCGAATCTTTGGGGAATCCAACTTACGTTGAAGTCAATGCTTCATCTCAACAAGCCGAATATGTACGACCTTTTCAAAATGCACGCAGAACTTCGCGGCGAACTCGTCGACAACGAAAAAGATGCGGACAAGGTTTATTCGGTCGCAAATGGTACCCCATTCGATCTGACGATGATTGGTACCGAGTTGCTGTGATGGCGGTTATGGTGCCG
>CAZCZI010000020.1:0-2537 GCA_964503045.1 uncultured Candidatus Obscuribacterales bacterium
CCAGACTGAGTTGTACCGGCGGGAGCGCCAGTTACCTGATTGAGCACCCTCTCCAACTTTTGAGCTTGTTTCCTTACCACCGCGTTGGAGAAGAGCCCACCCGTTAGGTTATTTGGGGAGGAACCTCCAAACGTCGGAAACATTGTTGAGGGAGCCAATGAGCCTCCCAAAGCAGGAGTCGGATTGAACGGCGTGCTTGTTGATGCTCCAGTAGTTATCGCATTACCACCAAAACACGCACCGAAAAAATCCAAAGCCATTCTTCTATTAGAAGGATTATTGACGTCATGCATAGTTGCAACAACTTGCAATTGCACCGGAGCCCCAGCCGCTCTGAATCTCTCTGCTGCTTCGATTGATTGAGCCGTCGGAATAATCTCGTCGTTTTGCCCATGAACCAACAACATCGGCGCATCCTGAGGAGAGGCGAACGTCACTGGACTTGCGTTTTTCGCAAGAGCTGGATTCTCCGGCGCGAATGCTCCAAGCAAGGCAGTAACTTGCCCACCGCGTGATGAAATAAACTTTGCTCCAGGTGTCTTCGCCTGCTGATCAATCGTCAACAAGTCTGATGGTCCCCCCCAATTAACAACGCCCTGAACATTACTGGAATACTCGGTATTTCCTCCGACTGTTCCTTCCAAATCTTTGATATTACCGGTAGTGCCCAGCAGAAGTGCAAGATGCCCGCCCGATGATTCTCCCCAAATCGCAATTCGATTCGGGTCGAGATTGAATTGCTTTGCATTGGCGCGCAGAAAACGAATTGCAGCCTTGCAATCGTAAATTTGCGCAGGGTATTTCGCTTCGACGGGTGTTCTGTGATTGATGCTAACCAGCGCCCATCCGCGGTCGCTTACATCATCAATGGGTGGATTCGCCGCCTTGTCACCCAAAAGCCAACCGCCACCATGAATCCAAACCACAACAGGAAAAGGTCCCGCAGCGCTTTTAGGAAGATAGATATCCAACTTCTGCGATGGAGAGCCGCCGGCTACATAAGGAATGTCTTTTGTCGCATTGACTGCGGCCGCAATCGCCATGTTGCAACATATCAGAAGCGCCGCGCCCGTCATGAGCGACAGTCGTAACTTGCGTACCGCATTTGTGACAAATCTCTCCATGGAGACCCCTGCAATTGGCTATGAAGCCTGAAGACTAAATGGGAGTGGCAAATGTTCCGCCACGTAAAGTCCCAAATGTGTGCCTACTCTCATCTTGGCACCTCCTGACTTTGTTAACATACCTGCAATGGGTGATTCCACACGACGAACATCTTACTTCCCGCAATTGGATGGGCTCCGAGCCCTTTCGATTCTTGCAGTCATGTCCTTCCACTTTGAAGGCAAGATTTTGAACACGGTCTTTGGTCCGTACGGGTGGTTGGGAGTCAACCTGTTTTTTGTCATCAGTGGTTTTCTGATCACAAACATTCTTTTGCAGGAACATACTGCACAAGGCAAAATCTCATTCAAAAATTTCTACATTCGGCGACTGCTCAGAATCGCACCAGCATTCTATTTCCGCATGATCATCGCTGGGCTTTTTACGATCTTTCAGAAGGTTCCTTCAATTCCTGCGCTGATTGTCTCGTCGCTGTATTTTGCAGACTATGATCTCGCACTGAATTTGAAAAACGTGATTGGCTCTGGACTCGAGTTTACATGGTCATTGGCAGTGGAAGAAAAGTTCTATTTTCTCTGGCCACTCACCCTTCTCTTGTTTAGTCGGCGCCTAATGACGGTTGTTCTGTCGTTGATAGCACTCTGCTTTATGTGGAAGCTTTACCTAATTCAACACGATGCTTCTTGGTTGAGAATTAGTGGCGCATTTGATACCAGATTTGATTGCATCTTGTGGGGGTGCGTGGCATCGTTTATTTGGTCTCGCCCAGACAAGTTCGGCGCAGTTCATAGGATGTTTGCGCGACCTTTTGCAGCACCAATTCTGCTGGGACTTCTCTGGTTTCTTATGCATTGTGCGGGCGCTCCAAAAAATGCAGTCACGCATGCGAATTGCATTTTACTTTGGTTGTGCGCCGAACCACTGTTCAATGTTGTTTCCGGTGCGCTGGTTTTGGCGACGATGATCAACTCGCAATCGATCGTCAGTCGCTTCATGTCCACAAAACCATTGGTATGGATTGGCAAACTTTCGTACAGTTTGTATCTTTGGCACACATTTGCGCTTATGCAAATCCTTACTCATCCAGAATTGTTCAAGCAATTGAACCCAGTTGGACTCGAGCTTTCGGCGATAACGGGAAGCTTCTCTTGCGCGGCAGTCTCTTACTACCTCGTGGAAAAACCCTTCCTCAAGCTCAAATCGTCCTTTGCTGCAAAACAAAATGATGTCGCTACGGGACATTCTGAATCTCGTCCCAAGTCGGCAGCGAGATTATAGCGCGCTTACTATCGCCCCGCGCAGCGCGGGCAGCCAGAGCCCTTCCCCACTCTGTCGCATAGCTTGCACTGCCACTGATGCTTCGAATTCTTCGAGCATCTAAACCAATACTTCGCTGCGGTACCCGCTATAAC
>CAZCZI010000020.1:2637-4320 GCA_964503045.1 uncultured Candidatus Obscuribacterales bacterium
CACGGTCTCGACTGGGATTCCCGAAGTCCGGTCGCGCGAAGTCTTTGATGCTCTGATTGTCTTGAACGAATTAATTCCTTGACTCAAACGCATCAAGCCAGTTCTTCAGCTCCTCGGCTGCCTCGGTTGCCAAACTCTTTGCAAACAGTGCTTTCAACTGCTCGATCGATAGCTCATTAAGCTTGGATTGGATTCCTTGAAGTACTTCGCCATTCGTAGGCCCCAGCGCAAGTCGCAGACTGTACTTCAGTGCAATTCTGAGACCTTCCTTGTACCCTTGCTCGTATCCTTCCTTGTACCCTCGCTCGTAGCCTTCCTTGTACCCTTCCCAGTAAGCTGCCGGCCGCCACTCATCGACTTCTATGTTCTGCCGGCTTCTAGTCTTATCCATAGCTTCATCCTCCGAGTTCACTATCGAGCCATTTGTCGAGCTCTTCTAGAGACTCAAGAGCCTTCGACGCGAACACATCAAGCTGCTCAATTGAGCAACGACGTATTTTAGGCTCAAGGCAATCGGCATCGGTACCATGCTTAGAGCGCAAAATCAGTTTTATATATTTGAGTGCTGTTTCACGGGTCTCCGCACGTCCTTGCTGCAGTCCCTCCTCAATTCCTTCGCGCTTCCAGCTCGTAATCATGTCCATAACTTCCTCCTTCTCCGGCATCGCTTGCAACCTGCTTTGATATTCCTTCTCTTGGTGCTTCGTTAGCTTTTGATATGTACCGATAAAATGGCCTACGCCGATTAGATTCTTTCGAGAGGCTTGCCTGATGAGTCATCAGGTACTTTCGGGGTCGGTTGTTGGTCTTTAGAAACACTCTTGCGAGAATGCGCGGTCACGCTTCGCACCTGCAATCGCCCACTTCGCTGCTCCACGACTACATCCAATCGCTCAACGAAGTCGTTCTCGTTGCGCACCCTGCCCCGCACGGCCCAATCGAGAAGATACTTTCCGGGCTCGTCCTTAAACTCACCAACTCGTAGACACTGCAGGTCTACTTTCGATACATCGCCTCGACGCTTATGAGCGTAAAGTTCACCAAGATGTGGATGGGCAAATGCTTCCAGCGCTCCGAACATCGGATCACTACGCTCAAGAGCATGCACACGCACAGAGATCTTCGAATCAGGCTTAGCAACCGATTTAGAATTGTTATGTTTTAAGCCGGTTTGCTCCTTCACAGGCGCAACGTTTTTGCTCTTCGCCTTGTTGCTGTTCGTCTTTTGCTGACCAAGCGCATTTGGACAGAGTAAGAATCCAATAGAACAACCAATAACAACGAATTGAAATCGAAAGTTTGACATGTTCTATTCCACAGCCTTTTTGAGACACCCAACTAGACCTGTCATTGTGATCGAAGGCACCACCCCCAGTGCCGTCCCGACAAATTTATCCTTGTGAATACTAGCAGGAAGCGACCCAGCTGAAGGTCAAGCTCCAAGCTTGCGTTCGATCTTTGCGACGCGATCTTCAAGCTTGTCAATTCTAGAGTCGCCCCTACGAATTGATCTATCGATGGACTGCAAGTAGTTTCCCACATCATCAAATTTGTGCTCGACGACCGCCTGGAAGTCTCTTAAAGTCGTGTTGGTTTCACCTATTTGTTTGTTTGTCTCATCTAGACGATTGTTGGTCTCATCAATTCGGCGACCAAGATCGTCTATCTTTGCACCGAGTTCAG
>CAZCZI010000020.1:4420-36972 GCA_964503045.1 uncultured Candidatus Obscuribacterales bacterium
AGTCTGGTCGAGCTTTGCATTAGTCTGGTCGAGCTTTGCATTAGTCTGGTCGAGCCCTGCATTAGCCTGGTCGAGCTTTGTGTTAGTCTGGTCGAGCCTTGCATTAGTCTGGTCAATCCTATTTGTTACCGACCCAAACCCGCTCCTGAGCTCAGTTTGAAGCATTTTGCACATTTCTTGAATGTCATCGTTTGCCATGGGTCTACCCTCTAAGAAGTCATCTATTTAAGACAACGTTCGAGCCCATCAAAAAGTTCATCAATCTAGTATAAATTAATCCAAGCTAACCTTCAACCACTGCTAATCCGGCGGAAGCATCTTCAAAATCTACGGAACGTCCTTCGCCTCGTCCCAGGTCGGGAGCGCGATGATAGAACCAGGCTCAAGAATCGACACATCTGTCTTGTGTTCTTCGCTGTACATTCTTCGCATTTCGAGATGCGGATTGAGTCGCAGATATAGCCTCTCTACTTCCGGACTTGTTCTGCCAATTGTTTTCACCGCAACTAGTCCAAGGTGATCGCCAGGCTGAGATATGTACTGCCGACGCTGCTTCGATTGTTGCTCTTGCCGCGCGGCATACTGATCGCGAATCCAATTAATCGGTTTGCGCGGCGGGTTCTGCTGCGTCAAGCGTTCGCTAGGAAGAACGTCGCCAGAGTTGATTGCTTTGATGCTGTCGCTGGAGTTGAGTTTGAACGTTCCCGATTCTGTGGCTTGCCAACGGCGTGTGAGTTTTTTGGGACCACCAAGCACACCAGATATGGTGGCTCTGGGAACGGCCGGGACGTTGGCTTCTGAACCTTGTTTGTCCTCTGTATTTTTATCCAGGCTCTTGTCTGTAATTTTTTCGGTAGTCTTTCCAATGTTCCTTTCAGAATCGTTTTTCGCAGGCTCGGAACCTTTACCTTTGCCCAGAAGTAGTGCCATTACTGCATCTCGGCTTCCCAAAGGATTGGCTGCAGATGATACCGCTTGATCGGAAGCTTTTTCGTTGGGCTTTTCCACCGGCGTTTCGTCAGTCGGCATTTTTTCACCAGGTGATTTATTCGTCGCAAGCTTTCCAACTGCCGGCAATGGTTCTGTAACCCTTCCTGCGAGCTGCATAGGAACTTTACGCCTCTGTTGATTCAGCATCGCATCCTCCTTATCTGATTGCTGAGTTTGTCCAGGGCGTTTGGGTTCAGAAGGTTTCTTCGTCTGATCGTTAACAAGTGCACCAAGATCTCTCCGAGTTTTGCCAGGCAAGAGCAGGTCCACACGCGGCTTTTCACTGCGGTCTTTTGCTTCCGACAGTGGTGCTTGTTTTGCGGTTTTTGTTTGATTTTCGGCGACTGCATCCTTTACTTTCTTTGTGAGAGTTGATTGTTCGGGTTGTTCTTTTTCTTTGCCTTTGTCACCTTTCGCGGGGTTCTTCGAGTCGGTTTTCACTAGCCACTCAGGTATCGACACGCCTGGGATTCCACCGCCTCTGATGACAGGAATGAGGACTGGATTGTCTTGTTGTTTTCGAATGGGTTTGCCATCGGACTTCTCGTCACTGGGAGTCTGTTTTGAAGAGTCCTTCCGCGTTGCTGCGGGTGTGTCAGCCACTTTTCCTTCGCCCTGCGGATTTGGACGGAGAGCATCACCTTTTGCGGCTTCGCCTTTGGTGGCATCTCCCTTGGATGAATCGCCCTTCGTTGTATCACTCTTAGTTGAATTGCCCTTAGTTGAGTCACCTCTTGTCGAATCGCCTTTGCCTGTAACGATGTCGTTATTGACGCTCCCCTTAATAGGAGTGTTGCTGCCAGGTTGAGGGACCCTTCTGTCTGTCCTATCCAGGCTTGGCTCATCGGCTTTTCCACCTGGTACGCGTCCACTGCTAGGAGTCGGCTTATCCGCTGATTGAGGCTGTTCAACCGCTTCTTTGATCGGTCGTTTGGTCCGATTCGAATCATCGTCAGATTTCCCGGATTGCCCTTCCTTCGTTGGCTGAACGGTCAAGTTTGAACCACCCCTGGGTGACGGTGGTTCAGCTTTTGCCACGGGCTGATCAATTTTTGAAGGTCCCTGTTCTCCCTTCCTCGAATCGCCTTGCTCTGCCTTGCCGGAACCCTGTTCTCCCTTCCAGCCACTGCCTAAGCCGCCACCGCGGTCGGTGACATGAGAGTCTGCACTTTGCGGCTTTGCATCGGCACCACCGCGCTTGTCTGGCGAACTTGGGGTTCTACCCTCTTGTTGCTTATCGCTTGGTTCATGTCCCTTTGGTCCAGCTTCACTAGTTTTGCCAACCAGGCCGACTTCGGGCCCTTTGTTTGTGGGACCGTCGCTCGTTTTTCCGTCTGGGATCCGATGGGCTGAAGCATCGCCGGTCTTGCTACCGGCTGAGGTTTCTGCAACCTTTCCAGATTTGTCGATGTCACCGCCCCTGGTGCCCTCGGGATTTGTTTCGGCGATTTTTCCGCCGGTCGGTGCATGCTCTCCAGGGCGTGTGCCTTGGTCGGGTTTGGTTGTCTTTCCTTCCGTGTTTGGAACCTCGGATTTGCCGCCTTTGTTCTCGCTGGTTTCCGATTTGATTGCTTTTGGATCTGCAGGTGAGGAGTCTGTTTTGGTGCCTTTTCCATCGGGCGTTGACTCTGTTCGCGTCGTCTTAGATTCAGACGATTGGTCCACTTTGTGAGATTTGGCTTCGCCTCCCAATTCAGACTTCGTAGCGGAGTCCGTCTTGACTGGTTGCGAGTCGGCATTTTTGATTCCACCCTTCTCAATACGTTGGTCAGTAGTTTCGGTGATGCCAACTTTGCCGGCGGCGGAAGGCTGACCTTGTCCTTCGTAGAAGCGTTTTATCGCCTCTTGTTGCCCGTACTTTTCTAAATCCTGAAGATACTGTTGATTCTTCTCCTTAGTAATGATGATTAGAGCTTGCGCCGAGGGGCTCTTTCCCGCGTATGGAGCGCCCTCAGGTGGTTCAGGAACCCGCCACGGTTTTCCAGCCACACTCTTGTCCATAGGGGTGGATGGCTGATCGGACTTTACTTCCTTAACGCCGGAATTGCCCTCAACAGGAACCGCCTGTCGATTATCCTGCACTCTTTCTTGTGGAGCACCATATTGAATTTGACCAATTAAGCGGTTACTACCTGGTTGATCGCCGACAATTCCTGGCACCGCATCTGGTGTCTTTTGAGCGATTGTTGTTGTGGGTGGTGGTCCAGAAATTGGATTTGAATAGCTTGGAGGAGTCTTCTCCATTGGAGGTGGGGTCAGCTCGGGGAGCTTTGATGTTGGGGTTTCAGAAGCTGATGGAGCTTGTGGTTGCTCGATTGGGCGATGTTGCGCAATTTGAGATCCGACTATTTGATTCGGAGGTGGCTGGATCGAACCACCATCAGTAATAGAAGATGAAGGAGGTACACTCGAACCTGGCTTCGCTGGAGCTTCTACGCTCGGTGATGGTGTTGGTTTTGCTGACTGCCAGGGTTGTGGTTGGTCTGCTTGTGGAACTGGTTTAGGGGTTATGTCTTTAGGTTGCGGTGTGCTGCCGGTTTCTGGCAATGGCTTCCATGGCTCGGTGTTGAGGGCATTTTGATTTGCTGCGATTTGGGTGGGATTGGCTGGCACAGTCGAACCGTCAATGCTCTTAGGCTTTTCGGCATCTGACTCATAAGACTCTGTATCCGGTACATGCCCTTCCGCAGACTGCTTTCTCAAAATCGCTTCGTCGAGCATCTCCCTGACTACATTGTCTGCAGCATTCGATTGCTTTTTGTTGTCGACTTGCTTATTTTGTGTCGCCTCTGTGCGTTTCTCATCTTTAACCATGGCACTACCTAGACAGTTGAGTAATGGTGAACCCTAACTGGTTTGCCTTGGCTCTATCTTCAAGAGCCTCTCTTTCCTGGTGAAGACCCGCGTTCGCCTCTGCGCGCAGATAATAGGACTCTCCATCAGAAGGATCAAGCGCTATCGCTCTTGTGTATGACGTTCTCGCGGAACTAAAATCTGATTGCCGCAGTTCAACAAACCCGAGCCGTCTCCATGCCAAAGGATCTTTCGGATCCATGCTCGTTGCTTTGAGCGCATCGCTATGTGCATTTCCAAAATCCCGAATTTTCTGATAGCAAATTGAGCGTTGAACTCGAATTCCAGTGGTGTCCGAACCTCTTTTGATCGCTAGTGTTAGCTGCTCAATAGCCTCGTGAGTTTTGCCAAGAAAGAAAAGCGTATTCCCTTTGAAACCGTAGACTCGCCCGTCCTTCGGATCAAGCTCCAGCGCCCGATCAAAATCCTTCAGAGCCTTCTCATATTCTTTGAGCTCGTGATACCGCAACCCCCGCCGCCCGTAATTCTTCGCAACCTTCGGTTCCGCTTCGATCTTTTTCGTCAGTTCCTCAATCTCCTGCCGCAGCTGCTCGGGGCTCTTCTTCGCCTTTGCCGCTGGCGCTCCAACCGTCGGTCCTGACGCCGCTGGCGACTCCGCCCACGCTGCAGGCAACGAAGACAGACCAGCGCCAACCGATGCGCTCACAAGAAAAACAATCGCTAAAGCAGAACCTCTAAGCTTCCAACAGTTCATCGATTCTCCCACGGGCACAAACCCAATCGACTGCGAGGAGCTACCAAATTGATTCCCAATCCATCGTACCCGATAGTCTCGTCTAAGGCACTGTGTAAATCCGCAAACTTTTCGCTACCGCCAATCTTTAATCTTGATTCGAATCAAGCTCTTCGCGATTTAGTTATCTCCAACAACCTCGCACCATCACCACATGTGGTATCAGGACAGTTGACTATCGAGCCATTTTTCGAGTTCCTCGACAGACTGTGACTCAATCGCTTTTGAAACGAAAGTGTCGAGCTGTTCGGTCGTGCAGGCAACGATCTTGGGCTCGAGAAAATCAGCGTTCGTACCGTATTTAGACTGCAAAATCAACTTAGTATATTTGAGCGCTGACCGCCGCACCTCTGCACGCCCTTCCTGCAGCCCTTCCTGCAGCCCTTCTTCGCGTCCCCGCGCCAGCCCTTCCTCAATTCCTTCGCGCTTCCAACTCGTAATCATATCCATAACTTCCTCCTTCTCTGGAAGCTCTTCCAATTGCTTTTGAAACTCGAGTTCCTGTGACTCAGTCAATTTAAGATACGTGTCTATAAAGTGGGAAATCAGGTAAGTGCGTGCAGAATCAAGTCTTAGCTGTGACAATAGTCGTAGACATTCCAATTTTATCCTCGGCAGAGCATTACCTGCAACGCCCATCCTCGTCGCCAGCGCCACAGCTACTGGATTCCGGATTTTGAGATACTTTCTGTAGTCCAGCCGGTTCAGCTGTACGATTCTGTATTGAAAACGCAGTACTTCGAAATCCGAAAAGCAGATCTTAAAACTGCTGGGTTGTTTTTCTTTGTGGTCATCAAAAGAGAAGACAGCAATTGGATAGATTGAAAGATCATACTTCTCGTAGAGTCTAGCGAAGTAACGAAACATTCTTCGATCGAACTCTTTAACATGCTGCGCTTGCGGCTCTACGTGAATCAAAAAGCATGTGTCCAAACCTTTGTACTTCACCTTTGCCACCACGTCCGCTTCGTAACGTTCTCCTTTTGCTATATCCGAAAAGATCTCTTGTTCCAAAAACTCTACCGAAGTTGAGTCAATGTAATTCTCTACCTGCGGGAAGAACAACTTTATGAAGTCGAAAAAGAAGACTGTAATGAGTTGCTTAAACATTCGGTCGTGATTCGTCATGGTCGACCTCCCGCGAATTGAGCGCTATGAACTTGTCCTATTAACTAAACGTTCGTAAACGCAAAAAGTTCAACAGGACCAGATGCCTTAAAACCAGCTATCCGCCACGTCTTTCAAAGCAGCAGTCTATAAACTGCCAAAGAACCACTGACTGTTCACTGGTTCGTAAATCATTAAATTCAAAAGGAGCCGAAAGGACTGAACCCTTCTCTGCATTCACATAAGGAGCGCGCCAACCGTCGAACCTGACGCCGTCGGCGACTCGGCGCGCGCCTCAGGCGACGCAAACCTACCACGCCAGCCGAAACACTCACTGCAACAACAATCGCTAAAGCAGAACCTCTAAGCAAACTTTTGGCATCAAAAGAGGTTTAATCAAGCATTGCCGTTCACATCATATCCTGGACTAAATCCTCTCCAAAGGCTTACTTGGCTCGACCGGCACTGATTTAGGCGCCGGCATCCGGAAATACTCAATGGTTGCTCGGTGCACAATTTCCGCCTTTACCACTTTTAGCTGCTCGCCATCTCTCACGACGTTCAGTTCGACATTGTCCTCAAAACCGTGCAGCCCGTCGCCTCGAAGCGTGCCTTTGTTAAGCAAGACCAGACGGTACAACGATGGTCCAACCTGAAACACCGCCCTGCACTCAGAAGACAATTTCGTCACATCGCCATGCCGCTTATGCGCGTACATTTCGCCAATGTAAGGGACAACGAATTCCTTCAACTTACTGTAGAGCGGGTCATTCGGTTTTACTACTGCTGTTTGAAATGAAGCGGTCTTTTCAATCTTTCCAAGTGCTTTTTCCGATGGCTTCTTTACACCGGTAGTTTTATCTGTAGAGCCAGTCTTTTCACTCGTCCCCTTACCGTTGGCACTAGCACAGAAAGACGCGCACATCAAAAAAATGAGAAAACAACGATACCTCATGACACTTCACCATGGAGCCACCTTTCGAGTTCTTCCACAAGAACCTTCGAAGCGCACGCATCAAACTGCTTGGTTGAACAATGGTGGATTTTTAGACTCAAGATAATCGGCATCGAACCCCGTTTCGAGTGCAAATCTAAGTTATTGGTGGGAAACATCCTGTCGGTTTGTAGCGCTTTCTAACCACTTTTCCAATTCTTCGACAGATTCAGATACAAGGCATTCTGTTAGCATCCCCCTCAGTAGCTCGATCGGTAGCTCCTTGATTCTGGATTGGAGCACTTGAGATTCTTTCCCGTACTTAGACTGGAGCATAAGATGCAAACTCTCCTCCAGTCCCTCCTTGCGACCTTCTTGCCGCCCTTGCTCAATTCCTTCGCGCTTCCAGCTCGTGATCATTTCCATAACTTCCTCCTTCTCCGGCATCGCTTCCAACCCTCTTTGATATTCCCGCTCTTGGTACTTGGTCAGTTTTTGATATGTATCGATGAACTGCGCGACAAGGTAAGCCTTGGCCGGTTCGAGATTTAGACGTGACAACATCTTTATACACTCCAATTTTACTCTCGCTCGCGCCGGTGGCTCAATTTTCATCTTTCCAACCAAAGCCGCGGTTATTGGATTTTCACTCTTAATGTACAGCCTGTAGTCGATCTTACTTAGCTGCAAAACCTCATACTCAAACAATAAAACCCGCTTCTTGTTTGGAAACGATATTTCCAGCGAGCTTGGCTGCTTCTCCCGTCTGTTATACGAAAATACCGCAATCGGGTACACAGGTAGCTTGTATTGCTCATAGAGTCGAACGAAGTAGCGAAACATTCGCGCCTGAAACTCCTGGTCATGGTACGACTGAGGCTCCAAATGAATCAGAAAGAAAGCGTCAGAACCACTAAACCGCGCCTTAACCACAAGGTCTGCTTCGCCTTTTTCTGCATCTGGAGTATCCGAAAAAAGTTCTTTATCCAAAAACTCAATCGAACTCTCATCAAGAAATTGCGATACTCTCGGATAGAATAGCCGCATGAATTCAGGAAGGAAAACAGTCAGCAACCGTTTGAATAGTTTGTCGTGATCAGTCATCGCCGGCACTCCAACGCTTTGCAACGCGAGGATGTCTCGCTAATTACATAACGTTTGACAGCGAAAAAAGTTCAACTCAAGTTTAGCGCTTTATTCACGTTGCCATTGCGTCTTTGACAAATGGAACTCCGAATGACGCGGCATTACCATTGTTATTCACATCGCAGTTATGGACACCCAGCAGTCTTACAGAAATCAGATTGCTCGCATCCCATTTCTGTGCAGCGCTCAGCCGAAGCAGGATCCCCTCGGCGTCCCCCTATTATTTGCTGCTGGACGCTCGTATTTTTCAATTCCTTTGTGTTAAGGAGTTTCTTCTTGGGCTTCGGAGATTTCGAACCACTGCCGCTGGGTTTCTCGCCTTTCGCCATAATTGCCTCCTCGAGCCGAATTCGAATTAAGATCATCGCCTGAGACCATATTTTATCATCCAAGTTTAAATGGGCGAAAGAGCTTTACCCGCGCGGCGCCATTTGACGTCAGACCTCACGAGCTTTCGCCCTGTTTGCGCCGAGATCCTCGCGTCAAATAGCACTCGCGACAGCCCGAATAATGATTAGTTCGATGAAACGGTTTCTGCTGATACTCATGACCTTTCGGACAGCAAAACCAATACTTTCTCATCGAAGTTGCAATCACCGTATGTGGTGTCGCCGGAAGATTTTTGGTTGGATGCCACTCGCTGGCAACATGGGGCGCGACGTTTGCAAGAGCGTTCGTCACTGACAGCTTCTTGTTGGCACAAAACGGGCAGCCGGTTTTGTAGCTCGCGCGATCCTTCACCGACGTTTGCCACTCATGATCGGGCCCTCGAGGGCAGCGCCACCATACCCGCTGATGAGACCACAAAGCCACGTCCCTCGGGCGAACAGAACCATTCTTCGTCGGATGAAACTCACGACGCAGCTTCTCGTTATCAATCAGTCGATCGGCTTTAAGCGGATCAGCTTTTGTGCACTCTGGACACTTGACTCCAGAGATGGTATCAAATCGTGCATACCACGTATGTTTTTTGTTGATGTTGCACTTCCACCAAACCTTTTGGTGCGGACGCAGCGACAGCGGGTCTAGCCACTTATTGCGAGTTTTGTCAAATTGACGGAGCACCTCGGGATACTTACTCAAATCGTGCGTACGCTTCGCGCAAGCTGGGCACTGAGCCGCCAATTTGGTTCTTGCCTTCGGTGACTCTTTCCACTCGTGTCCTCGTCTACAGCGCCACCAAGCTGGCTTATGCGAGCCAGAAACAACCCTATCCGCGCTCACCTTATTGCGTTCTTCCAACCACTCCTTTGCTAATTTCGGAAAACACGTTTTCAAACTGTTGGTGACCGAAGCAACCCTTGATGCACAAAATGGACAGCTGTCACATCGAGATGTCGACTGGCGAACTCTCTCCCAAATCGATTGCTGAAATACATGATCTGGTCCGTTTGGACAATACCACCAAGCTCTGACTTTTGAGCCTCGACTAAAATCCTCCGGTGTAAATCCACAGTTCTTCTCGTACAACCAGAATGCTGCAACCTCCGGATGGGAACGCGCCAGTGAAATTCTGTCTCTCATAGGATGCGGTTCGACAACATCCTCTATGAACAGTTTGCGGTTACGTCCGCCAGACTTTTTCTTAGGCTTCAGCATGCCCATGCCACTCAATTAGCGAGACAAAATCCTAATACAATACAATGTACTCGCACTTTGCGCGAGAATCCTTGTAGAGCCCGCCCGCACCTTTAGAAAGCGCCATGTGGGTTGGCAGTAGGCGCGAAGTTTTTCGCGACAATCAACTGAGCGCTTTGGCTACTTCTTTTTTCCTCTCGACTTTTTTCCTTTGGAAAATTCCGGAGGAAATCCAGGAGACCTAACAACGGGCTTCAGACACTCAGTACAAAGGAAATCTTCTTCATCGTTGATTTCATCATCGTCGTTATCCTCGATGCGCTTCTCGATATCATCGTCGACGGGAATAGAACAAAAACAGATTCTGCAGATTCCGAGTCGCCTGCCGTGATTTAGCATTATCTCGCCTGAATTACAGTCATATCGACGCTCTGCAAGTTTGACGATGTCCTGTAACAACTTCACCGTCGCCTCCCGTCCAAGCAACTCAAATACCTTCGCTTGGTCAAGCAAAGTCAACACTTCATTCAGCATATAACTACCGCTGTGGTTCGACATTTGGCTATCCTCCTCTGCATCCTCCCAAGTGATTCTAAACAGTTAAACATCCCATCGACAAGCTGCCCAGTTAGTGCAGAGAAACCGGCGCCGTCCCCAAAATGGGCAAACCACGTACCTCATCGAGCGATTTGCCACGTTATTGACACACTACCACCACGTTGCCGCCACTTTCGGTCTCGATACTTACGGCATCGAAAGGCACACGGTTCACCGAGTTCGCGGGAAACGACGAGACGAGCCAGCTATTAAAAACCGAAGGAGCACAGGAAATGTCAGACGATTTAAGAGAACGTTCACGAGTGTCAGATATCAATGTACAAACACCAGCGTTCGATGCATATGCAGCACTAAAAAATGAGTTTGACAGCTCTGAAAGCTGCTCGGCAAGAACAGCTGATCGCCAAAGAAGAATGGCAGTAAACTCGCTCCCCGAGTCAGAAATGCAAAAGCTTTCGGTAGTGTGGTTGTCTGAAAAACAAAAGGAACTAGGAAGAGACATCACCAGAGATGACCTGACGATACAGTACGACAACAGCTTCGATGCTACGATGCAAGCGATTGCCAACACTCGATTCGACCAAGTCAAAAAGGCACAGTGGAACCCCGTCGGCGGCGTATTCCTAATCGGTTCGAAAGAACGCGACGCCATCACCAGCGGTGACATCGAAAAGAGCCTTCGCAAAATTGAAGATCAAAGACAATCGATGCAATATGTCAATTCATTAGTGGCGAACGATGGAGAGTTGTTCAACAAACTGGCGAAGGTGCATGACGGCGAACTCTCAATCAACTACTGGGATTTGAAGGATGCCCGCAGCGCCGACAAGAAAGCACGCGCCCGAGGCGATCGCCTCTTCACCGACGAACAGCGCCAAGCCATCGACACCATGTACGACCGCTTCATTCACTCTCACATGCGCGCTATTGAAGATGTTCCAACCAACAACTCACACAACAAAAACCAGACAGCCAGCAGCGATGCGAAGATCACGCTCGACTCAATGGCAAAAGGAACCGGCTTCAACAATATCGACGAAATGATGTCGTCATTCAACCCAGAACCCACTCCCCAATACGATTGCGCAGTCGCGGATCGCAACATTAAGCTCATCGAAAATGCACGCAAAGTCTCCCAAATCATGGGACAAGCAATCGATCAAGCAGCGCAATACGACGTCAAACACGGCGACGGCTTCGACAGAATCGCCAGACACGTTTTGACTCGTGAAACCGGCGCCGCACCAAACGAAAAAGACGTTGTCGACTTCTCTGGTTCGATTGCGACACTCAACGGTTTCGATCGCCAAAAATATGATCCCAAAGTTCGCTCAATTCAACCCGGACAAAAAATCCAAGTTCACGACGACAACTGGAAGCTCATGCAGAAACTTGGTGTCATGGAAGAAGTGGCAGACTACATCGAGAACAATCTCGAATAATCACAAGGTTTAAACAAAAGGCCAATCGAGGAAAGTGAGATCGTGCACCGGCGACGGTGCGCGATTTTGCTTTGCGCCACTCAAATCAAATACTGGTTCTGACCCGCGTTTCTGCCGCCGGCAAAGAATCGCTTGATTGCTCGCTCGAAAGCTCGAGTTCGTTGCGTTTGATCTCTGCCACCAAATAGAGCGGCCGTCTCCGCAGTTCCACATACATAAGCGCGAGATATGCGCCGATGATTGCAACTCCACTCATTATGATTCCACCAACGAGTAGGAGCATACAGGCAATGGTGCGGCTATCAAATACTGTGGGTGGAACAAAATAAAGTATCGGCGCAGCAATGAGCATCAGAACCGCCCAAACCCACATGTATCGCAGCGGTGCCGTCGTCGACGTGAGCAGCGCAAACATCGCCAACTTAAACAGTTGCGAGTAGTTGTAACCACTCAATCCCGCCGTTCTGCCACTTCGCTCGAAATCAATGACTGAATGCTTGAATCCAAGCCAAGGCACCATAACGCGCAAGAATCTGTTCAGTTCCGGCACGGTCAACAAGACATTTACGGCGCGCCGGCTCATCAAGCGAAATTCGCCGCTATCAAGCACGATGCGCTGCTCCGACACTCGGTCGAGCAATCGATAAAACCAGCTCGCCAACCAGCTTCGCAAAGGCCCGTCATGTCGTTTGACTTGCCGCGTAAATACAATATCTGCACCTGCTTTCCACGATGCAATCATCTGTGGTATCAGCTCCGGTGGATCCTGCAAATCAGAATCCATGTTGACCACAACCATGCCCTGAGAATGCGCCATTCCGGCGGATATTGCCGCCTGCTCGCCAAAATTGCGCGACAAGACGACGACTTGAACGTTTTTTGTTGCGCGAACGACCTCATCGATGGCACGCTTGCATTCGTCACGACTACCGTCGTCTACAAAAATTAATTCAAATGCGAGCCTCTCAGCTTCTAAGACTCGAGAAACTCTTTTGGCTAGTTCTTTGAGATTGCCTGCAGCTTCGTTGTAAACAGGTACAACTACTGAGACATCGGGCACGCACTGCAAAAACACTGTCTCCTCATATACAGAGCATTATCCAAGAGATCGCACATGTAATGAGGTAGGTTAGAAAGCTATTAAACTCGACGCGGAGTCGCCCAGTCCCCGCGCCCTTGTTGCTTGGCGCTTTCAGCGCCTAACCTGACGCAATCCGAGTTCCATGTGACAAGCTTTATACTTGTGCTGACGATGCGTTTCGACATCAGGCGGCAGCCAGGGCACAATGGAAACGAGCGAATACGAAAACATATTCCGCAACGAAGAACGGCATTTCTTCTACCTTTCCGTACGTGAGAATCTCGCCAAGTTTCTGGAATCATCCATCCCGAAAACCAACGCGAAATTGCTTGATGCCGGCTGCGGCACCGGCGGTTTCCTGAGATACTTATCAAAATTCGGTGACGTCACAGGCATCGATCTAAGTGACACAGCGCTTGAATACGCGCGTAAGAACGGCTTGAACTGTCAAAAAGCGTCGATCGAATCACTGCCATTCGCCGACAAAACTTTCGATGCGGTAACCTGCGTCGACGTTATCTATCACATGAATGTCGGCAGCGAAATTGCCGCTTTGAAGGAACTATCGAGAGTCTTGAAACCCAATGGTGTATTGGCAATGCGGGTTCCGGCCTTCGAGTGCTTGCTCTCGACACATGACGTAACGGTGCAAACACGAAAGCGCTACCAGACTTCCGAAATCAAAAACTTCCTGGAAGCAGCCGAACTTCAGATAGAACGCCTATCTTACTGCCATGCCTCTCTGTTCCTTCCCGCTTTCATAAAGGCTCAACTTGAGCGCTTAAAACCAAAATCGAGTCACTCGGGAGTCGAGGAAACTTCAAACATCGTCAACAGCGTACTCACTTCAGTGCTCAGAGCTGAGAATGCGCTAATGCACGCCGGTTTGGATTTTCCGTTTGGTCTGGGAATCATTGCAATCGCCCGAAAGCCTCAGACTGCGTGTATCACCCAGCCATTAAAGAACGTGCCTATATAACTATTGGCAAGTTGGATACCATTTCTTGGCTTTAGGCTTAGTGTCCCGTTCGATTTTCGGATTCACCAGATGGAACGGTAGGGTGCATTTAGTGCGAACCCCAGATGCAACATCTCTAACTTCAAATGTCGCGACTGCAACGAAGCCGCGACAAGAGTCAGCAACGCATCCAACAGTTAGAACCAAGTCTGCCTATCGGCGGCTGCTCGTTCTAGTGTTCGTCGCGGCCCTCGCAATTCGTATTTCGCATGTCCTTCCAATCGAACACCGCATATGGTGCTCCGGCGATGCATACAATTACCTTGTCACTGGTCATGGTCTTCTTCGTGCTGCTACCGACAGCAGCGCCAGAGATGCCTTCATCAAGTCGCTCGACGAAGCAAAATCCGCGCCAGGTCCGCTTCCCGAATCACAAAAGCTGGTTGACCGGTTGCAGATCGATGGTCCGGTTTATCCCACGTACCTCGCAGCTGCGCTTTGGGTAAGCGGCGCATCGAAAGACTCTTTCGACCAAGCGAAGGTCGGTGTGACTCTGTGCAACGCAGTTGTCGACTCAGTTTCTTGCGTCCTTCTTGCAGCAGCGGCGACACTTCTTTTCAATCCGACTATCGGAATCTTCTCCGGAGTTCTTTTGGCGCTCTATCCCGGCGCTGTGATAAACACGCAGCAGTGCCTGAGCGAACCGTTCGCCATGTTTCTCACGATCGCCTGGTTGTTGTGCGCCTTTTCATCAATACTGAAGCCAAACACGGGCATCCGAACATTAGCAACAAACTTCTTGCTCGGTATCACAACCGGTGCCTTGTTTCTTGCCAAATCCGCGAACATTTTACTGGTTCCTTTGCTGGTCATAACCGCAGCCATCGCGCTGTCCCGCCCCAAGCGAACGAATCGGAGCAACCTCGCTCGTGTTTTGATTCCAGCCCTCACTGGACTCTGTTTGACGCTACTTCCCTGGCTACTTTTCAATCATCAGGTCACAGGAAATTGGAGCCTTGTAATCGACCGCGTGCCTGGTTGCAATCTCCTGTACGCCAACAGCATCAGATCGGATGGTTGGGAAACCTTCCCTGATGCCACGCCATGGGCTACGAGCTTTATAGACAATGTGACGATGCTTCAGCGCACGTTTGCTGAAGATCCTGCCGCCTTTATGAGCCTGCAAATTCGCAAAGTTGCTCGTATGTTCGGCAGCGTTTGGAACGAATTTGCATACCCCATCCTCGGCATCGGCTACAACGAACAAACAATCGCGCATCGGCTGCTGCTACTGTTCTCGCTGGCAGGATTTCTACGCCTTCTGATGTCGGCAGCGTCCGCGCCGGCACACCAACAACCGACAGACGAGCCCGAAATCAAAAGACTCGCCTGCGCCGCACTGCTTTTTGCAGTTATCGCTTTTCATTTGATTTACGTGCCTTTTGAGGCAATGCCACGCTACGTGCTGCCCGCCATGCCCGCAGTCATATTGTTTGCTGCCTTTGGAGTTGCCGAAGCATTTGCATCAAGCAAACGCAGCCAACTTGTGCAGCTCGTCCTTGCTGCCACATCCATTTCGGCTCTGTGCCTTACACCTGCAATTTGCACAGGCACCGCAGCACTCCTGCCCGGGTTGACCTGGTTGGGTCCTTGGGTAAGCGCAACCTTTGCGGCAACTTGCGTTATCTTGTCCATTAAGTCTGGATTGTCTGCCGTAACAAACAATGAACAAGCAAAACGGAAGCATTGGAAAATGGTGTCACTGGCAATGGCAGCCGTGGTAACAATCAGCACGTTCGTCGCCGTCGTTTCGAAGAAAAGTTGGACGGAATGGCAGACCACACTTACCGGTGCTGATGATGTTTTGCAGTCACTGACTCTCCCAAAACTCTCGCCGCGGCAGTTTGCAGGTACCTCATTCATCATCATGGATATCACAAGCGAGGAATTGGCACCGCAAGTTTCAGTTGAAGTAAACTGCCACAAAAGCGCTGAACCGCCAATTCCATTTGCAGCATTGCTCAGAAACAACAAAGACATCTTAAATGGTTTGTTCACATGGCAAGCAGCATCAGGTCGTGAGTCGCGCTCATTCAGACAATGGTGGTGCGTTCCAATCAAAACAGAGTGGTTGCACTTCGGGCAGTCCAACGATATCATCGTACGAGCTTCCGGCGGGGCTCCAATCACGCTATTTGGCGACTTCCCAAGGGAGGGCGGTCCAGATAAAAACAATTATCTGCCCTCGTTTTTCACCTTTTCCCACAATGGTGGTTATGCATCGATTCAGCGAGGCGATGCTAGGGTAATGGAACGATTTCATAACCTCGAAAATGCAGAGTCAACTGGACCACATGGTGTCGAACTCGCCCCCGGCGATCTTTCACCGAGTGCTGGAATTCAAACCGGAGTTTATCGAATTCGTGTTGCCTGCCTGAAGAATACAGGACCAGGATTAGCCAATGGGGCAGCATCGACATCTGAATCGTCGCTCGACTCAAAACCACTCACGCAAATCTCGCTGTGCGGCTCGCAACCACATACGGTGACAGGCAACGACCCTGCCTCCATGTTTCCATCGCATTCGACCGCGACGTTGCCACCCAATCTTCGCACCGGCACCCGATTCCAGGTATCTGCCGAACTTCAAAACAGAGGATCATCACAATCGGCTTATTTGAACGTCTTATTCCGTTCCTCCCAAAATCCGAAATCTGAATGGCATGCATTTTGGCAGCCGGCGCAGGTCGACCTCGACAACAAGTGGCAATCACTGACCTTCTGCGATGTTATCCCGGACAATCTCATTGACTCAAAAGATATCTCTGTAAGACTGGTTGTTTCGCCGTATCAACCAGAGCTTATCTACACCAACAGAAAGAAGGCACTTCACTCGAAGGTATTGGTGCGCAATGTTCAACTGACTTTACGACCACCACTTGATCCTCACGTGTATGAGTCAAGCCCATCGTCTTGGTCGGTGTTTTAAAGGTCCCAAGGGTTTATGGTCTTCAACTTTAGCGCCTATCTTTGTCTCGACTTAAATTGAGCTCGACTCCCACCAGTGGTGAGTTCGCGAAAAACTGTACGATACCTCGAGAGCGGCACGATGAAGCTAGCATTGCCTCATATTGCTCGACTGGAATTACAACCGCTACACTCTTTCCTCGGCGAGTAATTTGTTGAGGTCCTTCTGTCCGTGCAAGTCGAACAAGGTGACAAAGCTGTGCCTTCGCCTCCTGCAATTGCCACGTTCTAACAACTTTAGGAAAAGCGCGCCGCTTAGCGGTCCGATCTAGACCATAGTTGGCTAGTTCTGTCATATGCACCTCCTATGTGCACGCCCTCACTTCGAGAGTAATTGTTGTATTCGCTGATGCGAAAGCCCCATCAACTTTCCTATGTCTCGAAGACTCAGTCCGAGATCGCTTGCAAGTAGTTTCGCCGTTTCGACAGTGCATTCGCCTAAACGAACCGCCTCAGCATCTGCACGCTTTCGCGCGTCCTCCAAATTGGTTAAAGACACCCGAATCTTCGCCGGCAGCCTTATATCGTCCAATAGTTCCGCGCTTTCTGAATCGTCAACAAAGAGTGCAAGCGCCTCACGAATGCGTTGTCTAGCTTGATCAATTGTACGTCCTTGCGTGTGACAACCGCGAACTCCTTTTGCTGTGGCAACCCACCACCCTGTATCGTCACGTTCGTATTTGATTACGTATGTATTCATAAGCTCAGCCATCCTTCTCTAAGACAGGGTTCAAGATCTCGTCGAATCTGATTCAAAAGTCCAATCCCCAAATCCTCGCCCGCATGATCTGGCACAGTCGTTACACACTTTCCACATCTAACCCTCACATGAGAGCCACGGCGGCGCACCTCAATGCAATCTTTCCGCCGCAAGATTCGCAATAACTCTCTCGCTTTCATATACCTTACCACCAATCCGTCTATTCGACTAGACACTTTGCCAATCAGAGACAACCCAGACGTCTTGCGCCCTGGCGTTGCACTTCCTAATACAAGAACGTTCAAGCACAGCAAAAAGTTCAATCGAGCGAGCAGATTTAAGCTTGGACTTAGTAAAAGCAAAGGTTTCCGACCACGATTCAGAAATCTCGCCAGGTATGCAAAAATCTACTTCACCCCACCCAGAGGCCAAGATGGAAAGTTACGAGCTCACCAAAGTAAACATCCGGGGCTTATCGAATTCATTCATTCTTGAATCAGATAGCGTCGATCAATTTTTGGTAGAACCGGGAAGATTGCTCTTCGGTTACGAGCGGCAGAAAGTCGCCTTTACCAGCACCGTCAGCTGGCTGGCAGCAATGCGTGAGCAAACCTTCTTTCCGAAGAACCCAATGGAGTTGTGCACAGTTACGGTAATGGCAGAAGGCGCAGGACACAATTTGTCAGGAGCACTATCTACAGTGCTTGGCTCCGAAACTATTTATCGCGGCGATAATTGGATCGGCGTCAGTCGCTTTGCGCTTCCCACGCGCGCCAAAGAAGGCTACATCGACTTTGACGCAAAAGTGAACTATGTGCGCCTCCATTCGATTGCTCCCGTATGGTGCATGCTCGATACCGTTGCCACCGGAGCAACTTTGGTTCGTGGATTGGAAGGCGCTTTCCATAATGCAAAGGAAAAACCAAAGCGCATCATCATGGGTACTCCGGCAGGCAGTGTCGTCGGTATGCGCAAGCTCGAAGATTTATGCAAGACTGAAGGCGTCGAATTTATTTGCACCTTCTTCGGCGCCGCATTCGGTCTCTGGGATGACGGCACGGGGCTGCCCTGGTGCCACCCTGAAACTGTACTTTCAGGTACACCGCGCGGCAAAAAGAATCGTGCTCGCGCCGGTGAAATCTTCAATGAGCATCCTGCATTCTGCTCTGTCGGTGACTGCTCAGCGAACTTCTTCGACGTTCAAGTGGCGCTCGACAATCTAGTTGAAGAAGAAGAAAAACTTGGTTGGAAATTGCCAATCCGCAAAGCAAGCACAATTGCGTAGGTAGATAGATCAACTCAACATCATCTGCGCTTGATTTCATCGACTGTTTGAAAAAAAATGCCGAAACACCTATCATGCGCAGATGAGTTCATGGCTTGAGTGTTTCCTTATCATTGGTCTGAGCACGGTGCTCTCAGTAGCGGGCATGTGCTTGGTGCGCAAAAGAGTCTCGCGCGCAGCCCTTGAAGCCTGTCATGAAGTTGCAGGCTTCTTACTCGCGATTGTCGGTACTCTCTATGCAATCTTAGTTGGCATGATTGTCGTCAGCTCGCAGGCAAAAGTCGATCAGGCAAGTGCAATGGCCGTAAGCGAGTCAAACACGCTTTCGAACATGTTTCACTTGTCCAATACATTTTCTCAGCCATCCAAGCATGAGATTCGGCAATCCATACATGCTTATGCAGAAGCCGCTTTCGCACAAGACTGGTCGAAAGTAGAAGAAGGATTGGAGAAAGAGGAAACTGTCGCGCCCTATCGCAGCCTTTGGAAAGCGGTTACCGGATTTAAACCTGAGGGTGAGAATCAAAAAGAGTGCTATTCCCTCATGCTGGAAAATTTGGAAGAACTCTCGTCATCCAGAAAATATAGAATGGTAGCGGCTAAAGGCACATTGCCTCCGGTTCTGTGGGCGGTGCTGATAGCGGGCGGAATCATGATTGTGCTGTTCACCTATTTCTTTTTCCTTGAGAGTTTGCTCGCTCAAATACTTATGACGGCCTGCGTGGCAATTTTTCTGTCGATGAATGTGTATCTAATCTACATTTGTCAGAATCCCTATCGTCCAGAGTTAGGCGCTAAGGATGCGGGATTCGGATTCAGTTTTACTCCCAACTGGTTTATAGACGAAACGCCTCAAGAGGAAAAGAAACAGTGAAAGCTAATTTAATAGGCACGGCAATAGTTTCACTGTTCTTAACTCAATCTTCCTTTTCGCCAACGCTCGCGCAAAACACAATCTCGAACAGCCCTCCGCCAACCGCTGAAGCAAGCGCCCAGAATACCGATTCGATAGAAGCACGCCTTAGGCAAGTTGACGCAATGGTTTGCGATCAAATGAGCAAATTGAACATGCCTGCATATTGCCTGACCGTAATCAAGTCAGGAAAAGTCGTTTTCCATAAACCCTATGGTCTCGCCAATATCGAGCAAAAGGTTGCCACCGCGAATGATACCGTTTTTGGTCTTGCCTCTCTGACAAAAACTTTTACAGCTTTGACGCTATTGTCGTTGGTAGACAAAGGTTTGGTAGGACTTGACGACCCTCTGTCAAAGTATCTCGATGGACTCACGCCAGAGTACGGTCAATTGACAATAAGACAGTTGGCTTCGATGACTGCAGGCGTTCCTTCAAAACTATCGCAAGAGGTTCTTTGGAAAGATCAACTACCCATTCTCCTCAGCACTCCGCTAAAGTCACAGCCAGGCTCGGCCTTTCTATATTCCAATTTCAGTTACAGACTGATTGGTTCTGTGATCACCAAAGTTACTTCCCGTCCCTATCTTGAGGTGGTGAAGGAAACAATCCTTGCGCCTCTATATATGACGAGCACGGCAACAACAGTTTTGCTGCAACCAACAGGACGTGTTGCCCAAGGTTATGGAGACAACCAGGGACAAGGACCAGTTCATCCCATCGAATATAAAAATCCGGCGATCTCCTTTTCAGCTGGAATGCTTGCGAGCACCAACGATGACTTAGTCAATTACGTGTTCGGGCTTATGTCAGGCAAAATGCTTTCGCCGGCCGGTTATCAAACACTTTGGTACAACCGTCCAGCCCTCAGCACAGGACAGCCCTCTAAATGGGCATTCGGATGGGCAGCCGGTCCCAATCCAACCTTTGGTGGGAAGCACTCGGTAATGATGAATGGTGGCACACCAGGGGTAGCATCTACAATCATCATTATTCCGGAAGAAAAGTCGGCAGTGATCGCGCTGTGCAACTTGCGTAAGCCCCCTGTCTACAAAGTTGCAAAAATGGCTGCAAAACTCGCTTTCGGCAATGCCAATGATCAAGCTCCAGAGGAAGAAGAACAACAACACTCTGAAGCAGAATCAGACTGATTACTCTTCGAGCTTTACTGTTTCTCTGACTCTTCGTTGTTCTCTTTCGCAGCTTCTCTCACAGCTTCCATGCCTGCCGTATCTTCCTGATTGCCACCGAAACTTCGTCGGTATCGTGAACGCGGCGGCGCACCATTTTCTAAATCAACCAATCTCTGTTGACACTTCTCGAATGAAGAACCAGTCAACAAGCCACCCTCGACACGCATAGACAAGTAGCTGCCTGATGCCGAAATCACTGCACGATAGTCTTCGGCGTGTGCTGGTTCTTCTTTTTTGGTGCTGTCATCGGACTTTGAACCACCTAACAATCTGCGCAAACTCGTTGGCGGCTTGCTGTCAGGAGAAGCCGGCTGCGCAACCGGGTGTGCACCTGGTTGCGTTCCTGCCGAATTATTCTTCAAATTGCCGCTTTGAGTGAGAATATTCAACACATCTTCACGGCACATTCTCTTTGTTTTGCGATTTTCATCAGTATCTAACTGCTCCTCTGGCAGTGCAATCGGCGATACTTTGTGTTTGTTGGATTGCCGCAATATATCGGCAACACGACCTGCATTACCGCCAGTTGAGTCTGCCGGCGCTGGCGGTCGCTCCGCCTGAGGTCCGCCCAGCACCCCTCCACTCAGAATCGACGCTATGCGGCTCTGGCCGCTGGCAGATTGAGGATTTTTGGAGGCTGGCTGTTGCCCGCTCTGCTTGACCGGAGCTCCGGCTTTCGGAGGAATCGTCACGACTTTTGTCTTACTGCCGGGCAGCTCACGCGCAATGGGAAGATTAGGCAGAACGGCGCGCTGGGCTTCCTTGCCTTTTCCGTAATGGCTGAAGCCTATATTGGGTCTGGTCCTCCGACTGGGCTTCGGTCTTGGAATTTCACTGTTTGAGATGTACGTCGCATATCGACGAGGCGGCGCCCCACCAGTGAAAACGGTGGCGTCTGAATCAGCCGGCGACACAATCACAGTACGGTCGTCATCCCCTTGTGGCACAAAGGGCATCTGATTTGACGCATTCTTTTTTTGGTTTTGGTCGTCGCGGTCGCTCAACGTTACGCTCCAGCGAGTGCTATACGTTACTGTAACGCATAATTGGCTTTCTGGGGAGCATCCAGTCGGCAATCAGAATCAGGTCAGCTCGTCGACCTCATTCCAACTTGGAAGCTCGAAAGCCACACCAGATTGTAGATACGAGCGATCGATCGAGTGCTCGATGCTAAACGAACGGCGCACCTCGAGATGCGGGTTTACCCTCAGAATCAGACTTTCCAATTGAGGGCTGGTCTTTCCGTACGCCTTCATCGCCACTTTTCCTAAATGATCGCCTTCCACAGCGACATAAGGAGCGCGTTTCGCACGGTCTTTGTCGGCAATCAGCTCACTTTTCACATCCGAATCTGCCGACAAGACTGAAATGGTCAGCATTTCGTTAGGATTTATGTCGCCCCTGCGAATCGCTTTCAATGTATGGGCCGAACTCGAATTCGACACCACCTTGAAAGAGCCTGATTCAGAGGCACTCCACTGCTGCCGCGCACGTTTCGAAACTCCGAGCACACCAGATATGGTGCTCTTATTCGGAGCGCCGGCATCTTCTGCGACTCTATCTTCGCCGCCACCATCTTTCGAATCCGACATGCCGCCCATATCCTCCTACCAAACTTTCGCCCAGCCAAAAGCCCGAACGCAAGTGTCCAACAATCAAATCTACGGCACGCCTGACGGCAATCCCGAGAAGATGCAGCAGTTCACAAGAAATAGGATTCCAAAGTTTCCGAAGCTATTTTTATCGTACCTCAAATTTGAGGTCTCTCGGGATAGAAGAGACCTGAATCTGTGGAATAACGAACCTGTATGGTATTTTTGTTTTGATCCCCGAGACATCAAATCGATATGAAGCAAATATTGACAAAATTGAA
The DNA here is from genome assembly GCA_964503045.1 of uncultured Candidatus Obscuribacterales bacterium. Taxonomy (GTDB): domain Bacteria; phylum Cyanobacteriota; class Vampirovibrionia; order Obscuribacterales; family Obscuribacteraceae; genus CAYZJR01. The sequence continues at coordinate 26,813 of CAZCZI010000020.1, forward strand.
ATTTTCGCTGATTGTGGCGACTTTCGCCGCTTCAATTCCGCTGGCTAGCCAGGCTTCGGTCGATCAACAACTCGTCGGCGACTGGTCCCTAATAGGGCTTCCAGCCAGCGCCGCGCCCCTTGTCTGGCACATCGAAGCAAGCGGCAGATACAAGTCAATTGCAGGTCCCAAAGTCGTCGAGACAGGCAATTTAGTCGCGGCCGAAGGCACCTGGAGCGTCAAGGCCGATTCCGGCAGAGCAGACGCCGGCTCGTTTACGTTGGCAGATGGTGTGCTCCAGCTGCAAAGCAAAACCGGGCCCACCACGAAGTGGAGAAAAGCCGGTTAATTGGCGCGAGCTGACTTCTTCCAACCGTCTACAACCGACTGGCCAAGCCCGAACATCATTCCTTTCTTCTGGACAACGTCGATGAATTCATCGGCAGAATGCACTCTGACGAATTCCTCCGGATGCGGTATCAATACAAACATGCGCTTGTAATCGTATTTCGCACAAGAGAATCCCATCGAAACATCTTCAATCATGTCTTTGGAGACTCGCAATCTGCCTGATGCGACACCACCGTTGACTTTTTGATTATCGACACAAATGCGCATCATTGCCTGGAAATCCCACACACCATCGAAAACGGGACTCCACATCACATAACGAGGAACATTCGCAAGAATCACAGAATCACCAGGCTGAAGTTCTGCACGATGCTGCTTCAAAATTTCAGCCACTCGCTTCTGTACATCCCACGAGCGCCGCCACTGATTTGCCATTCCCCAGTCTGCAAGGGTACTCAACAGCAGAAGCGGAATCAAGACAACTGTTGTAATTGCACTGCAAACAACACTCCTGAGTCGCACGGAAGCAAACGAGACTTTCGAGCAGAGGCTGCGGCTTATCCATACGCAGAGTGCACCAAACATCAGACTTGCGCCGACTGCAGCTCCTGTATTCACTCGATTATAAATTGATGCGAGCTGAGGATCATATCCGTGGGCGACACCGAATATGGTATATGACGTCAACAAACACAGAGCCCCCAAAAGCAGCACATTTAGGCAATCTTTATTCTGGGCGGAACGGTCATTGACTTCGGCATCATCATTTAAGTTCGGAGTTCGATTCTGCAAATCAATGAAAGCAAAGGCACCAAATGCCGCAACAAGGAAACCCGCAAAGAACCAGATTTGAACTCCGCTAATTCCGACTGCAAGCGCGTCTTTGGCTCTTGCAAGAGAGAAAGTCAAAAGTTCGAGTGATATCGAAGCCGTTAAACCCTTCCATATAACATCGAAGAAATGTGCAACACCCAGCTCGTGAGGTGGCACAAAATTGGAGCCGACCGTATACGCGATTACCCTCTGGTAAAGCACCAGTCCGAGGCATGTTGGAGCCAAAACCGCAAATGATTTCAGCGCAGTTTTCAACGCGCCGGTTCTACCCCATAACAATAGAAGGGCACTAGCACAGTTCACCACGCACAGTGGCGCAAACGCTTCATAGTTAAAGATGCTGGCCGCGAATGCACCCGCGGAAGCCAGTAAATACTTGTTTCTTCCAGTCTCTGCATATCTAACGGTTGACCACAAGCTGCCCATGTATAGCACCAAACTCAGGGTCACCGAAGTGGCAACCATCCAATAGTGGGTCGCATCGTGAATCGGATAAACAAGGAAGATCATCGCGGCCGCAAGTGCCAAAATTGAACGATCCCGACTCGCAGCAAATCGATTTACGGTCAAATAAAGCAACCATCCGGCGAGCACTTCGAGCGCACAGTTGAATATGTGATATCCCTGCGGATTCGCTTTGAACGCCATCCAAACCAATGGAAAGTGAATCGCTTCCAGCGGTCTAGGAAGAATTCGATTGTCATTCAAACTTCGCGAGACTAACGAGAAAAAATCCTGCGGTGCAAAATGCAGGTACGACATCATGGTCCAGTCATCGAGATAGAAACCGGTCTGTTTGACTGAAAACCAATAGACCGCGACTTCGCATAAGACAAGCACCGCGAGCGCCACCACATTGGTTGCCGCCGCCACTCGGAATTCTCTTCGTTTATTACTCGACGAATCCTCTTCGATACCCAATGTACGAGTATCGGAAATCTGATTCTTGAGTTGGTTCTCAACCGTCGAGTTCATTTTCCAAATTCAGAAATTAAATTATTGACACCTTTGCGCAGGTCTCGGCTTGTTCCTTCCAAGTGCCTTGCAACACACCAAAAACTACCACCATAGGCGCCGGGCAAAATTTATCAGCACGCTGCAAAGAGATCAAGAAAGTTGCGCTAACATGTTGTCGAGCAGTCGGTTTTCAAGCACCGCACACACGGCCACGCGCCCGATACACGCAAGATAAAAATATCGATGCTTTATAAATTTCCGAGATTCAACGCTTTCACTGTAAACGTATCTTGGCAGGCGCTATCATGTCCTTTCGACATACTCTTACGAATCGGCATCACTTCGGTGGCTTGTGGCATCGGAAAAAAGCACCAACAGCAAAGATACTAAAAACCGAGCCCTCGGGGCGGCGTCTCACGCGAGCAAGTTTCTTGTTGCAATCGCGGCGTTTTTTGCCTTCAACGCAGTTTTGGCACGCGTGAAGCCGATAACCATTGATGCGCAAGCGTTTCCGCTTCACTCCTGGAGCTGGTGGACATTCAAAGACCTCAATGAAACCAAGCAACAATCCAACGTTGCCATCTTGGGCTCGTCGCTAACGGTCGTCGCCATCTCGGAATGCGACGCGGTTCAACGAGGCGAGAAGCTTGACCTCTCGGAGTATCGGCAAGCTCAATACTTCGACTCGCGGCTCAAACAGCGGCTGGGTGGGCAATACTCGACTTTCAACCTATCGAGTCCGGGTCAAATGCCGTCCGATGCGTACCTGACATTGAAGGCTGCAATTCAGACGGGACACAGACCCGACGTGGTTATCTATGGTTTGGCACCTCGAGATTTCTTTGATGGAACCCTTCAGAAAGCCACTGACACAGAGGCTTATAAGTTTTTGCGGCGAGTCGTGAGCGCCGATGACATTTCACATCTGATGTTTCATCAGCCGCTGCACAAGCTCGAACACGCGATTGAAGACTCAGTGTATCTCTACGCCAACTCGATGGACATCCAGTCCAAGCTCATGGACAAAATCGAGGCTGTGAGCGCTTCCACACTTCCAGCCAGCAAATGGTCATGGGAAGATCGACAACACATCCTTCCAAACTACAAACCCCTGGAAATAAACTGCGGACAGCTTTACGCTATGAATAGTGAGCCTTCAGCGAATATGAAGGAACATTTGCAAGATTACAAAGCGCGTTATAGAAATCCCGACCTGCAAATATACCGCTCACAACTGGCGGTGCTGCAAAAATTAGTACTGTTGTGTAAGTATCAGGGCATTGAGCTGGTTTTAGTCAACATGCCCATCAGAAAGCAAAACGTCGATATCCTGAAACCCCAGCTTGCAAGCCAATATCTTGCAGACTTGCGAAACATCGCCAACTCGAACGCGATTTCATTCATCGACCTTTGCGATTTCAGCTGTTACGAAGCAGTCGATTATCGAGACACCGTTCACCTCAACGGTTTCGGAGGGAAGAAGTTTATCGAAAAACTGGTCGACCGACTCGCCAGCGATACCAAGTTAAGGCGTGTAATGATGGCTTCCAGCCAGAGACAAGGTCAAGCACTGGCAGTTTCAAAAGACAAAAACTTGCAGTGAGTGTCGTTCTTAACCTTTCATGTAACTTTCATGACGGGTGCAATTCAAAAGAGATGTTGGAAACCTTCTTGATAATTTCTGTACACTAAACAGAGCTTTAGTTATCATAAGCAGGTGGTGTCAAAAAGTAGTACTTAGATGTTTCGTCCAGGACAAGGAAGAAGTTCAGATAACGCCAAGATTCGTTTGCCCAAGCAAACGCAAGCCCCCGGAACCGCCGAACTCAGAGCGATGTACGAGCAGGGGCAGGCTAATCGCGGGCGTGAAATCGAGCTCACCTGGTCTGTACAAGGGGCCTATCGAACCTACAGCATAATCATCAAGTTCGACCGCGTTACTCCACATCCCCTGTGGACCATCTGGGAAGAAACCGGTCGAGAAGCAAAGTTGGTATGGCGGTTCGAAACCTCGGATTTCAACGTCATTCTCGACGTGTTGTGCATGCTGGAAGTGCAGTCGCCGAGAACTGAAACTTCAACAATACCCCTGGCTCAGGGCAATTATATGGAGCAACAGCAGCAAGGGCAAAGCGGCGCTTTCAATACTACCAATGCGCAACCGAGTGCCTTTTCTCCACGAGCCACAGGCTCCTTCAAAGCTGCTCAACCTGCAAATCCAAGGTCAACTGGCACATTCCGCGCCGCACAACCACCAACCCAATCTCAATCCCAGGCGCTGCCAACCGCACCTGTGGTAGTGCAGCAACAGCAGGGAATGGCCCCGCTGCCACCACCACCACCAATACCACCGCCCAACCCCAACGCGCCTATGCCGGAGGCTGATCCGTCTTTTCTGCAGCATTTTCAAGACTTCAACCAATCTGCCTATGCCGGCGGCGGACCTACCCTCACTGCCAGCAGCAGCGGAACCTTCAGTACCGGCTCGCGCGCCGGATTGGTGGGATCCAGCGGCGCCACAGGCAACTATTCCGTGGTCCAACCGGCGCCAATGTCGACCGATTCAGGCTACGGCATGCCGGGAAGACCGCCGCAAGCCAAGCAGCAGAAGCAGCAGATTACGCGACCGAGTGGCAATCAACTTCTTGAAGGTTCGCTCGACGAAGTGCAGATTCAAGGACTGCTGCAATCAATCGGCATGGCGCAGTTGACAGGAAAGCTAGAAGTACTCGGCTCCGAGTCGATCGCTCACATTTACTTCGAAGAAGGTCGCCCAAAGGATGCCACTACTGCTAGTGTCAGAGGCGACGCTGCCATCAAGGAAATTATTACTTGGCGCGATGGCACATACCAGTTCGTTCAAGGTCTGCGCACCGATGTCAAATCGTGCGACAAGACACTCCAGGCATCGATCATGGAGGGCGTTTCTCTTCTCGATCAAATCCTTCACTTGGAAGAGTTGGGACTCAGCTACGAATCCATTCTGGCAGCGAAGCACAAAAACATGACCGACGCCGAACTGCGTCTAATGCTCACCAAAGGCATGGCGCTCGACTTCGATTGGCAAAGAGAAATCTATGGCATGCTTCGCCGCAAGCGCACCTTCACCGACTTGCTGCGCGACAAGCCAATGGACAAATCAACCTGGGCACCACTACTCTTCAATCTCGTGCAATGCGGACTCGTTGAAATTCGCCCACCGTCTTCTGCTAGAGGCGGTGCACTCGAGTTTATGGGCGACACCAAAGCCGCGGTGCAAGCGCTTGCATACAACTTCGTACGCCCCGAGACGGGAATTTATTCATTCCCGGCTTTGCTCCTTTTCCTCGAATACGAATTCTACCGATACGAAGCATACGGTTGGCCGATTTCCATCGTAATTTTCGAGCTCGGCAAACGCAAAGAAGATGGACGCATCGGCTCGGATCCCCTTCCGACTCAAGCGGTAAGCACAGCCGCAATGCGAATAGAATTGGTGAAGCGACCATTGGATGTATTGGGTCACTTCGAGACTCTGGAATATGCCCTTCTACTGCCCAACACAAAGCCATCAGCCGCCGCTTTCATCGCCAACAGAATGCTTGACGTACTAACGAGCACCCCGCTTGGCCAAGGCATCGACAAGAGCAACCTTGTCATCGCATTTGGTATCGCATCAATTCCTTCCGAAGGCGAAGATCTGCAATCGCTTTTAGACGCCGCCAGAACAGCCAAGAATGAGGCGAAAACCGGTACCTTCCCGATTGTTTTAGCCCGAGCCTCTAAGAGAGAGTAAGCCGTGGAAGATGTAGCCTCTATCCAGCTCGGCGAGCTCCTGGTTCGTGGTGGCATGCTGCCGGTCGAGCATCTTGAGGAAGTCTACAATCTCGCCGTGCGCATGCGCCTTCCCATCGGACGCGTGCTCGCAATGCAAGGGCACGTGTCGGAAGACAAACTAGCCGCAGCAATTGAAATTCAGGCTCGCATCAGAGACCGACAGATGTCGCCGGAGCAAGGAATTCAAATTCTCGGCATGATGGCCCGCGAAGGTTTCTCGCTGGACATGGCGCTCGGAAGATCAGGCTCACAACCCACCGTACAGTTGACTCTGCCCTCAAATCGGCTTGGCGAACTCCTCAAAGCAGCAGGAATAATCTCATATAAACACCTCGAGGATGGCCTCAGAAAGAGCGTGGAAACCGGCTTGCCGCTGGGAAGAGTGTTGGTCAGCTTAGGGGTGATGGCGCAGTCGACTCTTATCGCTGCACTTGCAGCGCAGCGACTGGTGCGCGATGGCAAACTCGAACGCAACAAAGCAATCTACGCGCTCAAAGCCGCGCATTTGAGATCGGCACCACTTGAAGAAACACTGAGAGAACAAAACGTAAACCCAAAAGCCTTGGACACACCCTTTGGCTTGGGGGAACTGCTAGTGATGGGCGGCGTAATTACAGACTCTCAGCTAACCACAGCAAAAGAGATTGAGCTTGTCGAAACAAAACCGCTCGATCAAGTTTTACTCGAATGCGGATTCATCATCGAACCAACCTACAATGCTGCAATTCAGCTTCTGCAAATGATCTCGCAAGGCGTACTCTTCGAAGATCAAGCAGCCGATATTCTCGGAAAAATCAAAAATGCAAGCTCGAAAGAAGAACTATCTGAAATTCTGACCACACTAGATCAACCACACGATCTAGAACCGGAAACAGATGGCGTCGATGTCACAGTCATACTCAAGAAGTCCGGATTTATTTCTGAGAAGGAAATTCAAATCGCCACATCACTGGCCCTAGCCAATCGAATGTCGCTTGTAAAAACGCTCTTCGATGCGGGTCTTATCGATCATAAAGTTTTGAGCTTAGCCACACAATGCAAAGCACTCGTCGACTCCAAATTCATCGCAATCGAACAAGCCGTAATTGCCATTGTCTACGCGTTGGACAACAACGTAACTCTGGATAAAACACTCGAAGACTTCGGGTGGTCTGCGCCGAAGCTGGAGTGATGTTGAGGCTCTCGTCGTCCCCTCGGCTGCGAAAAGATCTGCTGATGCTCCTGATCATTGTGGGAGTCATCGCCGCCGCATTCTATAAAACAATATTTCTCGGGCAACCAATTTCGAAGGTATGCATGGTTGCAGAATGGGACTCGCTCTTCTTTGCATTCGCCAAAGGAAAGTTGTTTCCAATGGACTCTACGATGGTCTTGATGCTCGTCCCTGCCTACTTCCAAAAGGCAGAACTCTGGCGAGCAGGACAAATCCCACTTTGGAATCAACTCAATGGGCTCGGATGCCCTATGCTCGGCGACCCTCAATCACTGGTTTTGACGCCGCTTCACTTGCTTCTAGTCCTCTCACCGACCATGCGCGCATACAACCTCACACTCGTTTGCGAGGCTCTGATTCTCGCGTTGTCGACATATGCATTGTGCCGAACACTCAAACTACAACCGTTGAGCAGTCTCTTCGGGTCACTAACGCTGGCTTTCTGTCCATTCCTTCTTTGGTATATGGAAATCTTGGGCAATGGCTATTGCTTGATTCCATTCTTGTTTACGATGTTCGCTCGCGCAGCGCGACTGCCGACGCTTTTAAGATGCGCCTGGGCAGGCGTTGCTTGCGCCATTCTTGTGCTGTCATCGCACCCGGAAATCTCCTTTTTCTCAATCACCTTCGCATCAATGTTCTTCTGCCTTTGCCGCGTCACACTTTGCCTAGATGATCGCCGAGGAACTGAAGAGTTTCAGAGCATCTCAAAAGACGCGATTTGGCTGCGATGTTTGAAGTCGATCCTTCAACTGTCTATCGCAGCGGTCGTCGCCTTGTGCCTATCAGCTCCAGTGCTCGTGCCATTCGCTGAATTTCTCAAAAACTCAGAGTCATACAAATTCGATCTCAGAAACCCTGCACGCATGCCGCTCGAAACGTTGAGTTTCAATCTACTGCAACCCACCTTTGGCGGAGCCAGTCCTTTCTTTGGCGTGGTCGCATTGGCAGCCTTGCCCCTGTGTTTGTTTGCAAAACCAAAGAAGAATCTGCTTGCACTGACTCTCTTCGCTCTATCGCTTTTGGCATTCGGCATAGGGGCAAAGGTGTGGCCCATAAACCTTTTGCTTCTCCACAAACCATTCGCATATTTAATCACCAACTATTGTTTTCCGGTTTTGTTGGTGCTCACGGCAGTTCTTGCAAGTATTGGTTTTGAACGCCTCTGCCACCTTTCAAGAACTGGATGGTTACACCGTCATCGAGTGTTTCCAGCGGCGAGCGTGGTTGCCGTTTGCTTACTTGGATGCGCGTTCTTTTTCATTGCAAGCGGTATGAACATCCAACTTTCCACTGCAAACTTCGATATGTGCCTCCCGACAGCATCACTCGCTCGAAGAGATTGGCTCAACAACATGATACTGACGGCAGTGCTGATTGCGATAGTATCGATACGGCCACTATGGAAGAGTCGCCTTCGAGCCCTAGCGACCCTCAACTGTATTGCCATAGGCTTTACGAGCCAAGCCCTGGTCGCAAAAGCATCGATGCCTATTCAAAGCGCATTTGATTATCCAACCACCGATGTAATCCAAAAGTTGAAAGACGATCGCTCGCATCGATACATTGCGACCGGCAATCACCTGTTTCGCCCCAACACGGGCAGCGTCTACGGCTTGAGTGACTTGCGTCAAGTGAATCCCATATTTCCCGCACGCTATGTGAAATTCATGGATGCTGCCGGAGCAAAGATTGATGACTTCAATCAAGTTTTCACAAACACACTGTCGCCGCTGCTAAATCTCGCCAGTGTTTCGTCGTGTCTGACTCAAACTCCCGTCATCGGCGAACAGCAATGGCAACAGCTCAAACGCAACACGACTCGAGCGCAAACCTTGAGCTGCAACGGATCAACTCAACCGTTGCCAATAGAGCTCGCACCAGGTCTGACACTCACATCACTCAGTCACATTGATACCGCCGGCAGTGGGGTCTTCGGCGAGTACGCGTTGACTGTTCTGCCCTCGGCGCTCAACCGCTACACAATCGGCTTCGTGCTTCTGGGCGCAAAAGATGAGACTCTCTGGTTTGGAGATCAGACTATGATTTCATCAGGAGGAACATTTTCATACTCCATACCAACCCAAGGTCAAGCAACGCCCATCAAACTAGCCATCCATATTTTTGACTACAAGGCAGGATCATTTATTGTTCCAAAAACATTGACTGGTTCTCAATCCGTGCTCACATTTGCTGAGATCAATCAAAGCTCAATAAATGACGGCAACAAATCGAGCGCATGGACAAGTGCTGCACGATTCAGTGGAAATATCTTTCTATACAGTAATCAAAATACACTTCCAGAAACATTCATCGTTCACCAAGAACACAAAGTTTCAACTCCTGAAGAAGGCTTGCTGTATCTCAAAGAACCCACATTTGACGCAAAAAAGACCGTGGTTATAGAAGGTCCTGCAGCAAAACCTGCAACCTATCCGGCGAGCGACAAAGAAACCAATTCAGACTCTGCCACCATAAATCGACTTTCGACTACACACATTTCGGTAACAACCAGGTCTCAATTACCAGGCTGGCTGGTGCTCACCGACATCTTCTACCCCGGATGGGAAGCGACCACAGATTCAAAACAAGTAGAAATTTTGCGGGCCAACTATGCATTTAGAGCAGTGTTTTTGCCTGCAGGAAATCACACCGTTGAGTTCGTGTACAAGCCAATTTCCGCAATAATCGGATTCACCTTATCGATCATTTGCATTCTGGTTCTCATCGTCGGTCATTGCATCAAGGCAACTCGAAGATCGTCGCGCCGTTCAACTTAATGGAACCACCCACCTCAAGCCCCGTCGAAAATCACAAAATCAATGGGGAGGTGCGTTATGCCACGCGGAAGCAAGGATAAATACAGCGCTAAACAAAAGCGCATGGCCGAACAAACACACAACACGGTTCAAAATGAGTGCGGCGCCGAATTAATGGCGCCGCTACTCCTTCGGTATTCAATCGGCGCGCATCACGTCGACTAAGTTGAAAGCCCTTCCTGCACCCGAAA
>CAZCZI010000020.1:37072-100880 GCA_964503045.1 uncultured Candidatus Obscuribacterales bacterium
ATTCAATCGGCGCGCATCACGTCGACTAAGTTGAAAGCCCTTCCTGCACCCGAAACGCCGGTGCAAACTCAAGAACCTGGCAGTTGGGACCCGTGGTCCGACAGCAAAGTTCGCTCGTTCGAACGCAAGGTTGCACTCGTGACCGGCGACTATCCCACAATCGAAGCCAATCCGGAAAACACGTCACTGGCAAGCAGTGCGATGTCCCACACAATCAAGTCCAACTCCGAACAAAGCCGAAATCACCGAATCTTTGAAAAACCACAAACCGAAAGCAACGACCCGCCCTTGCTTGCGCGCTTGCGCGACAAAGGTTTCGAGTAAACTCAGATTAACTATTCGTTAGCTTGTTAAGTTAACTAGCTCATCAAAACTTGAACGTAGTCAATGACTAGTTATACGTATGATGTTATAAAGAGCGCATGACTTCCGCGCTCATCACCAGAACAGAGCCCGCAAAGCCTCGCGTCGTCGCCGCCCCCAGAAGGCGTCGCAGCTCATGCGTTGGCGTCGCGACGTTTGCTGGCATTTTGGCGTTTGCACTGGCAGTGCTAAATAACATCGTTTTGAGCGATGCTGCGTCACGTCAGATTTTCGACAGTTGCCACTACATTCAAACGTCCCGTGAGTTGTATCTCTGGGCTCAAGATTTGATGTTGGGAACAAATGCATCAGTCGGCAAAGAAACATTGGGAAGCATGATGCTTATTGACGGTCCCATACTGCCGGTATGCGGAGCCCTGTCGTCAGCGATTTTTGGATGCGCCCCATCAGTTGCAACAAGCCATTTTCTGATGATCTTTCAGGCGGCGATGCATGCGATCACGGCAGCATTAGTCGTCGTTTTGGGTCATGCGTGGTTGCGTTCACGTCTGTATCTATCGGCATTTGCAGGCATTCTATGGGCAGTCTATCCCGGTGCGCTTGCAGGCTCAGGAATGTTTTTGACGGAACCTCTAACAACCGCACTAGTCATGGTGCTCGTCTGGCTGTCGACAAAAACTCAATCGCAAGGTGCCTCAATCACCAACACCGCTCTCGGTTTCACCGTAGCCTGCATAGCTCTTCTGAAACCGCCGTTGCTTCCACTAGTTGCAGCGCTTCTTTTGCTGCGTTGGATGACTCAACGAAAAGCTCGCGTCTTGCCGACTTTGTTGGCGTTTGCAGCAGGACTAGTGATCGTGTTTGCGCCATGGATCGCCTTCACTAAATACGCAACCGGAAAGGCTCAGGTATTGCCGCAGCGCGTGCCTTCAGTCAACCTTGCGGTCGGAAACGATGTCGAATTCGATGGCTGGCACACACTGCCTTTGCCACCGCTGACGATGCTGGAAATTCTTCAACCTCCGGCGCAGATCATTGCGAGCCTGGGACGTGCACATGGGACGGAACTGGTTGCTTTGACTTTGCGCAAATTCACTCGACTGTGGGCTCAACCATGGATTCCTTCGCAGAGAGATATTCTCGGCGTGCCGTATGCCTTCTTGGGCGTCATCCATCAGCTCTTACTGGCACTTTCAATACCAGCGGTTCTCTACGTCATTGCCACAACGAAGTTGACGCCCAAGCTCAGTAAACTTCCCCGCCGACGCTTGCTGTCGACTGCTCTTTGCTTGGTTTTGTTTGTACATCTTCTCTACTTGCCATTTGAGACAGTCGCGCGTTATGCGCTCTCAGCGATGCCGGCGCTCATCACTATCTTAGTGTGCGCTTCCGCCGAAATGCTTCGCAGGAAATCGATGCGGCTTGCCACCATATTTGGCATTACTAGCGCGATTGCAATGTTCGGATGCTGGCAGACAGATTTGTTTGCACTGCTTTCGGGTTGGATTCCAAACGCCGGCACGATTGCACTTATTGGATCTGCAATATCCCTCGCCCTCTTCCTTACAGTGCTTGCCGCAACTTGGACACAGGCAACAATTGGCACCATCAAAGCTCAAAAGATTCGCTTAGCCAAATCTCTTGCTGTGGTTGGAATTTTGGCAAGCGGCATTGCATTTGCAAATGTCGAACCTGGTGTTGCACTTCCTGAGTGGAAAACGCATCTCGACAAACAAGCCGCAGTTCGCACAATAAGCGCGGCACCTAAGATTGATTGGAATAACGTCGCTGGCGCGTACGTCTTAATTGACAGCGACAAGAACATTGCCGATGCAGAGGTCACCGTCAACGGAGTATTGGCAGCAGTGCCCGCAAGAGCGCATGAAGTCTGCGATTTCCAGTACAAACACACCGTCGACGAGTTTCTTGCAATCTGCGCAAATTGCAGAGACCTCCAACCCGAAGACATGCGCAACTGGTGGTTGGCACCAGTTGAGATCGAAAAGTTGGCGAATCAAGCCGGTCCAATTGAGTTGAAGGTTGCAGCAAGAAAAAGCGCACCAGTCACCGTTTACGGCCAGTACTTGCGCGAAGGACAGAAAGAACTGCTCATTCCGCATCTACACTATCTCGGCTTTTCTAAGCTGGAAGCATCCAGAGATCGAATAGAGTATCGGCAGACCGACAAGTTTCATCGGCGCGCGACGAAATCTACGTCAGAATTGCAAGAAGCCGCGCAGTCAGCAAATCAGGCAAAATGGCAAATTGATCTTTCAACCGAACCAGGCACGCAGACCGGCGAGTATCGCATCTATCTTCTGATTGCTTACAAAGTCCCTCAATCCATCGTCGACGGCCATGCTGATGGAACTTGGCTCTATCCAGATCACCAAATCTGGTCAATTTGGTAGTTGCTTACTGGGACTACTCTTTCGGCAAAAATAAAGAAGGCGAAACCTTGAAACGCTCCCCTAGCCTGCAAGCAGCGCGCTTGCTCAATCCTCTATGCCCATTGAGAAATGCAGAGAGATTCGACTTGTGTCCTACAAATTCAACAAGATCTGATTGAGTCAATCCGTTTGCGTCCATTAGATAACGTAAGGTTTCTCTTGGCGAAATCTCAGGTGTTATACGTGGTAAACGCTTTTCGTATTGAATAATCAAGTCGCCCAACACAGCTAGGTAGTCAGCCTCTCCCTGCGTTAGGCTGCTGCGCCTGTATACGAGACTCTTCATCACAGCAATCGCCTTTTCAAATTGTGCCTTTCTACGAAGTGGCACGAGCGGAAATTCTCTCACCAACTCCATGTATGTGTTATCGACTTTAGCTGTATTCATACTTTCCACCGATCATACTCAGAGTGCGTCATCATCTCCGCAACATAAACTCGTTGAAGAGAATAGTCAATCTCGCAGACAAGTCTGTAGTTGTTGCCTCCTATATCAAAGATAACCAGATCTTTGACGTAGTCAGCGCTCCTAAGACTCATTCGGACTTCCGCAAACGATTTCCAGGCGGCCCCGTTCACAACCTTCATCCAGTTCGCTATCGGTCTTCGTGCGTTAGGGTGCCTGTTGCCAAACGAATTCAGCACGGACTCGTTGACAATTTCCACTAGATAAGTCACCTCCCTAAGTTATCATTTTGATAACCACTTGTCAATCAAAGACCTTTATCCCCTCCCCCATCGCCCATGCCGAACAACTCAGCATGGGCTGGAGGAGCTAAGTGTTTCCGTTAAGCCAGGGCGTACAACGGACTACTCACGCTTGCGCCGCTTACGCACGCGCTCACGCACGAGTTCTTGATCTTGTTCTGCAATTACTACGCCAACACAAATCAAAAACAACAACGCGTACAAAAGCAACCAAACAATTCCATTTGCAAGAAAAAACTGTTCCCAAACCCAATGCATAATTCGACCCTCCAAAAATTTGAAATTTTGTGCGACCAAATAAATAACGCTTGAGCGCTGCAAAAAGTTCATCGAAAGCGGGTTAAATACGACGTTTCAGCTACAACATGCCTGTTGATGCCTGGTAATAAAAAGCGCGCGAAATGTCAATTGCAACAATTGAGAAAAATGAAAGTCTGCGATCTCGCTTGCAATTCCACGCTTTAATATGAGGAACCATAAAACAACCCTTGCGTCTTCAAGCAAGGTGAATTACTAGGAAGCAGATTATGTTATTCAGAGATCGCCACGATGCTGGAAGAAAGCTCGCAACCAGATTGATTAAGTACGGAAACCGCAAGGATGTGGTCGTTTTAGGATTGCCTCGCGGCGGCGTGCCTGTAGCGTTTCAGGTGGCTCAACAAATCAATGCACCGCTCGATGTCTTTATCGTAAGGAAGCTCGGCGTTCCTGGTCATGACGAACTGGCAATGGGTGCCATAGCTAGTGGCAACATCACTTTTTTGAACAATCAATTGATACAACAGATGAATATATCGCAACCGCAAGTTGCCAGCACCGCAGCCCGCGAAAAGCAAGAACTGGCCAGAAGAGAAACGCTCTATCGTAGAGGCCGATCACCTCACGAGCTAAAAGGAAAACAAGTTATTGTCGTAGACGATGGACTGGCAACGGGTGCATCAATGCGTGCCGCCGTGAGCGCAATTTCTAAGCTGTGCCCAGCAAAACTCATCGTTGCAGTACCGGTGGCCGCGCCCGAGACTTGCCAAATGTTTCAGCAATACGCTGATGAGGTCGTCTGCGTCGCAACCCCCGAATCCTTTATGTCCGTCGGTTCTTGGTACAGAGACTTTCACCAGACGACCGATCACGAAGTGCAAAAGCTATTGGATATCGCAGCAAAAAATGGGCAAGCCGCGTAGTGCTACCGGCAGGACGCCATCGCCAGTGGTGACCTCAGCTACGGGCTTTTGAAGAGCATCGCCAAGCCGAGTGTAAGAATTATTCCGCAAACGACGCGCTTGAAAGCGCGCTCCGGAATCTTGCTCAAAACGAGCTGACCGAGCCAGGTCCCAGCCAGGACACCAAACGTTGCGACAAGCGTTACGATCCAGAATTCGCTCAACTGCTTCCACTGATAAATGAAATAAACGGGCATTCTCGCCCCATCTACAACCAGCGCGATTGCAGTAGCCGTTGCAATGAATTCATTCTTCGACAGGTTGAAGCCCATCAGTGCAGCGGAGCGAACTCCACCCTGATTGCCCACGAGCCCGCCGAATGCACCAGAGATAAAACCAGCAAGCCAACTCACCTGTCGCGGATATCGCATCTTTTCCGCCAGCCCGAAAACACCAGTAAATCCAGCAAAAATCAAGAGTCCGGCAAGCACAAGCAGCAACGAACGATCTTGCAGCCTAGAGCCGACCACCGCACCGGCAAGTCCACCAATCGCGCTCCAGATGCCGAACTTGATGAACACGTCCTTGTTCAAATCTTTGCGGATGAGCACGAATCTAAATGCGGTACCCAGAAGGTGCGGTATAGAAACGGCTGCCACTGCCAACTGCAAATCGACACGCAAAGCAAACAACGGGGTCAATAGGCTGCCGACACCAAAGCCGGAAACCGATGCCACACCACCAGCTATGGTCGCTACGATCAGAACTATCAATAGCTCGGTCACAGCTTAGGTTGCTGGTCGCTCACGGCTACCGGAAAGCAACACCTTCAGCTCATACGCCACGACGCGCACGTACGCCAAGGCCATTAAACCCGCATATGCAATCGCATCCATGTACCAACGCTCGCCTCGGTAATGCTTGCGCCAGAAGCGATACAGCCCGCGGTGCGAAGACAAAATCATCTTAGTCTTCACTTGCTTGATTGACTGCCCGTAATGATGAACCACCCGCGCGCCGGGAGTAAACCAAATTTCCCAGCCCTTCTGCTTGATTCGAAAGCACCAATCAACTTCTTCAAAAAGCATGAAGAAGCCCTCGTCAAGCGTACCGACCTCTTCGATTACCTTGCGCCTCAGAAGAAGACAGGCGCCTTCCGGTTGGTCGACTTGCCTCTCATCATCGTGGTTCCAATCGAGCATCTTGTACTCGCGAAACTTTGCGCCTGCTTTTGACCCGGCAGGGAACATTTTAGAGAGTCCCACGAGTTCGTAAACCATCCCCAGAAAGGTGGGAAAGGCTCTGCACGAGCGCTGAATAGTGCCATCGGAATTCAAAAGCTGCGGTGCCACGATTCCTGCCTGCGGATGCGACTCCAAAAAATGTATTAGGTGTGATATCGCTCCTGGTTTCACCTCGGTATCGGGGTTCAGAAGCAAAATGAATTCACCAGATGCAGTGGCAAACGCCTGATTGTTAGCTGCAGCAAAACCACGATTTTCCTTGTTAGCCGTCAATTTCACCCATGGATGCTCGGCTGCGACCATGGCCGCCGAACTGTCAGCCGATGCGTTATCAACAACGAAAACCTCGAACTTGCCTGCGCCCGGATATTCCTCGAGATCTCGCCTGAGTGTCTCGAGACAGGTGCGAAGCAAATCGCGCGTGTTCCAACTAACGATGACTACTGAAAGTCGCATGGGCGTATCTTAGCAAGTTCGCCTATGCAAATCGTTTTCTTCGTTTCAGATAAACAAAACAGTTAATTCGGGCATTGAATTCTTAATAGGTTTTTATGCGCAAAACGCGACCAAGCCGATAAATGATCCTTCAATAAAAGTGGCTCAAATCAGCGAGTTTGTATAATCGTGCCACGACAAATCAGTCGGCCCGAGGTCGAATTTGTGCACGATCACCATAACTGCGGTTCAAGCACTTGCTCCAAAGACCGCCCGCGAGAACCAGTCGCAACATCATCATCGCTTCCTGCAAAATCAATGCAGTTCCAACTCAAGCTGAAGCGCGCTACAGACCTTGCCCTCTGCCTGGGCGCAACGATTGTGGGTGCACCCATATTCGCGCTGACGGCACTGGCAATCAAGCTCGATTCCCCGGGCCCGGTCATCTTCAAGCAACGCCGCGTTGGCGTCGATGGGCAATTCTTTGAGATTTATAAATTTCGCACAATGAAAGTGGGTACTCCCAACGTGCCTACCGAAGAGATGTTGAAGCTTCCAAACCCCGTGACGCGTGTTGGACATGTGTTGCGAAGAACGAGCCTCGATGAGCTTCCGCAATTGTTTAACGTGCTTAAGGGTGAGATGAGCTTAGTTGGCCCGCGACCAGCTCTGTATAATCAGGAAGAGCTCACGGCCAAGCGGCTTGCCTGCGGCGTTCTGAAGTTTCCACCTGGGATTACCGGCTGGGCACAAGTGAACGGCCGCGACGAGTTGGCTGACGACGTGAAGGTCGAGGCAGACCGCTGGTATTGCGACAATTGGAGCTATTGGCTCGACTGGCGAATCATCGCTAAAACATTTGATGCAGTACTCAGCAAACGGGGCGCATTCTAAACTCCGCGCTGACCTATCCAAGCGCAACACAGGAAAGACGAAAAATAATGAAAGGACTGATTCTAAGTGGCGGAAAGGGCACGCGCATGCGCCCCATCACTCACACCGCCGCCAAGCAACTATTGCCGGTAGCCAACAAACCGATTCTTTTCTACGGCATAGAGGCTCTGATCTCCGCCGGCATCAAGGAGATTGGAATCATCATCTCTCCGGAAACCGGTCCCGATGTGAAAGACGCAGTCGGTGACGGCAGCAGATGGGGAATCAAAATCGTCTACATCGTGCAAGACGAACCAAAGGGTCTTGCCCACGCCGTGAAAACCGCACGCGACTTCCTCAAAGATGATCCGTTTGTGATGTATCTCGGCGACAACCTGATCAAAGATGGTGTCGGTCCGCTTGTAGAGCGCTTCAACAAAGGAAGCGCCGATGCCTTTATTTTGCTCAAAGAGGTTCCGAACCCAAGCTCATTCGGTGTGGCTCAGTTAAATGGGAACGGCCGAATTCTGCGCCTTGATGAGAAACCACCCCAGCCAAAGAGCAACTTGGCACTGGTCGGAGTCTACTTGTTCAATAAGCAAATCCACAAGGCGATCGATGAAATTAAGCCTAGCAAGCGTGGTGAGCTGGAAATCACCGACGCAATTCAACGTTTGATCGAAACAAATCATTCTGTCGACAGCCACATTCTGCAAAGCTGGTGGCTCGACACGGGAAAGAAAGACGACATGCTCGAAGCCAATCGTGTCGTGCTCGACGAAATGGTGGACGTCACCAATCAAGGCACCATCGATGAAAACTCGCGGGTGTCCGGTCGCGTGCACGTCGGCAAAGGAAGCGTTTTGCGCAACTGCACGGTTAGAGGTCCGGCGGTTATTGGCGAAGATTGTGTTTTGGAACACAGCTATGTCGGACCATTCACGTCAATCGGTGACGGCGCGCGCGTCAGCCACGCCGAAATCGAACACTGTATTCTTCGCGAAAAATGCCAGATTCTCGAGTTTCACGGACGAATCGAAGATAGTTTAATTGGAATGAATGTCGAGCTGACTCGCAGTCATAATAAGCCTGTCGCGTTTCGTCTAATGCTCGGAGACGACAGCAAAGTCGAAGTGGTCTAACGACTGCAACTACAAATAGGAGAGGATCGATAAATAGGAGAGGATCGATGTTTGGGTTGAACAGAAAGGGGTCATTTTTTGTCAACGACACAGCATTGGTGATCGCAGCAATCGCACCTGCGCTTTCAATTGCCATTTTGTCTGCATCACCCGCTCATGCACAGCAGAAACACAGCATTTGGATGGCATTGCCTCCGCCGGATGCAAAAGACACGACACCGGCGAAAACGCCCGCGACACCACCGCAAAAGACAGGCATTTTCGGGCATAAGACCGCACCTGCCGCCACGATAAAAGTACTACCGGCGCGAGCAGCTACACAACCGGGCGCCGCACCGACTCCTGCCGGTGGTGCCACCGCAACCGGTTCATCGACACAACCAGGCACACTAGCCCAGCCGCAAGTATTTGCGCTGCCCCCGTCGAGCACCGCCAATAATACTACTTTTCCTGGCTATCAAACCGCGAATGAAACTCCGCTGGTCAACTCTGTCTGCCCGGGCGTAAACCCCAGAAAGATAATCGTCGAACGACTCCAAGAAATGGGCATTTCGCCAACTGGTGAGGCATTCAAGAACGCCCATCTAGACATCATTGATTGTCCGGAGTTGCAAAAGTTGTTTCCCAAACGGCTTTTCTACTCGTTCAGAACGCCGTATGGCGCGCCGAAACCGCCGGAGCCACTGACCAAGAAAACAATTATATTGGTTGACGATGCAGGCAACGTGATGCCAATGACTGACTGGACTGAACTACAACGAATGTTCATCGCCCAAGGCATCAAAGTAAGCGATGAGAAGATCGCAGCCGAGACTACAAAAGCCTGGATGGCGCTTCACCAACAATTAGTTAGAAGCGACGCCTTTGCCTTTGAAGCATCGGCCGAACCCACAATCACGAAAGCCGAAAATGGCTCGATTAGCGCCCAGGGGCAGCTCGACGCCGAATATGAAGGCAAGAAAGTCGGACACCTGAAAGTATTTTTGCAATTCGATCAAAGCGGCAGACTGTCCATGGTCAACGAAGACAGTACGCTACCTCCCGGTTAATTGCAGATCGCGACTTCAGTCACCATAAAAATAATATCGGACTACATTAGTCATTATTCATTCTGAAACCACCTCAGATTATTGGGTCGACGTTGATCACTTGACCTTCATCCGGCGAAAATCGACAAATCACTTTGTGATGCCCCGTTGTCAAGCTCTCGGGATGTTTCCCCGGGAAATACAAGGAGTCAAGAATGCGCTTAGTGCTCACAGGCGGGCTGGGTTTCATCGGAAGCAACCTGGTCAGACACTTCCTTCTCAACCACCCAACGTACGAGATCATCAACCTTGATGCCCAGACATACGCCGGCCATCAAGAAAATCTCGATGGCGTTCACAGTCATCCAAACTATCGTTTCGTCAAAGGCGAAATCCAAGACGCCGCACTCGTCGACGAAATCGTATCGGGCAGAAAGTTCGGCAAGATAGACGGCATCATCAATCTCGCCGCCGAAAGCCATGTCGATCGATCGATTGAAGATCCCGCAACTTTCGTCAATACAAATGTGTTGGGAACACAAGTATTGTTGGAAGCCGCATACAGAAACGGTAAGAAGGGCCAGGAACCCGGCAAGTATTCCATCAAATTCTTGCAAGTCTCAACTGATGAAGTATATGGATCGCTTGGACCAACAGGCTACTTCGTTGAAGAAACTCCACTGGCTCCAAACAGCCCCTATTCAGCCAGCAAAGCCTCAGCCGACATGCTTTGCAGAGCTTACTTCCATACATTCGACTTCCCAGTGTTGATCACACGTTGCTCAAACAACTACGGCCCGTATCAACATCCTGAGAAACTGATTCCACTGTTCATCAACAACATTTTGAACAACAAACAAGTGCCGGTTTACGGTGATGGTTTGAACGTCAGAGATTGGCTGCACGTCTCCGACCACTGCAAAGCCATCGATGCCGTATTCCACAGAGGAATCGCCGGTGAAGTCTACAACGTTGGCGGCAATAACGAACGCACCAACATGCAAATCACCAAACTGATTCTCTCCGAACTCGGAAAGGGCGAAGAACTGATCAAGTATGTCCAAGACAGGCTCGGTCACGATCGCCGCTACGCCATCGACTCCGCAAAAATGCAACGAGAGCTCGGCTGGCAACCTGAATACACCTTCGAAAGAGGAATCAAAGAAACCATCGCTTGGTACAAGACGCACCAAAGCTGGCTGGATGCAGTCACCGCGCAACCGAAAGCGCCGGCAGTTATCGTACAAACCAACTTTGCTCCAAACCCGGTTATATAGGCTAGAGCTGGTTAGAATCTACAGACGCAGAAGCAGAACGAAAGATGAAAACGATGAAGATCTTGGTCACCGGGGCTGGTGGCATGCTAGGGCAAGCTCTAGTACCATGCCTCGAGTCTCGCGGTCACACCGTAATGGCACTGCCGAAAGAAAGTCTCGACGTCACACACTATACGCAGGTCGTCGAAACCCTGACTAAGGCAAAGCCGGATATCGTTATTCATTGCGCGGCATACACGAAAGTCGATCAAGCCGAGTCGGAGCCGGGATTGGCCTATCTGATTAACGGATACGGCACCGAGAATCTCGCCGTGTCATGCAACACGCTCAACTTGCCGATGTTGTACGTGAGCTCCGACTACGTCTTTGACGGCGAACAAAATCAGCCCTATAACCCATGGGATGCAACGCGACCGCTGTCTATCTACGGCAAGTCCAAACTGGCCGGCGAGAAAGCCGTACAACGGCATCTCCTCAGGTTTTACATTGTCCGAACCAGCTGGCTGTATGGTCCAAACGGCAAAAACTTCGTCGACACCATTTTGGCAATGGCGCAAGAACGCAAGACACTGCGCGTGGTATCAGATCAGATCGGAACCCCCACCTGCACCCTCAGTCTCTCTGAGACTATTGCAGACCTCATAACCACCGGACGTTGGGGCATCTACCACGCAAGCGATGACGGCGTAACCAATTGGTATGAGTTCGCAAAAGAAATCACACGCGGGACTAACGCCGAAATCATTCCTATAGAAACGAAGGATATGCCTCGCCCTGCCACGCGCCCGAAGTATTCAGTGATGGATAAAACCACGCTGATCAATACCATTGGCCGCGAACTACCGACGTGGCAAGAGTCGCTTCAGGCGTATCTGCAACTTCGACAAACGCGACAGCCGGTATAGGCAGAGCGCAACCTCACCCGTCCTCTCTAAAGCACAGAACGCACAACATCGGAATCTCATTCCAAACTGCGGATATTTAGCACTCTCATCGCATATGATGATGTTAAAGGCAAACGCTCTCAAATCGCTTCGGCACTTTAATCTACGCTAATACTCAAGAATTTCAGTTAATCGTTTGCCTTGGTCACGACTTGTTCTTTGGGAGGGATTAACCATGGAAAAACTTGATCAGGTATTTCAAACGCTTTCGTCGCAGATCGCCGGACTCTATGCGCACATGGATTCAGGCTTTGCCGTTATTGACACCAGGCTTACAGGAATCGACGCACGCTTCAACTCAGTTGAAGACCGCTTCAATTCCGTTAACGCAAGATTGGACGGCTTCAACAAGAGACTCGATACGACAAACCAACGCTTTGATGAAACAAACCAACGCTTTGATGAAACAAACCAACGAATTGATGAAACGAATAAGCGAATTGACGTTGTAGATCGACATACGACAATTCTGTCTCATCAGTTCACTGAGATGAACGCATTAGTTCGCCAAACCAACCTCCGATTGGAGGACACAAACGCTCGAATCGATGTCGTGCAAGCAGAGATTAAAGACTTGCATAGATCTCTAGATACTCACACAGGCGAACTCGATCAGTTCAAAGCTGACGTAACAAGGCAGTTTGAATTCGTCGACAATCGGTTCGATAAGCTGGAAGACAGAATTTCCAAGCTTCAGCCACTCAATCCACAGACCGGCGACGATAAGACGCAATCAGCGTAACCATTCCGTGATCTGGCAAACGACTTTGTTGAAAAGAACCCGCTCTGGCTGGTATTCTATGCAGCTGACGTCGTTTGCTTGCACTCACGGCAAGCTTTTGTGAGACCAATCTAAACATGGTTATGCTTAAACCGCTAAACAAAGAAGCCATCGGACAGGAATACAACAAATCGCTGAGCGTTCAGGACTACTCCAAGAAGCCAACGATTGAAGGCGTTCAACTAATCAACTTGACGATGTTCGTCGACGACGGCGGTTCGCTTGCCGAAATCATTAGATTGGATGACAACGGCAACCTCCAAGTGCTGCCTGACTTCAAGGTCAAGCAAAGCACCTTCTCGCAAATGCTTCCAGGAACCATCAAAGCATTCCACCTGCACTACAACCAGGAAGACTGCTGGTTCATCATGCCGACAGATCGCTTGCTAATCGGTCTTTTCGATGCACGAAAAGACTCACCGACATACAACAACACCATGCGCTTCGTGTTAGGCGCCGGTCGCGCTCAGTTGCTCTACATCCCGCGCGGCGTTGCTCATGGTCTTGCAAATCCATGGCAGCACCCTGCCAACATGATTTACTTCGTCAATCAATGCTTCGACGCCAGCCAACCAGATGAGCATCGACTTCCCTGGGACACTCTGGGAGAAGACTTCTGGGAAATTCGCAAGGGCTGACCTTGATGCATTTCTCAAAATTCACAACTACGCTTGCAGCAGCCTATTCTGCTGTGACGGTTTCACTACTTGTTGGCATAACTCCAACTGCGATTGCACAAGAGCATCCAGCGACAGTGCTGTCTCGACAAGCTCTTTCTAAGATCGACAATAAGGACTGGGCAGGGGCAATCAAAGACTACGACGCAGCCTTGCGGCTGATGCCTGCCGATGCCAGGTCAGGTCTTTCGAAAATCTATAACAACAGGGGATACGCAAAGGAACATCTAAAAGATTTCGCCGGCGCAATCGCTGACTATTCCGACTGCATTCGCATGGATCAAAACCTTCCAGAACCGTTTTTCAGGCGAGCCAAGCTACTCGTAGACACCAATACTAATCTCCAACGAGCAATTGAAGACGCAACATATTGCATTCGCAATGGATACAGTCTTGGCGACTCATACTTTTTTCGAGGTACAGCGTACTTTTACTCGAACAAGCAATCCAATGCGATAGCGGATTTCACCGAATCAATCAAGCTAAATCCTCAAGATTTAGATGCTTGGACCCTCCGCGCAAATGCAAAGTTTGACCTCAAAGACTATAAAGGTACGATTGAAGATTGCAATCAAGCAATTAGAATCGACAACAAAAGTGCGGACGCTTTCTTCTATCGCGCTCTATCAAGATTCAACCTGCAAGACGATAAGGGTGCTCTCGAAGACATCGATTGTGCGGTAGCTCTTAGACCAACAGAATGGCATTTCATCCAATTTCGAGGAACCGCCCGCAAAGAAGTCCATGACTACAAAGGAGCACAAAAGGACTACGAGCAAGCGCTCAAGATTAACCCGTCCAGTCAGGAACTCAAAAATCAACTTGCCACAGTGAAACAATTGATCGCAAGCACCGCAAGTACAGGCGTCGCGCCTACCGCAAACAACACCACATACAGTGGCAGCTCGACCAGTGCATCAAGCACCAAGAGTTCGAGCAACCCAGCGACCAAGACCAGTCGGACTCTCGATTTTGCTGGTTCATTTAAGTGCCTCTGCTCTGTCGATTCGTACATCCGCCGCGGTCAAGTAAATATCAGCGAACAGAATAACAACATGTATCAAATCAGATGGAAGTTCGATGACGGGAAAGGACCTTTCGAAGCAATCGGCATCAAATCCGGCACCGGCCTCGCATCTGCGTTTGAGCTCAATAACTTCGTCGGCGTCTCTCTCTATAGGACTGTAGATGACTTGATTGCCGGCCCCACATTCAGCGCCAGCGTTAAAGGCTCAGAACTCGATATGCTGTACAAACCCGATAACTTACTTCCGCTATTACCCAGGTCAGACAAACCAGCCGATGTTAGCGGCAACTGGTCAGTATCTGGCGACAACGGCGACAATCACCCATACAAAGGTGCTCTGACACTAACCAAAGTTGGTCCATGGAACTACCAAGCACACTGGGAACTAAGTGACGGAAGGAAACTAGAGGGACTTGGCGCCGTTTCTCTCAACATGCTTGCACTTGCATTCAAGAAGCAACAATCGTATGGCGTATTGCTCTACACACTTGACAGTGATGGAAAAATGCAAGCAGTCGGAAGAACCTCCGATTCCAAAGCGATTTGGGAAAACGCGCAGAGATAACCAACCAGCTGGGAGTTTCATTAAAGAGCCCGCGTGGAAGGAAGTGTCATGCAAAAACTTAAAGATACCAACCATTCATTCAAATCAGTCTCTCTGTCCTTGGTCGCAATGCTCTCATTCGGTGCACCTGCATTATCGAAAGACATGGACAAAACCAAAACAGTGAAAGATTTTGCAGCAGCATATTACGCAGGCGATGGTCTCGGATTCAATCGAAACATCGTGCTAGAGCCTGATGGATCGTTCAAGTTCAAATGGACAGGCTGCATGGGTGTCTACGGTGAATCGACAGGCACTGCAAAGCTCGTCAACGGTATCATCGAGTTGCCTCCTTACACCGCAAAGGACATCAAACAGCCAACTTCGCTCACACCGGTGAAGTGGGGAGAGCGCCTGTATCTAATTGAAACCGAAAAACTGCTCGATTTCTGCAACGACATCAATCAACAAAGAGAGCCACGAAAAGACAAAAAAGGCTTTACGTTCATGCGTCTAGGTGATGAACAGAAGGACGCATCCAAGGCTCAGGCAGAGTTACCAAAGGAGTGGCGTGAGTTCATTTTGACCAAACCATTAAAAGGAACGGTCGTGAAGAAACTAAACGGCAACACTGCAGAGATCGACTTAGGTGCCAAAGACGGACTCAAGAAAGGCATGTTGCTCACCTCGCGAGGCAAAAACACTTTCACTCAAATTCGAGTGGTAGAAGCAAGCGATCACACATGCGTCGTCAAAAAAGAGTATCGCGACGATAAACTGACAGCCGGAGATGTGGTATCCAGCCTGTTTTTTCCAGAGTGACCAAATGAATGCCAGATTCAAATGAGTTGGACAAGCTTCCCGCCACAAGCGAGCAGTTAGAAACGTTCAAGATGCTTCAACGCAAGACAATGACACCATCAGCATTGACACCATCCGCGATGGCGAAAAATGTAACTCCTGAGCGGCACAGGCAACCGCCCAGGAGTCATCTAGCCTGCATCTGCTGCCGATAGCTGATGATCTGGCTAAGATGTTTTGTCGACTGACAATATGTCATTGACCACAAAAACTGCTGGAAACAAAAGCGCAACGCCAGCGCATTTACTTTTGGACTTTGCTTGGAATTGGCGCCCCATCAAGAAAGAGAACACCCTAGCTCTTTTTGAGAGCGATCCAATTTTTTGCAAAATCGATCAGGTCAAGCTCATCAGGTCAAGCTGATCACTTGCCTCGGGCGAGACAACGGTTCCAGCAAAACGCTGCCTCGCCCGTTTTATCTAGATCCTGAAGAATGGCGTTTCGACAATATTGTCGAGCCAAATCACTTGAATCTGATACTGTCCAGGTCCAACCTGTACGCTCGGTGCCACCACCGATCCGTCTTGGTTCGACTTACGCGAGAATACGACGCCGCGCTCTGTCTCGGTGACTCGCACTTCGACGTCAGCCATCGCATTGCGCTCGCCATCTTTGGCTTGCATCAAGACACGGAGTTGATCCTTGTCTACGAGCCAACCAAGATTGACTTGAATGGTGGCGTCATCAACGATTCGCTCAAATGTTCCAAGAGAGACAAGCTGCGTTCCAACGCCCCGCATAGCTCCTGCCGGAACCATTTGTTGCCATTGCATCGCGGCAAGCATATCTTGCCAGGTTGAGATTGCGGCCTCTTTGGTCGCCCCAACCAACTCTTTGAGCGCAAGTACTGCAGGCTTGGTAGCCACAGCTTCTTCACCAGCGAGTCGGGTTGTCACCCGCTTCACGATTGCTTCATCGCCTTTTGAGAGTGTCGAAAAACTGGAGGCATTCCACATTGCCCGGTCGAATTGCGGATTCTCACCCGGCAAAGGCAGAATGTCGAAGTTCTCCTGACAGAACTTCTCAAAAGATCTGGCGCACTCAGCTTCATCTTTTATAGAGAGGACCTTCGCTAACTTTTCATTGAGGGTGTTCATTGCCTTCTCCAACTGTGCATTTTTAGGTACGCGCCTCGTCCTTATCTAGCTTCTCCTTGAATGCCTTAAGAGTTCGGACGATCTTTTTGTCGACCGTATCTATACTCTTCGCATCCATTTTTAGACACGCAATCAAATCTTCTCTCTTATAACCTTGCACATACTTCAAAACGAAGCAGGTACGGTGCAATCCGGGTGGAAGCTCAGCCAAAATCCGCTCCACCAGATCATTAATTAAGGCCTTTGATGCAGGATCAGATCCTTCACGGTCTCCGGACAAGAAATTGTAGTCCCAGCCAAAAATGTCCTCAGGCGAGCGCCCGTCATCATCATCGAACATCGAGTCCAGCGACGTCGTGCGAAACTGCCCACTGGATGAGGGTTCATCATCAAAAGTCTTGCCCGGAGTCAGAGTCTTCAGCGCCATGACTTGACCTTCCAGTTCTTGTTGGCTGGTGGAGATGCTTACTTCCTTGGGCCGAGGCGCATTCTTAGTGTCTTCACGCTTGCGAAGCGAAACCTTGTGATATCGCTCCAGGTTTTGTGCAATCGCTTTGTTGCAGGCACCAAGGCAATATAGAGCCAGATTCGCGTCAGGATGTTTGGGGTCAAAGTGCTGGGTGACAAGCACCAGGGCATTCTGCAGGATATCTTCTATATCTTCATCGGTAGCAAGTCGGGCGCGCGAGCGGATATAACGCATCATGCGTGTAGGGGTGAACTCCATGTCCCCTTTCAAAAACGCCCGGCTTTCCTTGGTATCCATATCCTCTGGTCTTAGCCAACTGCCTTAAGAACTATATCGGATTACTCGTATTCAAGCACCTGCCTAGCACTCGCCATCAAATAGAAGAGCCTTCCATGTTAGCAAATTATTAGAGTGCCACCAGTCCGTAATTTTGGCTCCTTCACGCCAGGCGCGGCGTTCGCCCAATATCAATTCAGTTTTTCCCAAAGCCTTATCAGTTCAAATCGACTTTGCGGTCCAGTACGCAAGGGATCACGTCACGGCTCTAAACTTGTCCCGCCTCAGACCTATATATGGGTATATGGGTTCGCTTCCAAGATAAGAGAATTGCTGAAAGACCTATGAAACCAGCTCAGTTATACTGAAACTCGCAATGGAACGGAACCGCTCACTTACCAAAAATTCTCTTGTTCTGGCGGCGTTTCTCACCTCGATAAATCTTCCGGTAGCCGCCACAGAACCAACTCTGCGACCCCCAATTGAGTCGCAGAATAGCAATTTGGGAGGAACGGCAGGGACATCGGCGACACCAAGCACCTCAACCGCGCCAGGCACTTCTGCGAGCCCATCAGATACTGTATCTCCGCCGGAGCTGAAACCTGCATTAGGCACCGGTGCGACGTCCTCCGATGCAGTCCCTGCAAGTATCCTCAAACAGCCTGATACCACCAGCGATCCCGACCCGTTTGCAAAACCGTCCGGACCCGACCTCTCCAAACCGCGTCAAACCGGAACCATCACCTTCGACGCCAGCCCGAGTCCGAGCGCAGTCCTTCTGCATCCAGCACTTGACGAGGCACTAGTCAACAGCCCGAGAGCCGCTGCAATTCGCTCAGAACTGCAAATCACCAGAGCCGAGTTTATGGGCGCCACAGAACAGCCCAATCCAGGACTCTTCTTCGATCGGGGTTTCGTTGCAGAAGCAGTGCGCCGCGTAGGACCGGCACTGGAGTGGGAACCCCCTTGGAAAGTAGTTTTCCGCCTGCTCGTTGCAAAACAACTCGTCGACCAAGTCAAGCTAGATCTAATGAACAGGCTGTGGTCTCTTCGCGCAGATGTCCGTCATATATACACGGAAGTGACAGTGGCACAGGAGACTGTAGAAACACTCAACAATTTGTATGAGCTTGCCTCTCGACTGCAAGAAGTCTCGCAAAAGCGATTCCAGGCAGGCGACGTACCGGAGCTGGACGTTTTGAAAGCACGCCTAGCATCGGCTCAAACCGACGTGGACAGGAAAGTCGGCATGAGACGCTTGATTCGCGCGAAACAACAACTCAACATTATCCTTGGACGCTCGGCCGAAAATCCAATCGACGTGCCAAGATTGCCCGCATTCCTCAGTCTTCTTGATGAACCGCAAAAAGTAAAAATCGAAGTCGGCGGTGGACTACTGCCCGATTTCTCCAAACAGCCGGAGCCGCTGCAGCATTACGTTGAACTCGGTTATGCCAACAGATGGGAACTGAAGAGTCTTGCCCAACAATTGAAATTAAACAAAGCGCGACTGGTAAATGCAGTCGGAGACATCGTTCCAAACCCTCAAGTCGGCTTCGGTTGCTCGACGGCAGGCAACCCTCCATCAGGTCCAAAGCTGACCTCCGTTTACTTGGGATTCAATGTTCCATTTCCCACAAACAACTTCAACCAAGGCGATCTCGCAAAATTGAAAGCCACGAAGAGACAACTGACATACGCCATAGGCGGACAAAAGAACGTAGTTGTAGGCGAAATTTCAGATGCATACAATACAATGCTGGCTGCGCGCGAAAAAATCAGAGTCTATCAAGAGCATGTACTCAAGGACTCCTACGAAGTCGCAAGATTGGCGCGTAGAAGTTACGAAGTAGGACAGTCCGACATAAACGCCACACTCTTGGCTCAGCAAGCCAACATACAAATTCGCAACCAATATTTAGAAGCGATATCAGCTTATCAGCACGCCTTCACCGATCTCGAAAAGGCTTGCGGCAAGCCGCTTTACTAGCCAACAACAATCGCCGAAAGTGACTCCTTCGTTCATAATCAAGACAGAACCTCGGTTATAGAATTTGTTGCGCTGTGGTAGATTTGCAAAACCATAATGAATGATTCTTCTGCTGAACATCGCGTTACTCTTTTCGGTGATTGTCCTTGCCGTAGTTGCAGGATGAGGCTGCGCATCGGCGCTCTCGTCGTTATCCCGTTCATGCTGTGCGCAGTGGCATTTTGGCAGTTTCAAGTAAACCAATGGCATAATCGAGACAACTTACCAGAAGAATTCCAAGAAGTCTTCGCGACGCCGCTTGACAAGGTTGATATCAGTGAGTATTGGAATTCGAGCTCTGGACACGGGACCAGATTCTCATTTTTATTTCACTCGACCGATGCGATTGAAATCAAAGATGAGTCAAAGTACGAAAAAATAGAAGTTCGGGATAAGCATCGTTATCCCTGGGCCACAACAGCTTTGTACCGGGAAAAACGATCCGGCGACGTGACGATCCTTTTGGATCAATCACGGAGGAGTGGTCATGTTTATGTGCATACACCAATCAAGGTCGCGTTAATGCGTGATGGGCAAAGGCTTCGGCCGCACTTACCATGGCCGAATGCGTTGACCCAAGTAGACAAAGCTTGGAACGAAAGATGGGCAAAACAGGAAGAAGCAAAAGGCTTTCAGTTTTACAATTTCGGCCCGCACAACAGCGTGATTTCCATTAGTCACATCGTTGACCCGCGAAAACTGACCCCTGAAGAGTTCGAACTGAAAATACGAAAATATCTCAGCGAGCTAGATGGTTACAGCCCCCACGACGTACCTGAGAAAGTGAGCGACAAACTGTTGGAAATCCATGTCCCGGATTGTTCACTTTCTGAAGCGCAAGTTCAGACGCTTTCGAAGATTGCCACTGAACTAAGTTCCAATTATGCCGAGCCTTTTGACGGCAAGGTCTGGCGGACGAAATCTCGAAATGGCGCAATACCAATCAGGCTCACAATATATGTGGAAGTTGAAAGTCTCAAGGACTGAAGCGCTTTGAAATCTAGTCACCGCCACCGGGGGTGACGTTGATACCTGCATTTTGCTGCAGATTATTAAACTGTTGACCAAGGTTGTAGTTATTCAAAGTCCGCTTAGCAGCAGATTGCCCCGATCCTACGACGATTGGTGCTGCAACGAATGGAATCAGAGTGGTCGCCGCATCAATCGCAAGCACGCTTGCAACTTGTCCTTTCGTGACACCGCCTTCGGTACCACGAAGAGTGGAACGAGGAGTGACTGGTTTCATCGCGACAGCTCGTCGAAGGTTGGATGACGGCGTAAGCACAATGCTGGTGGCTTCGCCTTCGACAGCACCGTCAGAACCTATCTTTAACCCGGTCGCAGGCACTGTGAAACGGAATGCCCTGGGTGAAGTCGCGCTTTGAATCGACGAAACCGCCAAACGCTGTGTTTGTCCCGTTGCCAACTGAAAGTCGATGCCGTTTTCATTTATAGAACGCACGCGACCATTAAGTGTCGCACCATCAGTGGTGACAATCACATCGTTATATTTACTTGGTCCCAGCTGGCTAACCCAAGTCCCATCATTGAAGTAGATGAGCCCATCAATTGTAGATACGGGCGTCGAACTGCCACCTTGAGAATTCACTCGAGCCTGCAGAAGTTTTCCGGTGAGAACCACATGGCGATCGAAAAGCCACTCAGGAACAGCTCCAACCTCTACCTTCGCACCGCGCGAAAATGAGATAGTGCCTGTCTGCAAAAGGAGTTTCCCTACGTTCTTGATCGGCAACTCCGAGCACTCAATAGTCGTTCCACCCGAAGCACCTGGCAGCTTAATTGCCGGCAAAGTCCCGGTTCCTGTTGAAGCCGTTGAACTCGCAGGCGCAGCGGTCGCCGTTTCCGTGTACATCTTTATGCCAACCGCATTTGCAGCCATTGCACCATTCAGCAATAACGTCATTGCCAATGGCAGTGCAAACCATGCGTGTCTTACAGCAGTTCCTTTAGCAAAATATTGAACGTTCATGTCACCAGTTCCATAGAATCCAAGCCTATGGTAACTGGTTCAACCAAACTATCTATTAAACGAGGCTCTCAATTAGACAGTCTTATACCCGCTCTTTCGAACGCTGACGGTGCGGTCCCTTCTTATCGAGCTCAACCATCATGTGGGTGCTGCGAACCAGCGCCACAGTTCGCCCTTGGTTGGATGTGACCTCGGTCTCAACAATAGTTATGCGCCCTCGCTTAATCACCTTCGCCTCTGCAAACAGCGGACCTACCGGGTCATTGCTCACCAGGTTGACACTCAGATGTATTGAATAAGGGAATAGCTTACCCTTGCTGGTTTCGGCATTTACCGGCGCGCCGTGAATAGCAGCCGAAGCCGCCTCATCCGCCAAGGTGACGATGGCGCCTGCATGGAAAACCTTTGACGGTTGCTGGACCTTCTCACTCATCGGAAGCATGGCCTTGGCATGGCCGTCACTCACCTGAAGCATCTCGCCGCCCATAAGCTTCAAAATCTGGTGATCGTAAGTATCAATTATGAACTCAGACATAATTCCTCCACTTGCAAGAGCCGAAAGCTCCCCCTCCGCCAATTTGCCAAATTCGGCGCCAATTCAAACGCTTGGCAAAACCAAATCTTGATACTTTCTTGATGCCTTGAAAACCTATATTTATACAGTTCTTACGTCATCAGGTGTTGAATGCCAAGTAGAGAGATCTACGGAAATTCAATACTATGGGCGGCCTAATATTGGTTCTAGGAATGCTTCCAGTGGCATGGCTTGGAGGAACGATCCTGAATCGCCTGCTGGAGCATTTGGAAACCGGCTTAAATCACGAAAATGAGCTACTCGAGTACGGCAGCGCCCTCGGAATTAGACAGTCAAACAAACTGGATGGCGACGACACAAATAGAGGAACGGCGATCGGCAACACTGCCCAATAGATTTAATCGCTGGTTTCTTGAGGGAATTCGACGCAACCCGAAGGCTGCACCCACGCACCAGGACGCCTGGTGGAAAGTGATGTGCCTGACTGGGGTCGATTACTTTTCGACGCTCGGATATCAGCCTGGGATCGCCTTTCTAGCGGCTCAACTGCTCTCCCCCGTGGCCACTCTTATCGTCGTTCTTGTCACCCTCTTCGGGCTCGTACCGCTTTACTACAGGGTCGCACAAGCAAGTCCGCACGGACAAGGCAGCATCTTCATGCTCGAAAACCTGCTGCCCGGATGGCGCGGAAAGACGCTGATTCTGATTTTGCTTGGGTTTGCGGCCACCGACTTTGTGATCACGATTACGCTTTCGGCTGCAGACGCAACAGCTCACATTGTCGAAAACCCTCTATTTTCACCCTGGCTCAACAGTCGCATTGGCGTAACCCTCGTGATGCTTGCCATTCTCGGTGGCGTCTTTCTCAAGGGCTTTAGGGAAGCCATCGGCGTTTGCGTTGCCATCGTCGGTTTCTATCTAGCAGTCAACCTTGTCGTCGCCGGCGTTTCGCTGTTTGAAATCTCGCAGCACATGGAAGTTCTGACCACCTGGAAAGATCATCTCTTCGAGACCCATCACTCAATTCCTGCAATGGTTGGGCTATCTCTGCTCTTGTTTCCGAAGCTAGCATTGGGCATGTCAGGCTTCGAAACAGGCGTAGCCGTCATGCCATTGGTTAAAGGCAACGCCGATCTTGACGACCCGCACGTACCGCAAGAACGCATCAACAACACGAAGAAATTGCTTTTTACTGCAGCTATGCTCATGGCTGTAATGCTTATGACAAGCAGCATGGTTACCACATTGTTGATTCCACCAGCCGAGTTTCAAGAGCACGGCGCCGCTAACGGCAGAGCTCTCGCTTACCTAGCCCACAAGTTTCTCGGCGAGGGCTTTGGCACCGTATACGATATCAGCACCATTCTCATTCTCTGGTTTGCCGGAGCATCTGCATTAGCTGGCTTGTTGAACCTCGTGCCGCGCTACCTGCCGCGATACGGCATGGCCCCCAACTGGTCGCGAGCTCAACGACCGCTGGTTGTAATCTTTACTCTTATCACCTTCGCCGTCACCATCATCTTTAACGCAAATGTGGATGCGCAAGCAGGCGCGTACGCTACCGGTGTGTTAGTTCTGTTCACATCAGCTGCCTTGGCTGTAACCCTGGCAACGTGGAAAAACGGACTGTTTCATCGGACTTTATTCGTTTCCATCTTATTGGTGTTCGCGTACACATCAATCGCCAACATGATTGAACGCCCAGAAGGACTGCATATAGCCTCATTCTTCATCGGTGCTATTTTGATCACCTCGCTGGTTTCCCGAGCGCTGAGATCGCTGGAGCTGCGCTCCCAAGACGTAAAACTTGATACCACCGCCACTCAGTTCGTGCAAGAAGCCCTATTAAAGAGCGGCCAGATTTGCCTACTTGCCCACAGACCAGGCGGCACAGACTACAAAGAAAAAGAGATCGAAACGCGCATAGTGCATAAACTCACGCAAGAGGAAGCGGCATTCATTTTCCTGGAAGTGACGTTGACCGACCCCTCTGAGTTCGCCGAAGATTGCCTCGAGGTGAGTGGGCACGAAGTTGACGGCTTCCGCGTTTTGCGCTGCGAGAGTCCTGCCATTCCAAATGCAATAGCCGTTTTACTTCTCTATTTAAGGGACACGACAAGAAACATTCCTCACGCCTACTTTGGGTGGACAGAGGGGCACCCGCTGAGCTATGTCTTCAAGTATATTTTCCTTGGAGAAGGCGAAACCGCCCCAGTCACCCGCGAAATTCTGCGTGAGGTCGAACTCGATCCGGCCAGGCGACCGAAGATCATCGTCGGGTAGGGTGCGATGGGTGGAGTGCAACGAACCCTATGAAAAAAGCAAACCTGTCACGAAGTTGTCACTGATTCACCGGTATCTTGAGTACATAAAGCGTGAGGCGCAACTTGGTTGTAATTCGCGGGGTATCGGGGAGCGGATTAAAACTAAGCCTCACCTTCCTTTTCAGGGAGCTCCGTTGATGCGGTGGGCGACTCCATTCACGTGGAACGCCCCTGCACTAACGGCAAACTTAAACCCCAAGTTAGAATGCACTCGCCCTACTGAAAGCAGAAGCCACCGCGACATAAAGTGCGGTGGCGTTAACTCTTTTGAGCCTAATGCAAACTGCCTAGCCGGCAATTCGCTTGTCTGCTTGTCGTGCCGGTTTCCACGTCACCATGCAAACGCCGTCTTTGCAAACGGGAAGCAGTGTGCATGATATTTATTTTGCAAAATTCCTGTATGCTTCTACTGGTGGGAATTTCAGGTCGCGAATTTAGCAAAGTGGAACAGAAATTGACTACCTCCAGCGCAGGAAAACTTCCTGCAACATCAAGCGCAGTAAGCGACACAAAACACACGGGGCTATGGCCGCACCTTAGCCGTAATCGCATTGGATATCTTGCCGGAATCCTCGTCACCGCCGCCTCAACCCTAATGTGCGCGGCAGCGCTGCCATTTTTTGGGCAGTCCAATTTGATAATGATCTATCTCTTGGGCGTGCTCATCGTTGCAACTCGATTCGGCAGAGGACCATCAGTCATGACCTCGGTTCTGAGTGTCGCTTGTTTCGACTTCTTCTTCGTGCATCCCTATTTCACCTTCGCCGTTACAGACACACAGTATCTATTGACGTTTGCAGTGATGCTCACCGTTGCAATTCTCATCAGTACTTTAACCACACGTGTCAGAAAACAAGCCCATGCAATGAGCGCAGCCGAAATCGAGATTGAAACGGAGCGCCTCCGCAACGCTTTACTAAGCTCCCTATCGCACGATTTGCGCACTCCTCTTGCCACCATAACCGGTGCAACGACAACTCTGCTTGAAGATTCCGACAAACTCAGCGATGAAAACAAAGCAGAACTTGCTCAAGTCGTCTATGAGGAATCAGAGCGGCTCAACCGGCTGGTCAGCAACCTCTTGGACATGACCCGGCTGGAGATCGGATCAATCGCGGTCAATAAAGAATGGCAGGCCCTGGACGAAGTTATTGGCTCGTCTTTGGTTCGCATCGAAAAGAAGCTCGACACACGTAAGGTGTCGGTGAGTATGGAACCGAAGCTGTTTTTAGTGCCCATTGATGCGGTTTTGATGGAACAAGTCTTTGTCAATCTCTTGGAGAACGCAACTAAATATTCGCCGCGAGGCAGCGACATAACTATAGATGCAAAACTATTGGAAGGAACGACCGCGGTGATTGAGGTAGCCGACAGAGGCGCAGGGCTTCAACCAGAGGAACTGCAACAGCTTTTCGACAAATTCTATCGCGGCAAGTCCGCATCGCAATTTCCAGGAACCGGGCTTGGCCTGACGATCTGCAAAGGCATCGTGCAGGCGCACGGCGGCACAATCACCGCCAAAAACCGCGATGGCGGCGGCGCAATCTTTACCATTACGCTGCCGGTAGAAGGCGCTCCGGATATCTCCTCCGAAGAATCTCAGGAGGGCGCATGAACACCTCCTTGACCACAGTCCTTCTAATCGAGGATGAATCACCAATTCGGAGATTCCTGCGTACCACATTGAGCAGCCATGGCTACAAATTGATCGAAGCCTCCACCGGCGGTGACGGTCTCAAACTCGCATCAGAACATCGCCCCGAAGTAATAATTTTGGACCTCGGCTTGCCGGATATGGACGGCATCGAAGTTGCACAACAAATACGTGAATGGTCTAGCGTTCCGATCATCGTCTTGTCCGCACGCGGTCAAGAACAAGACAAAATCACAGCACTAGACGCCGGTGCTGATGACTACCTTACGAAACCATTTGGAACCGGTGAGCTTCTCGCTAGAATTCGTGCTGCACAAAGGCGCGCCAAGGCAAGTGACGAAACCGAAGAGCCCGAATTCTCAGTTGGGGAGCTCCGCGTAGATCGCGCACGCAGACGGGTTTTCGTGCGCAATTCAGAAGTTCACCTCACACCTAACGAATACAAACTTCTTTCAATGCTCATCAAACACGCAGGCAAAGTCGTCACCCACAAACAGCTTCTCAAAGAAGTCTGGGGCCAGCACTATGGAACAGAGAATCATTACGTCCGGGTGTACATGGGACAGCTGCGATTGAAGTTGGAACAAGACCCTGCTCGTCCAGAATACTTATTGACGGAACCGGGCGTGGGTTATCGATTGCGAGCTGAATGAATAAATGCCCTCTAGAATGTGTCTAGAACGTGTCTCCAACTGTCGTTTCGCCAACCTCAGTGCGAGCGGCTTGGGCTCCCTTGTCACTCTTGATGCCAACGCGGGCTCCAGTACCATCTTCGATGCCTTTGTCACCATCTATAGCGCCGGCTTTAATGATCGGGCCGCTCCGATCGTAATCGGGCTTGCTCGGCTTATGCGGTAGTGAATGTCCGTAGTACTCCTCGTAGATTATTAGTTTTACGGGATCAGGCACATTCAAAACCAATTTGATTGCGCGCTCCGCTTTCTTCACGTCCTTGTCGGCGCTATACAGCTGAAGCAGTCGAATGTACAAAGCCTGGTAACCATTATTGCCTTTGTCGGGTTGCACAATGCGTTCCAACAGTTCTCGAGCCTGAGCTCGTTTGCCATTGCTCTCGAGCAAATCTACATATGCCAATACATCCATATCATTCTGCTGGTCTTGCGGAATAATGCTAAAGGCGCGCTTGTACGCATCGATTGCCTTTTGCGCTTGTCCATCTTTGCTGTAGCACTCAGCGAGGCTCAAAAGGGTCGATGAGAGCGACAAGTCGTTCATGCCATTTGCCTTTTCTTGAATCTTGAGCGTTCTCTCTAATGGCTCAATGGCATTTTTAGTATCAGTCAAAGTACATGATCGGTAGTACATCATCCTGCGCAGGTCACGCAAAACCTCAATTGCAACCCCAAAGTCGTTGTTGTAACTCGTGACAGTTGCCCGAAGAAACTCGCCCGACGCTGCATCGAGATCACCCTCACCCAAAGCCTTGCATCCGAATCCCAAGTATGTATCCGGTGCGGTGGCATCATAGCCAAGGCTGTGCACGCAAATGTTTCGATTGCTCAACAGCGGATTGAGCATTCCAGATTCACCGAAGTAATACTCAGCTCTCTGGAAGTAGGGCAATCCTTCTTTTGGTGGCAGACTCGTACCGATCTCGTTATTGGCGCATCCTCCATAGAAGGCAATCTCAGGATCTTTGAACTTGAGCATGTATTCTTTTGCAGCTTGCGCACACTGCTTGTATTTCTTCTTTTCGAATAATCCCTTCACTTCTTGCAGCGCGGCGTTCTGAACCTTGTACATAGCGTCGAGATCGACATGAGACATCCACAGGTAGCTCATGTTTTGCAACAAAGCTAGTTCGTATGACTTATAGTTCGAGCCGTGGCTAAAGTACTTGAGGGCTTCCTCATAGTGCGCGAGCGCTTCGCGGCCGATAGCGTTGCGACTCTCAGGGTTCTTCGCGTCTTCCATTTGGCGCTTGAGAGATTCCGCAAGTTCCCAGTGCAAATCAGCCTGTAGGCTAGGCGGCTTGTTAGATAGTTGCGCCACATGTAGAGCCTCCTTCCAATTGGAAGTAGCCTGGGGAAAATTCACACCGCATGCCAGTTGTGCGGCATCGATGTACTTCTGTAGTTGAAGCTCCCCAAGGTATTTAAACGATATCAAACCTAACAATAAGTACGTGCACATGCAGACAACGATCTTCTTTTCGAAGAAATCGATGAATCTAAATAGGAGCAGTTTTTCCGCCTTCGGCGGCAACTTTCTCGTGTTTCCATTCACGATACAATCGCTGACTAGACGCAGTGCATCCATGAGTTCCCGTGTGTTGCGAAAGCGCTCATTGGGCTTCTTCTGCAGGCATTTGATAATGATGCAATCGAGCAACCTTAAAGCGTTATGCTCCGGCGTGCCCTTGCCATATTGATTGGCCAGTTCATGGAGATAGTTTGTCGAAGCTTGGGCAATCTTGTCACCAATAAATGGCGGGCTGCCAACGAGAGCTTCGTACATTATGCAACCGAGTGAATAAATGTCCGAACGTTGGTCGGCTTTATTGCGATCTAGACATTGTTCAGGACTGAGGTAGAAAGCGTTTTGCACAGGATCTGGCGGCATTCCAAAGTCAATCAATTTCACCAACTCAGCATCGACATCATCTTGGTGCACCAAAATGATTTTGTTGGGTGAGAGATTGCCGTGAATGAGCTGATGTGAGTGGGCCTCACTAAGTGCCTCACAAATCTGATTGAATATGTTGAGAAACGTCGCTATATCAAGCCGCTTCGTTACGGTAAATGTCTCGGCTAAGGTATCGCCTTCCACCCAATCAGTAACTACGTAAGGCGCACCGTTATCACCAACGCCGGTCTCATACACCGTCACGTGATTGACGTGCGTTAGCTCTTTTGCTTTGTTTGCAGCTTTCTGAATACTGCGCACTTGCGCGCTGTCCGTGACACGCGCGTTGAATATGCGCAATGCCAGAGGTCGTTCGATGCCATCTCTTTTTGCAGCCCAGGTGGTGCTGAGTGCGTCTTTGCAGACCTCCCAAATCAATTCAAATGATTGGAATGACTGATTTGCCTTTTGCGGCGGCGACGGAAGCGGTGGCGCAGGATCGGGCGAGGGCGGATCGTCCGGCGGTGCCGGCTCAGCCGATACTGTACTTGTCTCTACAATGTGAACCGCAGTTTCAGGCACCACATCCGGTGCAACACTGACCTTAATAACGCGCTGCGTACCTGGCTCCGCAACCAATGCAACGCTCTGCCGCTCTTCGCGGCTGACTCGATTTTTTCTTGGCATTTTACTGTTCGATTACTAAATAGGTGGCGTTCGGCAACTGTTCACACTAAACCGAACTTGTCAGGGTGTAAATGGGGTTTTTACGGTGTCTCTCAGAACCACCCCCGCTGATCACCACGCAGACGCTCCACGAGAAGGTTTCCAGTTCGGAATCCTCAGTAACCGCAGTGCAACCTTGACCATCTACAGTAAATGCATCGAGCCGGACCCGGACGCTTTTAAAAATGGAAAGAGCGACAGGAAAAATTGTATCCCGGTGGAGGTGCTGTTGGAGGAAACGTTACTATGCCCAAAGAAGAACTAGTTGAGAGAACGACCGAAGCAATGCCCAAGAAACAACCTTCTTTTGAAGGTGAAGTGGCAGAACTCTGGAAGATCATGCCTGAAATGAAAGGAAAAGAAAGCGAAAAAGCAAACAAAGCGCTCCCCTCGTGCGAATTCTTCGATTCAGCTGCAATGCCTGCCAATGGTCCTTCGCCAGAACTAGTTAAACAAGCAACAACAGAAGTCGAAAGTGGCGATATCAAAGACGCCTCCAGCTTCGATCGTCTCTTTGATATGAAAGGTGTCAACACCTCAGCTCAAGACTTTGTTCTTCAAGACAATCTAAACGCAGTCAACGATCAATTGAGACAACAAGGCTCTGCATATAGATTGCAATTTGGACTTGACTCCGACCGTTCCACCGGTGCCACCACATTGGATGTGTACGACAATAACAGCGGGCAGCTAGTTGACTCTAATCCATTTGTAATTCCAAACTATGAAGAATTCAAATGCGATAACGGAAACACATCTGCGGTAAAACCAAAAGGGCAGTCCCACTCACTTCTTTCCGAAGCAGCCAGTGAATTGAGCGACGGAAACATTGACAAAAGTGCTATTTCGCAGCAGCTGTTTCCGCGACTGTTTGATATGAGCGACGTCTTCTCACAAGCAAAACAGGACGATCGCATAGCCCGAATCGAAAACGGATTGAATCGGAATCTAAGCGAAGCTCAATCAGAATTCCGCGTTCGCTTTGGTGATAACGTAATCAAAACTCCAGGTGGCACACGACTAGAAGTCTACGATCGGCGCGACGGAATCACTGTCGATGCGGTGGACTTCGTCATTCCCGACTACAAATTTAGATAAGCAAGATTAGCTCGTCGACGCCGCCGCCTGCGCATCCAAAGGAATTCTAAACCAGAATTTGCTGCCCTTGTCAGGTTCGCTTTCTACGCCGATTGTTCCACCGTGTCCTTCGGCGATTAGCTTGCAAATCGCCAAACCCAAGCCGGTTCCTTGCTTCTTCTGAGCAGCCGTCTGCTGGGCCTGGCTGAATCGCTCGAAGATCGACTCTTGCGCTTCCTTTGGAACACCTTGCCCAAAATCCGTCACAGAGACTTGCACGAACGCTCCTTGCTGCTCCGCCGCTACCAATACTTTTCCACCGCCAGGCGAATACTTCAGCGCATTCGAAAGCAGATTGACTACAACTTGAATGAGACGTTCTTCATCGCCATCGACTTTGAAGTCACACTCCTGGTACTCTACTGTCATTTCGCGCTTTTTCGCAAGCGCCTCGACTGCATTGATCGAGCGCACGCAAACATCGTTGATCCCGATTTTTCGAATGCGCAAATCGAACTTTCCGGCTTCCATTTTTGCCAGATCCAACAGATCAGAAATAAGCGCGATCAGCCTCTCTACTTCGCTTTCTGAAGTCTCGACAAGTATTTCGCCATTGGCTGTCAATTCACCGCCGCCGCCGGCGCCCAGAATAGACAATGTCGACAAGACCGAGGTAAGCGGTGTTCGCAAATCATGACTGACCATCGCCATAAATTCGCGCTTCAGCCGCTCGACTTCGCGCTCTTTCTGTTTTGCTTCTTCCAGTGTTTTTGCCATCTCGTGAAACACCGCATCTAGTGCGGCAATTTCGTCTGTTCCCTTTATTAACGGCAGCAACTGCTCACCTTTTGTCACTCTCTGAGCATTCTTTGACAATACCGCGACGCGACCTGAAATTTCTCTTGCAATCGTCAAGGCAAGCACCAAGGCAAGAAGAACACTGAACCCCGCACCAAAATACAAAACATTCTGCACCTGTTCTCTGGCATGGGCTGCGTCTTCGGGATGAAACTTCTGGTGTCGCTTTTCATACTCGATGATGTTTCCAACCTTGAGCATTGCCGAGTACAAAGTGTCCTCCAGCTGCCGCTTCACACCATGCAACTCAACCACTGACGCCGGCAGATCTTCGCCGGCCAGCTGCTTGGTTGCAACGTCCAATATTTCCTTGAGGTGTTGCACTTCAGGCACCAACGCCTTCATAGACTGCGCTTGGTGCGGGTCTTCTACGGTGAGTTGTTTCAAAAGCACGAGGCTCTCCGGAATTGCGTTCATCACGCGCGCATAATTCTCAGTCGCTCCCGAACTCCGATAATGTTTGAACATAAAAAGCGACGTTGCCGCATCGTAAAGCAGCTTGGTCAGCTTATTGGCTTCAGAGATAATGGCATTAGACCGCGCCACCTGCGCCGCCTGAAATTCCGCCTGATAAAGCATGTACGCCAAAATTCCTACAAACACCAACTCGAAAGCCAAAGGAACAGCGACTAAAAGAAGTGTTTTATGGGCAAGACGTGAGTTGAGTGCCATGACGCGATTATACCCAGACCTAACTTAAGAGTTTACGGATGACCAAAGTTCTCGTAGTTGAAGACGATAAAGCTCTAGCTGAAAACATAAAACAGTGGCTGCATTTGCAGCAGTTCGTCGTTGATGTCGTGATGGACGGCGACGATGCCGAGCACTATCTCAAGCTCTCGCAATACGATGTGGTGATTCTCGATTGGGAGTTGCCCGGCAAGACAGGAATCGAGATTCTCAAAAGTTTCAGGGCTTCAGGAAAACACACGCCGGTCTTGATGCTGACTGGAAAAGACGCGATTGAAAACAAAGAAGAGGGTCTGGATTCAGGCAGCGATGATTATTTGACAAAACCGTTTCATATGAAGGAACTGTCTGCAAGATTGCGAGCCCTTTTGAGGCGCCCGGAGCAAGCAATTTCGGGGGCGCTGAAGGCAGGGGATGTGACCCTAGACCCCTTCGGGCGGCACGTGCATAAAGCAGGCGCTGAAGTAGATTTGTTGCCGAAAGAATTCGCGTTGCTCGAATTTTTTATGAGACACCCAGGACAAGTTTTCACACCGGAGGCTATAGTCGATCGCGTTTGGGCAGCCACTTCAGAGGTTTCGCCCGAGTCCGTAAAAACCTACATCGCCAGACTTCGAACCAAGCTTGATACACCAGGCTGCGCCGCCTCAATAATTGAGACAGTCCGGGGCGCCGGTTATCGACTCTTGGACGAGACTCAATAACGATGCAGGGATTGAGTCGATGCGCGCTCCGCTGTTTCATTGCATGCGCGGCTCTAGCAATGTCTTTTCATTGCACTGCTCATGCCGTTCCAAACCAGACAAAGAACACCAGTGCGCAAATAGCGGAAATCGCATTTCCTGCCAACAAACAAATAGGCGGTCTGTACACAGTCGAGGCAAGCGAATCCATTGACGAAGCTTATGAAGAACGACACTGGCACGGACCAGCAAAGGGAGTCTTGAGGGTTCCCACCAATCGAATTTACGGACTGCGATTCGCCGAAAATTTCAAGGTTACACGTGACACGCTCAATCTCAAAGGCGCGAACCTGATTCAAATTCTTGATTTTTCCGATGCAGCTGTGCAAGATGACGGGCTGGACAATCTCGACAAGTTCACAAACCTCAAGATGCTTGAGCTGAGTTCAACGAGTTGTGGAAAACATGGCTTCGGTCAAATAGCAAAGGTTCCGACGCTAGAGTATCTCATTGTCAGACAAACAACATTTAGCGACGACGATCTCGCGGCTATCGCCGTCAACACTCGTTTTCGCTACATGGATTTCGAACAAACGCAGCTCACGGATGCATGCTACAAGTCAATTCAACGCTTGAGAAACCTCGATCATCTTAAACTTGATGCCACCGCCATTGGAGACAAAGTTGCACTGGCAGCGGTGGCGCTGCCAAGAATGAAAACGCTGGATTTGACTTCGACAAAACTGTCAAGCAATTTCACACCGACAAAAGTTTCCCCATCTCTCAATAAGCTGATGGTGGATAGAACAGATGTGTCAGGCAAATTCTTGTCGTGCGGTGCATCTTTTCGCGGGCTGCGGGATCTCCAAATGAGAGGCACGAAGATCGACAATGACGGAATTGCCAACCTGTACAAATTTCCGGTGTTGAACAGTTTGAATGTGGAAGGCACTAAAATTCACGGTTCTGCCGCGATCGACAGCTTCGCAAAATGCCGACATTTATACGAGCTCAATTTCAGTCGAACCGATCTTGTCAACAATCTGGACGAACTTAAACGTATAAAGTCGCTCGGCAAAATCATCTTAGATCGAACACCGCTCAGTGCAAGCGCCTTCGCGGCATTGAAGAGACTCACCTTCCTTCGCGAGATGACGTTGCGCAACACGGAATTGGATGATGCAAAAGTCGTCGAATTGCGTCGAGCCTTACCAAAATGCAAATTCAAAATCCCGTAGATCTTAGGATGCCGTGAGCATTTGAACTAACGTACAGTCCAACGCTTTTTCCAGCTTGGAGATCAGTTCAGGATCGACTGCAAAAGTTTCCAGTCGATCGAACGGCGGCCGAGAGCCGCCCCGAAGTTCGGTATCCATCTGCTCGTAGACGCGTGAAACATCCATTGATATCACGTATCCACAAGCAGGCACTAGATCAAGACTCGAAACCAACTTCGCGTCACCGAGTACGCCGTTGTAGAACACGCCCTGCAGCCTCTCGAGTGCTGTCTTCTTGGTGCATTGCGGGCACGAGTGCATCATGCGAACGTGATTGCCGAAACCACTCGAAATAGTAATCGGCCGGCACCTATACGTAAGGTCAAAGCCGCATTCGCAGGCAATCTTCGCATCTTCTTGATTGATGAGATCAGACGCATACTCGAGATTCACGTACGAACTC
Organism: uncultured Candidatus Obscuribacterales bacterium; assembly: GCA_964503045.1. Taxonomy (GTDB): domain Bacteria; phylum Cyanobacteriota; class Vampirovibrionia; order Obscuribacterales; family Obscuribacteraceae; genus CAYZJR01. The sequence goes on from CAZCZI010000020.1 coordinate 71,222, forward strand.
CAGAGCATCAAATCCTTTGTCGAGATGATTCTCAAATTCGATAAATTCAGCGCCTGCTGCTTCGCATCGCCATTTGCAGCCTTATACACGAAAGGAATCGTCGGCGGAACTTCCATAGGTGCGTCCGCGGATGCCTTCTGCCTGGATGAGCTCGCCGAGGGAGTTTTCGTCGTGGATGTCTTCGTCGTGGATGTATTACCGTTTCTCTTAATCCATCGCAAAGAGAAGTCGCTGCTCATAAGAAGCTTGATTTCCGACTCCGGAAGCCTCGAAACAACTTCCACTTGCTCGGTGCCGTGCCGAAGCTCGGTTGTGCCGTCGACGCACTTGGTATCGCATAATACCTCAAGTGCTGCGACGAACTTCGATGCATCGATAACCGCATCTGCCTTGCGCGGAAATATGTGCAGTTCAAAACAGTACGTCATTGGACCGGTTCCATTTTTAACCGAAAGAGGATATCACAACCTCCGGCAGCTCACCACTCAAATGCAAAACATTAAAGCAACAAACGATCAAATGGTGAAGCTAAACGAACAGCTCGGGGACCTCAACAAGCAAAGAGCTGAGGCGGTGACGAAGAATGACACAGAGAAAGCCGATCAATTGGATACTCAGATCAATCAACTGAAAGACCAAATCAACACGCTCGGAAGCAGTCAACAGATGGATATGCTTAGAATGCAATCCCTGATGAATAAGCGCAACGAGGCCTTCGACTTGATGACCAATTTCATCAAAAAAATGAGTGACTCACGAAGCTCGATTATGGGCAACATGCGCTGAGCCGTTTCGCTGTAGTCTGTCTACGCTTTCGTCAGCGTGTCGCTGATTTTTGCCGTCGGATGACGATGACGATACCACTCTATTGTTCTGCGTAGCCCTTGCTCCAAATCGACGCTTGGGCGCCAGCCCAGCTGTTGTCTGATTTTCGAAGAGTTCAGATACTGCTCAAGAATTTCACCGGTCGCCTTCGCTTCAATAATCGGCGCCAAATCTTCTCGCTTCATCAGCTTGCGAATCATCTCAACGATCTCGACAACCGAGACAGGTTGGTCATTGCTGATGTTGAAAGCCTCACCATGCATGGTGACATCCTTGTACATACGTTCAGCAAGTTGTGCAATTGCCTCTGCCGCATCCTCCACGTAGATGTAGTCTCTGATTGGCGTTCCGTCAGAGCGAATAACCGGCGCCTCATTGTTTAGAAGACTCATGATTGTTCCTGGCACAATCCTTGAGAAGTTGAAATCACCGCCACCATAAAGGTTTCCGCAGCGGGTAATACACACGGGCATACCATAAGTATGGAAGTAAGAACGTGCGATCAGATCGGCGCAGCTTTTAGAGACATCGTAAGGAAAGCGTCCTTGCATCGGCGCATCTTCGAGATACGGAAGCACTTTCTGATCGCCGTAAGCCTTGTCACTGGAAGTGACGATCACGCCTTTCACTGAATATGCGGCAGAACGGAGTATCCGTGCAGCTTCGAGTACGTTCCATGTCGCCATTATGTTGGACTTGAAAGTGGAAATCGGATTTCTATTTGCGGCACCCACAATCGCCTGTGCTGCAAGATGGCAGATAAAATCAATGTTTCGCTCGTTGAGCACTCTTACGACGCCTTCGAAATCTTCGAGGTCTAGAGTAACGAGATCGACTCGAGAAGTAAGTTCTTGCACCCGCGATTCTTTCCGATACTCACGGTCCAACCCGATTACATGAGCACCGCGTTCGGCGAGTGCCTCGCAAAGCCAGGCTCCGAGAAATCCACCGGCACCGGTCACTAAAACGTTGCTACCGCGAAGCATCACATTTCTCCTTACTACCGTTTTCCCACGCAAATTTCATGACCTTCGGCTGGCTACAATTTACCCTGTTCAGCCCAACATTTGTAGCTTTTCAACCCGGATGCTTAAGTTGGCGCCGAAGAATCACTGCATCCTCGTCCTTGTAGACACAGCTCCACTCAGCATCGTGCTCTAAGGCAGTCACCAAGGGCGCCTTCACCTTTACGAAAATGCAATCTATTTCGTACTGATTTAGCAGTTCTCGCCATTTCGGCTTTGCACTCACCATCTCCCAATAATCATCAATCCAGGCTTTCGAATACATGTAATATCTGGCGTCGATGAAGAGCTTCGGACACGCATCTCCCAGCCGCCACATCATGACCACACCGTAATGCGGGTCGTTAAGCAAGCGGGCGGGGCGCACATCGGGCAAATTGAAATACTCAATCGCCTTGAACGGGGGATGGAATGCGGCAGAACCCTGGGGGAGCTCGGGCGGAACAATCCTAGCTGTAAGTCCCGCACCAAGCCCTGCCAAGGCAAGGCAGGTTGCCGGCCAGCGGACGATGGCAAAAAGGAGCGAGAGGCCGTTCTTAGCCTTCCACGAAATCCCAACCGTGAGCCGCCTCACAGCCTGGTTGAATGGACTTAAACCACCGGAGCAGTCCTTCCAAAGATACGCGAGCCCGGCGACCGCCATCAGAGTGGCCAACGGCACCACTCTGACCGATCGATAACCAATGAATGTTCCAACCAACAAAAGCACGCGAAACAGTAGATGGCCGTATTGAAAATTCTTCAAGAACTTCTTAATGCCCTCGGGCTGCCATAGAAACGAGTTCAGCCGCAAACACTGAACGGCTGTAAAGGCCGAGAACGCAACGAAAGGATAAAGAAATGGATCCTTCAAAGTCTCGATGCTCAGTGGCTTCAGCTCGCGAATGGTGTCATTTATCGGATCTGCAAGAATATGCATAACGTACGGATAAATCGAAAATGCATAAGGGTTCAAAAGCGTCGCCAAAAGCGAACCTCCAAGCGCCAGGGCGAGAGTCTTTGCCTCAAACGCATGTGTTTGATTACCTTGCGATTGCATAATCGCAACTTCGATGGCTGCCAGAAGCAAGCAGCCCGCCAAGATCATCGGCAGAAGCACGAAGAGACAGTGGAGATTCACCCAGAGCGTCGCCAAAGCGCAGCATTTGGCGACAAACCACCAATCAATATCGACCTTGCGCACTGAGTAAAGCCGCAACAAATCCGCAAGAAAGAGCGCCGAAAACAGGTAAGAAAACAGCTCCGGGCGAATGCTCATTCGGCACAAGACAACCGAAAGCGTCCAGAAAGACACGCCGAGGAGGGCAGTCGGCTTGACTTTGTTGGCTAGCATTTGGGATGGAACGACAAAAAATGCATGGGCAGTCAAAACTGCACTAAGCACCAAAAGTCCGGTGGTGGTGCAGTATTTCTCGATGAGATAAAACAAGGTCGCGCTCAGCCATTGGTAAATCACATAAGGGCGCCCCGGGTCGGCAAGCAGGTATCCGTAAGAAAAGGGGTCGGTTTGCGGCAATGAACGATGTTCCACAATCCACCGACCGACGCTCAGAAGGAAGCAGATATCAGGTTCTTTCAGAATCAATCCCGAGTTTATGATACCGGCGATCATCAAAAACAATAGGGCAACAGAGACCACCCCTACCGACAGCCCCTGCGCGAATTTTGAACTATGACCTTCAGTCATAACTCAAGAATGTTCCTGCATAAGGGTTTTAACCGCCTGGTTTTGGTGCAGATTTATAGAGTAGCGCATTGGCAACCGGCAGGAACCATAAATGGGTATCACTTCAACTCGTATCCTCGAGCTTCAGAGGATGGTCGACCATCTTCCGAATTTTTTCGTTGTCGGTCCGGAGATGTGCAGAGGTGGGCAGCCGACGGAGCGCGGGCTCAAGCTGCTGAAAGATGCAGGGGTAAAAACGGTCATCAATCTGCGCAATGAAGGCGGCATGAATGCTATCGAAGAGCATATGGTGGCGCGCATTGGATTGAACTATGCGTTTGTTCCGCTCAGCCCCTTTAAGACGCCTAGCCCAGAGGATATCGAGCTGTTTTTGGAGGTCGCACGCGACCCTGATTTGCAGCCGGTTTTTGTGCACTGCCTACATGGTATGGACCGAACAGGAACAATGGTGTTCATCTACCGAATGGAGACCAATCAGCTATCTTACGAACGCGCCTACCAAGAGATGCTCGCCTGCGGCTTCCATGAAGAGTTTGAGAACCTGCTCAGCTTGATTGTTCAGTATCGAATTGGCTGAAACACTTAACGCCAGGGTTGATCCACGTCCAACTCTTGCGTATACAGGTCCAAAATCACATGTTCCTTTTTGGCTAAAAACAGTTGCTCTGGAGTTAGACTCGCTCTCAAATTTTTGGCTGCCTCGAGCGTTTTTTGGGCTTCGTCCGTACGTTGAAGCTTGCTGAGAATCTCACTGTGAAGAGTCAACGCCTTGAACATTTTGTACTGGTTCGCATTTACATACTTGAGATTTGCAATACCCTCGGCGACCGCCTTTTCAGCTTCCTCGAAACGCCCGACATCATACAGACACTTGCCGTATCGAATCGTCACGAGACAGCAAAGCCATTTTGTCATCTGTTTCTTTCGCTCAAGCAATCGTTGATATGCGCGCAACGCCTCATCGTAGTTGCCTCTGTTGTCCCAGAAGTTTGCCACCCCGAATAAGACGCTCGAATCATCAAGTTTGGCTTCTCTGCAGTACTTTTCAGCCTCCTTTGAATTACCGCTTTGTTGCAAACAGTAAGCTATACGCAAGTGATCGATTTGATACGAAGTGCGCGTCCCGCCGGCGCCCTCATGGTCAGTCTTCATTACTACCTTAAACATCTCGGCAGCCTCGGCAAATCCCTTGTTACAGGCAGTCTCTTCGGCAAGATTTTTGAGGGCTTGTCTTGCACTGAAATCTTTCATGGCGCGGTCATGCAAAAGCTCGAATGCACGCCTTCTTTCGACTTGCGCCTCTTGCTGTCGACCTATGACACCGAGAAACCAGGCATAGTTTTTATGTGCGATTCCCAAAGATACCGGCTGCTTAGCCAAAGAAATTGTATGCTGCAAAACATCCTTAACGCGCGTGTCATCGCCCGCGACAAAATATGCATCGGCGATCGCCATGAAGAACTTAGACACTTCGTCACCAGCACGCACCATGGGACATCGGGAATAGAAACCGAGCATGAGATGCGGGCCCTTGCATGGTTCAAACGGATCGCAAACCTTCAATAACTCATTTATTTTTTTCAACGCGGCATCAGCTGCGGTAAAATCCTTTTGTTCGACGCAGACTCTCAGCAGTTCACGATAAGCGTACACGAGGTTTGCGTTGCGCTCAGGGCGTCTTTCCAGCTCAACAACCGCTTCAGAAATCAGCTTTCTTGCTTCAACCAACTTTTTGTTCGATCGCAAAATTTCTCCCAACAACAATAGAGAAAACGGCTTGTTGTAAGTCGACATATCAACTAGCTGCCGTGCCAATTCCTCCTTCTTTTCCGGTGATTCCGTCTTGTTTAAAACATCGACAGTACTTATCCAACGCACATCCGACTGAGCCAGAGTCAAAGGTACTGCAACGAGAACAGCTATAGCCGTACAGAAAAGCAGAGCCCAATGTTGCTTGAGCGAGCGACGCGCAACTTGCAATGGCGATTTGGAACAGACTGTCGGCTGCTGCCCACTGACGAAGCGAACGAGGTCGCGCTTGAGTTTCGCTGCGTTGGCATAGCGGGCGGAAGGCTTCTTTTCCAGACAGGCAAAAATAATCCTTTCCAACATCGGATTGATGTTCGGAATTGGTTGCGGTTCATCGTACAAGTGATTCAAAACCAGCTTGATAGGGCTCTCTTCGGTAAATGGAGGTTTACCGGTAAGCGTTTCATACATCACACAACCCAGAGAGTAAATGTCTGATCGAAGATCGACTTTGTCACCGCGACACTGCTCAGGAGACATGTAGAGCGGGCTGCCGAAGACATCTCCGGTTTGTGTAATGGTGTCGGCATTTCTGCCGGCAGTGGGCAAAATCTTAGCGATGCCGAAGTCTACCAACTTCACGACATCAGCCCCATCAGCCGATTTTGTCACAAGAATATTTGTGGGCTTCAAGTCTCGATGAACGATCTGTTTGTTGTGCGCATGTAAGATGGCATCACAAACCTGCGTGAATATGTTGATGGCGCGAGGCACTGGAACGGTTGAAGAATGCTCGATGATCGCAGCTAGACTCTCGCCGTCGAGAAAGTCCATCACCAAAAAAGGAGCCCCCTTGGTCGAGACACCATGATCGTAGACTCGAACAATATTTGGGTGATCGAGCGTTTGACTCGTCTCTACTTCTTGCATGAAGCGCTGGACTGTCGCGTTATCAGACGCCAGATCCGATCTCAAAACTTTGATGGCACAAGTCTGATTGAGTTCAAAGTCTTGGGCTCGATAAACCGCGCCCATGCCGCCCTCTCCCACCAATTCTGTTGCCTGATAGCGGTTGCCAAAAAGACACTCAGTGTCTAGAAAATCATGAACACCTGAGTCCTTTTGCTTCGCTCCACCATCTTTGCTGCCTTGCCCAACGGGGGTAAAAGAACCAGAACACTTGCAGCGATTCTCGCGAAAAATCCACCCTGTCAGCGAACCGCGTTGAGCTGTCCCAATAGGCAACCCGCAGACAGCACAATTTCTTTGCGTCTGCCCGGTGTCCTTCAGCGACAGATTCTTCCCAGACATTTTTATCGGAGCAACCACGGACCCACAGACGCAATATGCCCGCGCTTTATATACATAAAGCAACAGTACTCAATTTGTGATCTGTTTTTGGGTGATCTCGCGCCGCGAGATCAAAAGTGTCATTTTCGATGAGTCAATGCGATCATGCGCCGCGAGATCATGCGCTGCTCACGCACCTCGTCACACGCACCTCAAAACTCGCCGATTAAGCGCAACGTTGCTGAATTAACTCAGCAGCCTTAACCAACGGCTCAATGTCTGAGTGACGCAAGAGATAACCATGATTACCGATCGCTCTTGCGAAGATGCTGTTTATTCGCTCCTGGTGAACAATCAGCTTCGAATGCGCCACCAACACTTGACCGTGGTCCATCGAATATTGAATGTGATCTTTGCGTCCAACATACATCACAAAATACTTACGGTCAGAGACCGGCTTGGATATTCCATGCACAATCATCTGCGCCCAGACTTCATAGCAATCGAAATCAAACAGGTAGTTAAACATGTCGAGCGTCAACCCGCCCGGTGGGCGCATGTTCACTTCAAGCGGAATCGCATCGCCGTCAGCAGTCAAGAAAAACTCGAAGTGAAAAAATCTCGCCTTCACTTCGAAAACTCTGAGAATTGCTCGGCCGGCCTTCTCGAGAAACGGCTCGATATCGCGCACGATGTAATAGTAAATATCAGTATCTTCGTTGACGGCTTCCATCACGCCTTTGCTGTAACGCAGTGACGAAGAGAAAATCACTTCGCCGTCGGCATCGACAAGCCCGTCATAAGTGACGATTTGGCCGCTCACGAACTCTTCTACGATGTAGTCCTCAGGCGGCTTTTCACCCCAGTATTCATCGACTTCTCGGTCGCAACTCAATTTGTACGTTTTGGCGGCTCCGACACCGACATCCGGCTTGGCCACGACTGGATATCCCACTTCCGCAATAAACTCTTTGAGTTCCTCATAATTCTTACACACTTGTCCACGCGCGGGTTTCAGCCCCGCTTTGAGAAACATGCGCTTCATTACAGACTTACGTTTGACGCGATCGATTTGATCGAGTTTGATTCCAGGAATATTGAAATCAGTTCGCAAACAAGCCTCTGTTTCCAACCAATACTCGTTGTGCGAATCGAGGTGGTTGATCTTTCCGTAGCGATGAGTGAAATACCCAAGAGCTCGTTGCAGTTCTTCATAGTTATGCAAGTTGGAGACTCGATAATACTCAGTGAGACTGGAACGCAATTGCGGGTTCAACGCATCATAGTCATCATCGGATAGTCCAAGAACGGTTGCCCCTGCTTCTCTTAGACGCTTCGCAAAGTTGAAAAAGTTAGGTGGAAAGTTTGGAGAGAGAAAAATCGAATTCATCGCATCTTCTTTTCATGAAAAGAATGTATCAGTCCGCCAAATCCATAATCAAAAAACGCCAGGGGTATGCCCCAGTGGGTTACCTGGCGATTGTAGCCCGCAGAACGCCGTCGGACAAGCATCAATCAGGCCAAACTTCATTTATCCGCACAATTGGAAGCCCCAAAATCCTAGAACAGCAAGAATGCACGGCGTTTAATGTCAGGATCGGTTGTCAGCTCAATCACCTCATTGGCGTCACGGGAGGCCTCATCTTCATAGCCCAGCTGCTGATAAGCTTCAGCTCGTTTCAACATCCAATCGAGATTGTGCGGGTTGAGCGCCAAGGCCAAAGTTAGATCTTCAATCGCGGAGGAGAAGTCGCCTTTAGCCATGTGTGCGGTCGCTCGCAATCCGAACTCGCGGTGCCCGCCCAGATTCATTGCAATTCTGCGATTGCAGATCTCGACTTTCGCTCCATTGTCTCTAGCCATCAAAAGCGCATGAGTCAACGCTTCGTCCAACACCTCTTTGTCATCACCGGCTCTCTCGATCACCGCGGAGAGATCTTGCACTGTTCCACCTCTCATGCGCGCTTTTAGCATCAGCGCTTGAAGGTTGTTCGAATCGATTTTAAGCGACGCTTCCAAGTCCTTTCTGGCCTCATCAGGACTGAAAATCCAATGGTTGAGGGCGCGCAAATAGTAAGCCCGCGCGCAGTTCGGATTGATATCCAAGGCTCTTGCATAGTCATCATCGGCGCGTTTGAGATCGGCCTCATTTCTGGTCGGCTGTCCGCTCAGGTAAAACGCCAGACCCCTTCCCAGAAAAGCGTTTTCATCATTTGGATTTCTTCGAATCAATTCAAAAAAGACATTCTTCGCATCATCGCGCAGCCAAATTGATTTTGTACTGTCCAATCCCTTTGGTTTTTTGACCATAACGTCTTCTGCAACAGCAAAACTGGTGGCGGCCGCTTCAAGGTTTCCCAGCTTCGAGTATGCAACACCACGTAGATAGTGCACCTCATGTGATACCACATTCAAGTCTAGAGCTCGCTCGAGATCATTAAGCGCAGCCTTGAATTCATAGCATTCTATCAATGCCTCCGCGCGCCCAACGTATGCCTGTCCATCGGTATCATTCAATTGCAGCACATCAGAAAATCTTTTCGCCGCAGCCATATAGTTTTGCTTGCGCATGGCGCTATACGCAAGCTGCATACGCGCCTTTCTGTGCTTCGCATCTAGCTCGGCCGCCTTTTGGAAATCACGCTCTGCTTCGTCATAACTTTTGAGAAGATCCAACGAAAGCCCGCGGAAATAATATGCCATCGCATCATCGGGAAACTTGGCCAACAAATCGCTCAACGCAGTTTGCGCCATTTTGATCTGTTCTTTGTCTTCTTGTTTCTCCGCAAAACTGCAGATGTACGCCAATCCGAGACATATCATTGTGGTTCTGTCCGGGCGCACCTGCATCAAGCGCGTGCATAGATCTACGATGATGTTGGCACCAAACGAATTGGTTCGATCCGGCTGTGAGAAGATCGCTTCGGCGGCATCAGGCAATCCCTTGATTGCGTCTTCGATCGCCAGCTCGTCAAAACCCAACTTCGCATAAGCAAGGCACCTTCGGTAGTGCACATCCATTGCATATGGATTCTTCTTAAGGTACTCGGAGAAATGTTCAACCGCCGACGCATAGTCGTACCGACAATGTGCAAGACATGCTTGTCTGTACCCCTCGTCTGTTAAATACATGCTGTTGACTTCGTCGCCTAAAGTCTGGATATTGGGCCGGTCGCTTCATGATAGAAGCAGGCAACCACAACGCACTAATAATAGGCCATTGCTTTCAACGAAACAACGAGTCGTCTGCTTTGCCTGACGACTTTTTGGCAAGAGCTTTAGGTCGTTTCGAAGCAACCTTCGCCTCTTCAGCAACCTTCGCCTCTTCAGCAGATTCTACAAGTGATTCCACCAGCGGACTGAATCTGCGGGTGGTCGACAATACGCTTCTATGACCGCAGAATTGAGCAATCGCCGACAATTCTTGCCCGTCTCTAACCATCTTGGCCAAGCAAGTGTCTCTAAGAACCTGCGCAGAAACGTTCAACTTGGCCTCTTTTCCGACTCTTCTTACTGCAGCATCTATACCGACCGAGGAGATTCGCTTACCTTGCGCGTTGAGAAACAGTGCGCTTTCGGCTTCGTCTTCAAAGCGTCTACTGCGCTCGATCAGCCATCTGAGCAATGCATGCCTTGCTTCAATTCCCAGGCTCATCGATCGTCCATCCTTTAGGGTAATGCGCGCCGTATGAGCTGTAAGGTGCACATCGTCAGTGTCGAGGGCGACGCATTCGCCAAGTTTGATTCCCGTATCGAGCATCAAGAAAGCCAAAGCTTGATCTTTAGGAGATCTACAGTCGAGAGCCGCTTGCACAAATCCCAATTCTTCGTAGCTTGCGAGCGCACGAATATTCAATTGCGGCCAGGTTTCGCGCTTGGACTTCCGAACATCTACATTCATAAACCTGAGCACATGCTCGATCGCCGTCAGACAGTTGTTAATGGAGTGGGCGTTGAGCTCGAGCTTGTCTTTGAGAAACCCACGATACTCATCAATGGCCTTGCGCCACTCTCGCTCCCCGGGTATTGAACCTCCAAACGCTTCCGGAACCTCAATCACTGCAAACTCCGCTAGAAGCTGCTCTCGAAGAATTCGCCTTTGCTGCGACAAAGTTTTGGATTTGGCTTTCGCCTGAGAACTCGCATCAGAATCCTTCGGCGACGGCTTGCTCCGCTTTTGAAGAGTCAGACCCTCCAGCCCTAGAAGATAGTCCAGAAAATTCCGGGTTCTGGAAATGTAGGCCCTTTTCGTGTGGGCAGAGAATGACTCGGTTGCGAGCCACTTTTCGTACTTCGGCAAAGTTACATGCAATGCCTTACGAAGACGTTTAAATTCGAATCGGTTTGTCACGGCGCGCCACCATATAGCCGGAACGCTGGTTGCGCCCCGTAAGACAATAGACTGGCGACACTTTACAACCCCGGGTGTGAAAATCTTGTGTCAACTTGGGGTTGAGAAAACAGAAAAGGAACTTTATAAAGATGCCTCAGAAATGCCGGCATGGTCGGTGGGTTCTTGATCTTGAGAATTTTCGGTGTCTTCGGGAGGATCGGAGCCCTTGTTGAGCATCGTATAAACCGTAGGCAGAACTATAAGAGTAAGCAACGTCGCCGTCACCAATCCTCCTAACACAACGGTCGCCAGAGGCCTTTGCACTTCAGCCCCGGTGCCGGTTGAAACAATTTTGGGCACCAACCCCATAATCGCCACCATGGCAGTCATCAAAACCGGTCTCAAACGCACTCTAGCCCCCTCAACGGCGGCTTCTGCAGTGCGTTTTCCGTTGGCCTGCAACTGCATAATGTAGCTCACCATAATCACGCCGTTCTGCACGGCAACTCCAAATAAGGCAATGAATCCGATAATGGCGGGAACGGATAGAGTCTGTTTGGAAATAAACAGTGCGATTATGCCGCCAATCATGGCAAAAGGAACGTTAAGCATGATCAATCCGGCATTTTTCAGTGAATTGAACGATGCAAACAAAAGAATGAATATCAGCATTAGCACCACCGGCACCACCATACACAAACGCGCCATCGCTCTTTGCTGATTCTCAAACTGCCCACCCCAGACTATGTGATAGCCCTTGGGAAGGTCGACTTCCTTTTCGATTCTGCGTTGGCATTCCTCAACAAAACTACCCAAGTCTCGACCTCTGACGTTTGCCAAAACCGCTGTGCGTCGTTGTCCATCTTCGCGATTAACCATGACTGTTCCTCTAGGCATGGTTATCTCCGCCAGCTGCTTGAGAGGAACACGCGCACCATCTGCGGTGTCAACCATGATCGATTCGATGTCTTCCGCCGTATCCCTGTACTTTGAGGGAAACCTCACCAGAAGGCCGAAGCGCCTTGTTCCTTCAATGACCTCAGACACGACTTTTCCCGCAAGCGCGGTTTGAATGATATCTTGAATATCGGCAACGTTGAGACCATATCGGGCAATCACGTCTCGTTTGAGTCGAATGTTCAATTGCGGCAATCCCAGGATATGCTCGGTTTGCAGGTCAGCAGCTCCGGGAACTTTCTTTACGACTGCAACGATCTCCTCTGCAATTCTGTTGAGAGTCTCGAGATCTTCGCCGAAGATTTTGATTCCGATATCGGCTTTGATACCGGCAATCAGGTCATCGATCATGTCGGCAATCGGCTGCGAAAAACTGTAAATCAGACCAGGCACACCATCCAATTTCTTGGCCATTGCGTTAACCAGTTCTTCTTTCGTCTTCGCTGTCCTCCACTGAGAATGCGGCTTGAGTCCGATGTAGATGTCCGCATTATCAACACCCTCGAGATCGCCGCCCATACCCGAGCGACCAATTCGCGAAACGGCAACGTCGACTTCAGGGAAGGTCGTCAATATCTCTTCAACCATCGTAGATATGCGGCGAGACTCAGTGTGGGCAACGCTTGGCGATAGTTTTGTTCTTAAAAGAATCGGACCCTCGTCCAACGACGGAATAAACTCCGAACCCAGAAAAGGAACCAAGCAAAAGCTTACGATGAGAAGCGCAAATGAAATCGCCAGCGTAATCTTCGGGTGGCGCATTGATTTATCCAGCGCGGGGTCACAAACCTTCCTGGCAATCTCTACTATGGGGCTATGCTTCTCTTTTAGCGGCTTGCGCAGCACCCAAAAACAGAGAATCGGAATCAGTGTCAAAGAAACAAGCAAGGCGCCGACAAGGGCATAGATGAAGGTTAATGCAAGCGGCTGAAACATGCGCCCTTCCACGCCTTCCAGCGTAAACAGAGGCACGTAGACAGCAATGATAATTGCAATTGCAAAGACAATCGGACGACCAACTTCTTGCGCAGCCGCCATCACCACACCAAACGTGTATTTCGGTTTGCTCTCTTTGCTCCAAGCCTCCGACAGATGACGGAAGATGTTTTCCACCATCACTACCCCGGCATCGACGATGACGCCGAAATCGACCGCACCAAGGGTCATCAGGTTGGCTGACAAACCAGTGAATTTCATCAAAATGAAGCTGAACAATAATGCCAACGGAATAATCACTGAAACAATCAAAGCAGAAGGAATGTCCAGAAGAACGGCAAATAGAACGACTATCACCATTCCGCCGCTGAACAGGAGAATCTCCTTAACCGTCTCAATCGTCTTGTCGACTAGTTCAGTTTGATCGTAATAAGGATGAAGCTCAACCCCGTCAGGCAGGTCCTTTTGGATCTCTTTGACCCTTTCGCGGACAAGTTCTACGACATGCTTCGTGTTGACTCCCTTGCGTGTCAAAACCATGCCGGTGACCGCTTCGCCTTTGCCATTCATCGAGGCGGAGCCTCGCCTGAACGCCGGTCCAATCTCCACTTCGGCGACATTGCCTACTTTCACCGGAGTGCCGTGAACTTCCTTCAAAACGATATTTTGTATGTCTTGAATGGACTCGATTCTTCCCAATCCGCGAATGATAATTTCTTCGCCACCGCGCTCGATAAAGTTGCCTCCGGCGTTTACATTATTGTTGGCGAGCGCCTCGGCTACGTCGCGAATATTTAGACCGTAACCCTTAAGAGTATGCGGCGATACCAAAACTTGATATTGCTTGACGAACCCACCGTAAGAAACGACGTTGCCTACACCCGGTACGGCTCGCAGCCTTCGTGCGATTATCCAGTCTTGAATGGTTCGAAGTTCTGTCAAATCATGATGATTGCTCGTAAGGTAGTAGTTGTAAACATTGCTGAACGTAGACACGACAGGTCCCAAAAGCGGCTTTGGAGAACCTGCCGGCAGCTCAATCTGACCGAGACGCTGCATCACGACATTGCGAGCCCAATATACATCGACATTGTCATCGAATATAACCGTCACAACCGAGAAGCCAAAGCTGGAGTTGCTGCGAATCTTGTTGACACTGGGCAACCCGTTCATAGCGCTTTCGATTGGAAAAGTAATCTGCGCTTCTACTTCCTCTGTAGCCATGCTTTCAGGCTCGGTCAGAATTTGCACCTGTACATTACTGACATCAGGGAATGAGTCGACGGACAAGTGAAGCATCGACCAAATACCCAAGCCAGCCAGCGCCACAAACGCCGCGACTGTCAGCAGTCTTTGGGTTAAGGCGAAGGTGATGAGTTTTTCGATCATACCTAGTGCTTGTGCATCATCTAGTGTTTGTAGGTGAGTTCGGTCTTTAGCATCAAACTGCCTTGAGTAGCGACCTTCTCGCCAGGCTCCACCCCGGATACAACTTCCACGAATTGCTCGCTTTCAATTCCGGTCTTTATCTTTCTTTCTTCAAAGCCACCCTGACGCTCCACGAAGACAACCTTCTCGTGGTCGTGCTCTTGCACTGCCGCTTTGGGACAGGCGAGCACCATCCGCGGTTCACCTTGAAGATCGATCTCGGCAAACATGTTGGTTCGAAACTTCCTCAGAGGGTTGTCCAAACGTGCTCTGATAGACAGCGTTCGAGATTCGGGGCTAACATGATCGCTTATGTAATTAATCACGCCTTTGAATGTTTGATTGGGATAGCTGGACACACGTATATTGACAGAATCTCCCATTTTCACTCGACCCAAATCGACTTCGGGTAAGTCAGCACGAACAATGACGGTGCTGAGATCGGTAATTTTGAAGATTGATTTTTCAGGATGAATTACCTCACCCTGAGCGATGTCCATATGGCTGATGACACCGGTTACCGGTGCTGTGATGTTGACGACCCCGGAGATGTGACCGGAAGTTAAAAGCTGATCGACGGTTGTTACACCTAGGAATTTCAATCGCTGCTTGAGTGTCTTGAAGTGCTGTCTTTCACGCGCCGCCTCTGCTTGAGCAAGTTGGAGGTCGCGCTTCATCATCGCCTTGTTTTTGTACAAACTCTGTTCGCGCTGCAAATCGGTATACGCTTGGTTGTACTCCACCGTAGCCGTTGCCAGAGTTGCTTTGGCAGAGATGTAATCTTTGGCCGCAGCAATGCGTTCGTGCATCAGTCCTTCGACACGTTTAAATTCAGACTCTGCCAGCTCCTTTCTGACTTTCGCGGATTGATATGTCGCCTGAGCGTCGATTAGGATTTTCGGTCGCTGCAGTTGTTCTTCGAAAATCTGGCGCTCGCGCTCTTCTTGCGCTTCTGCCGTGGTCAGTTTAGCTTTGGCTTCGATCACTTCAGCTTCCAAATCGCTGATTTCACGGCTGTCTACTTGCGCCAAGACCTGATGCGCCGCCACTACGTCGCCGGGATGCACCCTTACTGAGCGCACCTTGCCCGTGACACGACTGCTGACGTCGACTTCTTTACCGAAATCGGGCTCGATTCTTCCGGTTAAATGAAGCGGGACGATGATTTTATTACGAGTTATCGCTTCTGTCTGAATTTGCAGCTGGTCGGCGGTTTTACCTGCCAACTGAATCAAACGCGGGCCCTTTGGTGTAGCTGCTTCAGCCGGATGGGCTTCGCTGGTTGGTTGCTCGGGCTTGGGACCGCCGCAACCCGCAAGCGCAAGCCCAATCACCCATGCAAAAACAGCTGGCAAAGTCGACCTTGCGTTCATACTTGATGCGGCAAATAGGAGCTTTTTAGCCCCCTGCGCCATGCTGCGTACCGAAACTAACTGAGTTCGCAACTAGGGATCCCCTTATTCATACAAGAGCATACATCAATTAGGCTCTCAAACAAAAAATGATTGAAGAATTGATGATGGCGCCTTTACAATATCGACCGCATCAAAAAGAAATAAAAAACGACCAATCTTTCATCTGGATTTCGAGTAATGCGCTTAGACAAATGGCTAAAAGTTTCAAGGCTCATCAAACGCCGCACTGTGGCGCAAATGGCTTGCGATCAAAGTCGCGTGTTTGTAAACGACCGCCCCGCAAAGTCGGCCACTGTTTTGAAAGTAGGCGACAAAGTGCATTTGGAGCTGGGGTCAAGAGCAATTACTATTGAAGTTAAGGAGGTGCCTTTGAAAGCTGTTTCTGCACAAGACGCTTCTTCCCTTTATGAGATGCTCGAAGAAATCCGAAGACCGCCGGAGGTTTTGGATTGGATTGAAGAAATGGGCGGCGACGACTAGTCGCTAGTCTATATATTCGCGAAGTCGCCGGCTTCGATTTGGATGACGCAGTTTCCTTAGTGCTTTTGCTTCGATTTGGCGAATGCGCTCGCGTGTAACTCCAAACAGCTGACCGACTTCTTCCAATGTTCGCTGACGTCCGTCATCGAGTCCGAAACGCAATCTGAGCACATCTCTTTCACGCGCCGAGAGTCCAGCCATCACCTCGGTGATGTCTTCACGAAGAAGCTCTTGAGTGACGTTGGAGGCTGGAGTTTCAGCTTCGCGATCTTCGATGAAGTCTCCAAGCTTGCTGTCTTCTTCCTTTCCGACCGGAGTTTCAAGAGAAATTGGCTCTTGCGCCACCTTTACGATGTCTCGAAGTTTGCTCACCGAAATTTCCATTGATTCGGCGATCTCTTCTTCAGTCGGCTTGCGGCCTTTATCTTGAGCGAGTTTACGGGTTATCTTTTTGAGCCTGTTGATGGTTTCAACCATGTGCACAGGAATGCGAATGGTTCTCGCTTGATCGGCAATAGCTCTGGTTATAGCTTGCCGAATCCACCATGTCGCATAAGTGCTGAACTTGTATCCGCGCTCGTAATCAAACTTCTCTGCCGCGCGAATCAAGCCGAGATTGCCCTCTTGAATCAAATCGAGAAACAGCATGCCCCTTCCGACATATTTCTTTGCAATAGAAACGACCAGTCTAAGGTTTGCTTGCACCAACCTGCGTTTGGCAATGGCTCCTTCAGAACCACCGCCTTCGATCTGTCTTGCCAATTCAATTTCTTGATTCGCAGTCAAAAGCGGAATGCGTCCGATTTCGCGCAGGTACATGCGGACGGGATCATCAGAGGAAAGTCCACGAGAAACTTCTGCCTCGAAGTGCTCGGGGTCTTCGTCCATCTTCTCTTCTTCCAAGTAGACAGCATCGTCACTGCCTGCGACTCTCGGAAGATCCTCTTCTGCTTCATCACCATCGACGAGCAACTCTTCCAGCCCGGTTCGCTCACGGGCTTTACCGGCCTCTTCGAGCTTGCCCAGCTTTTGCATGAAAGTGTCTTCTTTGTCCGTCTTGCTCTTTGTCACACTAGGTTCCCTCACCTGTCACAGCATCAATTTTACGCTTCAAGTCGTCCAATTTTTCAATCGAATCGGCTGACGGTAACGCCATTGTTTCTAATCGTCGCAATTCCAGTATTTTACTTTGCAATGCCTGTTGTTCGGACTCAGCAGCAGCAGTGGACAACTGCCTGCGCGCTAACGCCTGCGCCTGAGTGAGCCGCTCCTTAAGAATGGTTGCTGTCGCTTCCTTCAGCACGACAGCGGCAGGAACATTCTGCTTGCGCATATCCTCCACCTTCAAAATCACTTCAACCAGTGCGGCCGATGGTCCCTTCTCGGGTCCGAGCCGATCCATAAGAAGACATCTGAGATCTTCCACCGTGGAAAACTGACTGCCGATTCCTTCCAATGACTCTTTAATTCGCTGATGATTGGCGGACAGCATGCGGTCATCTGATAGATATCCAGTAGCCAATTCCCAATCTTCTCGAGAAGTCAAATACAAGGCTAAAAGCTGGCGTTCAGCGTCTACATAGCCTGCCGTCGGCATACTTTTATTCAATGCTGTCGGTCGTTTGAATTCAGGACGATATGCTTTTGCACCCATTTTGTTGGCACTGCGATACTGCTGAACATCCGAAAGTAGCTCTTCTTCTCTGACTCCAAGTTTCATCGACCACTGCCGTATGTACTCGCCGCGCGGCACTGCGTTTTCAATTTGAGCAAGGACCGCTACCAATTTTCGCGACGCATCGATGCGGCCGCTGTGGGTCGAGAGATTCGCCCCGTCCAGCGCTCGATGAAGTTTGTAGTCGATCAGAATTCGCGCATTCTCAATTGCCTGAGCAAATGCTTCAGGTCCATGATTCGGATCTTTCAAGCATTCATCAGGGTCTTTGCCACCAGGCAATCGGATTACGCGCAACTCTATGCCAATTCCCTCAGCAATCTTGTTGAGAGATTCGACACCTCGATCGACAGCCTTGACACCGGCCGCATCAGCATCGAACGACAGGTACACGCGCTTGGAATCGGTAAAGCGCATCAAAAGCTTGGCTTGATGCTCAGTGAGAGCTGTTCCCAAAGTGGCTACAGTATTGGTGAAACCATATTGATGCGGGGTAATCGCATCGAAATATCCCTCGACCACGATTACTGAATCTTTCTGCTTGATAGACTCCCTGGCCTGATTGAGACCAAAGAGATGCAGCCCTTTTGTATATATCGGTGTTTCCGGCGAGTTCAAGTATTTGACTTGATCGTCGCCAAGTGTCCTGCCACCAAATGCGATGACATCTCCGCGGTCATCACAAATAGGAATCATCAAACGATTTCTGAATAAATCGTAGTACGAATTAGAGTCAGGCCGCCGCCTCACGAGCCCGGCTTCCTCCAATGTCTGCGGTGCAATTTGTCGTGACTGCGTCAGATGGCGCAACAAACCATCCCAACTGTTCGGCGCATAGCCTAATTTGAACGTAGACACAATTTCCGGAGAAACGCTGCGCTTTGCCAAATATTCTCGTGCAACCATGCCCTCGACCGGGTCTTCCAACATCCGGCAGAAGTACTCACTCGCCTGCCTGCACAGAAGAAGCATCTGAGTACGCTTGTCATACTCACGACGTTCATCTTCTGTTTCTACAAGCCTAACCCCGTACTTGTGCGCCAAGGTTCGGACCGACTCGATGAAATCAACGCCTTTCAATCTTTGAACAAACGCAAAAACATCGCCGCCCTCACCACAGCCAAAGCACTTGAAAATGCCCTTTTCCGGGTTGACATTAAATGAGGGTGTCTTCTCACCGTGAAACGGGCACAGACCTTTGTGCTCTTTGCCAGTGCGCTTTAGCACTACCGTTTCGGAGATAACTTCAAGAATGCTTGCACGACTTCTGACGTCGGCAATGACTTGATCGGTAACGCCCTTAATGGCTCCACTCCTTCTCGCGCGAAATCGGGTTTATGCCGCCAACAATTGGCTTAACCGTGCGCTTTTCTTGAGTTGTTATAGCACGCCCACGCCATACGAAATCCTCGGTTAAACCATTGTTTTGCTGAGAAGTCTGGGTTTCGGGCGCGCAGGCAACTTTAATTTTTGATCAATGGTTTTTTATGTGATCAAGCGGTTTCAATCATATATGCAATCGGATACTATGATTCGGTCTCCGTCACGAAACGTAAGTCCGGCTCAGCTGCACTTCACAACCGGGCTCGACTAGTTCACATCCTCGAATCTTCCTATCCACTGGGTGCAATTCATGAAGACGCTCATAAAAAATGGCCGCATCGTAACCGCAGTAGACGACTACTACGCCGACATTTTGATTGAAGACGAAACAATAACCCTGATCGGCAAAAAACTAGACCATCTCGAAGGCAATGCCGATCGCGTCATCGATGCCAAGGACATGCTCGTCATCCCAGGCGGAATCGATGCTCACACCCACATGGACATGCCCTTCGGCGGCACCACTTCAGCCGACGATTTCCGCACGGGTACTCTAGCTGCAGCCCACGGCGGAACGACGACAATCATCGACTTTGCCATTCAAGCTAAGGGGCAATCAATCATCGAGGCACTCGATATCTGGCATGAGAAGGCATCAGGCAAGACTGCAATCGATTACGGATTCCACATGATCTGCACCGATTTGCCACACGACAGGCTGAAGGAGGTCAAGCGCCTCATCCACGATGAAGGCGTCACCAGCTTCAAGCTGTTCATGGCATATCCTGGAGTACTCTATGTTGACGACGCCACCATTTTCCGGGCCATGAATTTCGCCGGCAGCGAGCATGGCGGGCTGATTTGCATGCACGCCGAAAACGGCATCGTCATTAATGAAATTATTCAAGCAGCGATCGCCGAAGGCAAAACCGCACCTAAGTATCATGGAATCACACGTCCGACCAAAGCCGAAAGCGAAGGCGTCAACCGCGCAATCGCCCTTGCCGAAATGGCGAACTCTCCAGTCTACATCGTGCACTTGAGCTGCTATGACGCACTCAAAAAGGTGAAGGAAGCTCGCGATGAAGGCGTGCCTGTCTTTGCCGAAACCTGCCCTCAGTACCTCTTCCTCGATAATTCCTACTACGAGAAGGAAAACTTTGAAGGCGCGAAGTATGTGATGACTCCTCCGCTTCGCGATAAGTGGAATCAGGAAGAACTCTGGACCGGATTGAGAATGAACGACCTACAGGTGATCTCGACCGACCATTGCCCGTTCTGCTTCAAAGAACAGAAAGAGCTCGGTCGCGATGATTTCAGCAAGATTCCCAACGGCGGACCGGGCGTCGAAAACCGCATGAGCCTCGTCTACAACGGCGGCGTCGTGCCAGGGCGCATCAGCCTCAACCGCTTTGTGGAAATCACCTCCACATCAGCCGCCAAGCTGTTCGGTCTGTTTCCCAAGAAAGGAACCATCGCAGTCGGCACCGACGCAGACATCGTAATCTTCAACCCCAATAAGAAAATGACGATAAGCGCCGCCACCCACCATATGAATGTCGACTACAGTTGTTATGAAGGCGTCCAAGTTCAAGGCGTCTCCGAAACAGTGCTCTCTCGAGGCAAGGTCGTAATCGACCAAGGCAAGTACGTGGGCAAAGCCGGAGACGGGAAATATCTCAAACGCTCGACAATCAATCTCAAAAATCGGGAGGTCGCGCAGGCAAAAAGGTAATCTGCAATAAGGACCATATGGATGTGAGAATTTGGTGGGACAACTAGTTTTTTTTGGTTATTTCCCGCTTGCAAAATTCTTGGCTCAATTCACAATGGTTAGTAGCGCAAGAAAATTATTTATTTGATTTGAAGGAACATCGGTATCTCGGGAGAACCAATAATGGGAATAGGAATTACGAAAGAATTTAATCGCATGGTGACGGAGGAGCGCAACGAGCGCACCATGGACCTCGACCTGCTCGAAACCAAAGACCTGGTAGAGCGCATTCAAGATGAAGACCTTCACGTTTACGAGGCAGTCAAAAAGGTAACTCCCGAGATTGCACAGGCGGTGGACATAATCACCGAAAAACTGAAAAACGGCGGGCGCCTCATTTATTTCGGCGCCGGCACCTCCGGACGACTCGGCGTGCTCGACGCTACCGAGTGCTCGCCGACATTCGGCGTCGACTCCGACATGATTCAAGCATGCATCGCCGGCGGACGCGAAGCCATGTTTCGCGCCTTTGAAAACGCTGAAGATTCCGGCGAAGCAGGCATCCAAGATGCCACCACAATCGGCGTCACCGAAAAAGACGTGGTTGTCGGAATCACCGCCAGCGGCAGAACTCCTTATGTAATTGGCGCCCTCGGCAAGTCCAAAGAAGCAGGCGCAGCGGCAATCGGCATCGTCAACAATGCAGATACGGCTCTTGCTCCATATTGCGACGTCATGATTAGCGCCATCGTCGGTCCGGAAGCTCTCACGGGCTCAACCCGCATGAAGGCAGGCACCGCGCAAAAGATGATTTTGAACTTGCTTTCGACCTGCACCATGATCAGACTTGGGAAAGTCTTCGAAAACCTCATGGTTGACCTCCGTCCGACCAACGAAAAGCTCAGAGAGCGTGCGGTTTCGATCATCTCGATTCTCGGGTGCGTGCCGCGACACCTGGCGGAGGGTGCTTTGGTTGCATCACACGATCGCGCCAAGACAGCCATTCTCATGGTTAAGCGCAAAATGGGACGGGCTCAAGCAGAAGATCTCATCACTAAATGTGGTGGCTCCTTGCGCAAAGCCTTGATGTCGGACCAGTCCTGAAAAGACCGGCTTAGAACTAGACAGGACGCCCAGGCTAGACGATTCTTCTTCTGCAATCAGCACAGAAAACCCGCAATCCGTTGGGGCGATAATAGCGAATCTCGCCCACGGGCCGGGCT
The DNA here is from genome assembly GCA_964503045.1 of uncultured Candidatus Obscuribacterales bacterium. Lineage (GTDB taxonomy): Bacteria > Cyanobacteriota > Vampirovibrionia > Obscuribacterales > Obscuribacteraceae > CAYZJR01. The sequence continues at coordinate 93,282 of CAZCZI010000020.1, forward strand.
TTTGTCATATACATGCGATCGTCGGCAACGCCTCTGTATGCGATATGAACCTTCTGCGAACAGCACTTGTAGGGTTCCATCGGGTCGCGCGGCTCCATGTCTAGGCACGGCTGCCCCAAAGCGCGCCACAAAGGCAGCCCGAGCAGTCGCTTAACCGGTCTTGCGTTCACGCCCAGTGCCACCTCATGCGATACTACCCACCACACTCGGTTGGGTCGGTAGAGTGATTGTGAATGTGGTTCCCTTGCCGACGATCGAATCGACATTGATTGAGCCGTGGTGCCTGGCAATGATTTCGTGAGTGATGGCAAGGCCCAACCCGGTTCCACCGCCAACCCTCGTTCTGGCTTTGTCGCCACGGTAGAAGCGCTCGAAGATGTGGGGCAAGTCTGACGAATCAATTCCCACGCCCGTGTCTTGAATCGTCAGCTCCAACCTTCTATTCATATCAGTAAAGCGCCCGGTTACATGCACGCTGCCGCCATCAGGAGTGTAGTTGACAGCATTGGTCATGATATTGGAGAGTGCTCTCATCAGCTGGCTGCTGTTTCCATTCACTATATACGTCGCTGAAGTAGCGCTGTCAAAGGTCAAATCGACTTCCAGGTCGATGTGCTTCTTCTCGGCTTGAGGTCTTATTTGCTCGACCGCGTCATTGAGAACCTGCATGACATTTACTTCTTCATGCCATTCAAGCTCCAGACCGCCATCGAGCTTGGAGAGATCCAGCAAGTCTTGCAGGAGACTGGCCTGCCTGTCTACGAGCTTTTCCAGCGATTGCAAGAACTGCCCACGCAGTTTGGGATCATCCACAGCCCCAGCCTGAAGCGCCTCGACGACCGAACCTATCGCCATCGTCGGAGTCTTCAACTCATGTGAGGCATTGGCGATGAATTCTTGCCGGAGCCGCTCCTGCTCTCGTAGACGACCGATCATCTGGTTAAAGGACAAACCTAATTCCCCGATCTCGTCTCGCCTGCTGACCGGCAGAAACACGGACACATCGCCGGAAAGAGAGATTTGCTTTGCCAGGTCGCTCATTTCCCTAACCGGTCTATTGACGAAACGAGCCAACCAAAGGCTGATAAATACTGTGATTACACCGGTTGCGAAGATAATTTCGAGAAACACAATAAGGTCTTGCCGCAATCGGCTTTCAATGTCGATAAGCGGCACTCCGATGCGAATGACACCGGTGGTCTGACCGGCTTCGCGAACAGGATAGGCTACATAAAGCCAGTTGGTATGGGTAGTCGGAGCCGTTCTGGTGCAGAAAGCGACGATACCTCCCAGCGCCTCATTGATTTCCAACTGGTTGGATATGTTTTGGCCGTTGGGCCCGTTGACCATGAAAGAGTCCGCCAAAACGTGCCCGTCGCGATCGACCAGAGTAATCGAGACACCAAGTTTGGTTGCATGCCTGTCAACTGCGTTTTGAATCCGCGTGCGCGAAGACTCCGCATCCATTCTTAGATCGTTGTCCAACTCCAGCGCCAGATTGACGGCTTCTACTTCCAGCGAGTTGCGAAGATCGTTGATTGACTCCTTTTGAATCGTACAAAGCGCCCACACACTGACGACAAGCAGCGCCAGGGTAACCACCGCAAGGTAAGTAATAAGCAGCTGATTGGCAAGGCTTTGAAGCAGCCAACGATAAATCCAGCGCATCCTCACCGTTCCTACAATTACAAACCTTATTCTAAGGCTAACTGCTTATGTTTGCGGGCAGCTGCCTTTGAAAGCACGATTGCGCCGCCGCGAGCACATGACAATACTGTTTCTTCTAGCAGGAGTTTTAAGACAAAAGGTAGGTTCTGTGACAAACTAGATGGTCTGTTACTATAATCTTCGTTGCTTACAAAAAATTGGCTGGAACTGGCAGAACGAATTTTTCGAACAAAAGTCTGCCACTACAAAAACAGCAGGGAGGTCCTTTCCGAAATGTCTGGTGTTGCAAACGTTACCGATACAACCTTCGAGCAGGAAGTGCTCAAGGCTGAACTCCCGGTGCTGGTTGATTTCTGGGCTCCCTGGTGTGGTCCATGCAAGGCAGTCGCGCCGGTGATCGAGGACATCTCCAAGGAGTATGAAGGTCGCCTGAAGGTCGTCAAGCTAAACACTGACGAAAATCCGAAGACCGCTCAAGCCTACTCAATCAGAGGCATTCCAAGTCTTTATCTGTTCAAGACAGGACAGGTTGTCGAGCAGGTCGTTGGTGCTGTTCCAAAATCCACTCTCACTAACACGATCAACAAACACGTCTAACACATCAAACTGTGTCTGACACTGCGTTTGGCCAGATCTGGGTCAGTATGTCAGGTGATGATCTGACAGAAATTTTGCAAAGATTTTTCGGAATTTTTCAAACGTTCCCGTCATTGAAGCCCCACAATTGATGCACATCCAGCAAAGGAGAACAAAATGCGTCTTTCTCGTCTCTCAGCAACTGCAGCGCTTGTTGCCATCTTAGCAACGATAGCCACCGCTGATGCCGCTCTCGCCAAAAAGCATCACAGAGTCGTTCGAAAGTCCAACGACATCGTGTCTGTCGCCAACAGATCCGGTAAATGCAAAAACTTGATGACCGGCTTGAAGTCCACCGGACTCAACCATACATTGGCAGGCAAAGGTCCTTTCACAGTGTTTGCGCCAAGCGACAGCGCCTTCGCCAAGCTCCCGAAAGAAAACCGCGAAGCAATGCTCAAGGACGAAAAACAGCTTCCCAACATTCTCAAGTATCACGTCGTGAAAGGCAAAATGTCGAAAGCCGATCTCGAAGGAAAGCGCGCAGTCACGACAGTTGAAGGCGAATCGTTGATGGTAAACACCAAAGACGGCACAGTGCTGGTTGACGGCGCACTGATCACCGAGCCGGATATCGCTTGTTCCAACGGCGTTATCCACATCATCGACGAAGTATTGGTTCCTGCTCGCGGCAAGTAGTCGCTTTCTAGAACCAAAACCGAAAGAAATCGGGCAGCCATCGTAAAAAGGTGGCTGCTCTTGCATCTGGGTTAAGCGCAGCCAACCCATTTGTGTAAATATATAGGTACTGGCTCTATATCTGGGGGGCTCATGCTCAAAGAACTGCTCGTACTGTTTTTCATAGCACTGGTTGCCGGCAGCATCTGGAATGGCATGAACGAGCCACCCCAACCAGCCGGTGGTTCGGCCGGCGAGCAGCAAGGCTCGGCCCAGGCGGCTGCCCCACAGTACCCAGAAGTCGCTGACATCGGCTCTGACACCTTTCAGGGCTTGGTGCTCGACTCCAAAGAGCCAGTCCTGGTGGAGTTTTACACGACAGGGTGTGTGCCCTGTAAACAGATGGCGCCCGTCTTAGCCCAACTGGCTGCCGAAAACGAAAATCGATTCCGTGTATATCGCATCTGCGTCGACAAGAATGTCACCCTGGCCGACCGATATTATTCCGGTCCAGTGCCTGCATTCGTCCTGTTCGATAAGGGCCGGCAGCTCAACCAAACTATCGGTAAACAGTCCAAAGAAGAGCTTCTGAGTTGGATTCAGAACAATCTGGGCATGTCGCCGGGCATACCGATAACTCTGCCTAAGGGCTAAAATGCACATTGTTTCCCCAAAGCATGGGGAAAACCCTGAAACCGGCTCCGGCTTATGTTGTTGGCGCTTTGCCAGCGAGCTAAGATAAAATATCGTATAAGTAATCTTGGCTGCCCTTGGGCTTTATCGAGTGTTGATTCGCCCCCAAATGCGCAAAACGATTCTTCCGATTCGCGCATGGGTACAAGAGATACAGAGGATTCCAGACCAAATTCGTCGAGGATCGACAATGAAAGACTACATAATCGCCTTCCTAATCGCACTCGTACTGGGATGCACATTCCAGGGCATGTGCGGTACTTGAGGGACCAAGCAGATGCCGGTCGGCATCTCGGACGTTTCTCCCCAAGGCGGAAGCCCTGCAAATGTAAAGGAAAGAGGCATACCGGATTTCATGTATGTCTCCAAACCTCGAGTTCAGCGCATGGCCACGACCGTGGCAGAAGAGGTGCCTGATGAACAGGCAAGAACGACTTTTCCAATTCAGGCGCACCACTAAAGATACGACTAACCGATCTGCAATCACACAATAAAAGGCTGATATTCAAATGAAAAATTGGGCGCGATGGACGCTATTAACACTGTGGATGGTAACGCTTTTACTTTCGTCGCCCTGGTGGAATCCGTTTCAATCTTTCCCAGCGCTGCTCAAGTACTCCGTAGTATCGATCATCGCCGCCGCCATATTTGGTGCGCTTGTGATTTTGATGCAGTTCTACATCCTCATCTCCATCATCTTCCCGCTTCCGCCTCGAGCCGATAAGAACGCACCCAAGAGCATTTGGGTGAAAATGTTCAAATTCATGATGAAGGATCCGCCGATTAATCCTAAGGCGCCACAGTCGCTGGATGAGCTGATTGGAAACGAACGAGCCAAAACTGAAATTCGAGAAGTTATCGACATGTTGGCAAACAGCCAACATTATGTCGAATCCGGAGCTGATGTTCCAAAGGGAGTCTTGTTTGTTGGTTCACCCGGTGTCGGTAAGACCCTCTTTGCGCGCGCCATTGCAAACGAAGTAGGCATACCGTTTTACGTCGTGGAGGGATCTGGCTTAAGCGGTCTGATTTTTGGTCTAGGTGTCGTAAAACTCAAAACTCTATTCAGGAAACTGCGCAAACACGAACGGGCAATTTTATTCATCGATGAAATTGATTCGATGGCAGTAAGACGGCAAACTGACCGTGGAGCTGGCGCTGTCTCTGACATGAACATGACTCTCAATACACTGTTGACTGAGATGGACGGTTTCCATGCTTGCAAGGTCCTCGTAATTGGTGCCACCAATAACGATGGCATACTCGATCCAGCGCTTATGCGTGCTGGGCGAATGGATCGCCGAATCTATTTTCAGATGCCGACACCCGAGGAGCGACGAGCTCTGTTTCACTATTACATTGAGAAGGTTGTTCACTCGCCTGAGATCAACTATGACGATTTAGTTTTGCTGACGGCGAACTACAGTCCGGCCGAAATTGCCAATGTGGTTAATGAAGCAGCTTTGGTATCTAGACGACCAGGTGGACCCAATATGGTGACCACCGAGATGATCAGACAAGCGCTTGATCGTGTCTCCGTCGGCTTGGAACGCACTCTCGTCAATGGTGTCGAGATATCCAACACAGACCCGAACATTCGTCTCAATCATGTTGTCGGCATCGATGATGTAAAACGAGACATCGGCGAAATAGTAGATTTCTTGCAGCATGGCGATGAGTTGCGCCGCATGGGCGCACAGATTCCAAAGGGAATTATGATGGTGGGTCCCCCGGGAGTCGGCAAGACGATGCTTGCAAAAGCAATTGCTAATGAAGCCGGCGTTCCTTTCTATGGCATCTCTGCTGCCTATTTCACAAGCATGTGGCCCGGGGAAGGCGCAGCAAGAATAAGAGCGTTGTACAACCAGGCACGCAAAAATCATGCTGCAATAGTATTCATTGACGAAATAGACGCGCTTGGCGGAACAGTCAGTGAATTTGGTAGCGAACGGACCAAAGAGTTGAACCAGATTTTGATTGAGCTTGACGGTCTAGGTCGAAGCAACGTAATTACGATTGGATCAACAAACAACGAACAGAGCCTGGACCCTGCCTTTCTAAGGTCTGGTCGATTCGACAGGAAGGTGTACGTCGGACTTCCAGATGCCGCCGCGAGGAAGATCATTTTTGAAAACTATTTGTCGAAAGTCCCACATGAAGATGGTATTGATCTCGAAGAAATTGCCAAAGTATCAATTAACTTCTCTGGAGCTGACATTGCCACATGCGTGAACGAAGCTGCAATATTGGCAGTTCGTAAGGGGAAATCTAGCGTTTCAGCAGAAGAAATGGAAGAGTCGGCGGACAGGATTTCGGTAACGGCTGGTCACAAGCTGAACACCAGCGGTTTGAACCTCGGTCGAGTGCCTGACATTGATGTAAAACTGGATGACATCAAAGGAATGGAGGAAGCAAAGGCAGAAGCGGCAGAGGTAGTCGCACTGCTCAAGAATGCGCATTTGGTGCAACAAGCTGGTCTGAAAGCACCGAAAGGAATACTTCTAGTCGGAAGGCCAGGCACCGGCAAGACAATGCTTGCAAAAGCAATTGCCAATGAGGCTGGAGTAGCCTTCTACTCGCTATCAGGCAGCGATTTCGTACAACGATGGGTAGGACTCGGAGCCCAGCGAGTTCGTGCAGTGTATGAACAAGCACGTAGAAGTGGCAAGCCTGCAATTGTATTCATTGACGAAATTGATGCAGTTGGACATCCTCGAGGGGTTGATTGGGGCGCTGGCGGAAAGCAGGAGCACAATCAAACTCTCAATCAATTGCTTGTCGAAATGGATGGTTTCGGAAAACACAAAGTGTTGACGATTGGAGCAACGAATAGTCAGGACATGCTTGATCAGGCCTTGCTTCGTCCAGGTCGATTCGACCGACATATTGAGATTCCGTTGCCTGACCTTGAAGGCAGAGAGGCAATCCTTGCCCATTACCTGAAAAACACAAGAGTCGACACAACCGTCAACACAATTGATATCGCAAGGATGACGATTTGGAAGTCCGGTGCAGACCTTGCCGGAATTGTAAACGAAGCGGGACTCATGGCGATTCGCGATGGAAGGAGTGCAATCTCCCAAATTGATTTGATTCAATCCATCCAACGACAAAGTTTCGGAATGGCATACAGTCGAAATGTTCTGCTGGAGGAACTCACCGAAACAGCCTATCATGAAGCAGGGCACGCGATTGTCGCGTACTTCCGCAACAAGCGCGAGCGAATCCAGGTGCTCACGGTTGTGCCGCGTGGTGAGGCATTGGGATACTCGTGGAAGATTGACAAAGAGGATCGCCAAGCAAAGAATGCTGTTGACTTAATGGTCGACATTGAAACTCTCCTTGGCGGGTTCGTCGCAGAACAGACTTTCTTCGAAACTACTACCACTGGTGTCGGTAGTGACTTAGAAAAAGTCGCAAGGCTTGCCAACCACATGATTCGCCATTGTGGTATGGGCACGTTCACCTTCAACACTGATGTTGCCTTTGGTTCGAAGAATGACCAAATTAAGGCCTCATCGGAAACAGAGAGAGAGATTGAACTGCAGGTCAAGAAAGTTGTAGACGACTGTAGATCAAATGTTGAGCAACTAGTGAAAACTCATCGACAGCAAGTTGAGCAGCTTGCTCAAGCACTCTTATCGAAGGAGACACTCTATTATCGAGACATTGTCGCCATCCTCGAACCCTCACGAACAGCGGAAGATGTGAACAGAGAGATTCTGGAAATGGGTGCACGCCAATTTGTCGGACGAAAGCCTGTCGTTAATCTCGACACAATTTCTGGACTTCAAAATCTCATATCTGGCGTCAAGAAATCAAATGGCAACGGCAATGGAAACGGTGCACACAGCGATAGCGAAAGTCCAGCAGGTCAGTCTGAGTCACAAGAAAAAACTACAGACTGAGCTAGGGTAAACCCTCTAACGATCTGTTCATCCTAGCCCTAGAATGAAACTCGAGACTTCGCCAAGATCAAAGCTA
>CAZCZI010000021.1:0-26762 GCA_964503045.1 uncultured Candidatus Obscuribacterales bacterium
ATAATTTTTCTGTGTCACGAAAGTTGTCCCACATCAACTTTCTTGCATCTTTGACCATTCCTTTTTCAAAACAAGTCACTGCGAGATGTGCGAGTGCTTTGTCGCAATATGGTGACTTCGGATCGCAGTAGATCTTCAGTGCCTCTTTGAGATGGTGTGTCACCAAGGCCGGACGGTGATCTAGCATGCAAGCCGTTGCAATTTTGGACATGATTAAAGTTTTCAAGGCGCCATCAATGGTGACGCCTTTAGTTTGATCGACAATCTGCAATGCGCGTGTATAGCTGGCTATTGCCTTGGCAAACTCGGCACGTTCGAGGTCTTGGTCGCCTTCGATGATGGCAAAATCCACCGCAAGTCCGGGTGCAATTATTGCAACGAGATCCCATGCCTTAGCCGCTGCGAATTTCAGTTTGGCGCCCGCTGCAGCAACCACAGGGTTTTTAAACCTGTCGCCTTTGATTTTTGTAGTCTTCTTGTGAGAGCCGCGTGAATCGTTTTCGGTATCGTATCGATTAGTGCGATAGATTGCGGCATCATCTGCGGTGGCTCCCTTCTCTGGAGCAACATATACCGGAATGCTTAAAATCTCTTCGACAGGCGTCCCTAAATATGGAACTTCAGAGGGCAGGCACTTGCACAGGTGCGCGAGCGAAGTCGCCAATGCTTGCACATCTTTAGATTTGTGCGTCTTTAAGTGGTTGAACAGTTCGGAGTTGTCGGGATCTAAAAAATCTCGCTTTTTGAACAGCAAGCACTCATCGCCGACGTTGGCGTCGTTCCATATGGCGGAATCTTCCATCAATGTTACAAGAGACGTTCGAATCACATGTGCGGAAAAATTATCTAAGACTGGGTCGAAATCAGTTTCCGATCTCAGGGGGTGCTGATAGTTGCTGTGTCCGAGTTCAAGGCTGCGCCATCCAGCCAGTTTGGGAACATACATACCGTCATAATCAACCAGCCGCAGATCGCCGTTGACGACCATGATGTTGCCATGCTGCAAGTCACCATGTGCGATACCAGCAGCTTTCATCTCTGCCATCATCGTATCGAATTTTCCAAGCAACGACTTTACTTGTGAGCGGTTCTTCACGGCCGTTTCAAGGTATTGATCTAATGTTTGCCCCTCGACCCATTCCATTTTTAGAAGGGGAAACCACTCACCCCGAACTCGAATCCCGTTGTTTAAATACTCGAAGTGTACGGTGTATTCAAGCTCATCGAACATCACATATTGACTTACTTTTTCGTATCGTTCTTGTTGATCTGGTCGGTATTTTAGAAAACATCGCACAGCCCACGATCGTTTGTTTTCCGTCACGCGATAGACGCTTGCAAACGCACCAGTAACGCATCGCGGCAGCCCAAGATGGTTTGACTCGACTGCTGAGCGCCTCAGGCCATCGTCGGCGAAGCAAGTCGCAGGATTTTGAATCGCTTCGTTGTAGTCTTGCGGTGTCGGCCAGGGCATGTGATTTGAGGCTTTCTTCAATGCGGGTGTAGCATTCTAAATTGCAAGTAATCACGGATTCTGAGCGCTTCGTAGCCCTCGGGTCCTTGAATTCGAAGAGTTAGATCCAAAAACTCCTTCAAGTATCGCTCGATCTCTCTAGTGTAAGCCCCTTTGAAAGAGACTATCAATGTGGTCACATCGTTAAGCAGTTTGGATGACAACACGCCGCCTGCATGAAGCTCGTCGAGCAAATCGATTCCGGTCTTGAATGCATAGCCGTCGAAAGTCAGTTGAGAGCCCATGGCTACTTCGAAACAGCGCATCGCCCATTGCTCCCGAATGATGGCGGCGCCATAACCGGAGTCTTCGTGTTTCTCGAGCATATCCAAGGCTTGTCTGAATTTCTTTTCTTGAACGAGTTGATGTGCGACAAATTGATCTGCTCTCAGACTGGGCAGGTCGGCGAGGGTGTCCGCGTCAATTTGGCTGAGGTAGAGCTTGAGTTCTGAAGCGGCTTTTGTCGATTGGGCTTGAAGCGGTTCGAGTATTAGAATTGCTTCGGAGAAATTGCCTTCTTTAACAAGTTTTTTAGCAGTTTCAATATCTCGATCGATCATGATTTTTCTCAAGTGTTTGATCTCTTGCTGAAAAACGTCTTTGTGTTTAGTCAGTAGTTCGAGCGCTTCTTCGTATCGTGAATTGGTGCTCAAGGCCTCCGCGATTTGCAGGTCGCGCTGCTTAATTGCTTCCCTTATTTGTCGGGGATAGCCAGGCGACATGTCCTCGTATTTTGCGGCAAGGAAGAGGGCCTCGTCGAGATGACCTTGTGCTTCCAGTGTTCGGGCACTGGCGAATGCAGTATCACATTGTTGTCTTTTGATCTCATTTGCATTGAGGCTGTTGTTTCCCTCCCATCGAGAAAAGAGAGTCAATGCCGCATCCAAATGTCCTTGGCGTTTAAGCTCATGTGCAAACGTCAACTCGCGGCGCCTGAGCTCAGCCTCCAGTTGCGCGGAGCGTGTACTCTTTGCTCCCTCGCAACGTTGAAAAACCATTAGCGCCTCTTCCAACTCACCTTTATCAACCATCAAAGATGCGTATTCGAGTTGACGCCTAAGCAGGCGATCCCAGAGCGGACCGGGCACCGGTTGAAGGTTCTCCAGCGTGCGAATTGCTTCCACGGGCTTTTCGATTACGAATAGACAGTCTGCAATTTCAGGTGCGCAGTCATCCGGTGATAATAGTCGATACATGTCTAAAGCTTTTTTGCACAACACCTGCGGCAGATCTTTGCGTTCGCGCTTTCCGGAGCTCGATCTTTCTGATGCCGTCTTTCGCTCCTCGTGACTGATTGCCAGATCGTGAATCATGTGCGCGATATTCAATCTCCGTTTCTGCGTCAAGCGCAGTTCTGAGTCGAGCACGTACTTCAATTCGGTGGGTTTGAGTGTGTTGTCGCAAAGCGCAAATGCTGCGTTGATGTCGCCTTGTTCGTACATCGCCGACGCAAGGAAAAACACAGCGCGAGCAGTCCAGCTATTGTGGCACTTTGAGTCCATTGCTATTTGAAAACATTGCCTTGCCGAGAAGAGATGCTCGTTGCGGTAATAACTCAACCCCATTAGCACTGTTGCTTTGTTTATTTGTTCCATCACGCGAGTTGTCGATGCCTCATGGCTGCGTTCAAACGCATCGATGGCGGCCTCCAAAACGCCGCACAATTGCTCGTCTGTAAGCACGACTGAGAGCGCCGACTCATTAGACGGGTGTTCTTCTGCCCAAGCCAAAATGACGTCACCAATTTCGGTGCAACATACGACGGGCAATAAGTCACTTTTCACAATTGATGGAAGAAAAAGTTCGGGCGATTGAAAATTTTTGGTGAGTAACGCAAGCGCGTCGCCCTTTCTTGCTTGCCCGAAGTATGCCGCTGCAAGCGAGAGGGCGGCGACTTTGTGTTCCCAGAAATCACCACTGGAGTAATCGAGCGCTTGTTTGAAATAATGTGCGGCGATGCCGAGATTTCTGTTCAGCATGTGGCTGTATCCCAGCCCCAACATGCATGAAAGAAAAAGACCGCCAGGCGTAAGCTCGGTCTTTTTCAGGAGTTCTACCGCTTTGTCATAGAGCGTTGCGGCTTGCGCGTATTCGCCGCGTTTGATTAGCGCGGTGGCGCGCTTGCGCAGGTCGGCTGCAGCAAGTCTTGGAGCTACCGATGTCATCATTTTTTCTGCAACGGAATGACCGGCCTTCGACAAATTGCGCGCAATGTTTCCGAAAACGCTCTCGTTGAGCTTGATGGATGACTCGGAATCGGTATCCAGATACAAAGTCCAGTCAGGAACCCCAGTTTTTGCCGGCGGCTGCCTCTTCTTCGTTGGAGTCGTTGCATCGGTGATAATTCTGCGCGGAGCCACTGTGAAGGTTGTTGGCAGTTCTTGCCCCAAGGGTGGAATTGCATCTGGTGGAATCGCAAGCAAGAGTCGCACACGTTGAGCAATAGCGCGTATCTCTTCATTTGGGTGATATTCGATAATTTTGAAAAGTTCTGAAGCATCGGGATTGCACAAATCTTCCTTGCGAAACAAAACGCACTCATCACCACCGGGTACGAGCCTCCAAAGCCGTGGTTCAATAGCGATGCAGCTAAGAGATGCTTCGATTAACCAGACCGAAAAATTGTCTAAGTACGGTCCGAAGTGCAGCGCATCGCGCATGGGGTGCTGGTAATTGCGATGGCCCAGTTCAATCGCATGCAGCCCCTCGAGGTTTGGAACATACATGCCGTCATAATCCACGAGGCGCAACTCATCGGATACAACCATGATGTTGCCGTGTTGAAGATCTCCATGAGCGATGCCGGCTTCGCTTAGTTGACGCGCCATGTCGCGAAATCTAAACAGCAGTTCTTCCATGCGGTTTTTGTCATGCACGAACCGGTTAATGTAAGCATCAAGAGTTTCACCCGGCACCCACTGCATTTTGAGAATGGGATACCAATCGCCACGCACCATGATTCCTGACTTGATGTATTCGAAGTGCACCGTGCAGTCGAGAGAGTCGAACATGACATATTGCGCGATTTCTTCGTACCGTTCTTCCTGTGTTGGGCGCTGCTCTAGAAAGCAACGAACCGCCCAGGTGTTGCGCCGATTCGACATGCGATATACGCTGGCGAAACCCCCGGTTATCGCAATTGGAAGCCCGAGATGATTGAGTTCAGCCTGGCACGACCGCAGCTCCTCATCGGAAAAGCTAAAGCGCGGGTTTTGTATCGCTTCGTTGTAGTCTTGCGGGCTGGGCCAGCTCATAGTGAGAAAAGTGCGGTTCAGGGCGGAACAAAAGGCAGTGATCACGTTAGCTCTTATTTTCCCCTCCCACCTTGACAGTTAAACTAATAGATCAATAGAATGGTTTATCTGTGCAGCAATTAGGAGAACTGACGGCTGTGTTTATTTCGACGACCAATGAAAGGAGAAAATCGCGCGCATAGCTGCGACGTGATTTTTTTCGTTTGCTCGTCGATGATTTGCTGTCTTCTCGCCATGTCCGGTAAGCTGCGCCAACTTCTTCTACGAGCATTGAAAAGATCACTTGCAGGTTCATGAGTGAACTTGCACACACGTCGCCATTGCGCGAAAGAAAAAACGATTTGTTTAGAAACCACCTGTTGATTTGCAGCTATTGATGCCGACCAACAGACTCAAACTGAACTGAGAAATTGAATTGACGGATGATTCCAAGACGCTGGATCTGTATCCCGAGACTATGCACGCTCTCAAAATTTCTTTGATGAGCGGTGTTTTCGCGCGCCTAGAGTGATACCACATTTAATACCACAAACTGTTGACACCGTTGATGCCGGCTGCTATATTGAAGGTATGCCTGTGCCCTAACTGACAGAGCTTACAATCGCCTTCTAAGCGGCAAGTCATAGGTTCGAATCCTATCAGGGGCACCATGCCCTTGTAGTTCAGTGGTAGAACAGCTAAACGTCGCTCACTCGACTTGCACAGGCAGAATTATTTCCCGGGGATAAGTCTCAACAACTTTCCCATCAATTGTCCAAAAAACTATGCGCCCCAGTGACGCAGATCTGTACCCTAACTTAGGAAGCTTACATACGGTTTCCCCAAATGGGGTGAAGGTTCGAATCCTTTCATTCTCCGCCATATGGAGAATGAATTTTCAAACGCTTGCTCGACTTGTACAGATTTAAGGGTCACTGCATATGGTGCCTGAGGAAGAAAGAACCCTCAATGAGTTGAGCTCATCGAGGGTTTTTTCTTGTTGCATTGGTGTTGGTGGGACAAAAAACCTTATTTGTTTGAGTTTGGGATGCGAATTGCAGCAAGCGCCGGTTGGGTCACTTGATGCGACATCGCTTGCGGCAACGCTTGAGCGATTGGCTGCGGACCAATAATAGAGCGCGGTCCAATGGGCGCGAGTTCGGAGTCGAGTTGAACTTCACCGCGCGTGACCGGCATGAAGAAAGAGATGGCGACGCCGATTAAGTAAACCCCTGCAATCGTGGCTCCGGCGTGTGCGTACGATCCGCCAAACATTGCGATTAACTGCCCGCCGCACAAAGCGGCGACTGCCGCGAATACTCTTCCGGCGTTGTAACTAAAGCCGAAGCCGGTGCCTCGAATACGGGTTTCGAACAACTCAGGAACGTAAATGAAGAGAACCACAAACGGCATAACCGTGAAGAAACCCGTGGCGAATGCCCATGCCAAAAGTGTTGGTCCGAAGCTTTTAACGGTTAAGAACATGCCGACGCAGCAGAGGAATGACGCCAAAGATCCAATTCGGAAAGCCAGGCTGCGTCCCAAGATGCGCACATACCAGCCGCCAATTATTGCTGAGACGACCAGCCCAAGATTCAGGGCAATTGTTGTTATGCTCCGCTCCTGCACTGCGGCCGTTCCCACCAATTGATTAACCCATGGCGGAATCCAGGAAAGAACCGCCCAATATCCCATAATCGCGGAGCCTGCCATGGCGATAATGACGCCTGTTTTCGGCAGCGTTTCTTTGGTGAAGAGCGCCGGGAAAGTGGGCTGAAGAAGTTTTTTCTCTTCTTCGCTACGCTCGCCAGCAGGCTTGCTCTTCGCACGTTTCTTTCTTTCTGCCAGAAATTCAAACTCTGGCGGATCTTTCAACTTGGCGCGCAGGTAGACGGTTAAAAGCGCAGGAACGACGCCGGCTACGAACAGCCAGCGCCAACCATAGCCGCCCAGCCAGAGGTTCAACAGCGAGGTTGCCAGATAACCAACTCCAAATGCCGAAACCATCGCCGCCGCTGCATGCAGGCGGGCGCGACCTTTCCAGGCTTCAGCCAGAAGCACGCCGCCGATTCCAATTTCGCCGCCGATGCCGCAACCCACGAGGAATCGATAGAAGGCGAGCTCTTGCCACGTGTGCGCCGTGGCGCAAAGACCGGTGCAAATCGCGTACAGAAGGATGGTGATAGTGAGCGTTCGCGCCCGTCCGATGTGGTCTGCCAGCATTCCGAAGATTGCGGAGCCTACAGCCCAGCCAATCATAAATATCGCCAAAACATACGAGCCGACGATACCCATCTCCGCATGGGACGTGGTTTTCAAAAGTTCCGTCAGAGCCGGCACCAAAACCATTACATAGATTGTGGCGTCGAGCCCATCGAAGAAGGTGCCTAGCCATGTTGCGGCAAGCACGTGCCAAGGTGAAACTGGCTTGTCAGAACTTGTTGTCACGCTTTTTACCTCGTGGTTTCTGCCATAGCAAGCTGACCGGGATAATGTCCCGGTGCAGTGACTCGTAAAGCCGTTGGAGTCGCCGCAACCATCATAAGGACGTATAGGATAAGAGCAAGTTTTGCAGGGGGGTAATTACGGGGAACGGCTTAATGACTCGCAACAAACGTCTGCTAGTATTTTGTATGCAACTTTATGGAAGAAACCAATGTCATCCCCGCCTGAAAACTCTCAAACCATTGACTTCAAAGAAAAGAGTCACGCCAACGCCAAGAAGCTTCTGACCGATGACTTCTTCTGGTCTGTCGGCGATGCGTATGGCCCGGTCGGGTCGGACATCGCGTCTGACGTGTTTCTTGAATACTGGGAATGGCGAGCCGAAAACGGCGACGCTCCGGTGAGTGAATTTCTGATGGATTGGCTTGAGATGTTGGAGTTAGATCCCAAGATTACTCGTGCTCCCATCGATCTCACTTCTGAGAAGAAGGCGACGATTGTCAATAAGTTTGACGACATTTTCATTGCAACTACGTTCGCTCAATTCATGTGCGATGGGTTTCTTGATGAGGACATCAAGACCGGAGCGATGAAGTGTCTAAAGAGGCAGATCGCGCGTGATGTCATTGAGTATCGAGGGGGCGAGGTGAAAGAACGCTCGCGCAAACTGCAAAAAATGATTGAAGCTGTTACGCAAATGGATGCTCGGGCGTCGAAGAATTAGTGAAATCTCTAGTGGATTAGCTGAAATCCTTTTGCAGAGAAGTCGCAATTTTGTACGCTTGGAGATTGGCTGTCTCGTATCGTTTCCCCACAATCTTGATTGCCTGAGCAAGGTCGGTGGAGATTTTGCATTGTTTTGCAATTTCTTCAAACTGCCAGACGGCTCGGCTGTGCGGCACAGTCGGCTTTGGTAGTGGATGTTTCAACCTGTGTTCGATACCACGTTCGAAAGCATTGAATGCTAAAGCGTGCGCGAATTTATTTGTGTCGAATTTATAGGTCGATGTTAGTGCAACACAATGTGCAATGTCTTGCGGTCGAAATCTCTCAGGATGTCCGGCATCTTCGAGGTAAATGCAAATCTTGATGGCTGCAAGATCTTCGGGACTGAGCACGACGAAACTTTTGTTTTCAATTCCTGCGAATTTGAGCAGATTGTGAGCTGCAACATTGCTTTCGGAGACAGGGTGTGTCTGAATTCCAAAATCTAGTTCCACTGTGTGTTCAAGCTTGTGTGAGCCTAGTTGTGCTTCCAAGACCAGCTGACTTGCAAGCTCCGTCGCTTTCAAGTCGTGAAAATTACGGGCATCAATAATTTTCAAAATACAGAAGGAATTTGCCTTCACTTCAAACAATTCTCGGACGTATTCAACGAGAAAACGATTTCTCTCAGTCGCGGACATTGCAAGGAGATTCGCTTTATATGCCATGTTGTCGCGCAGCAGCATGTCGACGTCTTTAGTTTGAGCTGAGTGTTTCACGAGATAACGTACGCCAGCTCCACCTTGCAAAATTGCATCTTCTGGCGGAATAGCAGCAATAATTTGCTCGTATACAGCATGGCGCAAGAAAAACTGTCGTTGTGCAGGATGAAGTCCGCTTAAGTAGTTATTCAGCTCAGCATCAGCCTTTTCAGCATCGAACGTCATAGCAGACTCAATATTGATTTGTCGTTTGTCATTTCGGCAAGAGCCTTGAAGCGTTGCAATTGGTCATCGCTCAAAGTGAGTTGTCTGATGTCGTTCGGCAAGATCTTGTACTCTCTCCAAGCCTGAACGAGAGCATCCTTCAAGTGTCTTGTTTCTAGATGTCCGAAGTCGAGCAAATCGACGATGGTTTTGAGCGGCTTAGTGGCCTTAAATCCGGAGACTACTTCAATTTCAGAAGGAGCAAGATCATTGCAATGAAGCTGCACCAGAAAGTTGCTTTCGCCACGCTTGCGAAAACCCTTCGGAACCGTGAGGTGGTATTTCGTGGTTATCCATGTTGAGAGCTTGTGCACTTCTAGGGCCGTATCGTGCGAGACAACGCCCTGTGGGACGCCATTAATATCCGAGCACCACAAATAAGCGAGCATGACATCTTGTCTGCCGATGGATGGAAATCGAGTTAGCCTGTATATTCCGCGCTCCCACCGTTGCCAGTCCTTGGTTTTCACGTGATAGGAGTGACTTGGTCTGGAGTACCCAGCTGCTAGTGCTTGATGAGCCGTGAAAAAACCCAGCTGCCTTTCGGCCAAGCCGTACAAAAGGTCAAAATTGGGGGCGTGTTCACGCATATTCAAAGTTTCTAAATATTGGTACAAACAGCTTAATTATAGCTTGTTTTGAGCGGATATTCAAAGTATTTGAATATCCGTGCGGTGCCTCGAGCGCTTTGGTTAAGTCTTCAGATCTTCGGAGTTGTCGGAAGAATTGTTTGGGATTGTTTCAGCTGGTATCAAAATCTCGACACAAGGGCGCTGCGAGCCCGACGGAGACTTGTCACCGTTTTCATCTATCGGACCATAATCCGATTCAATCTCGCCCGAAGTGGTGGCACCAATTTGTGGTTTCCATTCAGGGCGAATCGCAAAGCGTGCTAGCAAGGCGACTCCTGCAATAAGATTCGCCGTCAATAATGCTATCCAAACACCCATCGATCCCATGTGCAATGTGACAGCCAAAAGGTAGGTCGCGGGAATGCTAATTGCCCAGCTGCAAATGAAGCCGATCAACAGAGGAAACTTCGTATCATCACAAGCTTGCAGTGAGCCTGTGAGAATTACTTCCAGAGCAACGAACGACAAACCGAACGCCGCGATGCGCAGGTACTGTGCCACAAATGGTTGCGTTGATTCTGCATTATTTCCCAATGCTGCGATTTGATTTGCAAACACAAACAGAATTATTCCTGCAACGAGCATCAATCCTGTTCCACACACTGTTGCAATCACAGATGCGCGCCACGCTCTTCTTGTGCGATTGACGCTGATGTTTTGTCCAGTTACCACTAGTGCTGCCGAGGCTAGTGCCGCCAGTGGTGCCTGTATCAATGCTTCGATTCGTTGTCCGGTATTGAGAGCAGCCACAACGTCGGTCGATTGCGAGAGGGTGCCGAGGACGAGGTAAAGAACAAATGCACTTGCAGCCCAACCGTTGTCTTGCAGTGTCGTTGGAATCGATCGTTTAAACATGTCCCAACCGCTTCCGATCTTTGGAGCAATTATCGCGCTGAAGTTGAGGTGCTTCGGAGATCGAGCAAGCATCAGCAAGGCGACGATGCAAGCAACAATAGATCCTGTCAATGTTGCCAGTGCAATTGCTCCAATTGCTAGTGAGTCGAACACCTGGTAGGTGACCAACACGTAGCTCAGAATGCCGTCAATTACAGTCATTGTCGCCACTGTCGCAAGTTGTGCTGCGCTGCGACCAGTGCCAAGAAAGAATGCGTTGATGGCGCTGAATATGCTTATCGGTATCAGTGAGAAAGATGCGATTTTTAGATAACTTGCGCCTTCAACAAGCGTCTCTTTGCAGGTTTCGACGCAGCCGGAGAATGGCAGCAACATGAACGGCCCGCCGAAAAACACCAGGCACGCAAGTATGACAGCAAGCAACAGACTGATCTTCAATGCATCCGCAAAACCGTGAGACAGCGCCTCGTCATTGGCGCCCGGCGCTAGCCGCGAAATGCTGGTAGTTATCGCTGTCGACAACGACGCCATAGCCATTATTGCCATGAGCATGATCTGGTCGCAGACTCCGATAATTGCTTGATCTCCGGTCCCGATGAGTCCGGCGCATTGAACGTGCACGAGATCGACCGTGGCGGTGAATATGCTTATCAGAAACAACGGTAAAGAGATTCGCCCGATGCTTTCTTTCAAGCTGCCTGTGACGATTGTTTGCCCAGGCACACGCTGACGCCCCGATAGAAAAATCTCGGATGACAGCCCCAGCGCTCTCTCTAGCTCTCGAGTCGGACGAATGTGCACAAAGTTTCCTCGGTCGCTGTTAGTTTCCCTTATATGGAGTTTGGAGTCATTTGGCGGCTCACCGTTATGTCAATGTTACGTTGTGCCCGGATAATCTCAAGGAGACTACCAGACCGGTGGCGACCGGACAAACCCCACAGCTTACATAAATAATCGAAGACTATGCCAATAGAAACAAATCCAGATGCCCAATCAATTGCACAATCACTCGACAGTGGAAAGGCAGACCTCGTCAATGAGGCACTTTCGTCCATGCGAGAAGCTTATCGCAGTGATTTCTTGGCTTATCGACGACTTGTTTCCGACATAAATCGAAATGAAACGAATAGGTTAGGGAGTGACCTCACCATCGTTGATGGGACTCCAGCAAAGGCTCAGGTGACGGTTGATGGAACGGCGAAAGAAGTTTTGAGTGCTGATGATCGCGAGAATGCAATGATTAACAGTTTGGCTCAGGGTGTCCGGACCTTTAAGTTGAACGCAATGAATCATGATGCGGCGACCATGAGACAAAAAGACAAGCTTGAGATGTCGCAATGGTTGACGGAAAACTACGACAGGTTAACCGGCAGTTTATTGTTTGATTCTGAGATAACGATGAATTCGTTTACGAAAATCTATAAGGACATGAAGTTCAACGACGGCAAGGCGACTTCGGATCTCGATTTGCTAATGCTTGAGAAAGTTTCGCGTTATTTTAGAACTATCGGAAATGCATCAAGAAGAACTACTTTGTTCAATACACCCGCCACCCGCGATTGGACCATCAGAATGGATGACGTAGAAGAGTTGGCATCGCTGGCAAAACAGCCTGACGATTTTGCACGGGTCGACTCCGAATCATTGTTCTACGGTGGAGAGCCTTAGGATACCAAATGCAAAGGTTGTGAAAACGGAAAAATCCTAGTTCGAAGGTCCTGCTTGCAGTCATCTAGTTGTGGGTAAGCTACACTAAGCAAGGGCTCTGTGGGATGTGAGGAACGATTGATGAGATTAGGTGGCAAAGAAGGTGTGTTCGTAGCGGCAACATTGCTGCTCTTGGCGGCTGCGCCGGCTTTCGCGGAGACTGCATCGAAGTACGATCGATATATTGACCGCGCTGGTAAGTCTTTCGAACGCGCCGATTACAAGGGTGCAGAGTCCAGCTGGAAGCGCGCTTTGGCTGAAGCCGACCTCTCGCAAGAAGACACTGAGAAGAACAACCGCTCGGAGCTATGCCTGAAACGCTTGGGCGAGTGCTGTCTCAAGGCCTCCAAGTACATCGAAGCTGACGACTACTTCAAGCGTGCCCAAGAAGTCGCTAAGCGCGCCAACATTGAGGACGCTGAGCTTGCCAAAGACTCGGTGGAACTTACCGGGCTCTTCAAACAGGTAACGGTGCCTGAGTTCGCCGATTTTTTGACGACCGCCTTCAAAGAATTGATGCCTGAAGCTGATCCCGAAAAGGCCCCCAACTTTTTGACGGCCTTGCAAGAAGCTGGTGTCGAGCATGTTTCGCTGATTCGAACCCCAGAAGGAGCAACCCGAGTCGAAGTAGTGCTCGGAAACCGTTTTATCAAAGAAATCGGCAACAAAGATGTGAGCCATGTTGGATTGGATAAGACAATTACATTCAACGTCGTTCAACCGGAATCAGGTGGCGTCACCATCGCCAACATCAAGGGTTTTCATGTGCGCGCAAAGATTTGGGTGAACATTATTGGCTCGGACATAGTTGAAGATCCTGAGAAAGGTCCAGTGGCGCTCGTCACGGGCGAAAAGTTTGGCGTATCGCAAAAGGTGACATGCAAGTTGCCTAAAAATTCGGTGTCGCCGTTTATGGCATTCGTGAAGAAGGTAACTACGTTCGGCGGTGTACCGGATACGATGGTTGCGACTGATGCTAACGGTGGAGTACCTGCAACGACCGGAACTGCGACAGGTACCGCCGCAGCAACAACAGCGACAACTGGAACCACCATGCCTGGATCGACTGACACCACTAGTGGTGCGATCGTCCCCGTTTCGAACCCTGTGGCAACACCCGACGGCACGGTTCCCGAGACTGTAACTGCTTCTCCACAGGCTGATTAGCCTGCTCTACAAATTGTCCCGCATGTGCGCAAGCAAGGCATCTTTGAAGTGCCATGGATACTTTGTCTGCGCCGCGTATTACTTCTAGTTTTAACTTTGGTTTTTGCGGTTCTTCGTGAGGTTCTGCGAACATACTTCAGCCTCCGCTTAACCCATCGTAGCAAATCGGGGCACCGCCCAGGGGATCTAGAAAATCTAAATAAATTACCCGCTGTCGTCAGTAGCGTTTGGTACCTGTACTAAGATGAGCTAAGAGGATTTTTCTATGCTATATAACTTCTTTGCCTTACTTGCTCTGTTGGGATTTTTTGCGAGCCTGGCGGTTCACATTGCAGCTATCTGTGGTATTCCGGCGCACGTCTACGTTCCTGCTGTTTGGGCGCTACACGTCGGCGTATTCATCGTCTTTTTCCCAGCTATCATCAAACAGGGTGTAGGACGCATGCGGGGCGCACGTAACCTGAATGAAATGCAGCAACTGGGCAAGAACTTTTGGAAGAGCATACCTCGACCGCAGTTTATCCTTTTGCAGATTTTGTTCGTCTACACTTTCATCAATTTCTTTCTCGGAATGTACTCAGTGACTTCGAATCCCACCAGCGTGGAAGCGGAGGGGGCGAAAACACAGGCGCCAGCCTCCACGAAGGTATCTGTCACTGCAAAAGAGACATCTCGAGTTACCGAAAATAGAAAGAGTTTGCAAGATCAAGCAGTCGTGGACAGAATGTTTTCGGGTCACTGGATGCTGTTCTATTTTGCGTCTTTCACGTTGCTCAGCACCAGTTTCATGATGCCAAAGCGAATTGCGTAATTCAGCAAAATCGAGACAGATTAATTGAACGGTTCGAGCGCCCTAAACAGAGGTATGTTTAGATCGAAGAGAGATGTTCGGAGTGTTGGCAATGTCCAGTCGTCATTTGAAGAGTCGCACTTTTCTGCTGGTAGCTGCGGCTGCGATGTGTGTTCAGGTTCAGCCCGCTTGTGCCGATGATGATCCCATGGTCATCAAAGGTTCAGATGGCTCGATGTTCATGGAGGAGGTCACGCCGCCTCCAACTCAAAAGAAGGCTCCGGAGAAACCGAAACCCGCAATCGATCTGAGCACCTTGGGCGTGCCCGTCGATCCACAAGGCCGCATCGTGCCGCTCATCGATCCGTCATCGCCGGTTCAACAGCAATACAGCCGCACTTCTGCGTACAACGAGCCGTGGTACAACTTCATGCCACAGCAATACGTAAATCCTTATGGCTACAGGTTTAACGCACTGGGTCAAACAGTTGATGCTTTCGGCAGACCAGTGACCGCGACCGGACAGGCGCTGTATCCCAATAACATGAACCCCAGCCTCAACGCATACTTGCCACCAGTGGGAGTGCGTCCATCCTGGCTAGCTCCCAACGGAATGCCGTCGGGCGTTCCGTTGATGAATGCACCGGGAACCAGCCCCAACTCTACGATTCCACAACCGATTACCGGAGTACCGTATGGTGGTTACCCTGGAATGTATGGTGGTTATCCAGCAATGGGAGCGGGAATGGGAATGTATGGCTATTCTCCGTATGGATCAATGGTTGGAACGCCATATGGCTATGGCACCAATATTGGTATCAACCTGGGCAAGAACTTTCAACTCAATCTGGGATCTGTAGGGACACCATATGTTCCTAATGGACTGTTTGGCAATCCCGCAGCCGGACTCATTCAACCTTATGGTGGTGGTGGGCTTTTCGGACTACCGATGATCAGGCAATACGAACAGACAAGCACAATCACTCCACTGTTTCCATAAATCAAGAGTCGTTGCAGGACTCACTTTTTGAATCTCAGTGCTAGCTGCGCGGACTTCTCTGCGAAGGTCTGCTGGCTTTGCGCTTCCGATTTTTTGCCTAGCAGGGTTAGCGTTTCAACGCGCTTTCGAATGACATAACAGCAGTCGGGAAAGAGAGCGCTGCTTGAGGCATCAACTTTGAATGATATTGTCGCCCTGTTGAAGAGGTCATCGGCATCTTTGTACTTCTTTTGGCCCATTCGGATTAGTCCGAGATTGGCAAGACGATATGGCTCCCACGCCGGAAGTGCAGATTTTTTGACCGCTTCATTCATCGGTTGAGCTGCAGTGAAATCCTTCATTGCCTCAGCGTCACGCTTTAGACCTACAAGGGCCAGCCCGCGCAAAATGGTGGGTGTGGCGGCATCCTCGGGTCTTGCAAATCGAGCAAGTTCGATCGCTTTGTTTGCGTTTGCAAAGGCTTGCTTGTAGTCTTTCGTCTCGAGACACAGTCGAGCGGAGTTTAGATGAAAACGATACGCTTCAAGCTTTGTGAATGACGGTATTTTGCGATTGTACTCTTCTGCGCGCTTCAACAAGGCAGTCGCTTCTTTGATTTGTCCGAGCCCAAGATAACTTCCAGCCAGCTCGGAGCAGAACCAGGGCAGATCGCGATGACTGCCTTGAAAGAGAGAGTCAGTAATCTCAACAACACGGTAGAGGCACCATGTTCTGTCGTCCGTGCCGAGGAACGATTTATATCTCGTTACCACGTCATGTATCGCAACCAGCGCGTCATCCATGTCTTGAGTGGAAGGATTTTTGATCTGTTGTTTCGCCGTAAGCATTCTCTTTACGAGCACATCGGTTTGCTCGCTGGGTCCGGATATGAGTTTCAGTGCGATCAGCCGCGCCAACAATTCAGTAGTATCAACGGCCGGCCACCGATGTTTTTCGCTTAGATCCAATCCTTGCAGATACATTTTTTCTGCAATTGTATATCGACGTCGAATCTCTTCTTCATCTATTGATTGGCGCAGTTTCTGCCATTCCGCAACATGACTAAAGGCAGGAACGATGCAGACTATCCATGCACTAGCAGCCAGTATGGCGATGGAAGTGATTGAGACGGAGGCTCTCATGATCGGAGTCTGATTAGCCACCGTCTATGGTTCCTCAACTACTTTGGCCAACACGGCAATTCCGTACTCGATTTCTTCTTCCGTGAGACTGCCGTAGTTGAGCATAAATTCGCCCGTGTGCTTGGGTTCTGTCAGATAGAGCTTTCGTGTGCTTGAAAGGCCGATTCCAAGCTTCCAGCAGCGTTCGACGATTTCCGCATCAGGCAAGTTGCTTTCGATTCTGACAAGCACGTGAATTCCCGCATTGTCACCGAATATGGTTACACGTCTTCCGAGATGTTTCTTTAGCTCGTTGATAATCACTCTGCGCTTTTGCTCATAGAGGCGCTTCATTCGCCTCACGTGTCGCTCCATATGTCCTTGATTGATAAAGTCGGCAAGAACCTGCTGTTCTAACAATGGCGAGTGTCTGTCTGCAAGCCACTTTGCGCGGCGGAAGACTTCGATCAAATCATGTGGAACAACAATATATCCAATGCGCAAGGATGGCAGCAAAATCTTCGAGAATGTTCCCATGTAAATGACAGAACTGCCAGTGTCTAGCCCGGCGAGCGCTGGTATCGGTCGGCCCTTGTATCGAAACTCACTGTCGTAATCATCTTCGATGATCAACGTTTCGGTTTTTCGTGCCCACGACAATAGATCGAGCCGGCGCGACAGACTCAAGACTACACCGGTCGGGTATTGATGAGACGGTGTCAGGTAGACGAGTTTCAGTTTGTTGTCGGGCGTGCCGTATTTGGATTTGAGTTCGTCGAGCCGTGCACCAGCGGTATCGACCGGTATCGGAATCAGGTGCGCCCCCTGTGCCAGAAACAGCCGCTGTGCGCCGATGTAGCCGGGATCTTCCAATCCGACAAAATCACCTCTGTCCACGAGTACCCGAGTAACCAGCGCAATCGCCTGCTGCGATCCATTGACGATAATAATTTGCTCGGGGTCACAAACGAATGCCCGCGACCTGGCTAAATATGCTGCAATTGCTTCTTGGAGTGGTGCAAAACCTTGTGCGTTGGCTGGTGAGTCGAGCAGAAAGTATTCACGCTTTTTCGAGTGGTGTGAAACCAACTGGTTCCACTGCTTAAGCGGAAAATGCTCCAAGTCGGGTCTGCCGAAGTTAAACTGTATTTCTGGCTCTTCATCGCTGTAATCCATCCAATCGGAGATCTGAAGCGACTCTCCGTACCACGAAAGCTGTCGTTTCGGCGGCGACGATTTTGTCGATTGAGGCGATTGCGACGACTGCGACGACTGCGATGACTGCGACGACTGAGTCTGTGTCCGTGGGCTGAAGTCCAAGTTCGACTCACACGGAATTGCCTCAGCTTCCTTCTCGCCTACCGCCAGAATGTCGTCCGGAAGTTCGCGGCAGACGTAGGTTCCTGAGCCGACGAATGATTCGAGATAACCTTCGCTCAGAAGAAAATCGAATGCTGTTGTGACGGTCGCTCGCGAGACGCCGAGCGATTTCGAGAGGGTTCTGGTGGACGGAACTTTCTGCCCCGATGGCAAGCGCCCAGACAAAATGGCAAGCCGAATCTCATCATAGAGCTGCTTGTGAAGCGGGGTATTCGAATCAGGCTGCAGAGTAACCAGTAGATCCATGCAGATACGATAGCACTATCTGATTCGGGTCTGTTTAGGTTCTCAAGACATCACGGTTTGAGCTTATAGCTACTCAATGTTTGACAGGCGGTAACCTATCAACTACGCTTACATAGACTCTTATAATGTAAGATTTATGGCATCCCTAAACCCTTGCTCACGGTATCTCGTTCGAAATTGGCCTAGTCGAAAAAGCACAACGATACTCGCAAGCGTGATGTCGGTGATTCTGTGCAATCGGAAGATCGTTGAGGCACCGTATCTGGTATCAGCCCGAAACATTCTAGTCGGTTTGTTTTTAATTTTATTCTTGCCTATGGTTTTGGCTAGACCGTGCCTGGCAGAGGTTGTTGCGCCGGCGAATTTTGCTGCTCGGGGGGCTCAGCCGCCATACGTTGCGCTATCACCGATATCGTTGCACCAGACCGCCACGATGAATGCAAACGCAGGCATTCCAGATCCCGCAATTATTCCGACGGATGAAACGCCAACCCGCATAGGCGATGAGCGACAACTTGTTTCTTCTCCTTGGAAGCTGCGCATTCTTGAACGCTTGCCGTCGCGCATGTATTTTTCAGCCGTTACAGAAATGACGCAGCGTTTTGAAAGCAACGTTTTCTCCGCTGCCAGCCAGCCGCGCAGAGACTACGTTTTCCGTATTCTGCCCAACTGCACTCTGGGCTACAACATCGCGCCGCGCACCAGCGTTTACGCAAACTATTTCGTCATCAAAGACGTATTCGGACACACACCGCGTCTCAATCAATCAACCTTTCAGTCCGTCGGTGGTGGTATCCAGCATGAGCTGACTCTTGGTCGAAACAACGTTCAGCTCAACTTCCAATTCAGAGAGTTGTTTCAAGCCGTCAGATTCCGCCAAGCCGACTTGCTGCCAGGCGTCACGGTTACACGTGCATTCTCCTCTAACTTCTTCGGCTTCTTCAACACGCAGCTGCAGATGCGAAGCAGGAATTTATTTCAAGGGCCACAGCGCGAAATCGACCCGTTTTACACTATCGGCACCGTCTACCGAAAAGGGCTGTGGACCTTCACCTCAACAGCCACGCTTGTTAACAGCTTCAGAAACAATCATGCAATTCCACCTCAAACCAACATGTCTGTAATTTGCGATTTCGAAGCTTCGCGACCAATCTCTCGAAGATATTTGCCGGGACTGGACATGTTCATCCGCGCAGAACCAATCTGGAACTGGCAAGGCAAAAGCCAAATCGGTCTTAGTGGATTCGATTTCCGCTTGTTTAGCGGGTTGAGAATGTCGTTGATAAAACAAGCAACCGACACGCAATTGCAATTCTTGCGCAAACAACTGAAAGAGCAAGAACAACAGCAGAGTCACTAGGGTGTTTGTGGCGTAGGGGCGTTGGGCGCCTGCATCTGCATTTGTCCTTGCAGTTGTCCGTGCATTTGTCCGTGTATTTGCATCCTTGCAAGCTGCGCTTTTG
Source organism: uncultured Candidatus Obscuribacterales bacterium (assembly GCA_964503045.1). Classification (GTDB taxonomy): domain Bacteria; phylum Cyanobacteriota; class Vampirovibrionia; order Obscuribacterales; family Obscuribacteraceae; genus CAYZJR01. The sequence continues at coordinate 19,223 of CAZCZI010000021.1, forward strand.
CAAAGTCATACTCCATAGATTTTGCATCACCGTGATCTACAACCCATTGAAGATTCTCCATCGCTTGCTCTTGTGCGGTTTTGTAAGTAGCGAACGTCAATCCGATGTATGCTTTTGCTTCCGTCATTTTCTCTGGATCTGATGCCTTTGCACTAAGTTCTTCGGCGTTCAATTTTCCGCCTAGATACTCAAATATGGGATACGGCCATCGATCGCGCTCTACCATCTTAAGCGCCTCATCAACGATTTTCTTCGCGGCGTCTTCATTGCCGTCCAACCGATATGCAACTATTGCAGGGATTGCCTCGTAGAGACCATCGTCTGTTTCCCACCAACTCGCTGTGAATATCAGCTTGTGAAAGTCTTTCGCGGCGCCGGCAAAATCACCGATCTTGAGCTTCACCAAACCCTCTCTCTTAAGAAGATTGCTGTCGTCAATTCTTGCCTTTAGAGCGTCGTCTAAATCTTGCAGGCACTTATCTTTGTTTCCCAGTGCCACAAGAGCCGCATCATGAGCTTCCCAAAGCCCAAAATCATTCGGCGCCGTTCTCAATCCCTCATCTGCAAACTCGAGCGCTGCTTGCGGATGATTGAGTTCCAAATTTGCTCTGCTGAGAAACCGAAAACCTGTAATGCGGTGGCTCTCCGACCCGATGAGTTCATTTGCGTCCTTGATGACTGCTTCCCATTTTCTGGATTGCAGATCATCATTCATGCGCAAGTAAGTGCATAGGCTCTTGAATTTTACAGAGTCAAAGGGAACAGTCGTTGCATATGTCAAAATTGAGCCTTGTATCAGAAGTAGACAGATTGTCCCAACAATAGGATGGAAAGCCAGCTTTTGAGATCGGCTCGGTTCGTATATCCATGCACACATACAACCGAATATGAAACCGCCAATATGTGCGGCGTGATCGACACCGCCAATGTTCTTGTCTACGCGAGTGAGCAGCTCGTATAAGGCGTACCATGCGATGATCAGGAATATCGATCGCAGAAACTTGCGAAACATTGTCTTGCTTACCATCTTTCGGCACACAATGACGAACCCGACCAATCCTCCATAGAGCCCCAAAATTGCTCCGGAAGCGCCGCAGCAGATTGAACCTGCGTTGAACAGCGCGGTCATTACTCCTCCGCCGAGACCGGACAAGAGGTAAAGAAGAACAAACTTGCGTGAGCCAAACAGGCTCTCGGCGATTATGCCGAAACTCAACAACGAAAACATGTTGTAGAGCAGGTGCTGCAGTCCAATATGAATAAACAGGCTCGTGAATAACCGCCAATACTCAGCATTATTGAAGACATACGGTCCGGACATTGCCCCCCAACTCAAAAGCAGCGTCGATTTCGGCGCCCACAGGCTGGCGCCCTGCGAGGAAATCGCCATCGCGACGAATACCAATACATTGATGGCAATGAGAGTCGTGGCTGCTGCGTACCGAGTCTTGGCAAAGAAAGGCGAAAGGTCTTCTTTGGGTTCTGTGCTTACCTTGTCAGGTGGGATTTCTATGTCTTCGGCCGCCATAAAGCCTCGCTTTGAGACTAAATATTCCCGGGCCGGACCTTGATGGTGGAAAAAGACCATCCGATTGAGATATTTGAGAGCTTGGCAACTGGTCGGGCGCGCGACTGACGGCTCGAAGCCAGCCAGGCTCGCGAGATTGCCTAATTAAAAGTGGACTGGTCGAAAAGTTCCAAAGTGGCTCTTTTAACATGTCCAATTTGCGGATAGTATTTCAGTGTTCCCTGTGAAGGAGGCAGGAACGTCATGGAAAACACATTTAAAACAATCGTATTTGCAATCACAACAGCGGTAGTTATCGCGCAACCCGTCCTCGCACTGACCGACCCAACAATGTCAGGTCAACTGCTCGACAAACGCAACAGACTAATCATCAAAGAAACAAATCTGATGCGCGATCGCGATGATCTCAATCGTCGCATCAACGATCTGAACAAGAAAAATGACAAGAATGAGTTCGGCGGACAGCTCAACGAACTGTGCCGCAAGCTTGATAACACTTGTGCCGATATCAAGCAAACGCAACTCGACATCAAAGATGTGGATCAGCGACTCCTCTAATTAGTCGCCAGTTTCGGAAACCGCACGAAGGCAGGAGTGGAACATACTTCACTCCTGCTTCAATTCTTGATTCTCGACGAGTTAGAGTTTAACGAGATGGATGAAGCACGAACCTGTAAATGGCCGTCACTCCATCAGCGAACGAATACCAGACTCGCCAAATCCAGCCTCTCTGCAGTTTTCTGAGGCGGGAAACCATGACGCGTCTGCTGCACTTTTCTGCCACTACTTCCTCGCCGCGATCCTCCCTTTGCTGCTCTTGGATTTGAGTGGCTTTGAACATGAATGTCTTAAAGCGATAACCCAGCGCGTCCCCCCTTAGATGCGCTCGGATGTAAGTAGATCGAATTCTTTCTGCGTAACCAACGTACATGTCTTCCGATATCTTATCCACCTCCCCGGTATTGCGAACGGAAGACCCTACCGATATCGATAGTCTGGGACTTTTGGAACTCATGGAGCGCCTCCCTGTCTGTTCGGACTCATTGCCTTTCGAACAGACCCAATGCCAAAATTTAGTTATTCCGCTGCCATGATTACAGATTAGGACTTATTGGAAATATTGCAATACCATGCCCTCGTAAAGTTCCCACTCAAATGACAATGTGAATGAGATCCAATCTCTGCGCGGGTTTTGAAGTTGCAAAGTGATCGCCGTTTAATCAACCGTTTCGCGACCACGCTCGATGTTAGCCATAACCTTTTTTAGCGCCGAAGCCAGTCTCGAGTGCATCTCAGCACAGTATGGATTGAGCGTCTGCATTCCTAGAAACACTTCGATGTTGTCTTTGCACACTAGCGTCTTCAACTGGTGGAGCCGATCTGTCGACAGTGCATCGATTGCAGTCGGTTCGGTCTCGCATGCTTCAAACAACCGACCAATCATGTGAGTGAGCGCCTGACTGCTGGCCGCAAGCCGATCGTGCTCGTCTGCAGTCATTTCAATTACTTCCAAGCCTCTGCGATTGAAATAGTTTTTCCAAAAATCGAATGTGGCGTCTGCCGCGCGAAACCTGTCTACAACAATCTTTTGATTGATCAGCCCGGCAGCTGCAACTCCGTCCGGACCAAACATCGGATGCATCAAAAGTATCTCGTGCTTGGCGTCGATGTACTTTTCAAATATCGATTTCGGGTGAAGTTTGACAGACAGCATGTCTATCAAAACCGTATCCGGCGATGCGTCGATGAAAGGTTTGTGCTCTTTGATGGTTTGCTCGAACGTTCTTACCGGAACACAGTAAAAGCAGACATCGCAGCTCAGCGCTTCTGCCGGAGAGCCGAGTGTGTAGCCCGCCGCCTCGGCGAGCTGGCATGCTTGAGAGCTTTCATCATAAACGGTTATCTTAAGATCATCACCCACAATAGACGCCAAAAGGGCGCCGAACCTTCCGAAACCAACGATCCCAGCGGTTTTTTGAGCCATTTGGATTGTTCCGCCCCATCAACCAGTCATCTGACCAATTGTAAGCGCATCGTGAATCTGATTGGACTTGATACAGCGCATTCCCCACAAATCCTTGCTTTTGGCTTGTACAAGCATGACCAGTTGCGGGTTTCTGCCCGCAGTCAATGTCGTGCCTTTGATTTGAGCATGGGGATTCCAGAGGTTGAACTCTCGGTTGACCAGCGTCATGAAACGTTTGAACTCATCGTCGGTCATCTTCTTTCTGGCGCAGTCCAGACCATGAATGAATGCGGAGAGATCATGCTTAATGATGCCCTGCGTGAGATTCATGAGCGTCATCAGCTCACTTGGGCCGTCATCTTCGGTCTTTTCTGGTGGCTTGAAATCTAGATCGTTGTTGGACTGCTCCATAGGACCTTCCCTGCATCTCTACGGAAAAAAGATACTGTAGGCGAAACTACGTGAAAAATGTGTGTAAGGTGCCATGAGGGTACAATCTGAGGTCGTGAACTTCTTTGAGTTGCTTGAGAAACTTGCGAAAAAATCACCAGATTCAAAAACGACTTTTGCGAGCAGTCGCGATATCGTTGTCTGCTGCACTTTTTGTTTTTGCTTACGTGCCTATCTCTCGGCCGGCTTCTGCAGAAACGAACGTGGAGTCGTCGCAAGATAAATCGCTTGAGTTGAAGGTCGTTGAAAGCAAGCCGTACCCAGCCTTGACCAATTGCTTCAAGCGCACTGATGGATGGACCGGGGCAGATGGTGCATACAGCGTCAAAGTCGACGATCATCGAACACTGTGGTTTTTTGGCGATACATGGATCGGCCCAATCAAGAACGGCAAAAGAATAAGCACGCGCAATTCTATTGTGAACAACACCGCTGCACTACAAATGTTCCGAGGCAAAGCGCCATTCAAATTCTTTTGGAAGCAACCGGCAAAGTCACTTTTCGTTCCTGAGCAAAGTGATTGCTACTACTGGCCAGGCGATGGAGCTTGTGTCGACGGAAAGCTTTATGTATTTATGCACGTGATAAAGAACAAACCCGATGCGCCGCCGCCATTTCAGTTTCAGCGAATCGGCGACGACCTGATACAAATCGACAATCCGTCGGCGGATGCATCTAGCTGGAGGTGGAAACGCATCGCGGTCTCGCGCACCGTAGACGGTGCTAACTTTGGAATTTCATGTCTGACTGATTCGAAGTATCTTTATTCCTATTGCTCGTATCCGCCTGCAAAATCTGGACTCAACGTCCATCCCTTGATTGTTGCGCGAATTGAAAGGACTGCTTTGGCTGGTCTGTTTGGTTCCAACACTTCGGAACTCGCCGAGTCGAAATGGGAGTTTCTTTGTGAGAAAAAGGATGGAACTGCTGATGACTTCGCGCAAAAGCAAGTACATGGAGTCTGGAGTCATGGCGTCGAAAAACCAATAATTCTCTTTCCTGATGCGGCTCCTGAGATGTCCGTCTCTCGTGTGAACGGAATTGATGCATACGTTGCAACATACATGCCTCCATTAGATCATTCCATCTATTTGCGATTTTCGAAGAACCCTGAGGGTCCGTTTAGTCCAAGAGTATTGGCCTGTAAATGCCCCGAGTCTGAGAAGTGGATGCTTTTGTATAGCGCAAAAGCGCATCCCGAGCTCGCGAAGGCAGCGGGTGAAATGATAATTACGTACTGCCGCAATACGTCGGATTTTTCATTCCATCTAAAATCACCGTACATCTATGCACCACAAGCAGTGCGAGTCATGATTACGAATCCCGCATTGAAGTCTTGGAAGAAGCTGAGGTGAACTTGGGTCGAAGGTGACTTTTCCTTAGATGGTCTAATGCTTTTGTGGCCCATTGCATTTGTCTTAGCTTTGAAACAGAAGAAGCCTACGTAGCCTTCCCACCGTGCCAGCGTTTTGCCAGAACAGGCATCTATTATGCGAATCACCAACCCTGATTTGATTCGGAGAAATGATTCTATGATGCATGCAGCAGAAGCCGCGCTTGTCGCAGCCAGATCACTCGAGAGCGCAGGTCCACGTGCGGCGACTGTAATGGCCGAGCAGTTGGTTCATGCATTGCCTGAAATTTTTGGTGGCGCCGGCAACAAATTGGCTGCCCTCATTGCTCATAAGCCGGATGAGGCAATGCCTGTTTTGAAAATCGTGCACGACTATCAGGCCACCCTGGCGAAGTTTGGTATGACTGGAAACGCTACTGTCAACGAGTTGTTTCGCGCAGCAAGAGAGAGTGGTCTGGAGTTGACCGCGAAATCCACTGCCCGAGGTACCAGAAGCTCCTATTCTTCAAGCGAACTAGTACTCGATAACGGATTTTTGCTGAAGAGTTCAGGCAAGTCGTTTCGGCATAGTGCAGAATACACAACTGCATTCTTGAACGGAACCGCAGACAGCGAATTGGCATACACACTAATGCGGTTTCGAGGAAGCTCGCCTAAACATGTGTGGAGTATCAAGACTCCGAGTTTCTCAAATTACACCGAACGTCGGGGGTGGTAGCACCACCAGTGCAAAGCGACAACGGCGTTGTAAGCGGCCGCAACTCAGAGTTCAAACGCTATAATTGCGCAGTCGTTGAGTGAGGCACCCAGAATGTTCAGTACAGTGATCAGGCGCTCTCTGGCGCTTATTTTTGTCGCAGGTGCGGCAGTTGCAGCTCCAGCATTGGCGCAGTACGCCAAGGGGCAACAAGTTGATTACAAGGAGGGTGAATACTCGCAATGGCAACCTGGTACGGTCGAATACATGACGCCAAGCGGGAAGCAGGTAATTGTCAGATCGCGCCCTCGAGAGTTTTATCCTAACGGTGACACGCGCGCGGTTGATTTGGACAAGATTCGTCCTGCAACGGGAGCAACAGGTGACCAAGCAGCTGCGCAGGCAACTCCCGCAGCGGCGACTCCAATACCTGCTGCGAATGTGCCGGCCGCCCAAACAAGTATGGCGGCTTTACCCCAAGCAACTCCAGCCATTCCAGCGGCGCAGTATCAACCGACTGCTGCTAAACCAGCTGCCGCACAGGGACCGAAGGGACGAGCAATGACCGCACAAGAAGTAGTTGATTTGTTTGCACAAAAGATTGGCGATCCTAAGCGTTTGTCTTGGCCGGAAAATGACAGGGTATTCGAAGAGGTTGCTTCGGTGATTCGAAATCGCGGAGTAGACTTCGACTTCAAAACACAGACACCGCAGTTTCTGCAGGATGCCATCAACAAGTATCAAGTCACCAGTCGTGTGACTGGTGCATTGCGCCAAAACTGGGGACCGCCGGCAGAACTCGGTTACTACTGGGGAGGCTGGGATATGTCCAAAATCGGCGGTGAGACACGCGTGAGACAATTCATCCCAGGATACGATCTGGTGACGTCGGAGCATGGGGCTCTTTCCGGTGATTTGAAGATCTACTCCAACAATAAATACGATTGGAATGGTATCTCCGGCACCTGGCGTGAAGCAAAGCCTGATGAACTGGCAATGTCGGACAAGGGCGGTGCTGGTATTGTTTTGCTTGGCGCAAAAGAAGGGGCTCATGGCAAAGATTGGATCGTCTTCAAGCATTCAATGACCGCCGGAGACAATATTGAAGTCGCAGATTTGAACTATCGCGGAGTTCGCGAATTCGGCGGACGGCACTTCTAGAACTGGTTGTTTCGTCCCCGCTGTTTTCCGGTGAATCGCCATCGCGTTTCGTCCGCTCGTCACTGTTGCCAGTGATATACTTAGCAAGGTGGAGCGCAGGGGGATCGAACCCCTTCCGAGCCGTTTCGTAGACAGTCGTGCACACCAGTTCTGCGCCCCACAACTTTTCATGGTCACAGGATGCACAACGCTGCTCGGATGGAGTGGTCTAAGTCGACCCCCATTTAAATAACGTTTGAGCGCGTCAAAAAGTTCAATCGAAAGCGAAGACCCTCGAGATCACGTTTTGCAGAACTAAAGGCGTCTAGTCATCATCGCGAATCTGCGGGCGGCGTCGTTGCGCTTTCTTCTGTCCGACTGCTCTTTTCACATCCATGCGACGTT
>CAZCZI010000021.1:26862-66964 GCA_964503045.1 uncultured Candidatus Obscuribacterales bacterium
CGGCGTCGTTGCGCTTTCTTCTGTCCGACTGCTCTTTTCACATCCATGCGACGTTGTTTGACGGCTTTGCTTGGCTTTGTGGCGCGCCGCACAATGGGCGGTTTGAGCACCATCATCAGCATCTCGCGCAACTTTTCCAAGCAGTCTTCGACGTTGCGGCCTTGGTCTCGATAGCGCTGGCTTGAAATGACGAGTTGTCCTTCTTGCGTGATGCGATTGGCATATCTCGTGAGGAACCTTGCTCGTACGTCTTCAGGGATGCTTTCGGTCGTTGCCACCGGCCAGTGGAGAATCGCTTTGGTGTTTACTTTGTTGACGTTCTGCCCGCCGGGTCCTCCACTTCTTGCGTATGAGAAGTCGAACTCGGTCATGGGAATCTGAATCTCGTTGTCTATACTAAACATGATTATCGCTTTTGTTTCTCGACTTCTTCTGCCAACGGAATGGCAATGCGCATAGAGTTAGCTATTTCAGAGGCTGACTTGAATCTGGTTTCTTCCTCTAGTTGGGTGCAGCGAGCTACGAGTTCGTCCATTTGTTCGCTCACGTTTGCCACTTTCTCTCTTGGATGTGATACCGAAAGTGGTTCGGCATTTTCACCGGTCAGAAGAAAATAAAGTGTAGCACCCAGAGCATAAATATCACTTTGTGGCGTAGCCATGCCGCGCAGCTGTTCTGGCGGCACGTAGGATTGCTTGCCGACAATGGTGCCCGTGAACGCTCCTTCTGATTGTTGAGCGACGTTGAAATCTACGAGTTTGAGGGTTCCATCTTCGGAAAGAATGAGGTTGTCCGGAGCGAAATCTCTATGCACTACGGGTGGTGACTGAGAGTGGAGATACTGAAGCATCTCGCACATTTGATGAAGCAGGCTCGAGACTCTTAACTCTGTCATCGGACCTTCACTCAAAACCAAGTCTCTGAGCGTCTTTCCATTGATTCTCTCCAGAACCATGTATCCTCTGTGATCTTCAATGAAACAATCCATGAGTTTAACTATGTGCGGATTGTCGAGTTTTTTCAAAATGTCTGCCTCTTTGACAAACTTTTCCAACACGTTTTTTCTCGAATCTGTGTCTACATACAACGGAAGAACGAATTCTTTCAGCACAATGTCTGCTGAATCTTGTAAGTCTTCGTGCGCCTTGTCGGCATCCGCGTCATCGTCGGTTGTTGTCTGTGGTTTTGACGTCGCGACGGAGCTTGACCGGGCAAGATAAGCCGTACCCTGTCCGCCAACTCCCAGCTTTCCGACAATTTCAAAACGCCCAGATGACAATTGCATTCCAGATCTCAGTGGTTCTGCACGCTCGCGCTTCGATGGCGCTGTCAATGCGCCTAGCCACAACTCGGTATAGCTCTGATTTTGCGCCGGTGTCAGGCTTTCAAGTACAGTCGCATCTACTGCCTGTGCATTTTCTTGCAGAATTCGTGACAATGTTTCTCGATCATTATCGCTTTCAATGTTTCCTAGCCGTAGACAGATGTTGCCTTTACTTGCTGCACTAACGCTTTCGGTGAGGCTGTATATAAACGGCAACTTGTCGCATTCAAACGCGATCAGGCTGTTGCTTTGTGTTGTCGTTCCGGTTGGGCGTTTGAACGATACCCTGTTGATTGCACTCCATGGAATCAATGGACCTCGAAATTCGAACGGAAGTGCCCACGATAGTTGAATTCCTTTTGCAGTAAGCAACAGTTTTCCTGGACGACTGAATGTTCGAATGAAAAGAAATGCAGCAATGCACGGCACTATGGTGCAAGCTAGATCGTTAAAGTAAGCTGTTTGACACATCTGATGGATGCCAAATCCCAACGATCTGCAAAAAGCATCGGTTGGTGAGTTGGCGCACATGTACTCAATGTGCTGGCCGATGATCTGTCGAAACGGAGACAGCACGGATTCGGCAATCTCTTTTACACCTGGGATAAAACCGAGTACCCAAAGCGTTCCATATACGCAGACAGTTACGAGTATTCCAGAACTCATTACCGTAATCAGTCCCACAACCGCAAACACAATCCAGAAGAGTTTTCGTTGTTTCAACCCGAATCTTTCTCTAAACCATCTGAAAATGCGCTTTCGCGACGAATAGGGAAGAGACAGCGAGCGCTGATTGTCGAATTTGCTGTTACTTAGTATTGGTGATTTCAATTCATGCTCCCTATGCGACACCAGTTTTGGTGGGAGACTTCACTAACGGCGCAAGAAGAGCAACCAACTCTTTTGCGGTCGGTCGGCAGGAGGCATCCAGAGAAGTGCAGCGCGCGATGATCTCGTCGAGCTCTACCGAAATCTCCGGTACCAATTTGCGTGGATGGCAAACTGTAAGTGCCAGCGGGTTTTGCGCAGTCAAGATAAAGTGAAGTGTGCCGCCAAGAGAGTAGATGTCGCTTGCCGGCGTGGCTTTGCCGCGAAATTGTTCAGGAGAGATGAATGCCTGCTTTCCGACAACGGTGCCGGTTGCGGTGCCAATAAATTCATTGGCTGCACCGAAATCGATGAGATGAATGACATCATCCTTTAGAATCAGATTTTCAGGAGTGATATCGCGATGCACTATAGGTGGTGAACCACTGTGTATGTAGGCGACAATTTCAGCAATTGACTTTGCCCAGCTCAAGGCAGTTTGCTCGGGTTGATAGCCGTTGTGTGCAACGTACTGGCGAAGATTCTGCCCGTTTATATATTCCAGCAGTAAATAGTTTCGATTGTTCTCGACAAAGTGGTCATAGACCTTCGCGATTCGATTGTGGTCTAATGCAGTCAGAAGCTGAGCTTCTCTCTCGAACAACTCTACTGCCTTGCTTTTTAGCTCGTTGTCGGCGTTGAGCGGAATCACTGCTTCCTTGAGAATCATGAGTTCTCGCGCATTCTTTTGTGCGAGATAGATTGCGGAGAGCCCTCCAAAGGCGAGCTGCCTGATTACTTCAAGGTGACCGTTAAGCAGTGTTTGCCCAGGTTCTAGCGGCACAAATACAGTCGCGTGAAAGCGTTGCCCCAGCTCTTGTTCCCAAACTTCGGTGAAGCTTACTCCGTCAGTTAGTCGATTCTCAGACTTGAGCGACTTTCGCAACTGTTTCACTTCGTCGTCAGTCTTGATTCCTGTTGCGCACACTTCAAACGACAGTAAAAGTCGCTCCAGCTCGGACTGACTGAAGACCGATGCATCCAGGGTTATGCGTTCACCAGTTGTAAGAAGAAGGGCAATTTTGTTGTCGTTTGGTGATGTCGAATTTCCAAGAATCGAAATTTCAGCGAACTCGGACCACCGGCGCTGACGCCGCATCTTCAATGCGTGCATCATGAACAATGGAAAACAAATGCCGTCTTTGGTAATCGTGATTCTATGATCGCCCGTTATTGCAGTAATTGCGGCCACCGGCAGGTAGATGGCTGCTGCTATGCAGAAGAACGTCACAATTGCCAAAAACGGTGATTGGAGATTGAAGAAGCCGGTGACACACGCAAGGATCAAGCAACAGAGAATGACAACAAGCGGCACGGCAATAATCGGCATGGCAATCGACCATGCAGCAAAAGCTGTCCGCACATAAGCGGGCCGATACTGAATGATGCACTCTAGTTCGTTGGACATCACCCTTATTTTAAAGGGTTGAGGAAATTAAGGCACGACGACCGCCAAATACTAGGATCTTTCCCATGAGGCGTTTCCGCCTTTTACATCCATGACGCTGATGCCGAGCTCGCCTAATTGCTTGCGAATCAGGTCAGATGTGGCAAAGTCTTTGCGGTCGCGAGCCTCTTTGCGCAATTGGAGCACGAAGTCTACGATGCGGCCACCGGTTTGACTGTCGAGTGTGCGTCGATCATCGGTGAGTGTCAGTCCAAGTACCCCGGCATATGCTTTGAGCATGCTGGAATATTGTTGGCGCACCGTTTCATCCTTTGCCACTGAAACCTTATCTGCGAGCGCGAACAGAAGCGACATCGCCACTGCAGTGTTGAAGTCGTTGTCCATCGCTTCTCTAAATTCGCGATCGAAACTCTTCGTGGTTTCGTCGAAGTTTACGTCGAATGCTAGTTTGGCTTCGGCGTGCTCGGCGTTGCCGTTTTCAGCGGTCGGCTCGACCGCTCGCAGAAGCCGTTGCAGTGCAATTTTTGCAGCTTGCAGTGCTTCTGGTGTGAAGTCGATTGGATTGCGGTAGTGAGTTTGCAAGGCAAATACGCGAATCGTATCGGCTGTAAACGACTCGAGCAGCTGGCGAATTGTCGCGAAGTTGCCTAGCGATTTTGCCATTTTTTCCGAGCTCACTTGCACGAAAGCGTTGTGCAACCAGTAGCGTGCAAGCGGCTTTCCGTGCAACGCTTCTGACTGGGCAATTTCGTTTTCGTGATGCGGAAAGACAAGATCTTCGCCGCCGATGTGAATGTCAATCGTTTCGCCCATCACGCTCTTGATCATGGTCGAGCACTCTAAATGCCAGCCTGGCCTTCCCCAACCCCAGGGGCTTTCCCAACCTGCTTCACCTTTCGGCGCGCTTTTCCACAACGCAAAGTCGAAAGGATTTTTCTTCAAGTGCGCAAGTGAGTCTTGAGTTTTCACTTGTTCGCGAGATCCGGAGATCAGTTGTTCCAAATCCTTTTTGCCGAGCTTTCCGTATTCTTTGAACGAACCGACGTCAAAATACACGTCGCCTTCGGCTTGGTATGCGTGCCCGGCTTTAATCAGCGCCGCAGTAAAGTCTTGCATTCTGGCAATAAATTCTGTGGCACGCGGCTCGATATCGGGAGAGTCGACATTGAGCATGTTCATGTCATGCCAAAACTCGTACGTAAACTGGCGTGCGACTTTGTCTGGACGCGAACCTGCTTCTTTCGCGCGTTTGATGATTTTGTCGTCTACATCCGTTATATTGCGCACGTAAGTGACATCGTATCCGGAGAATCGCAGATAGCGCTGAAAAACATCCCATACAATTTCCTTGCGAGCGTGACCAAGATGGCTGTAGTCATAAACCGTCGGTCCGCAAGAGTAGATCAGCACTTTGCCCGGAGTGATGGGAACGAAATCCTCTTTTTTGTTGGTCAGTGTATTGAATACTTGAAGTGGAGACATTGCTTTGAGCCTCAATTGAACATAAAAGAATTACGGTGAAACTGGTTGTCTCACTGTTCCTTTTTTATTGCTTCCTTTGTATTGGAACTCTAAATTGCGGAACTAGAGCAACCTGACAATTCAGGACTTGCTACAAAAAAAACAGCTTTCTAGTCTCTCGCGTACTCGTTTTTCGCCGAGAATTGAAATCATGGCGCCGAGATCTGGGCCCTCAGTCTTTCCTGACAGAGCAGCACGCAGAGGCCAATACAATTCTTTTCCTTTCACAGCAAGTTCTTTTCCAAACGCATCGACGACTTTCTTGCAGCCGGCGTGGTCTCCCCACGGCATCGACTTCAAGCTCTCCAGGCATTTGTCCACGACTTTGCGAGCACTTTCTGCCGACAGGACATCGTTGCGCACCTGTTCGGAAATATCGACGGCGCTGAAGAAGAACTTCGCAACTGTTCCGATTTCCTTCAAAAACTTGATGCGCTCTCGCACGGTTGCAACAATCTGCTCGAGCTCTTCGCGCGAGTACGCGGAGATGTCGAACTCACTCAAAAACGGAATTGCGCGGTCGGTGATTTCCGATAGCGGCAGGCTCCGAATGTAGTGGCTGTTGTACCAGTTGAGTTTGTCGATGTCGAACACGGCAGGGCTCTTGCTTACCTTGTCGAGGTCGAATTGAGTGCATGCTTCTGCCAGGGTGAAAATCTCTTTCTCACCAGGCGGTGTCCAGCTCATCTGAGCCAAATAGTTGACGATCGCTTCAGGCATGTATCCGTCTTGCCGATACTTGTCGACATGCACCGACTCGCCGTGGAAGCGTTTCGAAAGTTTGCGCTTTTCGATATCGACAATCAAAGGAGCGTGCCCAAACTCTGGCATTTTGTGACCGTATGCTTCGTAGATCAAAATTTGCTTGGCAGTGTTGTGAATGTGATCTTCGCCACGCAGGACATGACTGATCTTCATGTCGATGTCGTCGATTACGACGGCGAAGTTGTACGTCGCCACGCCGCTCGATTTGACGATGACCGGGTCACCGCCCAAATCGGACGTATCGATTGAGATTTCGCCTTTGATGCGATCGTTCCATGTCACCACATGCGGTTCTTGAACCACAAAGCGAATCGAAGGAAGGCGTCCTTCCTTCTCGAACACTTCGCGCTGTTCTTTGCTGAGATTGCGACCGCGATTGTCATAGCGTGGAGGCAGCTTCTTTTGAGCCTGCTCGTCACGCAATGCATCCAACTCTTCTTTGGTTGCGTAGCAGTAATACGCTTTGCCCATTTCGATCAGTTTGAGCGCCATCTCTTTGTAATGATCGAGCTTTTGTGTTTGGCGATAGGGCGCAAAAGGACCACCGATGTCCGGACCTTCATCCCACTGGATGCCAAGCCACTTCAAACCGTCGATGATGTCTTGGGTGTATTCCTCTTTTGAACGCTCTTCATCGGTATCTTCGAGGCGGAAGATGAAGGTACCGTTATGACGGCGCGCATACAGGTGGTTGTAAAGTGCGGTGCGAGCCGTTCCCACGTGCAAATGGCCTGTGGGGCTGGGAGCAATTCTTACTCGAACATTGTCGGTCATGGTTATTAGGTGTCCACCTGGACGACAGGGAGGCAACGAGCGCCTTCTAAATCGATTTTAACGACCGGCTGGGGCGTTTCATTACTTGGATAGGACATTTTAACAGAAAGTCGGTTAGACCCCAATTTTAGGGGCTTTGGCCACTTCATCGACCGTTATGCTGGAAATCAAGGGGGGGCGTATCCCATGTCTCTGGGCCGGGCTGGCGCATGATCTCGCGGCGCGAGATCACGAAATGCGTGTCCATTCGCCGCATGATCACGAAATGGGTGGCCATGCGCCGCGTGATCACGCGCCGCATGGCCACCACATACGATGCGGAGTCACCACATACGATGGCCACGCGTCGCGTGATCACGTGCTGCATGATCACGTGCTGCGTGATCACGCGGTGCGACGCACCCTCAATCGAATCTATTGGTTTCTTTCGAGAATAAATACGTCAACCATCGCGACGCCCGACGAGATCATATTGAGCTGTCTGGCTGCGCCACGAGAAACGTCAATCACGCGATCGTGAACGAACGGTCCTCTGTCGTTGACCTTAACGACGCACTTGTCGCCGGTTCTGCGGTTCATAACTAAAAGCTTGGTGCCGAACGGCAAGCTGCGGTGCGCGGCGGTGAGACTGTCTTGATCGAAGCGTTCGCCGGCCGATGTGCGTCGTCCATGGAATTTGCCACCATACCAAGATGCGTGACCGCTGAACTTCTCGCCAGTTGTAGCAACGTTTTCAGGATCAACCGCTTCCGGCGCCTTGAAGAAGTTAGATGGAAGTTGGCTTCCACCAAGCGCTTCTCTGAGCATGTTGCAGATTTTCAAACTTGTATCTTGCGGTGACTGAGGAGCTGCTTCACCATCAACCGATGTGGGGAGATCAAACTTCAAGACTGTTCCATCGATTCGAACACATGCCATATCGCCTTCTTTTGCAGGCAGAATGCTGTCAGGATTGATCTGTTTGTCATCGTCATCAAACAGCTCTTCAAGCTTGCTTGCGAGATCTTCAGCTCTGTCTTCTGCCGAGCCTTTGATTGTTTCGCCTTTGTATGAGAGGAGCTCTTTTCCATTGATGGAAACAGTTGCGCATTCCTGCTCATTCTCTTCAAAGACTTCCGATGTAATTTCCGGAGTCAGATCATTTGCGAATGCAGGAATGGCGCTCAACATGAGCGTTGCGCTTAATCCCAATACAACTTTGTGCATCAACATAAAAGTGTTGCCGGCTGCTTTCATACTCTCCAAACGTTCGGTGCTAAGCGAAACTCTCTTTGTTTTCGAATTAGCTGCCTGCTGTTTGATCCTTCCTCTTACTAGTTGGAACTGATGATGAACTTCATCGATAGTCTGTCAGTACTGGGTCCGAAACATACGGAGCTTGCGGACCGCCGAAGCAGGCGCCAAGTTATCAAACCAAACCGCACCAAGTCAAAACCGGTTTGACAAGTCGAATTTTTCCGAACCAGCCAAAGACGAGGCTTTTCTTGGAGATTGTTAAAGTCAAAGGGGTTGACCCGGCGATAAAAAGCTATCCGAGGTTGATCGAGAGATATATTTCGCCGAGCAGTCGCAGTTGAACCGGATTAACCAAATCTCACAGTTGAGCCCGATCATGGTGGTCAAGAGAGGTTGGTAACAGACTGTAAATGTTTCGCTGAATCCGTCCTAATAAATCGGCAATCGAGTTATAAAGCGCCTGCTCAACTTTGCGAGTTGCCCGCTGGCTCTATATTTCTTTGATATAGGTGATGGGTGTCAAGAGTGGTGGATCGTAAAGAAGGTGAATCACAGATTGGTGACAATCTTGGTGAAGCGGTTGTTGTCAAGCGCAATTGTGACTAGCCCAAAAACTCCTGCATCCAGTCTGCGTTCATGTCGAAATTGGCATACACGTTTTGCACGTCATCGTGATTTTCAAGCACATCCAACAGCTTCAGAAGCTGCTTGGCGATTTCGCGATCGGTGACTTCAACGGTGTTGAGCGGAGACATCGTGATCTCAGCTGCGCCCACGGTGTAGCCGCCGGCTGCAATCGCATTTTTAAGAGCTTCCAGCATTTCCGGTTTGCAAACGACAAGTGTGTTGTCACCGTTGGATTCCATGTCATCGGCACCGGCATCGCTTACGGTCAGTAGCAGATCGTCTTCGCTCTTTCCGGCAGCCAAGCTCTCCACCGTCAATTCACCGCGCTCCTTGAACATCCAACCAACGCAGCCGGTTTCTCCAAGGTTCCCACCATATTTTGAAAAGGTGCTGCGAATGTCTCCGGCTGTGCGATTGCGATTGTCAGTCAGGCACTTCAAGAGTACCGCGACACCACCGGGGCCATAACCTTCATATGTCAACTCTTCCAAGTTATCGCCGGCGCCACCACCTGTGCCTTTTTCGATGGCGCGTTGAATGTTGTCGTTGGGCACGCCCTCAGCCTTCGCTCGATCGATTGCCTGTCGCAATCTGAAGTTGGCTTGTGGGTCTCCGCCGCCGGAGCGTGCGGCGACAATAATTTCTCGCGCCATGCGTGCGTACGTGGCGCCTTTCTTGGCATCAACAACAGCTTTTTGGCGCTTGATGGTTGCCCATTTCGAATGGCCGGACATGAACTCACTCCTTATATATGTTCATCTGTAGGACGCCTTTTTAGGGCTGGCAAGAAGCAGGAAAAATCAGAGATCCTCTTTCGGTTTGTTTTTTGGCAGTTCTAAGAGACTAACGTTTTTTTGCTGGTAACGCTTCACATCTTGTCAAAATGTTATTTTCAGCAGGTTCGTAGATAATATGGTCGGTCGTTTCAAACGATCCGTCGTCATCGCTTAGCAATCCTGCGATTCGTGGCAAATGGTCAAGACCGAAATCTGACTTCAAATTACCATCTGAAACGCTATAGAAAGGAATGCTTGAGACGTTGATGCCGCGGGGGAAGATCCTTCTGTATTCTTCCCATTTCCCATTACAGTATTTGCCAGGAGGACGCTATGCGCTCGAAGAGTCTCTTCAACTGGAGTCTGGTTGTTGCATGTTCGGTTGGCCTGATTCAGGCTGGTTACGTGCAGCCGGCAGCGGCCAAGAAGGTGATCAAGATAAAGATCGAGCGTGAGGTCGTAATGGCTGACGACTTGATGCTGAAAGGAAAATACGGTGATGCAGCCGACTTGTACAAGCAGGTTTTGAGTCGCAACACCAAAAGCGTGCAAGCCACCGTCGGCTACGGAATGGCGCTGGCCAAGCAGTTTAAGCTCGATGGCGCCGAAGAGCAACTCAACAAAGCTCTGGCGTTAGAACCAATGAACGCCATGGCGCATGCAGGCAAAGCGATGGTTATGCTGAATCGCCTGCAATCCTCGTCGCAAACAATCATCAAAAACAAAGACGCACTTTTGCGCAACGCAGAAGCTGAAGTGAAGCAAGGACTCTCCATCGATCCCGGTATGCCCGAAGCGCATTACACGCTCGGTCAGATCTATAAGGAACAGGGACGAATGGACGAATCCATCAAAGAGTTTCAAGAAGCGACTCGTCTCGACCCACAATATTCCGAAGCATTTTCCGGATTGGGTGTAGCGAAGTTGCAGCAGGGCAACCTGGCTGATGCAGCCACTGCATTCAAGCAATCGGTTTCGCTCAACTCAGGCAACTCGACCGGTCACTACGGTTTGGGAACCGTGTACATGAAGCAAGGCTTGTACGACGAAGCGTTGAAAGAACTCAACACCGCTCTCTATCAAAATCCAAACAGCTGGCCGACACAGTTGTCTTTGGGACAAACCTATGCCGGACAAGGCAACACTGTTGCTGCAGTTAAAGCGTTTCAAGAGTCTTATCGCATCAAGCCTGAAAACCCGGATGCATACTTGGGCATCGCAGACATTCGCGAATCAAGAGGCGATCTCGAACACGCGATTGCCGAACTGCGCTCTGGCTTGGAAATCATGCCCAACAACTCCGACCTGCATTTGAGAGTTGCAGACAATGCACTCAAGCTTGAAAAACTCGATGATGCGATCAAAGAGTATCAAAAGGTTCTCGACACTAACCCTCAAAACGCTGGTGCCGCCAAAGGGTTGACGCGCGCGTATTACCTCAAGGCTAACAAGGAAGCGACAAGCTCCTTTTTCGTGTCCAACGAATTCGAATCTGCTTCACGCATGATCGATCAAGCGGTGAAGATGAATCCCAACGATATGGAGTTGAGACTCGCCCAAGCCAAATTGAGAATTATGGCTGGAACGCCGGTAGATCTCGCAAGCATCGGCACACCCACAAACAATGGTGAACGCATTGCATATGCCGAAGCTTTGTTGGCGCAAAACAAGTTCAAAGATGCCGATCAACAAATGCAAATGGTCATCCAAAACTCGACCGACGCAAAACAGACTTTTGCCGTAGCCGACCTGGCGTTGATGATCAAAGATCTGGACAACGCCGAAGCCGCGTACAAGAAAGCCGCCACTTATCCTGGTGCCGAAGATCGTTCCAAGCGCGGGCTCAGCCTTGTCGGCAAGGCTCGTGATGCGGCGAAACAAGATTTGACTCTTGCCGATGATCTCGCTCGCAAAAAACAACTGGCCAGCGCCATCGACAAGTATCACGCTTCCATTTACGGTAATCCGAAAATTGCTGACACCAGAATGGGTCTTGCTCAAACACTGGAAAAACTGAAGCCTGAAGCTTCGAAAGATCTCAAAGAAGCAATCGTTCAATACAAAGCGTATATGTCTTTGGCTCCGGATCTGCCGCCCAAACAAGTTCAGAAGCTAGAAAAGAAAATCGAAAACTTGCAAAACAAGGCCTACAAGCTCGAACAAAAAGAGAAGAACCGCGGTCGCTAGGTTCGGAGCGCTTATAAAAGACAATGCAAAACTGGCAGAGAAAGAAAGTCACCGTGCTGGGTTTAGGTAGAAGTGGCGTTGCCACCGCCACTTACTTGCGCGAGCGTGGTGCGTCTGTTTTCGTTTCTGAATCTAGCCAACCGGATGCCTCCAAGAAAATGCAGGCAGATGCTTTGACTGCTCTGGGTGTTGAAGTGGAGTTCGGCCAACATTCCGACAAAGCACTTGCTCATGGCGAGTTTATCGTAACGAGCCCGGGCATCTCGCCGGCATCGGAAGTAATGCAACGCGCAGGCAACCTCGGCAAGGAGATAATCTCCGATGTCGAGCTTGCTTATCGCGAAAGCCGTGCTCCAATGATCGTGGTTACGGGCACTAACGGTAAATCCACAACCACTGCCTTGATCAGCTTCATTCTCGAAAAGTCGGGCAGATTGGCTCCGGCGTGTGGAAATATCGGCGTTCCGATTTTGAGTCAACTCGATAGAAAGCCTGATTATTTGGTGGTGGAGACCAGTTCATATCAGCTTCACTACAGCAATTCGCTTGCGCCCTTTGTTGCGGTGTGGATGAACCTGACGCCCGATCATCTCGATTGGCACGGGAGTTTGGACAACTACATCAACGATAAGAAGAAGGCATTCGCCAATCAACGCCCCGATCAATATGCCGTTCTCAATCTGGATGATCCGGTGGTAGCAAACTACAACCCGCGATCCGAGGTCTTCCCGTTTAGCCAGAAGTCAGCGCTGGACGATTCGATTCAAGGCGCTTTTATGCACGAAGGTTTCCTCTGCTATCGAATTCGCGCAGTCACCAGGCTTGTTTGCGGCGCGAAGGAACTTCAAATTATCGGCGCTCACAATATCGAAAATGCCCTCGCGGCGATATCTACTTGTGCTGTTGTCGGTGTTCAGCCCAACGAAATCGAGATGTATCTAAAAGAGTTCAAAGCCCTCGAACATCGCTTGGAGTATATCGCCACTATAGACGGTGTGCGCTATTTCAACGACTCCAAAGCGACAAACACAGACTCCACCATTAAGGCGCTTGAATCTTTCCCGAATGAGAAAGTTGTATTGATCGCAGGCGGTCGAGACAAGGGAACTTCACTTGGTGAATTTGTTCATGCTGTTAGAAAATACGTTGCTGCTGTTATCCTCATAGGGGAAGCGAAG
This sequence comes from uncultured Candidatus Obscuribacterales bacterium, assembly GCA_964503045.1. Lineage (GTDB taxonomy): Bacteria > Cyanobacteriota > Vampirovibrionia > Obscuribacterales > Obscuribacteraceae > CAYZJR01. The sequence continues at coordinate 39,526 of CAZCZI010000021.1, forward strand.
GAACGTTTTGACAGAGCGCTGAGAGAAGGAGGTTTTGAAAATATATATCCGGTAAATACCATGGCGGAGGCCGTTGACCTTGGAGGTCAGCTAAAGCGTGGACCGGTGCTTCTTTCGCCCGCGTGTGCAAGTTTCGATATGTTCAAGGACTTCGAGGACCGAGGTCGTGTCTTCAAAGATATTGTCCGCACCAGAGCCGACAAGTTGGCGTCGTCAGGGAAACCGACGGCGAACTGAGAGCACCCAGCCGCAGGGTCCCGAATTTAGAGGGCTGCCCAGAAAAGCGTTAGTTACGCTGGTGATAACCTTGTGCGGCTTCGGCTTGATGGCTGTATACAGCGCCAGTGCGCCCCAGGCGCTCACCAATTACCACGACTCCACAGTATTTTTGCGCCGCCAGACCGTCGCTTGTCTGATTGGTCTCTTTGTAATGTTTGCGGTAAGTAAATATGATTACAGAAAACTCAAGAAGTGGGCCTGGCCGCTTGCGTTACTTGCATTGTTCTTTCTTTTGCTTACAAAAGTTCCGGGTGTAGGCATCACACAGATGGGCTCAACCCGATGGATCAACTTCGGTCCGGTGCAGTTTCAACCTTCAGAACTGGCAAAAGTCGCATCCATCATTCTTTTAGCGTCAGGTTTGTCGAAATACTTTTGGTGGCATCGCCAAATCTTTTGCCGCATCGCCATTGTTTTGATCATGGCGGGCATTGTCGTTAAGCAGCCCGACTTGGGTTCGGGGCTCATGATCATGTCCGGGATGCTGGCACTTCTGTACGTGAGTGGAACCAACTCATTGCTTTTGCTTTCAGCTTTGGGTAGCGCCGGTTGGCTGGTATGGCAGCATATTCAAAAGACACCATATCAGATGGCGCGTATTGAGACTTGGCTTGACCCTTACAAGCACCCTCAAAAAGAAGGCTGGAACATCATTCAAGCCCAGCTGGCCATCGGCTCCGGCGGCTTTCTCGGTGTCGGCTTCGGGCGCTCGCTGCAAAAACTGCACTACCTTCCCGTGCAGCATGCCGACTTCATTTTCGCGGTGATTGCAGAAGAGTTTGGAATGTTGGGTTGCACCGTCTTGGTCGGGCTCTTCGCACTCTTTGGCTATTATGGTTTCAAAACTGCACTGGAAGCTCGCACCTTGTTCGGCAGATTGCTCGCCATTGGAATTACCAGCTCAATCTGTGTGCAAGCTCTGGTCAACGTCATGGTAACGACTGGTATTGTTCCGGTTACTGGTATCACTTTGCCATTTATCAGTTATGGTGGAACATCATTAGTCATCACACTAGCCATGGTGGGCATACTGCTTTCGGTCTCGCGCGACCGCGGCGTATTCAACGAAGACGAAGATGATGACGAAACCGAAGCACCAGCACATACAAAGTAACCCATTAGAATCGACATGAGTGGACATCGCATAGTTCTAACCGGCGGAGGCACGGGAGGACATATATATCCTGCCTTGTCAGTTGCCGAACAGTTGAAGACCGATCCGGAGGTCGAGGCAATCCTTTATATAGGAGCGCAAGGACACCTGGAAGAAAGATTGGCGGCCGAGCGCGGTCTAGACTTTGTTGGTCTCGCGGTCTCGGGCATGCCCCGCAAGCTCTCGCCTAAACTGTTGAGCTGGCCCTTTCAGACACTATGGGCGGTGAGTCGAGCAAGAGCCGTTCTCAAAGAGTTTCGCCCCACCGTTGTTTTAGGAACCGGTGGTTACGCCTCCTCACCACCTCTGGCTGCGGCTATGCAAATGGGCGTTCCTTATGCTGTTCATGAGCCGGATGCTCACCCTGGCCTCGTCAATCGCATGCTCGGACGCAACGCCAATCTGGTGTCTTTAGGCATGGAAGGTGCCAAGACAAGAATTCAAACAAGGGGAACAGTGATAGTCAACGGCAACCCCGTCAGACAATCATTCGTAAATCTCATGGGTAGAGACGCTGCAGCGGCAATTTTGGGATTGCGTGCCGATCTCAAAACAGTTTTGATCACAGGCGGCTCGCAAGGCGCAAGAGCGCTCAACGATGCGGTTATCGAGGCACTGCCGGTGTTGCTCGAGAGCGAGCCGCATCTGCAGTTGATTCATCAAGTGGGCGACAAAAACTTCAACGAGGTGAAAGACCGAGCCGGCACACATCTGCAAAACCAGCGCTATCACCTGCGTGCATACTTCGATGATTTGGCGGTTGGCTATGCGGCTTGTGACGTTGCGGTCTGCAGAGCTGGTGCCATGACGATAGCGGAGTTGGCGGTAACCGCAACACCTGCGATATTCATTCCGTTTCCTTTTGCTGCACAAGATCACCAGACTAAAAACGCGCAGTACGTGAAAGAGCTTGGCGCAGCTGAGATGATTGTGCAGTCCGAGTTGACCGCAGAGCGACTGAGCGCCGAGATTCTGTCCCTGGTGAACGACGACAATAACTCGCAGCGTCTGCGCTCAATGAAAGCTGCTATGCAGGCTCTAGGCAAGCCGCAAGCAGCAGTGCAGCTCGCCGCGCAGATCAAAGAGCTGAGCGCTGAGTACCAAAGATACAGGCGCGGAGCGTAGTTTGACGCTTGGTGATCTCGCGGCATGTGATCACGCGGCATGTGATCACGCGGCACGTGATCACGAAATTTGTGTCCATTCGCTGCATTGACCTCCAGTTTCCATTTGGAATCGAAATGCAAAGTATAGTTGACCATGTTACGCGGGACGTGATCACGCAGCGCCAATGTGAACTGTCGTTCTGCCTCATCGGCGCCGCTAACAGCAGACGCCATGGACTGACAGTAGAATTCTCGATGGTGCGTAACTTGAAAGACTCGTTGCCTGGATTACGTATCGTTATCAGCTGCGAATGCGCGACGTAAACTAGACAATCGGGCTGATCGTCGATTGAACAATGGGAACTACTGGCGTTTGCGCATTTGCAGGTGCGCTCACGATGCGGTTGCCTGTCTTTGTCTCAATGGATGCCACGATAGCTTCGATCTGCTTCACCAGAATCGCGATTTCGTGGTCATCGCCTTGAGAGCGACTGACTATGTCTTTCAGGTCATCTACTGCTTTTTTGAGAGGACTTGGATCTGGAAAGGTCATGTCTTTCCTTGTGAGAGTTGTGTATTTTTTGGACTCAAAATATCGGGCCGCCGCGCTCTCGACTCATGGGCCATCGAGTTGCCATTACCTTTTCAGGAGTATAGCACCGCATTTTCAACTTGCAGCGGCCTATTTTTGGGCGATCTTGTTTAAAAATAATTGTCAAGCGCTGCGGCTCAAGTCCAGTCGGATATGCGCGGAGATAACAAGCGAATATAGATATTGTTTATGATCGTGACGAGTACAATGAAGCCTGTAGATGCCCGAAAAAGCATTTTGAGGAAGTTAGTGGGCGAGCAGTTTTTCTTAGTTGGAATTGGTGCTGGGGGTGTAATAGTGGCCGCGGGTTCGCTATTCACTTGGCTCAAAGTTTCGAACTATCTGAAGCGGCAAAAAGCAAAACAACTGATCGAACTGAGAGCCTATGAAGAACGATTGAAGATAGTGGTTAGCGAGTTGCTCGCGCAAGTCAACGATATCGATCAGGCTACCCAGTATACCGGCTCGGCGCCTGATCCAGAATGGTCGCGCAGATTGCAGTCAGCTTGCGGACAATTGGTTACTATCGGCAACTCGTTGCCTACGATTGAAAGTCTTTTGAACGAAGAGAAAGTAAAAGACGGACGAGAAGTGATACTCGACACGTGTAGATCGGCGTCGCAAGTTTCCGAAGAGTTGAAGCAACTCAGAAGAGCCGAGCCGCGACTGACAGATCGCAAAAAATCCTAGGAACTATCTGTGTTTACTAGCTTTTCGGCTGTTCCACCCGGGATAGTACTATCTAGTATCACATGTCATTGGACGCCACTACTTTCGGTGCGCAAAACCTTCGAAAACCTTTCGTAAACATTTAACCAAAAATCTTTTGTTTTACCCGACATGCCACCACATTTTTCTGTAAGAATGGATGTAGAAGGTTCTATGCGACGCTCGTAGATCGAGGCGCTAGTTGCTCTTGCCCCATAGGCTTGAGTGATAGTCTGCTGCACGCCGATCTTGCGCGAAGCATAGGGCTGACTTCCACTGCGAAAAATTTGCGAGAGATCGGGGGACGGACCATATGGCAAAGAAGAACAAGAAAAACAATGTGCAAGCAGCAGCAGAACCAGTAGTTGAAGCCGCGCAAGAGTCGTGTTGTGAGCACGAAGAAAAGAAAGAATGCGCAGAAGAAGCCACTGCAGAATGCGCCGCAGAAGAAACAGCTGCTGAAGAAACAAAAGAAGAAGCATGCGCGGAAGCTGAATCGACTTGCGAGTCGAAGGAAGAAGCGTGTGAAGAATCTGGCGAATCAGAATCGGAACCGGCCGCTGAAGCAAGTGAAGAATCAAGCGAGGAAAAATCCGAAGAAGCATCAGAAGAAAAAACCGAAGAAGCAGCTGAAGAAACATCCGAAGCAGAACCAACTGCTGAAGCCGGTGAAGAAGAAGCTAAAGAAGAAACCGTAGAGGAGTCAACAGAAGAAGCAGAGCCAACCGCAGAAGCCGGTGAAGAAGAAGCAAGCGAAGAAGCTGCTGAAGAATCGACCGAAGAAGCAGAGCCAACTGCAGAAGCTGGTGAAGAAGAAGCGAAGGAAGAAGCCGCTGAAGAATCAACCGAAGAAGCAGAACCAACCGCAGAAGCTGAAGAAGAAAAAGCTGAAGAAACAGAAGCTGAAGAAGCCGAAGTAGCAGAAGCAGCAGAACCAGAAGCCGAAGCAGAAGCCGAAGCTGAGGCGGAAGCGGAAGAAACCGAAGCATCCGACGAAGAAGCATCCGAAGAAGAAAAATCCGATGAAGCTGAAGAAGTTGCAGCAGAAAGTGAAGAAGCTGCCGCTGAAGAAGCAGAAGAGGAGAAGAAAGAAGAAGGACCAGCAACAGAAGCTGCTTGATTGACCACACCACACAGAGCCAATCAGATGCAGAGAGAGGAGGGCAACCTCCTCTCTTCGTGGGTAGGTATTTAGCGGGCTATTTGCGGGGTGGAACTACGGATTTCGGAACCTTCCCTCTGTGATACGCTCGATGCATATCGTATACGAAGACAATCTCTGTCTGAGGCCCTAAGATGGCATCTGCTTTGGCTTTCGATTCACCCCTTCGAACGTGTCTTTCGTTCTTAGTTCTTGTGCCAATTGTGACTTTCAACATTGGATTCACGACCTCAGAGTCGCATCCTAAGCCAGGTACTCCTGTCTTGGCAAACTCGCCGGAAGCGAAGTACGGTGTAAGTTCAAATGATGACATGGTCATCGAAACTACTTTGAAGCAACGTCTCAAGAGTAGCGACCGCTGGTTTGATGCTGCACTTTGTTATGGTCTTTTTCTCGCGGATCGAAATCGGTTGAGCGAAGCTGAAGCGTTATACAAGAGTTCCATAGAGACGACAAGGAAACTTTGCGGCATCGACAGCCTACACGAAAGCTGGCTTCGATCAGATCTTGCCGGAAATGTTTACCGGAAACAAAAACGATTCGATGAAGCTGAACCGCAGCTGAAAGAAGTTCTTCGAATTAGATTGAAGCGTACAAAGAAAGACAGCGCTGATCTTTGGCAGGCCAACAATGCACTGGCTTGGCACTTCTTTAATCAGTCTAAATTCTTGCAGGCGGAACCGTACTTCATTGAATGTGTGCGCATCGGTGATCATGGGGGCTGGTCATTAGAGAATCTGGCGGATTGCTACATCGCGCAAGAGAACTACTCTAAAGCTCAATCGGTTTGTGAAAAATCCGTTCAAGTCAGTCGGATGCAGTTTGGTTCTGATTCAGAACCCACTGCACAACGCTTAAGCACGCTGGCCTATATCTACCAGAACCTCTCAAACTACTCGAGTGCAGAGTTTTATCGGTTGGAAGCGTTGAGGATTTCGAAAAAGCTGTATGGTCAAAATAGCATTGAAGTTGCCACGGCTTTAAATCGACTTGGTAGGTTGTACGTTGCCTCAGGGCGCTTTCAAGAGGCGGAAAACCTGTTTTTGAGCGGGATTAAGATTGCGACGCCTCTCAAAAATGGGAGTGCGGTTATTGGTTTTTTGCGAACGAGTCTTGCCCAGTTGTATTCAATCCAAGGAAGATCGGTGGAATCTGTGAGTCTGCTAGAAAAAGCTATTGCCGACTTCGAACCAACTGTTCAAGCAAGCAATTACGAACTGCTAACGATGCAGAACAATCTAGGTGCTGAATACATTGATACTCGACAGTACGCTCAAGCGGAAAGATTACTTCGAGGAGTCCTTGTCAGAAAAGAAGAGCTTTTTGGTGCTTTAAGTAGAGAAACTACTTCGCCTCTAAACAATCTGGGTTGTCTATATGAAGCTCAGAATCGGTTTCTTGACGCTGAACAGCTCTTCAAAAGGGCAATTCAAATTCGTAGAGCTCATCCTCCTGGATTCGCACTTTCCTCTTCCCTGCACAACTTAGGGCATTTGTATTGCGGTCAAGAAAGAATCGCTGAGGCTGCCAATCTGTACGAAGAAGCTTTGAAGATTGAACAGTGTATCGATGAAAATGATTATCAAGTTGCGATAACGTCGCATTTGCTCGCTGATGTCTTCTCAAGAGTGGGACGAGTCCAGGAAGCCGAAACACTTTGCCGAAAGGCAATTTTGATTCGACAAAGAATTTTCGGCGCGCAGCATGAGTCAGCGATATCGTCTGTTCAGTTGCTCAGCGACATTCAAGCCCGGAAGCAATAGTGGACAAACCAAGCTGCGAAACCTAGCCGAGCTGCGACTGGAAGCACTGGCAAGTGTCGGAGGCGACGTCAAGCCTGCCCGGCTGTAACTTTTGCATGGCCGCGCGACCGGCAAAGTGGCCGCAAGGCGGTTGAAAGGGTATATTGCGCTCAGAAAGATAGCGCTGGATTTTTCTGATTGAACCCTGACCATAAACTGAAAGAGCAAACGTTCAAGCTCATAAGCTGGCCGTCTCCGCAGGACTACCAGGAGGCTATTCAGGCGCCGCTGCTTAATGTCGACGATCAAGAGCTGCAGTCCGGGGTCGTCGAGCAGAACGCGCTGGGTTTGCCACGCCCGCGAACGGGTTTCTTTGCGACAGTCTATAAAATGCAATGCGGTTCGGCTGATTGGGCTGTGCGCTGTTTCCTCAACAACATACAAGACCAGCAACAACGGTATGCCGAACTAAGCAAATTCGTCATGTCCGACAAACTCGATTGCACAGTCGGGTTTCACTATATAGAGCAGGGCATTAAGGTGCGTGGCACGTGGTACCCGATTCTAAAAATGGAGTGGGTGGAAGGCGAGACGCTCGGTGAATTTGTCGAGCAGCATGTGCATGATTTTGAGTCGATGCGCAACTTGGCATTACAGTTCGAGATGATGATGACTTGTCTCAAAGAAGCCGGTGTTGCACATGGAGATTTGCAGCACGGCAACATCATTGTTTCGGAGACCAGCCCGCGCAAAGATGGCAGGTCCGATTTGGCGCTCAGACTCGTCGACTATGACGGCATGTTCGTTCCTGCATTACGAGGCTGGCAAAGCAACGAGCTCGGTCATCGCAACTATCAGCATCCGGCCCGCAACGCGACGCATTTTGATCCATCGTTGGATAACTTTTCTGCTTGGTTGATCTACTGTTCGTTGATTTGCCTAGCGATCGATCCACTGCTGTGGGATGAGCTCGATGGTGGGGATGAATGTTTGCTGTTCAGGCAGGATGATTTTCGAGACGTCGGCAACTCAAGAGCATTTTCAATCATGCTGTATCATCAGTCGCCGGTTGTTCGTGAATGTGCTGATTGGTTGGCGAGACTTTCCGAGATGCCACCAGATAAGGTGCCTTACTTGTCGGATGAGCCTAGCCGAGCACAGTCGATAACATTTAAACAGCGGGCACGAAGAGCGCTTGATGTTCGAAAGATAGTCTCTAAGGTTAATCGAAAGCCCGGTGAGGTTGGCCCCGAGTTTGTTGAAGCTGTTTCGCAAAGCGTTAACGGCGCGCCCGTGCATAGCTATAAGCATGCTATAGGACCTCGAACAAAGAGAGTCCGAGCGGCTGGAACAGCTTTGCTTGTAACAGTGGTTCTTTTGTATCTAGTCAATATCTTTGGGCAGGCTGTTTTGAATAGGCAGAATTCAACGATGTTTCCAAAGACTAAAGCTTCGAAGGCCGTCGCTGTTCCTGATCTTCCCGCTAGGTTTACCGTGAATGAGGATGGAGGTAGAACGTCGGTTTGGACATTCAGTCCTACGAGCAACGATCTGTTGCAGCGTTATGCCAAACGCTACACCATCGCTCCGACTGGTGGAGGTGGAGGGACAGGTGAGGTTTACATCGAATCACCCAAGACCGAGCCCGGAAGTCTTGTCGCTAACAGGCGCGATTTGACGGGTGAACACAAGGGAAGCCAAGTCCACTATGAAGGGCGATGGGACGGCAGCGAGTTTTCCGGAGTGGCGAACTACAAGGCTGGAGGACAAACTCATACCTATACGTTTAGGGCTATTCCCAAGCTGCCTGAATCATCTTGGTTGAAACCAAAGACCGAGGGTGCTCCACGCGATGAGTTCAAGCGTTGAGGCGAGGAAAACTTAATGGGGCATCGTTGTCGTAGTACTTCTTTAGGCTGATTACGAAAATGTATCTACCCTGTGCCTGATGTGGCGAGTTTTGTGCTGTGTCACTATGAACTCACATTGAAGAGCGGCAGCAGGAGGTGCATATGACGACACTTCAGTTAAAGAAACCATGGACGTTCGTTGAGACTCTGAGCTCACCGCAGCCAGCTCCAATACAGGGATTGAACGCGACAAAGAGCGTTAGATTTCAACGACTCCAAGCAGTCTGTATCTGGTTTTGTGGATTAGTCGGGGCGTTGCTCGGCTTTTACTTGGTGCGAGCGACGAGCTCTGAGCCATCTGCGTGGTTGTCTTCTTTGAGCTTCGCTGCTGTGGGCGCAAGCTGCGGACAACTTATTGCCGGTGTCATCGACGTAGTCGTATTCGGCAGCATTGAAGATTCTCGGGTTGAAGAATCCTAGTCTTGATCTTTCTTCTTAGCCTTCTTCTGAGGGTTTTGAATGGCAGTAGCGGCGGTGGCGTCTATGGTGTCACCAGTCATTGCACCTGCATCCCAATTCCTTGCGCGGGCGCCGTCGCACATTTCTTCGAATGTGCGTGAACGTGGAAACTTTCCAGTAACCAGAAGGGCTTCTGCGCGTGCAGCAAGTGCATGCACTTGAGCCTCGCTTAGACCTGTGTCTTTTGCGAATTTGGCACGTGCTTCCTTGGCGCGTGTTGTTTCTTCTTCGCTTTCGTTTGTGGGGTTGAGGTCGTCGCTAATTTGCTTGATGCGTGGCTTCACGTAAGGAGGAAGCTCGCCTTCCGAGAAGGCGGCAAAAATTCCGCACATGATCAAACCATAGTATGGAAGTTGATCCATGCGAGGCTCTCTATCCAGTGAAAATGCATAATCAGTGTCGGTGCGCGCAACTGAAAAATCGTAGAGACCTGGTCCCGTTCGCTCCACCAAGAAGTTGAGTCCTTGCTGGTCGAGGTCGCCCAGAAGTACACTGAATACAGTTACTTCGGCGAGCTTGGCCTTAAGCAGGGGATCTGATTCGAGCACCTTCATGACTCTGCGTTGAATGTCTGGTTCGATGACGCGAAACTCTTTGTATTCAAGAAGTCGGTTGCAGACAAATGATGCGAGGTTTTCCGACTCGTGACCGGTAACAGCTTGCACCATCATTCCGTCGCGAAGAATAGTCGATGGGAATAGATGCGGGCAATTCATTTTTCTTGCTAGATGTTGCGCTGCCAGATCGTTTTTCAGCCGGGTCCAATGCGCTGGATCGCCGGCAAATCTGTGCACCATAACCTGCACTCGCTCACCGCGGCTGCCTTCAACTGTTCCTATCCATTTATCGTGTGGTCCTTTGTTCGACCATCTGCTTTCCAAATGCAATTTCGCAGTTGGATCGATCAAAAGTTCCAATGGATCAAGCGGCTTGCCTGGTGCGAGTTGTGGGTTTTGTTCCAGAATTCTGTCGAGAGGCACTTTCTCACGAAATGCTGTTTCGCTTCTCAACGTGAATTTCGTTGCTTCAGAATCACATTTCGTCAGTTTCCACAACTCCAAAATGCCTGATGAACGCTCAATCCAATATTCCTGTCCGATGTTTGGATCGCCGCCGCCGTTCAATCTGTTGAATTCCGGCTTCAGCACTTCTTTGATGCCTGGTTTGACGATGTCGATATTTTCGCCGTCGAATCCATCCACTCGCCACGTCCGTCCGAGGTGGTGAACCTCGCGCCCCGGTTTGATTCCATAGAATGCAGCGCGCGACAAGGGTTCGCTCGGCGGAGTGCAGTCGAATGGGCGCTCTGGTGTATCCGTATCGCCCGCCTTCTTGCTTTCGCGCATTCTGGCCAGTTCTTCAAAGAGGGTTTTGTTGTCGGCGGCCAATTCGATCAGTGGCAAAATACGTCGAATCGCATCATCTCTGAAGAGTCTGATCTCTTTGTTGTCGATGTCTTCCCAGCCGATCAAAAGCCATGCTTCGTTGCTTCCATCGTTTTTCAGTTTGTACTCTTTGCCGACCACCAATTTAGGTGCTTCTTTTCCTTTTTCTGATTCGTCGCCATTTACAATCTCGGTTGGCGGCGCGGTTTTGAACCGGGCTGCTCTAATTTCCACCTGAGAGTTTGTGATGTTTGCGATGCGCCAATTTTCATGGTTGTAGCGAACCTGGCGACCCTTGAGACGGTCTACTTCAGCCGGCGTTAGCGGATGCTTTTCGATTCTGACCATCGTTTCCGATGCGGTCTGGTAGTCGAAAAATGGAGGTCTCAAGGAAGGAACATCTTTGCCTGAATGATGCTCAGGGTGCGATGAGGCTGGTTCTGCATAAATTTGTTGGCGCGGGTCGACGATGAGCTCAGGCCCTAAACGTCCGTAGGCATCAGGAACTTGAAGTACCGTCCATGAATGGTTGATTGCACATGAGCGCGACCAGCATTCCCAAACTTCGTCGCAATAGCCTCTGACAAGCTTGAGCTGAGGGCGATTGGACATGTCTTCCGGATAGAATGAGTCGAAAAGTTCTTTGAGAAGCAGTGCTTGCTGGTGTCCGAGACCGGCTCCCTGACCTTGTTTGGCTGCTTCGATTACATCGCCTAGAAGCAGGCGCTGTCCGGCGTACTGATTGCGAAAGTGAGCGTACGCTGCATCAATAGCCGAGTTTGACCAGTCTTTTGGTTCCAACGCATTTTTTACTTCTTTGGCGAGCGCAACCACAAGTGTCTTGGGGCTGTCTTTCATGTGTTCGTACTTGGTATGAAAATCGCGCTTGAACGCTTCCAAAACCGGGTCGGCGCCTGGGCGTCGGTCGATGACAATCGAAGGACGGTCTTTGGTGTCCTGGTAGCCTCGCTCGTTAACGTGACCATGGCCGCTTACGAGTTGAAAACCGCTTGGCAGCGGGCGCGGGTATTCGCTGTTTGTGATGAACTCATTGGAGGCGGCGCGTGCGCGCTCTGTAGCAACGGGATCTTGAGCGCCTGCTTGGTAGAGCTTGGCTCTGAACATTTGGGTGGGTGCCGCCAGTTTTTGCCATTTAAACTCGGGACCACCATCGCCGCCGAGTCGAATAACGTCGCCCGACTCAAGATTGATGAGTTCAGGGGCGCAAGCGACTGCGAGTTCGCGAGTGCCGCGGGTAATCGTGGTGGGACCTCGAGAGGTCTTGCATTGGGAGATGTAAGCCTTGCCGTCCACCAGGTGAATAACTGCGTGATCGCGGCTGACACAAGCGTCCGGGAAGAACAAGTCGGACGATGATTTGTTGCGGCCCAAAGTCAGAAGCGCCTTCTCGGTTACGGGCAGAAGCACTTCGCGACCGCTTATGACTACGCAGAAATCTCTGAAGTGGGCCCGGAAGGTTCCAATTTGAACCGACTCTTCGCCGCCGCCAGGGACGCAAGGCATGTCAAACCAGGAGGCTGACTTCTCCGTGTGACTTTCTCGACTGTCTTTAGCCGTCAAAATTCGCCTCAGTTAATGGGCGGGCAAACGGGTTTCCTTAAATGGGATGGGCTTGGATTTTGTCGGATTGAGTGTGCGACTCAACCGATGTCCGTGCTCATCGACCAATCTATTAATGCCACTGAAACGCCACCGATAACCGCTTTTGCCACTTTTTTTCAAAGAACGCTACAAACCGGCACATTATCGGTCGCAAAACGGCTCAGACCGCTTCTTTTGATGGCAAGAGTCCGGAAGATTTCAAAGCGTCGATGAAGTCCTTAAACGACTTGAACCCCGGGTCGCGATCTAGGCGGTTTTGGTCGTTGAGTTTGAGACGAACCGCCTTCAGCAGGAGCTTTTCGGTTGGGTCGTTGACGTCGGGGTGAATTTCTGTCGGCAGTTTCGTGGTCAGAAGCGGGCTTGTGAAGAACTTGCCAAGCATCTCTTGCCGTTCAATCCACCTTCTCAGTTCTGCAGAAGCCTTGCTGGCGGCATTTCCTGGCGGTGGGTCGAGCAGAGATTCTTGCAGGACGATCTCCCAAAGAATCAGTCCCAGAGCCATTACATCGTCAGGCTGAAGGAGCGGATAGTACAGAGGGGTGGTCACAATCGCGTCCGGTATCAGCCCTTCCTCACAGGTGAGCGGTCCGAAATAGCCAGGGTCTAGAAGTTTCACGCCGCTGTCGGTAACCATGATGTTGTCGGGTGTCAAATCGCCATGCCAGTTGAAACCCTCGACTATGAGCCGATCCATGGCTACGGCTACCTCTACCAGAGATTCCATCGCTTTGTCTGCATCTTCGGGAGTGCCGCTATCCAAGAGCTCTCTAAGCGTCCGGCCTTCGACATATTCCATGCGGCAATAAGAGAATGGACCTCGCGAAAACAGCCCCTCATAAGCAACCAGTGCCGGGTCGCTTGACCGTTGCAGCTTTTGCCACTGCAGCCGCAAGAGCTCAGACCCGTCAGGATGTATGTTTTCAATGCCGTTGGTGCGATGCCGGAGTGCTCGCGTGTGAATGACACCGGTGGTTCCGCGGTCTCCGACTAGCTCTGTCGGTTTTGCCACTTTGAATGCTTTGCGTTCGTTCTTATCGTTTGGATTGGTGCCACGATACACCCATGCGAAAGACCCCTCGCCAAGCTGTTCTTCAATGGTGAAGCTTTCTACGGTTAGACCGACCCAATTCATTTTCTCTCTCGCTACTTTCACTATTCGATCTCTAACAAGACTTGATCTGCCTCGGGAGCCGTGCCGATTCCAGAGAGGCTGGCAAGCCAATCTCTAACTGCAAATAGGTTGGAGCGTTCTTGCGGATTCTCCTGGAGCATTGAAAATACCGCCTTCTCAAGGTCTTCTTCCAGTTTCGGACGAAGAGCTCGAATGGGAATTATAGGCATTTCCGCAAGATCCAAAATGGTCATCTGGAGTCGCCAATTGTCTGGTACGCTGCGCAATTTCTTACCTGTGAGCAGGTGGTAAAACACCGCGCCAATCGCGTAAATATCAGACTGTCTGGTGGGAGGGCTGCCGTTTAAAACTTCAGGTGCGGCAAAGGCAAGGCACTGTGACGGCAGCTTATCGGGCAAGCAACCGGCGAGTTCGGCCGCCAACGGACGACCATTTTCCATATGCGCCCACCAGGTTTCGCCCAGTTTGACTCGCTTATCGACTTCATAAACGCATCCGGTATGAAGGGCGCAGTGAATCAACTCAGCCCTGTGCAGATGTTCGAGTGCATCCAACAACGCCAATGCGCAGCGATAGAACTGCCGCATCGCCAATCCATTGCCGAGGTCGGCTTTCGGCAGGGCTACTGCGGCCGGCGCCAGGTCGACGAATTGGTAGTAGCTCCCGTCCTTGAGCCAGCCCGATTCAGAAACATTGACAAGGAAGGGGTGACGGGTTCGATGCTTGAGCCTCAATGCGTTTGCGCAAATCGCAATCAAGGTTTTGTCTTCATTGGGCTGTACGATGTCTACGACGGCGCTCTTGCGGCTCACTTGATTGACGGCGAGCCAGCGATTTCCATACATGCCCGCAGGCATGTCGTTTACGAGCCTAAAGTCAGTGCTACCCAGTCCTTTGTGATTTTGCTCGGTTTTCACTGTGTCCCCGCTGTTTGGCTCCCTCTATTTGGACGCCCCGCAAATGAGTCTTGCCCATCTGTGACAGTGTAACAAATGAATTTGGCGGTTTGTTAAGGGTTGCTCTGCGTCTGGCAGATAGTTTAGTACTTGGAGTCGGTTAAGTCAGAAACAATAACTGTGGTATCTTTGTTCGCTCATTCATATGACGGATGCGAGGACCGACTCGGTCTAGGCCTACAGTTTTGGAGTTTGAATAGAAAAAATGGCTACATCGACATTGAAAGAAACCCCGCTTGCCTCCGCCCACAGAGCATTGGGGGCACGTATGGTCGACTTTGCCGGGTGGAACATGCCGGTTCAGTACAAATCAATAGTCGCCGAGCACATGGCTGTTCGCACCAAAGCCGGTCTATTTGACGTGTCACACATGGGCGAGTTTGTAGTCACGGGCGAAGCGCGAGCCGACTACGTGCAAAAGGTGATTGCAAATGATGTAAAACGGCTTACCGAGCCAAACCGCGCTCTCTACACCCAGCTGGTCAATGACGACGGCGGTACCGTCGATGATTTGATCGTGTATAGAAGGGAAAACGATTTCCTTTTGGTCGTAAACGCCTCCAACATTCAAAAAGATTGGAACTGGCTGAAAAAATATCTTTCGAAGTTTCCCGGCGTGGAAATGAAAAATGAGTCTGAACAGACTGGACTTCTGGCCCTGCAAGGACCTGAAGCTGTGGGCATCTGGGCCGAGATTGCCGGAGAATCGGTAAAGGATTTGGGATCGTTTCACTACAGCGAAGTCACCATAGACGGTGTCAAGGTCGGATTCGGAAGAACCGGTTATACAGGTGAAGATGGCTTCGAAATCTTTGTGCCGGCAGATAAGACAGAATGGCTCTGGAACAAGATTTTGGAAGTCGGCAAAGCTTCTGGCATAGAACCGTGCGGGTTGGGAGCTCGCGACACCTTGCGATTGGAAGCGGGGCTTCCCTTATATGGTCATGAACTTGACGAAAATACCAGCCCAATCGAAGCTGGACTCGGATGGAGTGTCAAAGTAGACAAAGGCGCGTTCATTGGACGCGATATGTTGGTGCGTCAAAAAACTGCAGGAATCGGCAAGCAAATCGTTTGTCTGAAAGCGGAGGGAAAGGCGCTGCCCAGGCAACATTATCCGGTGTACGTCGGCGATGTGCAGATAGGTGAAGTAACAAGCGGCTCGCAAGGCATCTTTGTGGGCTATCCGATTGCCTTTGCGGCAATTTCACCCAAATACGGAAAAGTCGGTCAAGAACTCACCATCGGCATTCGCGACAGCAAAGTGCCGGCGACGGTCGTTCAACGTCCTTGGTACAAGCGCAAGTAGTTCGCCTCTAACAAAGGCACCACGCGAAGTACGCAGTAGACAAACAGACTGCAACGATTGAAAGCGTGTCGAGAATTTTTGGGTTGATTGCTCTTGTCATGATCGGCTCAGTTTCTAGATTTATATGACTTTCTTGATTTTTTTGGTCATCCGTTGCTTGGATGTGTTTCCATCACGTCCAGTCCAAAATCATTAGGATGTCGAGAGGTGGATTTCATGTCCTTCCCTCTAGTGGGCAAGGCGCGAGAGCTTTGCAGGCGGCGTCCAATTGATTGAGTTCGTAAACGTTTAATCAGGAATTTCGAAAACTTTGGCTGAACATCCTGGAAAATAGGAGTCCATTGCATCGACAACGATTGGAGGCGACATGCTGAGTTATCCCGCAGAGCTGAAGTACGTGAAATCGCATGAGTACGTGCGCGTTGACGGGGACACGGCAACTATTGGAATCACCGCCTTTGCAGCCGATCAGCTTGGTGACGTTACTTATGTGGAACTGCCGAAAGTAGGGCAAAAGTTCAAGATTGAAGAGAAGTTTGGGGTGATCGAGTCAGTCAAATCGGTCTCCGACCTATTTATGCCGTGCGGTGGTGAAGTGACTGCCGTGAATGACAGGCTTTCTTCGGAACCCGAGTTGGTCAATCTAGATTGTTATGGCGATGGCTGGATGATCAAGGTGAAGCTTGACGACAAAGGTGAACTCAACTCGGCGTTGTCTTCCGACGCCTACAAAGAGTTCGTAATTGATTAGTGACATGGTTCCCGCCGTGCTTAATGTTGCGGGATTGTCATGGGTGTTCCAATTAAACTATTAAGAATTTCGCTTCTTTTCTGCCAGGGTCTAGAATTCTAGTAGGCCCGAAGTTCGTTCGGAGGCGCAAAGTTATGAATGATATGTTGTGCATGATGAGACCGACTGCACTAGTAATTGCTGCGTTTGTGATTGTTTCACCTGCTTGTGCGCAGTCAACAGATGGTGACACGGTAACCTCGTTGAGCGATTCCGGAACTCTAATTGCTGAGCGAGTTGCCGCGGCGGAAACGAAAAGTTTGAAGTTCAGATTGAAAGTAGATATGGACGCGCATCCGACGGAGAGATTTTTCCCGGATCTGTGGCCGAATCAAAATTTGCCGGTGCAGAAAAAGGTTGATAAGGTTCTCGTGAATGAGCTTGCGCAGATCAAGGCTAATGTTCGAATACCTAGCTCTGCTGCGGTTCTTGTACCGGGTGGTGCAACCACTAAGCCGTAGGTTCGCGACAGTGTCGCAGTCCTGTTCCAAGCGTGACTGCGACTAGGTCGCATGCCCGATTTTACATTGGGCTGTCAGTAGGGCGCACTCCACCGATTGCACTCCACCGATCGCGATTTCAATTAGTAGCGGGTGTGTTTGTTTGTGGTGCGCTGCTGGAATCGGTCCCTGTTGCTGATGACGTATCTTGCCCATCGTCGGCGCCAGTTGTTTTTGGTTCTTGATCTTGCGCTTCTGAATCCTGTTGCTTTTTCAAATTTGGATCTAGGACTGCATCATGAGATGCGCCACCTTCCAGCATCCGTGCGGGTTTGTACTTGTCTTTCAAGATGTCTTGTGCTGTTTCGAAGAATGTTGAGTTTTTCGTGATTTTTTGGAGTTCGTGAAGCGCCGACTGATCCTCTGGATTGGCATCCAGTTTTTCCATCGCGTCCAAATAAAGCGCTTTGTTCAAAAGTTCTTGCGGGCTAGATCCCGGCACTGCAAAGAAATCAGGCACCGGCGAGCCTCTTAAAATTGAAATTGCGGCTTTGTAATTGTGTTGTGCGATGTTGTCTTGTGCTGAGTGCGTTATGTAGATTTTGAACAAACCGATTGTGAATCCGCCCATTGCCACCAAGAGTCCGGCGGCGAGAATGAGGTCGAGATACATTGGATGTTTGTATTTCGAGCCGCTGCGTGGAGGGTCTGGAAGTTCTAGAACTTCATCAAGAATTCTCGAGATGTGGACTTGTTGCCGTTCTTTTGTGGTTAACGAAGAGAGGTCATCGCTTACTTTATCGGACGCGGAAGCGCTCTCAGGACTTGGATTTGATCCATTCGATTTCTCGGCGTTGCTTTCCGAGTTCTTTTCCGGCTCTGATGCCGGTTTTTCTTCTGGTTTATCTGTCGTAGATTTCGACTCTTCTTCCACCACTTAAACCCTCTTTCCGTGTCCTTTTCGGACTCTCTACCGGGGCGGGGCTGCGCTTTTTGCCGTAAGCGGGTCTGGCGCTGACGCCTTCTAAAGTTCAAATGTCCCCAGGCACAGGACTTACTAATCTCTTCCTACCTTATCATGGCTAACCCAGACCGAGACTACCTGTACTAGTCGCGGCATTGGCGCTCATTCAAGAACCGGAGAGAACCTGCAACAATCGTCACAATCCTAGGATTTTCCACCTGGAATGATTTATCTGACCGACATTAGAATGGCAGAACTGCTTGGCTAAATTTTCGGATCTTCTTTCAGAGACCAGGGAGCAACATATGCGCCATCAACCTAGGATCAGGGTCGGGGTCAGGGTCGCTATGGTTTTTGCAGTACTGCTGGGACTTCTGGGACTTACCTTCGCGACGCCGTTATTTGCGAATGAAGCCACTCGTACGTCTGTTTGTATAAGAATCAACCGGTCCGGAGAGTTGGTGAGCACCACCATCTACAAAGAGGCAGCTCAGATTCGTTCGAGAGAGGCGATTGCCGCAATTCAAAGAGCGGCAATGCCGTCGTTTCCGCCGCTGCCGGATGGAGCTCCTGAGTTTGTGGATTTTCACTGGGAAGTAGTTTGCGGATGCACGGGTTACATCTATGGCGACAATATGCGCTTGTGCAAACACGTTCATCAACAAGAAGCGCAGATGCTGGAACAGTAGAGTTCGAAAAGATTGCGACCTAACCCGCTTAGCCGCCGCGTTGTTTGAGAGTTTCAAGAAAATCTGCCAGTTTCTTGCGTTTGTGAGGATCGAGCTCAGCAGTCATTTTGCTTTGCACTGCATCTTCCACTTTCTTGCGTGATGACGCGCTCAAGGAGGTTAGAGTATTGAAGGACTGTCTGCTCAAGGAGGCTTCTTTGGCGTCGATATGTTTCATGACTTTGGCAAGAAGCTCGATTGCATCGAGAGTAGAAACACCTTTGAGTGCCGCGATTCTAACTTGAACGGACGAATCGTCTAGACCGTTTGAGACGAACTCCGCAATTTCGGAACGACTCTTAGCCTTGGTGTTTGCGGCGAGATGTGTCCAGCTTGTCACCAGCGATTCGAGCGCTTGTTCGCGCTTGTCGGGCGCGAAGTCGCGGCAAGAAGCCATTAAAAATTTTCGCGAATTGCTGTCGGTTGATTTACCTAAAGCTCGAAGAATATGCCAGTAGATTTTTGCGGCATTCGCATCTTTTTCCGCGACGGGATGTTTGGAGCGCGGCATATTTGTACGATCGTCAATGTCTACGAATTCACTGCCGAGCTTGGTCAATGGTGTTCCGTCTTCAAGGCCGATTGCACCGATTGCATCAATTACATCGGCAAGTACTGGAGAATCTTTGTCCAGTCGTTTAATTAATGACGGCAGTGCGTCTTTGACTTTCAGCTCGCCTGATAGGCGCATGGCATGCCGTTCGTCTGGTGTCCCTTCTTTTGTGCTTGGCGCATCTTGCGCCATTGAGTTTCGAAGGGTTGATACCAAATGTGATGCGAATTCGTGATTGTCGAGAAAACGAGATCTCGATTCTGCAATCGCATCATGTGAGGGAATGTCCTCGTCATCGCTCAGGAGATCTTGATTGTTCTCTATCCATTGGCAGAGCGCAAGAAGGGAGGCGGCACGAAGTGCTGACGTCGGATGTTCGAGCGCCAATTCATGCAATCTTCTATAACAGTACGCTGCTTTGGACTCGAGAACGACATCGGGTGAGAAGGTTTGGCGCGAGGCTGTAACCAGTCCTAGTACCATCGCACAACCGCCGTCTTGAACCTCCTTGCGTGTGTGATTTAAAAACTCCGACGGAGGTATCGATCGTGAGACAGCGACGGCTACGTAATCAGACATATCATGCGGGTTGCAGAGCGCCATTGAAAGATGTTCTACCACCTCCGGTGGTTCCCACTTTGCAAGGGCTGCGGCTGAGTCGACTCTAATCCATAATTCTGAATGATTGAGATGGTCGATCAATACTCGTTTCGATGTCGATGATTGCAGTGTTCCCAATGCATTGGCAATATGACAGAACGCGGGGCTGGTATTATTGGCGGTGTCGATCAGCGACGTGTGCAATTGCTCGGCTGCATCATGCGCAGCGAGGGAAGACAAAATCAGAGCCGCGTTTGAGCGAACCCTCCAATCATCGTGCATCAACGATGATTTCATCAGAGACTCGGGCGGCGGCTCTGCAAGAAGGAGCTGCACTGCGGTTTGGCGAGTCCCGTGATCGAGTTCTGAAAAGATTGCATGAAGTTTGTCGTCCCACCATTGCGGTGCAAGCTTCAGTGCTATTGATAACTCTATGTGTTTTTCGTTCTTCAGCGCGTCGAGCAAATCGGCACGCACTTCTTTGAATTGTTTGGTGTTCTCCGGGCTGCTTCCCACCAAACCGTGATAGAGCATGAAGTGCTCGAGCGAAAACTCGTCGATATCGACTTTGGGCTTCTCTTCGAAAGCCGACGCAATCCTTTTGAGCCACTTTGCAAGCATGGACATAAGAAGGAAGCTTAACACGGCTTGTGGCGCTTATAATCTCTTGGTGCTCAAGCCGTTACCAACCTGGAACTTATTTTTTCTTTGCAAGAAGCACTAACAGCAATTTGGAACTGGCTCGTCTTTACCGCGACGAGCAGCGATTACGTGATTCCCTTTTGGGCGGCAGTGGCTTGGGTGTTGCTGCTCTTCAATCGAAAGGCAGGACTGGCCCTTGTTCTTAGGGGCTTGCATGTTTCGACTGATGCGGCGTTCATCAAAGACGTCCTCAAGCACATCGATACACCGCTGCAAATTCTTCTGGTGTTGCTGGCGGGAATGCCCTTCATCCGGCTCGTTCCACACGGGGGGAGTTTCCTTGAGTCGCTGGCGAGTTTTTTGATTCCGCTTCTTGCATTTCATGTCGTGTTGCAAGCGACAGATCTCATCATTGTGCGCCTGTATTTTGGCAAGGTTCGTCAGGCGGAAGTACCTGCCGTTATACGCGTCACCGTGTTGTCCGCCGCGTATGTCGTCTGGACCTTGATGCTCTTGGATTGGAGCTTTCACATCAACGTGCTTCCCCTTTTCGCGACGTCGACCGTCATTACGGCAGTGTTCGGGCTTTCATTGCAGGACACGATAAGAAACTTGTTTGCTGGCATAACCATGAGCATTGAACAGCGATTCAAGCAAGGTGATTGGATCATGTTTCGCACTGATTCAGGAGCGTCGGCAACCGGCGAAGTCGAGGAGATGGGCTGGCGGACTACCAGAATCAAGACGGGTGACAACAACTACTACATCGTCCCCAACTCGCAATTGACCAGCAACCAGCTCGTCAACTTCAGCGCGCCGACTGTTATTCATGCGCGTTGGGCCGAGCTGCCTATTTCGCTTGATTGTGATATCGAAGAAGTAAAAGCAAAACTGATTCAAGCCGTGTACGGCTCGCAAGGGGTGTTGGATGAGCCTGTCGTCGAGGTTTCCGTCGTTGCAGTGAAATTGGACCACGCCATAATGCGAGTTAAGTTTTGGGTGGGCGAGGTCAAAGAGAGCGACGGAATTGCCAATCGAGTATTAGAACAATCTTTCAAACAACTTCATGAAATCAAGGCGTTGCCTCATTTGAAGGTGTTGGCTGTTCAAGAGTAACTGAACTTTAGTCATAGTGATAAGATCCTCTTTTATTTCTAGGGAACAGTTGGGGGATCTCGTGAACACCTTCTTAAGTTCGGCTCAGCAGGCGCTGAAAGACCAATACCGTGAATATGTTCAAACCAACGTCGCACCCATTGTTGCAGCACTTGAAAGCGACAACTCGGGTTTGAAGGACCTACTCGTCAAGCTTGGTCAGAGCGGATATCTTGGCATTACCGTTGGCAAGGAGTACGGCGGTCAAGGTGGATCGTTTACGAATTTGCTTTCATTTGCCGAGTGTCTCGGCGAAGTCGATGCTGGTTTGGCCCTGAGTCTTGCTGCACATACCACTGTAATCGAACTGATTTCGCGCTACGGCTCAGACACGCAAAAGTCTCGCTATCTGCCGCTTCTGGCGCGGGCAGAGTGCATCGGCGCATTTGCTCTCACCGAGGTCAATGCCGGCTCTGACTTCAAAGCTGCCCAAACCAGAGCAATAGGCAAAGACAGGTCCATCAAAATTTCAGGAACCAAAACATGGGTCGTCAACGGCGCCATCGCCGGACTCTATGTCGTTCTTTCCCGTCATCTCGAGGAGCCGCAAGACGGTCATGCCGGGCGTTTGATGCTGTCGTTGGTCGACGCCGGAGCCGCGTCAATCAAGCCTTCTGCCGACAGAAAGAAACTCGGATTGCGCTCAGCAAACACCAGCGATGTCGAGTTTGCAGAACACCCATCATCGCTTGAAGCCTCACTGAAAGCGGCAGATGATGCAGCATGCGAAGCGCAGGTCATGTATGGATTGGACGTTGCAAAAACAATCGTCTCTGCCGGCGCAATCGGATTGACGCAAGCCGCGCTCAATCTCTCAGTTGAAAGAGCCCGCACCAGAGAACAATTCGGCGGCCCGATCTCCCAATTTCAAGGCATTCAATGGAAGCTCGCCGATCACTCCGCAGATCTCGCCGCATCGCGCATGCTGACTCTCAGAGCCGGTTGGGCGAAGGATGAAGATCTCGAAGAGTTTGCGAAATTTGCCGCGATGTGCAAATTCTATGCTGCGCGAACCGCGCGCATTCACTCCAGCGAAGCGATTCAAATCTTTGGCGCACTGGGTGTCAGTGAAGAAACACCGCTGGAGAGAATGTACAGAGACTCGAAGGTTTTGGAAATTTGCGAAGGAACCTCCGAGTATCAGAAAGTGATTCTGACCAAAGAGCTTGGCGTGGTTTAGTTACTTTGGTCTGGGCGCCCATTCATCGGAAGCGACTATAATCTAAGGGTGCTTTGGGGCAAGCATTAGATGAGAGTGTGCACCATGAACGTGTCAAAGGCGAGAGTACGAAACGCTAGCTGTTTGAAAGTCGGGCGGCCCTCTTGGGCAAAAGCCAGCTTCTCATCTAAAGTCGCGCGGTTCGCCGCTGTGCTGGCCGCTTCTGGGGCACTCTTGATGGCGCCGGCTGCGCGCGCTGATGAGGCGTTCGACCTTGGTGTGAAAAGCTTCAATGGAAAGGACTACTCGACCGCCGCGAAGTACTTCAAGAAAAGCGTTGACAGCAACTCTCTGAATGCAAACGCTTTCTACTACCTCGCGCTCTCGCAGCATTATATGGGTGACTTTGCAAACGCCAAAGCAAGCTATGAAGCGCTGCTTTCGAAGTTTCCCGGAACACCTGCAGCAAACAACGCACGCACGGCCTTGGCGCAATTAACAGCGACGATGCCGAAGTCGGCCGGGTCTGCTTCATCGGGAGGAAGACCATCGCCGGCGGTAGCACCCGACGATTTGAAGGGAATGTCGAGCGATTTTGCATCGCTTCCGAATGAAGCTAGAGTGCCGTATTTGCCTGCAGACAGCGGGCACATTTATGTGAAAGCGAGTGTCAATGGACATTCCGATGTTCCTTTCGTATTTGATACTGGTGCCGAAACCACTCTGCTCGCCAAAAATATTCTGAAACATCTTGGATTGCCTCAGCCCACAGGGCAACCTACTCACCAGAGCTTGGGGATAGGATCGTCAGCGAATCGATCGTGGGTAGGTAGATACACCATCAAATTGGGAACGATTGAACGAAAAGATCTCCCCTGTCAGATTCAAGAACAACCGCTCCCGTTCCCGCTTTTGGGGCAGAGCTTTTTCAAGGATTATCACTACACCATTGAGAAAAACGGTGAGACGATTCTCTTCCAAAAGAAAGGAACTACCACCGGAAGCAGACTCTACAATCCCTCTCTCGACCCAAATGCAGTGCCATTCAAGCGAGAGGGCAACGAAATGCTGGTGCAGGTCGAAATCAACGGTCGTCCGATTTGGATGTACTTTGATACTGGCGCTAGTGGCGTGACACTTCCCAAAGATTGTCTGGCGCAGCTGGCGTTGACAGTTCCGTCCGATGCTGTGGGGACGATGCATAGTGGGGCGTCCGGAAAGGTCAGAGGGCTAGACTTTCCGGTCCAGCGAATCAAGATGGGTCCAATTGAGAAGTTCAATTTCCGATTGAGCGTGATCGATCAATCGATTCCGCATCCATTGCTTGGGCAGAGCTTCTTTGGTGAGTGGCAATACCAAATCGATGACGAACGTCGTGTGATCAGATTCACACGGCGATAACCGGGAGCAAATCACGAGTCGCATGCAGACTCTATCAGCAGTAATCGTAGCCAAAAATGAAGAACGCATTGTCGGCAAGACACTTGCGGCCATCGAGGATCTTGCTGATGAGATAGTTTTTGTAGATTCCGGCTCAACTGATTCAACTATCGACATCGCCAAGTCATTCAATAACTTGAAATTCATCCATCAAGACTGGTTGGGTTATGCCGCTCAGAAGAATTTTGCTATGCAGCAGGCGCAGAGCGACTGGGTTTTGAGTCTTGATGCAGACGAGGTGATCACGCCTGATCTGGCTCAAGAGATAAAGCAAACTTTGGAAAATCCCACATGCGACGGATACAAAATTCCTCGAATTTTGCATATTGGAGATCGTGCATTCACTCACGGCGGGTTCTTTCCGGATGCTCAGTTGAGACTGATTCGAAAGGGCTCTGGACAGTTTAATGATCGGCTCGTGCATGAAGCAATAAAGATGGATGGAACTATTGGGATGCTGCACAATCCCATGTTGCATTTTGCCTATGACACAGTTGAAGATTTTGCACAGGCGATGGAAAACTACGCACGCTTGTCGGCGAAAGAGTTTGCTCGTCAGGGGCGCTTCGGCTGGAAGGCACATCCAATCAATGAAATGATTCATCCATTGTGGACGTTTCTTTATAGATATTTCTTCCGCGCGGGAATCTTGGATGGTGCCATGGGCTTGCAGCTTAACACCATATACAGTGACTACGTGCGCAAGAAGATTCGATATCTCAGAGAACTGAGCACCCCGGCGTGCGATGACTCGCAGTCCTAGGTGTTCTTATCGATTATCTTCGCGCAGAATTTTTGCAATCAGCTTTTTGTAGCGCGCCAAGTTTTCGTTGTAGTCATCTGACAAAGGTAGATTCAATGAGGATGTGGAGCTGCCTACTCTTTCAGTCGGATTTTTGTTGTCTTGTTTTGAACTAGTAGAGGTTGCCGCTGTCGGCTGACTCTCAGCTTGCTTTGTCGGACGGCCGTCGCCGGTTTCGGACGCAGGTGCAATGAGACCGGCTTTCGTAGCCTCATCTGCTAGGACCTGCGCCAGGGTATCTTCGTTGATCCAGTGGCGGGCGACCAGAAGTTCCAAAACTGGCATTCCCATTGCTTCGCTATTAGATGTGACGAGGTCAGCCTGCGCTTGCGAAATCAATTTGCGGTTGACCAATGCCGCGAGCATAGCCGCATCGGATAGAACACTCTTTTTTGTAGAGTCGCTCACCGCGATCTTCTCAAGAGACCTGGATGTCTACACGCTTACCGTAGCGGCTGGCAGCCGCTCTGATGAGCGAGCGCAACGCCGCGATTGTTTTTCCGTCTTTGCCAATCAAGCGACCAGTAACGGATGGATCACAAGTTACAGCCAGCTTGCAACGATAGGGGTTGAGCTTTTGTCGGTCAAATTGAAGCGCATCAGGATCTCTCGCCAGAATCTTGAGGATGTATTCTGCGAGATCTTCAGGAGCCGTGGAGTCCTTGTTTAGGTTGCCCGAGCCGCCGAAGCGGGGGCCGCCTGGCCGCCTGCCGCCGCCGCCCTTTTTAAAAGGCTTGCCACTGTATCGCTTGTTTGAGCGCCGTTTTTCTTCCATTTCTCAACTGCTTCCAGATCGACTCTTAATTCTTTGGAACGTGGATTGTAGTAGCCGAGTTCTTCGATCGGCGTGCCGTCGCGACGGTTACGACTGTCCACAGCAACAATTCTATAATGGGGAGCTTTCTTTGCGCCTTTGCGCGTAAGCCGGATTTTTACCACTGAACCTTTTCCTCTTGCGGTCTTTTGATGCGTCTATATGCTTCTGATGCGCTAAATAGAACCGATATTCTAACAGGTAGATACGTTCAACCCGCAAGCCCCGCAGGTGCCGGGGTTATGGTGAGTTACATTAGCGTTTCTTCTTTTTCTTGCGGTAGTAGCCGCCGCCAAGGGGTGGCATTCCACCTCCTTTTGGACCCTGTCCACCCTTCTTGAACATATTGGGTGACATGCCCGGTGGAAGCCCGGGGGGCATGCCTGGCGGCATTTTCGGCATTCCGCCGGGCATTGGAAATCCTGGGAAACCGCCTCCGCCACCCCCACCGGGGAAGCCTGGGAAGCCTCCTCCACCACCCATGCCTGGCATGAATTGGCGGATCATTTGGAACATCTGTTTCATCTGTTGAAACTCATTTAACATTTCTCCGATCTGACTTTCTTTCAAACCGGACCCTTTGGCAATTCGACGCCGACGGTGGAAATCGATCTTCTCTGGTTGTCTTCGCTCTTCAACGGTCATCGAGTTAACCGCGATCTCATAAAGGGCCAGCTTTGCTTCGCCGTGCACAGCAATTTGTGATTGCTGGTCAGAACTCAATCCGAATGCCCCGCCCATACCCATCATCTTCATGATGTCGCCCATGGAGCCGAGTTTCTTCATCATCTTGACTTGGTTGATGAACATCTCAAGCGTAAACTCGCCCTGCAGCATCTGTTGAACTTGACGTTCCGCCTCTTTCTCATCGATGGCTTGCTGCGCCTTTTCAACCAATGTGAGCACGTCGCCCATCTCAAGAATGCGGCTGGCCATGCGATCCGGATAAAAGGCTTCGAGGTCTTGCAGTTTCTCGCCTGTGGAGATGAACTTCACCGGTTTGCCGACTGCCTCGCGCACGGAAAGCGCGGCGCCGCCGCGCGCATCGCCGTCGATTTTGGTCAGTAAAATGCCGGTGACATCGAGCTGGGTGTTGAATGTGTCTGAAACGTTAACCGCTTCTTGTCCCGTCATGCTGTCGACGACTAGCAACTTTTCTGCTGGTTGTAGTGCCCGATCGAGAATGAGAAGTTCTGCCATCAATGCCGTGTCAACTTGCAATCTACCGGCAGTGTCCAAAATCACCGGGCTGTAGCCTTTCGCGGTCGCTTCTTCAATGGAGGCATCGGCGATTTCCTGCACGTCTTGGCTGCCTTCAATCGTGAAGACCGGAACATCGATTTGTTTTCCCAAAGTCTGAAGCTGCATGATAGCGGCCGGACGCTGCACGTCGCATGCCACCATTAGCGGTTTCATACCCTCGTTTTTCAGTTTGAGCGCGAGCTTGGCGCAGGCCGTGGTTTTGCCGGATCCTTGCAAGCCGAGGAGCATGACGATTGGGGGAGTTCCATCCAAGTTTATGGGGCTGTTTTCGCCACCGAGTATGGTGACGAGTTCGTCGTAAACTACTTTGATGAACTGTTGACTGGGAGAGACGGAGTTGAGGACTTCGGTTCCCAGTGCCTTTTGTCTGACACGGCTGATGAAGAGCTTGACCACTTTCAAACTGACGTCCGCTTCAAGAAGCGACTTTCTCACTTCGCGAATGGCTTCTTCAATGTTGTCCGCTGTCAGCTTATCTTCGCCTCTTATGGATTTGAAGGCGCCTTGCAATCTGTCAGCCAGTGCGTCGAACATTTGTGATTTACCTCATCATCAATTCAGTCAGGGTCGTCA
>CAZCZI010000021.1:67064-99111 GCA_964503045.1 uncultured Candidatus Obscuribacterales bacterium
GTCAATTCAGTCGGGGTCGTCAATTCAGTCAGGGTCGTCATTTGTGTATCAATTGGTCAGGCGTACAGGCGTACAAGATTGTCACTGCGGAACCGGTGTTAGCTCCTCGATTTTGCCCAGCTTGTCAGCGATTTCAGAAGGGAATACGAGCCAATAAGACTCATAGTTGCCCTTCACCAACGCCTCCACCGCCAGTGACAGTTGAGAAAGTTCCTTCACTTCACCACTATCGGTGCGCACCACAATATTTGTTTGGGGATACTTCGAATCCGGTCGATAGTAGTCGTACGGGCGAAACCCGGTCGACTCGATGGCAATGTAATAGTCCGGATCGAGCCCTGCGCTCTTGCAAATCGAGCGTGCTTTGTTTTCGACTTCGGTCACGTGATCTGCGCCACCTGCGTGAATGCGCGTTGCTTTGAAAAGCTTTCTATTGAGAAACCTCGAAGATAGATCGCTGAGCACCGGGTCAAAATCTTCAGCCCATTGCTTGATGTGATACATCAACTGAATGTCGTCCAGCTTGAGATATTCGCCTACAGAAAGATCTTTTCCCAACAACCATTTGCTTGTCGGTTCATCGATGAAACTGATTTTTTTGTGTTCCATCACCCAGCGCGCGCGGTTTATTAGCTTGCCTAGAAGGGCTCTGGAAGCCAGATTTTTGCGGTGATAGTACACCTGCGCATACATCGAATAACGGGCAAACAAATAATCTTCGACTGCAATTTGTCCCTTTTCGCCTACGACAATCATTCGATCGTTCTCTTCATCGATCTCCAGAGATCTCAGAATTCTTTGCAG
This sequence comes from uncultured Candidatus Obscuribacterales bacterium, assembly GCA_964503045.1. Lineage (GTDB taxonomy): Bacteria > Cyanobacteriota > Vampirovibrionia > Obscuribacterales > Obscuribacteraceae > CAYZJR01. The sequence goes on from CAZCZI010000021.1 coordinate 67,869, forward strand.
CGCGAACAGACCATATGCCGTTCCAGTCATATAACTGTCTCTCAACAAATAGTCGAATCTGTCGCAATCAAGCTGACTCGAAACCGCATGAGAAACGTATTTTGGCTTGTATTTCTTTTTGAGCACTTTCACTATTTCGCCGGCAAGATCGTCTTCATGCTCGTACTGATCGAGTACCTCGCGCACGCGCGTATCGCCTGAGATGATGCGGCAGGACCAGTCTTCATGGTCGTATCCGAGAATCTTTTCGGTGACGTGGCTGAACGGTCCATGTCCAATATCATGCAAGAGGGCCGACGTCAAAATTACGGTTCGATGCTCTTCAGGTGACGAGGTTCGCTCGCTGAGCAGATCGACGAGCATCGATGCGACATACATCACACCGACGGAGTGCGTAAATCGCGAACCCTCCGCGCCTTGGAAAGTGAAGTATGAAACACCGAGCTGATGAATTCGACGCAGACGTTGAAATTCTTCCGTGTCGATGAGATCGATTAGCAATCGCTCATGCGGTTTAGCTCTGTCAAGAACTATGTCTTGATGAATAGGGTCGAGGTAGGTGCGTTTGTGAGAAATTCGGCTCATATATATGATGTCGCTGGCCCCAACCCGACGAAGTAGGCAAGTTTTAGAAGGCGGACAAGTTCCAGAAAGCAGGCAAGATCCAGTGAAAGAACTCAGCCCGCAGCGGGAACACGTTTCAGCCGGGCGCAAAAACCGGTACTCGGCTTACACGTGAGAGATATTATACTGGGCGCCTGACGTCTTCGAGGTCTTGATAGTTGTTATTGACGCCACCAGCAACTCCAATGTCGCTTGGCGATCTTGTCGGCCAAGGCTTCCGAACCTTTAGAAACAACGTCAAATTCTTTGTTTCGATTTTCTTTTGGCCGTCTTTATTGTGCAGCGGCTGTATTACGGGCATGAAGTGGTGTTTTCTTCACTGGATCAGGGGGCAACAAGCCGCTCCCATGACATCGGCGGATGAGTTGGTTGGTTTTGTTTACACTTTGCTGTTCCATCTGGCCGGCGTTCTGACTTTCATAATCATGGCAATGTGGGGACAATTTGTGCTCGCCGTTCGCAGTGTTGCAGTGATTCGGTTTGCGCTGGGGTTTGCCTCTAACTACGAGGAAGCGCTCACCCAAGCGAATCGCATTAGATGGACAATCTTCTGGGTTTACAACCTTGCGGTGATTCTTCCTTTTCTAGTGGTTGGCTTCTTTGTTTCGCTTTCAATCCTTACGTCGCTTCTTTTTGTCGGACCGCTTAAAGGTGTCTATGTCCTTCTCTATCCCGCATTGGCTCTGGAGGGAGGCAGTCTCACGTTTTGTTTTGCTTGGAGCGTTTTGTGGACTTCGTTGGCGTATTGCATTCTTGCCTGTGAAAACCTGAAGATGCGCCAAGTAATTGCCAAAACCAATGAGATGACGAAACGCTATTTGTGGCGCGGCGGCTCTTTCGTTTGCCTTCTTTGTATTACGCTGATGTTGGTCTCCGTCTGTTTGGCGCTGCCCGTGCTTGGATTGGCAGTGTTTGAAGCTCGCGTTGGAGGACCGGGTGGTTCGAGCGTTTTGATACTCATTAAGGAAACTGCGGAGGCTGTCTGGTTTTGCCTCATCAACATTCTGCTTATGGGAGTGGCGTTTGTGGGTGAAGGGCTCTACTATCGCGACGTTCGGCTGCGCATGGAAGGGCTGGATATTTTGAAGAATTTGGATGACTTAGCAACCAGGTGATTGCATGGTTCCACCGCAAGTGTCAGGCTTGGTGCGAGCTTGCAGGCGTCGCGGCGTATTTCTCTGAAAGAGGAAGAGTCTTGCCGGACTTGAAGCATGGTATCACCAGCGATGCTAGGGCTGCCAGTATAGCCACTCCAAAAACGGCACGAGAGGTTTCGTGCAGTTTCTTGAATTCGGCATGTGCCGAGGGATCTTGCTTCATCTGCGCCTGTAGTCTTCCCATCGGCGGAACAATCACAAACGCAAATACGAACATCGCGACGGCGCAGATCAAACTGGTTATGTATTGCGCCATGCCAAGTTTGGTTCTTTGTCTCAGCTTGAAACTTTTGATCAGTTCATAGTGCTCGGAAATCACAAGCCCAAGAGCGCATACGGCAGCCACTTTGCTGAATTGAATAAATAAAGGGGCATTGGTTGCCGCTGCCTCTTCCACGGGCACGCCATTTGCCTTCGCCGCATGAACGAGGACAACGGCGCCAAATACGATTGCGCTGGAGCCACCAAACAAAATTGCCAGGCATATTAGCCTGGTGACTTCAAAAACTTTGGACATATATATTCTCGCTATCTATTTGACTATGCCGGCTGTTTCGCCATGCAGCCCGGTCTCAAGGCCGGCACTTCATCGGCGTCGGTAAACAATGGTACCAATGGCGCCTCTAAAGATTCAGCAAGCGACTCATTGAGCTTAACTAAATCTGACTTCACAAAGCCAACGCTGGTCTGTTTGATTGTTAGATCTTTTCCAATCAAGAATACTGATGGAACGTGGGTGAGCTCGTAACTCACGGAGGTGTCGAGACTTTCATCTAGCAGCATGGGAAAAGTCACACCAAACATTTTTGCAAACGAACGTGTCGCATCCGAATCGTCTTGCGAAACCGCCCAAATTACGGCACTTGGATAGCCGCGATGCAATCTTTCTAAATATGGAAACTCTAGATGGCAGACAGGGCAACTAACTTTCAGAAAGGCGATAACCACTACTGGATTATTGCGCAGAGCCTCCTGTAAGCTATATCGCGTACCCTCTAAGCTATTTAACGAGAATGTGGGCGCTTTTGTGCCCTCGATCAGTGCTACCATGGCTAACCTGCCCTCCAAATCCATTTTACATTCTTTGCAACGGATTGGGGCGCGAAACCGCTTAGCATGTGGCGGCTTGGGGTTTATACAGGAGCGTGCATATTGAAACCGATTCGAACAGTTGAAGTAATACCCTTTCTGCCTCCGGAGCTGGAGCATCTTCGCGAGTTGGCGTACAACTTGCGATGGACTTGGGATCATGAAACCATCGCCCTTTTCCGAAGGCTCGATCGCGATTTGTGGGAAAAGAGCGGACACAACCCCGTTTTGATGCTTGGCATGATCGCTCAAGAGCAGCTCAATGAGGCTGCCACGGACGAAGGCTTCCTGGCACATCTCAGTCGTATATACCAACGGTTTCAAGAGTATATGCGCAGCGAAACCAACTGGTTCGAAAAACAGTTCAAGAATAAGAAGTACGGTCCAATCGCATATTTCTCGGCAGAATTTGGATTGTCAGAAGCCATGCCCATTTACTCCGGCGGTCTGGGCATTTTGGCCGGCGACCACGTGAAGGCGGCTTCAGAACTGGGGCTTCCATTGGTCGGGGTCGGCATTGTTTATCAACAAGGTTACTTCCGTCAATATTTGAATCCGGATGGCTGGCAACAAGAAAAATACCCAATCAACGACTTCTACAATTTGCCTATACTTCCTGTTAAGGAGAAAGATGGCAGCCCGGTCATGGTTTCCATCGATCTGAATGGACGCAAAGTCTACATTCGTATTTGGAAAGCGCAAGTCGGACGCGTACCTCTTTATCTGTTGGACACAAACTGCCCGCAGAACCAAAAAGCTGATGAAGACATCACCGACGCGCTGTATCATGCCGATCACGACATCCGCATCAAGCAGGAAATGGTGCTCGGAATTGGTGGTATGCGCGCGCTCGCTGCCCTCGGAATCGAGCCATCCATCTGCCATATGAATGAGGGTCACTCTGCATTCCTTGGGTTGGAACGCATTCGCATGTTGATGGAGAAAAACAAACTCACCTTCAACGAAGCTAAAGAAGTAGCCGCAGCTGGTCAAGTGTTTACGACGCACACGGCTGTTCCTGCCGGTATCGACAAGTTCGCTCCTGATTTGATGGACAAGTACTGGAGCGATTACATTCGCCAAGTCGGTATCACTCGCGACGAATTCATGGCTCTTGGGCGCACGACAGATCCGCAAGAAGCGACAGAACCATTTAGTATGGCAGCGCTTGCCATCAATCTATCCTCGAAGACAAACGCAGTCAGCAAGCTGCATGCCGATGTATCGAGAAAACTCTTTGCTCCCACATGGAAAGAACTTCCCGAGCATGAGGTTCCGATTACCTACGTCACAAACGGCATTCATCCTCGCTCTTGGATTTCTGAAGAGGTGGCGGAACTTTATAGTCGGTATCTCGGTCCGAAATGGTCGCAAGATATCGGCGACCAGAATATGTGGAAGCGTGTCGAGGAAATTCCCGACGGCGAGCTGTGGTCGATTCACGAACGCCGACGCCAGAGGCTCGTCAACTTTTGCCGCAATCGCATGCGCACGCAGCTGGAGCAACGCGGCGCTCTGCAATCCGAACTAAAGGCCGCAGTCGAGATTCTCAATCCCGAGGCGCTCACTATCGGCTTCGCCAGGCGCATGGCCACTTACAAACGCGCAACGCTGCTTTTGAGCGATCCCGATCGTCTCGCGTCAATTTTGAGTAATAAGGATCACCCGGTTCAAATCATTATTGCCGGTAAGGCGCACCCTGAAGATACTCCAGCTAAGGATTTGATCAGGCAACTAATTCACTTCGCTCGCCGTGAGGAGGTGCGAAATCGCTTCGTCTTCCTCGAAGACTACGACATGAACGTCGCTCGCTGGATGGTCGAAGGGGTTGATGTTTGGCTGAATACACCACGACGATTCCTTGAAGCCTGTGGAACCAGCGGTATGAAAGTGGCGTTTAACGGTGGTATCAACTGCAGTATCTTGGACGGTTGGTGGGACGAAGCCTACAACCCGAATGTCGGCTGGTCCATCGGCCATGGTGAGGTCTACGCCGACAACAAGTATCAAGACGCGGTCGAATCGAATGCTCTCTACAATCTTCTCGAAAAAGAGATCATTCCGACCTTCTACGATCGCGACAAACACGGCTTACCCAGAGCTTGGCTGTCTCGCATGAAGTCATCGATGGTTGAGTTGTGTCCGCAGTTCACCATCAACAGAATGGTGCGTGAGTATGCGGTACGCATTTATCAACCAGCAGGTTCACGTTATCACGAGTTTCTCGCGGATGGCTCGGAAAAGGCAAAAACCCTTGCTGCTTGGAAGAAGAACTTGGGTCATCGCTGGAAGGATGTTCACATCGGATCTGTCGAAGCTTCGGCAAGCGAAACTCTGCAAGTCGGAGACGACATGCGCGTGAGAGCCTCTGTGCATCTCGGAGAACTATCGCCCGACGATGTCTCGGTGCAGATTTATCATGGACCGATCGATCAGTACGGCAATATCGCCGACGGTGAAACCATCTTTATGACTCTCACCGAAAGCAAAGGCAGCATGAGCCTTTTCAGTGGCGCCATTCGCTACTTCAAGAGCGGACGCCACGGCTTTACCGTGCGCGTGTTGCCGCACCATGACGATCTGAGCTCACCATTTGAAACCGGCTTGGTCACCTGGGCGACGCAACCAATCGAAGTCAAGGCATAACCCAGCCAATCGAAGTCAAGGCATAACCGGGTTCGTAGCCAACGGTTGGGTTCTCGTCCACCAAGGTCAATCAAAGGTCAATCAAAGTCCGCCCAGCGCGTGATCATGCGTCATGCGTCACGTGATCACGCGACGCGTGGCCATCGTATGTGGTGACTCTGCATCGTATGTGGTGGCCATGCAGCGCGTGATCACGCGTCACGTGATCATGCGTCACGTGATATGCGCCGCGAGATGTGTGTCGCGAGATATGCGCCGCTACTTAAGGACTTCGATCTTGCCGATGTCGACTGCTGAGGCAATCTTCGGTTCGGTGGTGGAAGCATCGAGTACTTGCAGTTTGCGCTTGGTGTCAGGTTCGACCATCGACAGCCATACCGAGTACTGACCCGGCTTGAGCGGTGGCATCTTCAGTTCTTCCTGATATGAGATCGGCTGTCCCGGCGTCCACTTGTGAGTAGGCACTTCCGGGGTGTGCAGTGATCTGACGACGGCTTTGCCGTTGATGTCGCGCAGTTCGATTTGAACTTTGTAGCTGCTCGATACATCTTTGTCGAGTTCGCGAGAAGGACGCATTGGCGATGCGGCTCCGATGTTGATCCAGTTGAAAGAGGCCTTCAACGGTTCGCCTGATTTCACATCTTTCGGCAACGTCACGCCTTTGGAGACGACCTGATATCCAAGTTTCGAACGCAAATCGTCGAGTCCTTTGGTGATAGTTTGGTCGGACGAAATGAGAAGATCTGCAGGAACTTCAGCATAGCTGATGCCATCTTGAAGCGCATTCTTTGTGAGTTTTGTCAGTTCTTCGGTCGTGATTGTCGGCGTCAGTTGATAGCCGGTCAAAGTATCCGGTTTGAACTTCAGTAAGACGCGATACTCGTCAAAACCATGCTTGGCGTTGGCGACATCTTGTCTTGTGAGATAAACGCGTTGACCATAGCGGTAAACCAAATAATCGGAGATCTCATCGAGTGAATCTTGTCCGGCACGATTAGGTGTCGGAGGATCGATGTCGAAATTGAGTCTGGCCGTGGGGAACGCTTTGGGGTACATGTCGGCGACATATTTCCAGTGTTCCACCAGTTGACGTTGGCTCATTCCGTGTTCTTTCTTTAAGAGCTCATTCAGTGCTTTGAAGCGTGTGTTGGAATCGGCGACTCCGGACTTGTCGGCTGTTGTGCTGAAATGTGGAACGATCTTCGTGCTTCCGCCGACGCCACCACCGGTAACACCAATGGAGTGAATCCATTCATTCTTGTCGTATTTTTCGCCCATCTCGGCAACGAAGTTGCCCCACTTCGCCAGGTATGCAGTGTTCCAATAGATCGGCATTTTGTGTGGTTTTCCATCGGTTCCCGTGTATTCAACCGACTTCACTTCGGCATCCGACAAAACCCAATCCGGTGTATCGGAAACTTGGGAGTTATCGATACCGCAAGTGGAGACACGTAAAATCAAAGTCTTTTTGTGCGCGGCACACAGTTTCAAAATATCGTCGACCGGCTTCCAATTGAATGTGTCCTCATCCGTTTGAAGCATCCGCCACGGCAGTGTTGCGGAAATACCGTTTACTTTGGGGTCATCCAAAAGCTTGGTGAGAAGCGCTTGGTCTTGTGCTTGCGTTGGAGTAACGATCGCAAACACACCATTTTCACGATTGGCAACCGGTTGTGCGCCTGGAATGGACTCGACCTTGAATCGCTTCTTTTTGATGATGCGGTCTTGGCTCTGGTTCATGTACGCACCCTTTTCAGGAATCGGGTTGAAGTACTTGATAATTTCGAGCGCAGAATTTTTACCCTCACTCGCCACGCCAATAGTCGCTGCTGCAACCACGGCAACTGAAAGACCAGTTAGAAAAGTAAGGGGTTTTTTCAAAGTCATATTTCCTCGCCTTTGCCTCAGCCAAATGGCCCTTCGCTGATGCAATTTGTGCCAACGTTTTTTAGTTCCCCATTCAGAGACTTCTCTGAGTGAGCAGACCCATCCGAACCCATTTATTGGAGCGGCCCGCTATCCGCCGAGATCTTACTGCGTTTATCCTTTGGAAACCTTATAAACTGCCGATCTTATTTGATTGTTAGTGGGGGTGGGAAGTTGTCGACATTCAATTTGTCCGGCAAAGGTGCTACGATTCCCGAGTATTTGGGCTTTGACGGGTGGCCTTTGGCTTGTCACCCACAGGATCCTGAAAAACGTCAAAGCTAATTTGGAAACAGTACGGGCGAGCTCATGAAATCGCCCAAGAAGGCCAGAGAGGCGCGAGTTGAGTCTTACTTTTTTGGGACACAGCGCGGTGAGATTTGATGTCTCCGGACTCTCCGTATATGTCGATCCGTATTTCAACAGTCCGGTTGATTGGACGAAGTTGCCTAAGGGTGACATTGTGCTTTTTAGTCACGGACACTTCGACCATGGTGTGCTCACGGCTGCCAATCTGTATGACGCCTGGAAGTGCCATTTTGTCGGTCCTAAGAATCTGATTCGTTGGATGGCACGTAAGTATAAGAAGCGGATACCTGCTGACAAGCTGCTTGCGCTCGATCACCACGAATCTTTGACTTTCAAGAATCTGAAAATTACAGCCGTTCCTGCTCATCATCCTCTTAATCGAGTGGGCAAGACGATCATGACCATCTTTGCGCGCAGCTCCGCGCCTGGAAAACCGGTCAACGGCTATCACTTTGATGGTTACTTCCACTCCGGAGCAACCATATACTCTGCCAGTCTAGTCGAGGCACTCAAGGGGGTTTCCATTCATACGGCTTGTGTTCCGATTGGCGGCAAGTATGCAATTGCATCACCAAAAGAAGCATTGCGCATCGCAGAAGAGATCGGGGCGCAGCGGTTGGTGCCGATGCACTGGCAGCCTCTTCTTGACCAGGTTTTCTTTCGATATCAATCCTCCGATTTGATTAGGCTTGCCAAACAAAGTCAAACTAAAGTCGAAGTTTGCGCGCTTGCCATTGGCGAAGTTCTCAACTTGGAAACTGCCAGACCCATAGAGCTTCAAACTTAGGCTTTTCGTCACAAAAATGAGGCATTTAGTCATGGCCTAAACCCAAATCTTTTGGGTAGAAGGTTAATAAGCTCACGACATCTCATTCGTCTTGGCCGATGTCTGGTTATGTGTGCAGCCCAGGAGGCGTTTTCTTACTCGGGCGGGAAGCCCTTACCCCATGTTGCAGGATCGAAAGCAGGAAGACAGAAACATACGACTGCCAAAGCAGGCAGCATTGCCTACTTTGAAACAGGTTCAAGAGCTCGTGGCCGAGGCGATGAAGATCTCTGGACGGACTATTCATCTGCCTTTTGGCGAGCCTCCGGAAGAGTATTACCTCACTGTTTTTCGCGATCGGGCAAAGGGCGACTTGAATTGGTCGCTCTACCGAGCAGAGGGCACAAACTCTTCTATGGAGTGGAGTCACGTTTGTTCTGATGCGGGTTTTATTCACAATCTCATCACTGCGCAGTTTCCAGGCGCGGCGCTAAAACCCGTTGCCTTGGGCACTCAGCCTGTGGTTCTAATGGGCGGCAAGGCTGATTCATTGAAAGGAAAGGTTGCCGAAGATCAGTTTGCCACGCTCAAAATGCGCAGCAAGCCCACCCTTGAAGGCGATCTCGAGAATTTGGAACTGTCCAATCTTTTGCAAACCATTGCAATGGGCAAAAAGACAGGCAGGCTAGACATTGAAGGTAGTCAAGACCCTGCTGTCATCTACTTTGCCGAAGGGGCGCCAATTCACTGTTCGATGCGTGGCGCCGAAGGCGATGCTGCAATGGTTGAGCTTGTTGGTTGGTCTAAAGGTGAGTTTCGTTTTTATCAAGAGCCGAGAATCGACCAGCACACAGTGAAGCGCCGGCTCGATCAGTTGCTCATGGAAGGAGCGGCGCTGCAAGATCAGACTGCGTTTCTCGATGAAATCGGGCTGACCATGGAGTGTTACATCATTCGCAATCATCCTTCGATTTCAGAAGCGCTGTTCGAACAAATGTTGGCGCAAGGCTGTGGCGCCGATATGAAGTTGCAAAAGAACTTCTATCAAGCTGTTGATAACAAGAGCACCCTGCTTGAAATCCTTCGCGGCCTTCCCTTTACAAAGTCGCAGTGGGTGCCGTCTTTGTTCAATATGGTTACATGCGGTCTTCTCTCTTTCGCCTTCGAGCCACCGGAATCTACGAGCAAAAACAAAGCCGGTGATGAGGCGGAAATTGCAGAGCAAGCACGCAATATTGAAAAGCTCCTGTTGCGCCCCGATACCGGACTTTATACATACCCCGCGTTTCTCTTTTTCCTTGAAAAGGAGTATCTTCGCTACGAGCGATTCAGTCATCCAATGTCAGTGATTCTCATGGAAATTGGATTGAAGCCGTTCGACACAAACGCAATGCCCGAGCCGCTTCCGCTTGTTGGCGTTCGCGAAGTGCGCGAGCGTATCAACAAGCTAAAGAGGAAGACTGACATCTTGGCGCATTACGAAACTTTGCGCTTTGCCCTTCTTCTTCCTGAGACAGAAAGCCAAGCAGCCAAGAGCTTTGCAAATAGGTTGGCAGAGATCTTAATGAGCTCGCCACTTTCAGATGGTGGTCTTGGCAGGCCGATGGTGGCTTCAGTTGGTGTCGCCTCAATTCCGGACGATTGTCAGGCTCTCGGAACGCTGTTGGCTAAGGCGAAGCCACCGAAAACAAGTGTTGGGCAAGGAGAGTAGATAGGAGGAACAATCTGGCAGATTGATCTGTTCAAGGCGGGGGCTTTGGTGCTAATCAAATTGTCAACATAAGTTGAATATAAAGCTTTGTATAAATTTGTCGATCCATAAAGGCGTGATTGTCATCATGGAGTAACAGCCTTCTGCAGAAAATAGTTCAGAAATTTGCATAAGTTCTAGGTTTCCAGAATTCGCGAGCACCATCGGCCCAAGTATAATTCCGGTTGGTCTCCACGCCTTACTCAGGAGAATAGGGAGTTTTAAATAATGGGAAAGTCAGTAGGCATAGACTTAGGAACCACTAACTCGGTTGTCGCTGTCATGGAAGGCGGACAGCCAATAGTCGTTTCCAATGCCGAAGGCGGAAGAACGACACCATCGGTTGTGGCGTTCACGAAGTCAGGCGAGCGTCTGGTCGGTCAACTTGCTCGACGTCAAGCTGTGTTGAATCCGGAGAACACTGTGTACTCCATCAAACGGTTTGTCGGTCGCAGATACAGTGAAGTTGAATCAGAGCGCAAAATCGTTTCGTACAAAGTAAAAGAAGGCGCGGACGGCGGCTGCAAAGTATCTATTCAAGGCAAAGATTATTCGCCTGAAGAAATCTCGGCGATGATTCTTCGCAAATTGAAAGAAGATGCAGAGAAGTATCTTGGTGAAAAAGTCACCAGCGCGGTAATTACAGTTCCTGCATACTTCAACGACTCGCAACGTCAATCAACGAAAAACGCAGGCACCATCGCGGGCTTGGAAGTTCTTCGTATCATCAACGAGCCTACAGCAGCAGCTCTTGCGTACGGTCTCGATAAACAAACCAACGAAACAATTCTCGTGTTCGACCTTGGTGGTGGAACATTCGACGTTTCGATTCTGGAAGTGGGCGATGGCGTTTTTGAAGTGAAAGCGACATCCGGCGACACCCACCTTGGTGGCGATGACTTCGATCACTGCATCGTGGGTTGGGTTGCCGACGAGTTCATGAACCTCGAAGGAATCGACCTAAGAAAAGACAGACAAGCACTTCAGAGACTGACTGAAGCTTCTGAAAAAGCCAAGATCGAGTTGTCGTCTGTAACCGAAACAAACATCTCTCTTCCATTCATCACAGCTGATGCCACAGGTCCCAAGCACCTTGAGCTCAAGTTGACACGCGCTCGCTTCAACGAACTGACAAGACATCTTGTCGAGCGTTGCCGCGCTCCGATGGAACAAGCACTCAAAGATTCGAAGTTGAGCTACGAAAAACTCGACGAAGTCGTGTTGGTCGGCGGCTCCACCCGTATTCCGGCAGTGCAAGAACTGGTAAGAAGCTTGACCGGTGGCAAAGAGCCCAACCAAAGCGTCAACCCTGACGAAGTGGTTGCAGTCGGCGCAGCAATTCAAGCCGGTGTGTTAGGCGGCGAAGTCAAAGGCGTCGTGCTCCTCGACGTTACACCACTGTCTCTCGGAATCGAGACAATGGGTGGTGTCATGACCAAGTTGGTGGAACGCAACACAACAATTCCAACCAGAAAAGCAGAAGTATTCTCCACCGCTGACGACAACCAAACTGCAGTAGACATCTATGTCTTCCAGGGCGAACGTCCGATGGCAAGAGACAACAAGTTGCTCGGCAACTTCAGGCTCGATGGAATTCCGCCTGCACCAAGAGGCGTTCCGAAAGTTGAAGTTACGTTCGACATCGATGCAAACGGCATTATGAACGTCACTGCTCGCGACCAATCAACCGGTAAAGAGCAAAAAATCACCATTACCGCCAGCACCAACATGTCCAAAGAAGACATCGACCGTGCCGTGCGCGAAGCCGAAGTCTACGCTGCGGACGACCGCAGACGCAAGGAAGAAGCGGACGTACGCAACGAAGCAGACAGCATCTGCTACGCAGTCGAAAGACAAATCGGAGAACTCGGCGAAAGAGTCACACCCGGGGAAAAGGCACGTGCGGAAATGCTCGTTACCGACCTCCGTCAAAAACTCAAAGATGGCGTCGAAATGGACACTCTCAAGAGCATCATGAACGAACTGAGAGGCGCCCTCGTTCTTCTGCAACAAGCAGCTGCACAACGCGGCGGCGGCGCACCGCAAGGCGGCGAAGAGTACGGCGGCGGCTACGACCAAGGTGGCGGCGGCTACGATCAAGGCGGCGGCTACCAAGGAGATCCGTATGCCGGAGCAGCCGGCGGCGGATACGGTGGAGACGGCGGAGCCGAAAGCGGCTTCCAAGGCTATTCTTCCAGTGGAGAAGATGTAGTCGATGCTGAATTCCGCGCATCCGAAGACTAGTACAACGTGCTGCTTTCAGATTGGTTTCAAGTTAGGTAATCTGAAACCCGCGCGCTAAGCCAAAAAATCAACCGGGGTGGCCCAAATCAAAGGGTCACCCCGTATTTTTTCCCTGTGGTTTTTCCTGGAGTGCTAAGGTGGAAAAATCAGTGCTGAAATTTTGAAAGCGGTGATATAGTCTGTATTGAGGTGTCAAGAAGCTCTATCGTCATGTTACTACGGCTATACACGTTAAAAGCACACTCAATGCCAATCTTCGCATCGGCAAAGGCATTGCTCGTTAGTTGCTTGTTTGCAGCCGGGTTGTTCGCGTTTCCGCAGGTATCGTCGGCTCAGCAATATGCAGGGCAAGCCGGACAGCGCTCATTTAATAGTGGGGCACCGCAAGACATCGCGGTTGATGTCACGGCGCTGGAGAACAGATACTTCTTTCACCAATATCAGCACGATCCCATCGAAAAGCGCCTAGAAAGGCTTGAACTGCTCGTCTTTGGTGCCGCGCAAGGTGGGCTTCCGCAAGACAGATTGGTGAGATTGAAGACGATGATCGCGCAGCGAGACAAGCAAGCGGCTCAGGATCTTGCAGCGAAGAACAAAGATCAAAAGCAATCAGGTCAGTCAGGAAAGCCTGGTGGGTCATCTCAATATCCTGTTCTCAACACACTCGAATGGAGAGTCTTGAAAAAGACCCACCCGACTTTGAGCCTCGACGAACGCCTTTCACAGCTGGAAACGCACTTGTTTGGTCAACCCAGTGTGGCAATGTCGTACGCCGATCGCGTAGAAAGGCTGCAAAAGACGATTGGCTTAGGTATCTCTCGTATCGAACCTCAGCAACAGCAGGGTCTGCCTCAAGGACCGCTTCCTAAAGCTCAAGGAGGTCGTGGACTCAATCCTGGCATGCCGTTTTACGAGGCCTCACCCATACCGCCGTTTGGGTTTGATGGGCCAACACCATTTTCTGGTCTGGACAACTTCAGCTATTTCGGCGGCAAGCTTGATGACGCCAACGCGGCGAAAATCCAGCAGCGAATGGTCGAGTTGCTCAAGCATTTCAGCAACTCCATGGGCGTTCCTTTCAATGACAGCGCAATGCCCAATTTCTCGATGCCGAATTCTCAGATTCCGCTTATTCCTATACCAAGACAGGGGATGATGCCCGGCGTTCCGATAATGCCTGGAGTTCCAATCATGCCTGGCGTCCCAAGCATGCCGGGAATGCCTGGCAGTTCTGCTGTACCCCATGGGTCTGTCCCAGAGCAAGGAACAGTGCCCACTCAACCGGAGCCACCGGCAGCCGAACAGCAAATCCCTCCGTACGCCGATCCAAACAGTATATAAAAGGACTGCCTTCCGCTCCGGCGGGGCAAAAAAATGAGCCAAGATGCGTGCCGATACGTGCTCGGCTATTCGGAGCGGATACACGCTTTTTTCACGTACTTGCCAATAGGATGTAACCATCCCTCCGATAACCAGCTAGCGAAATCCAAAGCCAAAATCCATTGGAACGCCAAGCTTATGACACCAGTATGGGCGCTCATTTAATGAGCCAATCAACCCAGACCTGGACGTTGTCATGAATTTGTAACAGACGGTTGGATATTCTGAAGTCGTTGGATGGCTCCCGGCCAATAAATATACAGAGAGGAATGGACATGCTGTTTCAATTTCAACAAAAGGCGGCACGATTCTCGAGACATCAGCAGAAATTGACTGCTTTCCCTACTTTCGGCGACGTTCAAAAAGGTTATCTAGAGGCTGTTGAACATTGTGGAAGACCAGTCTCGATAACATGGAAAAACGAAGCTTCCGACGATTCAGACTACAGACTCACTGTATATCGCGTCAACGATACCCGTGAACCACGTTGGGAAGTTCACTTACTATCAGCATTCTCAACCCAACTGCTTTTGAGCGAATCAAGCGGCGATGTCCCGATGATGTACAACGTTTTGATTTCACTTTGCCAAAACTCCGAAAAGCAAGCGATTGAACTCGATGGACTGATCTCGGTTAACGAGTCGCAACGCAGCTCTTCAAAGAAATACGATCAGTACTACGAAAGCTCGATGTCAGCTCAGGTGTTGGGTGACGGCAATGCGCTTCAGACTTGGATGAACTCTCAGCAGTCGATCGCTCCGACCAAAGCTCAGCAAGTTTCTCTCGGCAGCGTGCTCGCCGAAGTCATGGATCCTCAACATGTGCAACCGCAACCGGTGGCACAACAACTTGAACAAACTCAACAAGCTCAATCCATTTCGCAGCCACTCGCCCCGATTCCAGCGGCGATTGAAGAAGAACCGGAAATTGAAAATGAAACAATGATGATCTCCGATTATCTCAAGCGCGATCAACCGGCAGTCAGCCCATCCAAAGCGAAGGCGGTGCAATTTATGGACAAACTAGCTCAAGCCGCATCTCAATCCTCTTCCCGCCACCCAGCCAGAGTACCTGCTCAGCTTGCACCGAAGCATTTCGATATGAACGTGCTCGATGAAGTCAAATCATTTTTGACTGACAGAGACACTGGACTTATGACATTCGCCGGTTTTCTCTTCATGCTAGAACAAGAGTACAAGCGCACTCTGAGATGCAACGGCGGACATTTCACGCTGATGGTAGTTCAACTTGATGCTTCGCTTAACGCTATGCAAAGAGATGAGATTCTCGCCAAAGCAATGAAAGCCAAGCGCGGATGCGATGTTCTGTCGCACTACGACAGCTCGCGCTATATCTTCTTGCTCCCGCAAACATCACTCAATGGTGCCTCCAAATTTGCAGCACGCTTGTCCGCAGCATTCGGCGCCAAGAAAGCAACCTTTGGTATCGCCGCTCTCTCTGCCGAAGTTGCGAACCTGAGAGTGCTCCTTTCAGCAGCAGACAATGCAGTCGCGTGCGCGGTCGCTGCCGGACAACCAATCTACGTGTACGCCGCCGACGAACTGTCGCAAGAAGAAATCAGAGAGGTGGCAGTCTAAAGACTCCAGCTCTGCAACTCGAAATCAAATCACGGATCACTCGTGGGGTGTGGTCCGTGATTTTTGTTTTTGCGTCACGTGATCACGCGTCACGTGATCACGCAACGCATGGCCATCGTATGCGGTGACTAAGCATCGCATGTGGTGGCCACGCAGCGCGTGATCACGCGGCGCGAGATCATGCGCTGCGAGATCGCTCGTTGAGTTATGCGGGCATGTCGTGATATTGAAGAAATTTCATGAGGGAACCTTGAATAAATTGGCGTCGTCGAGGCTCCTTATCGCCATAAAATGGAGTGGTCAAGATGTCGATGAATACTTGGTTTCCGAAACGCGCTACACCAGGTCGCGCTGCTTATTCCAGAACTTTGTCTACCCTTGTGTTGTTGGTAGTGTCATGTGTTCTATTGGGTGGAACCTATGTGTTTAGCATTTTATGGCGTGTGAGTTTGGCTGAACATAACATTCTCGGAAGAAGCCAGCTGATTCCAATTCCCAACGGGCGCAGATACACAGATTTTCCCAACAGTGGTTCGATGTGGTCAAACACATACACAGTTAAGGCTGGTGGAAGATCAATTATTGTATGGGGCGAGAAGATCAATGGATTTCAGCACGCCTATGGATCTGCGCTCGCTGCTTATGAATTGGGTGATTGGTGCGCTGACAAATTGTTCTGTGCTAATGAATTTGCTGAATGGTTTTTCGATCATAATGGAGTGTCGTACGCCGATATTTTGGATAGACGCAGAGACTTAGCGAACAATCGAGTTGGACGAAGAGTCGGAATTGATGCTCGAAATGCAGGACTGTTTGGATCTGATGCCGACGAATTTATTCAAGCGCATCTGTTAAAAGAGATGGAGATCGATCGGACGATCATCGTGCATCCATTTCACACAGAAAGTTTTGCACTACCTGATGAAGCGGCTCTTGGATGCCCCGGATTGCCGAAACGCAATGGTTACGACGCGATGTACAGATTGCTGACGAAAGCGCGGGAAGCGAAGAAAATCTGTTTTAGAAAGATTCGAAAGATGATTCCGCGCCCTTCAGTGGACCCGACAACTTGGTCGCAAACTTCTTGATGCATGCACGCGCTAACGTCAAGACAGCCAGTGGAAGAGCGCTTCGAAGATGGAGATGGACTCGAAGCCGGAGGCTGAATCTATTTCACCTTGTTCGAGCATCCAGACGAAAATCAAAATTGCACAGAGTTTTGTGAATGGGTTCAGATGTTCCAGCACTTTGTTGAATGGTTTTGAGAGCCATTTCGGACAGCGTTCGTCGGTGCTGAATTGAGACTGGTAGCCGTCTATAAAGGCTTCAGCCATCTCTAGGCGCCTCTTTGTGCTTGTGGAACCAGGCACCATAACCAGTGGCACGGGAAGTGACAGCATGATCGCTGCATATGCTAGATCGTATTCGATGGGTTCGAAATGTGCGAAATCAAAATCGATTAGAGCAGTTGCTTCGGTTCCTACAAACAGTAGGTTTCCAGGGTGAAGGTCGCCGTGAACAATCACGTGGGATGATGGTGCGGTTCTTCCAATGTTTTTGATTGCACCTTTAGCGCAATCAATTAATTGTTGCTTCCATGCTGAATCAAACCTTACTGCAGACTCGCAGCGAGCCAATCGTTGGGGCAAGTTCGCTGGAATCGCAGGTAACAGAGAGTCAAGTTCTTTCTGCGTCTTTGGCGACAAGACATTTGCAATTGTTGGGGAAGCTTGATGAAACAACCGCGCCGCTTTTCCCATGGAGCGACAATGCTCTGCTTGCCACGTTGGTTTTTGCCAGTCGAATCTTGGATTGTTTTCGATATATCGAGTAGCTTCGAAAAACAATCCATTCTCCGATTCAATTTGAGGTTTGTTCAAATCATCGGCAGTGTAAATCCTTTTTGGTGTCAGGCTGCCATTCAGTGCTCTGTCAACCGCTATGAAGACCCTTGCCGTGGCTGGCGGCAGGCTTTGCGTTCTTTTCTTGATTACGATTGCGCCTGCTTCAGCCTCGTGCATACAGCTTGACGGGCTGAGTGGTTTGGCTTCCTTGGATGCCTTAAATGACTCCAACACGTCCTGTGGGCAGGTGCACCGCAGTTTGTTCGAGGTGTAGTTTGTAAACCTGTCGTCGGTTTCGGTTTCGTTCAATTCTGAGCTCTACACGAGTTAAGGTGCTCAAGTTAACCCAGTCAGGGCTTCCAAATCAATTTCATTAAATCGAATCTATAACTAGATCAAGCCAAAAGACTAGAATAGTCAAGCGATTCAAAGGTGATGTCAAGAGTGTCATTGGCGACCGTTGAAAAGGCTCCCGGCAAAGGTGAGCTGACAAATCAGAAGAAGCCGAGCGCCGGCAATTGGTGGTCGCGCCCGATCGTGTTGGGAATTTTGCTTTTCGTAGCATTCAATGCCTTCATGTCTGTCAGCGAGCAGTTTGGATGGTTTGAAGATTATAAGAGCGCCAAGTATCGAGACTTTTGGAACAACCCCGCATCGATTAGAGAAACGGTGGAAGGGTTCAAGGTAATGCGCAAGGCACCGGATGTGGTGCTGATTGGTTCATCGCTCGTGATGTATCCATTCTGGGCAATGGATGCAGAACTCAACCCAAACCTCAACCCATTCGTTCACTATCATCAAGCCCGCACGTTGGAACTCGAGCTCGCGAAAGCGACCAATAAGACTCATTCAGCATACAGTCTGGCGACCTCCGGGCAGATGACTTCGGATTCGCTTTTGTTCGCTGACGAGTTTCTCAAAGATGATCGCCGACCTCACTGGTTGGTCTATGGCATTGCCCCGCGTGACCTGCATGACGCCAACATGAAGTCACCGACTGCAACTTTGCCGTTCCAATATCTCGTTTCTTCCTCAAACTTTGCCAAGTATGCAGGCTACCTGATGCCGAACTGGGATGACAGATTCGAGTTTCTCTCACGGAGCATTTGCTACCTTTACGGGCATCGATGGGACTATCAACAACAGGTGGCAAGAACCATCGCGCGCGCACAAAGAAAGAAGGCGGGCGCCAATGGACAAGAAGCGATCGGTTTCAATCCTAGTGAAGCAGCGTTGGGTCGTTGGGGCTTCAGTCTCAAGGAGTACACGGGGCGCTACAAAGGCATTGGTGATGCCGATTTGAATGTGCAGCTCGATTGTCTCGATAAGCTAATGGCGCTCAGCAGGCAACGTAAAATCAACATGGTATTGATAAACATGCCACTGCCTCAAAGAAATCGAGATCTGCTTCCGGCGGGCTTTTACGAGCGCTATCGCAAAGAATTGCAGAGTCACGCAAACAATGCAGGCATCAAACTGATTGATCTAGGCACATCAAACGAATTCAATGAAGATGACTACTGGGATTCAGCACACTTGAATCATGTAGGCGGACACAAGCTTCTCAAGCACATTTTGCCGGTTATCTCCCAACCCTGAACCCAATATAGGGTTTTTGCGATTCGAAAGCGGGCAAGTAACCAGTAGAATCGACTCAGCCCTGGACGGGAGGACGCTGCGTTGGCCGAGCGGGAGCAGGAAAAAGTCACTTTGGAGCTGACTTGCAGCAACTGCTTTAAGAAGCAGCAGCAGTGCAGTTGCGAGGCGCCATCTTTGGTGGAACAGCCTGACAAATCGTGGTGGCCGAAGGGTTACAGCTTGACCGATAAACTTGGCGAAAACCCACGTGCAGTTTTGTATAAGGGCAAGCTGGGTGGTTCGGAACAGTCTTTTGCCATCAAAGTGATGAAGGCGTCCTGTGCTGAAAACAGGGACTTTCAAAGGAAGGTGCGGCAGGAAGTTAAGGCTCTGACGCAGCTTACGCACCCGAACATCGGAGCGATCTATGATGGTGGGCTGACTGATGATTCGCGACCGTATATAGTGCGCGATTATGTCGATGGCATGCCGCTTTCAGCTGTACTAGATAAAGAGGGTAGTCTTGACCCTCAAGAATTCTTTGAAGTGTTCGAACAAGTTTGTGAGGCAGTGGCGGCGGCACATCAATGCTCTGTCTCCCATTTTGGACTGTCGCCAGAAAACATTTTGCTGATTGGAACGCCGGCAGGTTCTAGGACCGCACATCACGTAAAGGTTGTCGATTTCGCAAGCACCAATTTGGCTATCGGCGATGGCGACTCTGCGGTTACTGGCGATCCTCGCTACTTGAGCCCAGAGCAGATTCAAGGAGCGCCCAAAGAGATCTCCAGCGATGTTTACGCTCTTGGTTGCGTTATGTACGAGGCGCTATGCGGCCGCCCTCCGTTCTCTAATGCACCGCCTGAATCGCTTAAGCGCAGCCACATTCAGGAGGCGCCCGAACCGATTAATAAGGCATGCAAGACAAAGATTAGTCCTGCATTGTCAGATTTGGTGTCGCGCTGTTTATCGAAGTATCCACATAATCGGTTCGATTCATTCAACGAGATTCTCGAAGAGTTGAAACGTGTGGAGACCTTACCGGCAGAGGCTGCCGAATCAAATGTTCCACCCAATAAAAACATGGCGGATGGGCGCTTCGCATCTAAAATCACCAGTGAAGTCGCAAGCTCGGATTCGTCACTGCGCACGCGCGACTTCGTCAAACTGGATGGTTCTAAGCCGGAAATTCGAGCTGAGCGTCTGGTAGAACGCCCTGCAGATCGTATCGCAGATCGAAGTGCAGATCGAACTACGGATCGGCCGGCAGCTGGTGTACGCGCTGCAGATTATCCGAAACCGTCTTGGTTGCCTGAGTTTACGCCGAAGACAGCAATGATTGGCGTGACTGCATTGTTGGTTGTTGCATTTGCTTCGGTATTCGCGGTCTCTTCGATGAAGCCCGCGGTGCCGCAGAAACCGGCATGGGTAGTGATGGTGGATGAAGCGAACAGTCAGCAAAGATTGGGCAACCTCGCAAATGCGGAGATGTCTTTGAACAATGCGTTGACCGCCGCCGAAGAGGGCAAGGCTTCTCAGGAGGATGTGGCCGGCATTTTGGCAAAACTTGGGTCTCTGTTTTATCTTCAAAATCGTCCGAATGAAGCTGCACCATTTTTGATGCGCGCGCTTCCATTGTATGAAACGATTCAAGGAGCAGCGGGTAAGGACGTCATGTGGATTGCCAATGACATAGCAGAAATTGCGGTGAAGACCAATAACTGGACTCTTGCAAACGAGATGTATCACAAGCTTTTGGCGGGAGTTGCAACTGATGGCAGCGATGCCGCACAACGACTCAAGGCAAGATACTTGGGGAGTATCGGTGCTGCGTACATTCATGAGCACAACTATCAACAAGCATTGAAGTCGTTGAATGAGTGCTATGCGATCCAGAAGAAACTGAAAGGCGGGCTCACAGCCGGTGTCTCCAAGACGACGATGAACATAGCCTATGCCTACGACAAGCTTTCGCAATTGAAGGATGCTGAGAAGTTCTACAAGGAATCGGTGGATGTTCTTAAGAGTGTCAAACCATTAGATAAAGCAGGATTGGCGAAAGCTTATGACTATCTCGGTAATTTTTTGAAACGAACTGGAAAGTCTGCGCAAGGTGATGCAGCACTCAACGAGGCCAGAAAGCTTCGTGGCTTGCCACCGGTCAATGGCGATGGCTCTGAGTAGGTTACTCTTCGCTGTGCGACGGTGGTCCGTGATCGAGAAAGACGGTACGGAAGTCTTCTTTCGGATATCCGAGCGATTCCGACCAGTGTTCGCGGCTGGCTGTGCGATGGTCTTCAGTGCTCGTCAAATACCTGTAGCTTGTGATCTGCATCTCCTTGCGAAGGCGCTCTTGCCAGTTGTAGTCGGCATTGACACGAAGGGTTTGCAGCTCATTGACTAGTCTTGAGGCCTGAGGAATGTGCATGCAATATGTGGAAAGATACTTCAATTCGTGATCGAGCGTTTGTTTCAGTTTTCGGATTTCGCCTCGACGATTGAGATCTACAGCCACTCTCACTAGCGATGCGTGCCATGCTCCTGCAACCTTCATGCCGATTTCTTGATCTCTTGGCTGTTCAAGATTTTTTGCTTGTGTCTCAAACATTAGTGATGCGGAAACCGCTTTGGTCTTGATCTTCTGGTTTGATCCTGGTTTCTTCGCTGACACCTTCGCTGTGAAGTCGAGCGTGTCACCTTTGTTTCCAGTGGGGGTGGTGACGCGGAAAATCACTGTTCTGGTGCCGCTTGCCGGAAGTGGACCAATGGCGGTGCATAAGCTTGTGGTATCACGTGCGGTGGGAAATCCGCTGATGTTTTCGACCATTACATCGCTTGGGAAAGTTAAGGTGAGTTGTACATCTTCTGCAACTGTTTCGCACAAATCATGAAGTTCTCCCAGGACTACTTCAACAATCTCTTCCGGGTGCTCTGCATCGTGCATTCTTCCTCCGCCGTACTCTGCCAGGCTTTGAAGCAGCGTCGCCGAATAGTGATTGCCGATTCCGACAGTGGATGTGTACAGGCCTCGCATGCGCAATTGTTCTGCGTGATGTTGCAACGCTTCTGAATCACAGATGCCGCGGTTTGCGTGTCCATCAGAAAGAAGAACCACGTGAGAGTGATGACCGCTTTCTTTCTGCATTACGTTGGCGAGGCACTCAGCGCCCCTCAGCCAGCCGCCTGACAGATTGGTGTAGATTCGGTGATCGACTTCGAGCAAGGCTCTCATCGCGGCGTGTCTGCCTGCGCTGTCCATTTTGACGCCTGCAAGGTGCACCTGCACGTCTGCTCCGAATGAAACAATCGACAAGCGCTCGTTGTCCTTCATGGCGTCAATCACGCCTCGAGCCGCCTTTCTGGCGCACGACATAGGATCTCCATACATTGAGGTGGAGGCATCCAATACGAGAGCCAAGCTAAGTGGTGTGCGTTTGCAACTCTCAACTAGAGCGTCACTCGCGGTTACGTCAACGGCGAGATATCTGACAGACCGACCTCGTTCGACCACGAGATTCCGGTCGAACTGTGCTTTTACAGTGAGCAACTCTTCAGTCATAGTGCCCTCCTAGAAGGATCTCTCGAAGATGGTCTGCAATTCTCTCGAAGTTCGCCAGTTGTGCTGAATCATCTATTGCTCGAATAGAAAGTTCGATATCGGGCGTGATTGCAATGCGATGCCAGCGCGCGGATTTTGCTTGTCGCCGAACATTTTTGTCGACGTTTATTTTGGAGAGTTCCCACAACAATAGATCAATGGGGGTGCGCCCTTTCTTGTCGTAATTGTCAGAGGGCTCGCTCTCCGGTGATTGCTGTTGCGCGACTGGTATCGGGGGTGATGCCTGAATCGATCGGATGTAGTCCAATGCCGATGAATCCGGTTGTTGCATCGCAGCATTTTTGTTGGCTACGACGCTCAACTCGTCTTCGCTCATGGTTACAAGAGCGGTGCGAATTGCTCCCAGCGTAAGGCCTTGCTGTTCTCGCAAGTTCTTGATTGCCAGAAGCCGAGTCAGGTGCGAAGACGAGTAACGGGCATAACGACCCATGCTCTCGGGACCCCTTAGGAGCCCCTGCTCGATGAAGCTCCGGATTACACGCCGGTCAAAACCGGAAAGTGCGGCGAGCTCTTCAAGAGAATATGAGTTTGTATCTTCCATTTAGTTTATTGCCAAGACCATTTGCCAAGTTGGGTGCGCGCATACGAGCACCCGGATGAACCGGTTGCGGGGTGTGCTTTTCAGCGCGCCAACCTGTTGCCAATATACAACGCGCCAACTCGCCATGTCAAATTGGCGCGTTGAACTTCTTTACAACTGCGACTTGCCGAGGGTCGTCTAGGTGTGGCAACTTGGTAACGAATTGGTGATACAAAAAGACCTGTTTTGCCAAGGTTCAGGAGTGGAAATCACTAGACAAAAGAGGCATGGAAGTAGAGAGATTGTGAATGCCCACAAAGGAACCATTGGTGTCCGAAAAATGGAGAAAGAGGCGCCTCGTTATGGTTGCGATTGCCGCGTTGATCTCTAACTAACTCAAACCTTCAGGGGGGTTGTTGAGTTAATGTCCACGCAAGATGGCAGTATTTGTAATACGTGCGGAAAACCTGTTGAGCGGGCGGGTTCCATTACTCAATGGATGTTCTCTGCCAAATGTTTTTGCAAAGAAGGAGACGACATCCTCAGGGAGTTGCAACTCTGCCCGCTGTGCGGACTGCGCCCTAAAGGACGAGAAGGCACAATGACAGGCTGGATCTTCCGAGCGAAAGCATGCTCCTGCCTTGAAAGTGACCTAAAGCACGCTCTCGATTTTGCAGACCTGCCCGAAGAGAGCTGGATCGAAGGCAGCCCCTATGAATGGTTGGCGGTCGCCGGCCGCGGCGGCAAGGGAATCGTCTACAAAGCGAGATCCCGGAAATTGAACCGATTGGTTGCGGTCAAAGTTATTCAAGACAACTCTGCGGCCGATAGCTTCTTGCGCGAGGCGAAGGCGGTCTCCAAGTTGCAGCATCCCAACATCGTCGCCGTCGAGGATTACGGGGTGATGCAAGACGGGCGACAGTATCTGGTAATCGAGTGGATTGATGGTATCACGCTGTCGGAATACTTGACTAAGTTTGGACCCCTGTCCATTGCCAGCGTGCACGACATTTTTTCGCAAATTCTCGATGCATTTGCTCATGCGCATAAGCGCGACATCGTGCACCGTGATATCAAGCCGAGCAACATCATCTTGGGCAGAACCGTATCTGGTGGCTGGGTAGTCAAAGTGATCGACTTTGGAACTGCCAAGGAGCTGAATCACGATGGTTATGTCACCAAGATCGAAGACATGGATTGCTCGCCGTACTACGTTAGTCCTGAACGTGTCAATGGTTTGACGGTGGACCATCGAACAGATCTATACTCTCTGGGCTGCACAATGTTCGAAGCTCTCACTGGGCGCCCACCGTTTACCGGGTTAGCACTTCCGGTGGTGATGATGCATTTGAGCGACCCGCCTCCGACACTGTCGAGTGTTTCTGGCGGCAAGCAGTTTCCGCAATATATGGAGGACATCGTTGCTCGGCTTTTGGCAAAGAATCCGGCCGACAGATTTGCCGACGCCGGTGAAGTCAGAAAAGCCTTTGATGAACGCAGAGTGCTGCCGAAAGTCGCAAATGTCGAGCCGGGAGGTTTGGAGCCAGATCTCAGAGTTCAGAACAAGGGGTTTCCGATTGCAACTTGGGCTCTCGCCGGTTTGATTTTTTGTTCTTGCTCTTTGATTGCTGTTATGGCTTTCATTGCTTTTGAACAGCAGGATTCGAAAGAGCCGAGTTCGAAAGTTCAGGGCGCAAACAGTGTCGACCAGGCGAAAATCGCGCAGGAAGATAAGTTGCTCGACACTCCTCTTTGGAGCCGTGATTTTCGCGTCGAGGCAGACATGATCTCGGCCCAAGCTCCTACCAAGGAGGATTTTGAAACCATCAAGAAGCGCAAAGGAATCAGGAAAATCCAGTTCACTGGCTGTAAGAACTTTCCTCGCGGTTTCTTTAGCAGTCTCGCTTCTGGCAATACCATTTGTGAAATGGCTTTTAGTGAATGCACAATTTCAGAGCCTGACTTCGGAATCCAATTGGCAGGGCTTCCCAAACTCAACATCTTAGTTTTCAGTGCGATTGAAGGCTTGACTGAAAGAGCAATTGCTGGACTGAAAGAGATGCAGCTATATCGGCTGGATTTCAAATTTACTAATTTTTCAAGCCGGGAGTTTAAGGCTGTTGGGCAGTTGCGTTCCATCAAATTTCTCAGCCTTAATGGCACGCGTCTGGATGATGAGAGCATGAAACTTCTAACTGGACTTGATAAACTCGTCGGGCTCGATTTGAGCAACAATTACTTTTCCGGTACCGGTCTGCAATATCTGGGCTGCAAGAAAACACTTAGTCAGTTATCGATTCACAAATGTCCAAACCTCAGCCCGCAAGGGTTGGCGAACCTGAAAGAGTTTAGCCATTTGACGCGCATCGAGTACGACGACAACAAGGTGACACCAGGTGTACTACTGTCACTAAAACAATGCCCTTCGCTTGATGCTCTGATGCTTCCGAGATGCAAAATTGACGATGAATCGCTCACTGCTCTAAACGGACTCACTAATCTCAAATACCTAAGTTTGTCTGGAGCGAGGATAGGTGATCGAGAAATAGAAAAATTGAAAGGTCTGAAAAAGCTCATTTACTTCAATCTCGAAGACACGAATGTCACCGCCAAAGGAGTTAGAGACTTCGAACGTCAGGTAAAAGATCTCCACGTTTTGTACAACGAGGAGCTCAAGCTGCATTGAAAAGAATAACGAAGATCTGGTCTGCTCGTGGCTCAACGCGAGCGCAGCCTATATCCTACCTTAGGAATATTTTCGATTATAGAAGTCGATTCCTCGCCGTCTTTATCGTCTAGTTTTTGCCTGATTCTCTTTATGGCTGTGCGGATCGCCTCGGAGGTCGCCTCGCTGTCTGATTGCCAAACACGTTGAAGAAGCGCGTCGCTGCTGAAGACTTGGTCCGGATAACGCATGAAAAATTCAAGCAATGCAAAGTCCTTCGGAAGAAGACGAACCTCCTCACCGCCCTTTGTGACACGGTACTTGGCGCCGTCAAGTACGATGTCTTGGACTTGCAAAACAGTCGAAACCATCGCCTGCGGGCGTCGAAGAAGCGCACGTATGCGAGCAGACAACTCTTTGACGTCGAAAGGCTTTGTCAGATAGTCATCGGCTCCTGCGTCCAGCCCGCTTTCCTTTTCGGATATGGCTTTTTTACCGGTCAGCATGATTATGGGGGTGCTACCGCGCATGTCTCTGAAGGCCTTGCATATGCTTGGACCGGACATGCCTGGTAAATCCCAGTCAAGAATCACAACGTCATACTGGGTAATACCCAGCTGTTGCAATGCTGTTGGTCCTTCAAAGATCTCCTCGACGATGTGATGCTCTGACTCCAGCCATACCTTGAGCATGGAAACCAGTTCACGATCGTCATCTACTAATAGTATCTTTGCCATTCTTGTACCGCCGCTTTCTGAACAAATTTAGACGATCTTATTGAAGGAGACAACCACTTTCCCGCCCGAAGCCGGAAATAGCAGATCCAAGTCAAACACCCATACTTGCTACTGCGCTCTGAGGGAGATCTGGACTATCCGATCTCCCTTCTCGATTTTTCGCACCACATCCATGCCGTCGACTACACCCCCGAAGATCGTGTATTGGTGGTCGAGCCGCTGCTGAGGGCTAAGGGTTATGTAAAACTGACAGCTGGAAGAGTTCGGATTCTTTGGCGCTCGCGCCATTGCCACCACTCCTGGTGCGTTGTGACTCAAGCTGGTCGAAACCTCGAGTTGCAAAAATCTCGGCTTCTGCGTTTTTGGATCTCTGTAAAACCCACCGCCGGTGCCGTTTGGACAGCCACCTTGAATGCAGAACCCCGGCTCGACGCGGTGAAATGTCAATCCGTTGTAGAAGCCGTTCGACACCATTTCCATAAACGCGGTTACGGTTTTGGGCGCTAATTGCTGAAACAACCTAATGGTGATGTTGCCTTTAGAAGTCTCGATAACCGCCAGTGGATCCGGCTTGCTCGGGTCTATCTGCGCCTGCGGTTGAATCACGGGCACCATTTGATGCTGCGGTGTGATACTGCCGGGCGCTCCACGAGCGCTCGATCCCGCTGGTGGCGGCGGTGGACTTCCCGCCGGCGGCATCGCACCGCGCGGTTGAGCACCGCCCGGTTGAGCTCCCGCCGGTTGACTCATTCCGGGTGCAGGCGTAGTGGTTCCAACCATTGGAGTTGAACTGGTAGCTGCTGATGGAATTACGACCTCCGGCGGTACCAAGTCCGGATCAAGCGCTTGTCCAAATGCGCAAGGGGCGCACGCCAAGGCAATTGGCACGATAGCCGAGCAAAGAAATGATTTGAGCAGCAGCGAAGACAGACGAAGACTCATTACTTGATGCGATTTCCTTATCTAGGCAAGTTCATTTTTGGCGGCTGGAACCAATCCATTCATATTGTAATTAAAGTCCAAAAACTTTGCCCCACCTCACCTCTGAAAGTCGCACAGGACTTTCAAGTCGGGGTGAGTGCATAGGATTGATGCGGGAACTTCCGGATCAACTGTTCCACCCAAAGCCCTTTTTAGAATGTCGTGCTTCTGTTCACCAATGACCAGAAGAATTATTTTGCGGCTGGCCATGATCGTCGCAATGCCCATGGTGATTCCAGTTAGTGGCACAGACTTGCTGCCTTCAAAGTATGATTTATTGGCTTCCCTTGTCGATTCCGTCAGCCACATGCAATGCGTGTAGCTCTGAAACGGTGTTCCTGGCTCATTAAACGCGATGTGCCCGTTTTTTCCTAACCCGAGAATCGTGAGGTCAAGCCCTCCATGACTGGCTATCAGCTCGTCATAACCTGCGCAAAAGCGAGGATTGAAGCGGTGATCGGGCGGCAAATTGGTCGCACCGTAAAGGTGCGTCTCTAAATATGTTTGGAAAGAGCGGTCCTCATCGCATTCCAGGTAGTCATCCAGCGCGAAGCACAATGCGTCAGTCCAGTTAAGCTCGCCTGCCTGCGAGCGTTTGGACAACAGCTCGTACGCCTTGACCGGCGACTTGCCGGTCGGCAGCCCGAAACAGCTATTTGGCTTGCGTTTGAGCTGACTGGCGACTTCATCGGCCACTTCTTGGCTGAGGCTCTCGTACAAGCTCATGCCGCCCCCCCGCCACAACCCCGACAAGCCGTCTTTTGGCGGCTTAGGCCGGTGGTTAACTCATGGCATCGCGGTGGTAAGAAACGGGAATCCATACGAGTACAATTATCGCGCCGATATCAGAAGATGACGATACAATGGCCAATGAAGTACATCTTTTGTGAGCTCAGTGGGAGTTTGGGACCTTTGCCTTCATGAGACCCAGGAGTTTTCGGCTCTATTCTTTGATTTTCACGCTGATGTTCGCATCGGCGATGATGGCACCTCCTGGCGCCGAGTCTCAAACGCGGAAGCTGCCCAAGGCAGGCTTTCCTGTGATTTTGAGGCCGCAAGCGGGGGAGCCCGACAGTTTGCCGTCGTCAATGGGTGTGCACCTGACGCCCGGCGAAAGCAGAACTCCTTCCAACGTGGCACACCCATACAATCCTGGTGAACCCTCTCTCAACATGTCTCTTGTTAGGTGGGAACCCAAAAAAATGCCGCTCAAAATCTGGATTAGTCCGGGGTTGAAGCTTCCTGATGTTCCATTCAATGAGATTCAAAACACCAGAGTAGACATGGTTTTTGAGATGTTACGCTCGTCTGAGAATCCATTTCTGGGTGTCGGTCAGGCGCCAGGTTGGGTTGAAGAAACCAACTATCAGGTAGCTGCTGGAATCGAGCAATGGCGGCGGTTTGAGAGCGAGGGACTGTTTAGTTTTGGATTTGTTGAAGACCCGAGAGACGCTCACATTCTTGTGTTTTACACCGATGCATTCAAGGACGCGGCAGGTCCTGGAGGCATAAATGTAGGCGGAATCACGTCTGCACAGATTTATCCGCTGGCGCAGGCGCAGCAAATCAAGATTGCGCAGAAGCCGGTGATTATCGAACTCGCGCTGTCCATCAATCATACGCCGGAGAGGCTGCGTGCATCATCAGCACATGAATTTGGGCATGCCCTGGGAATCAAGGCGCACAGCCCATATCGCGACGACATCATGTACGTCGACAGAGTTGTCGAAGATCTTTCTCCGGCAGATATAGCAACGATTCGCAAGCTTTACCACAGCACGCCGGGATATGTGATGTAGTTTTTTCATACGTCTTTGCCACTTTGAGCGGTGAGCAGAAATTGATATATCTGATGCGCGGCTGTTTGTATGTTCAATCGAGATGCGCTTGTGGTCAGGGTCTTGCAATTGTCCTAAGAGTAGGATAGGTTCTAGATGAACATTTAGATCCTTCACGTGCAGAGCGCTGCACGCCGAAAAGCGGAAATCGAGATTGAAAAAACTGGCAGCGCTGACAATAGGTCTGGTGCTATGTGCAGAATCGAGTATTGCTGCACCGGCTAAGCAATCCATCGCTACCGCCGGCGGTTTGACTGTGCCACCACCTGCGGTTTCTGCCACAACCAGCGCGTCGCGCGCGACCGCGGCGAAGGCTGTTTCGCGTACACAATTGAGGCGCAAAGCCAAGGCTGCTTATCCGCGCACACATTTGGAACGTGCAAAATACTTTAAGCAAAAGGGCAATCTCAATTCAGCGTTGGTCGAGTATTTGCGGGCGACGCAGGAAAATCCTCGCTTAACGTCGGCGTATTACGAACAGGCAGTCATCTTCAGGCAGAGGGGATTTAGAAAATTAGCCGAGTCCGCACTCGAACGCGCGCTTGCAGTAAACAAGGACTACCAACAAGCAAGAATACTTTTGGCTACTGTTCGTCTCGAACAGGGAAATTTCGGCGGTGCAGTTGAAGAGTTGAGCCGTTCGCTAGGCTTGACGGCACCAACGATAAGCACGATTTCTCGGCCGCCGAAGAGCGAAGACGATATCGCGGCAAAGGCGACGGCTGCTGTGGAAAGCGCGTCGGCAAGCGTTCTGCAGTCTCTTCACGAGTGCTTGCCTTTGCCTGAAAGCAGTGAAAGCGAAGTACCCGCGAAGAAAACAGAAAGTAGCAAGGAGAATCATTCGAGTGATGCCGCGAATTCGAATGACGACGATGATTCGCACGTCTTGCAGTCTGAGCAAAACAAACAAGATGACCCATTCTTCAGCATTCAAGTACGTTTGCCGAACCCGTTGAAGATGTTTCACTGGTTGTCGGAAGATGCGAAAGACAAGCGAAAACCCAAGAGAAAGACGAGGGAAGAGAGCTCTGTAAGCTCTAAGAAGAGTTCAGAAGAAGAAAAGGAAACTGAGCACAAGGAAATTAAAAAGCGAAAAGCACGAAGCTGGTTGACCAGGTTTATGCAAGTGCCGGAGCAGCCGGAAGAGACATCTACTTCTCCAGAACAGGTTTCGGAGAAACGCACAGAAAAGACTGCGCAGAAAAACGAAGGCGAAGTTCCACAAGAAAAAATTGCGGTAAAAGAGGCTATGCAGACCGAGGAGCCGTCGCAAAAGACCGCACCTGCTGCGGAAGAGAAATCAGAACAAGCGCTTAGCCAAGCGCAAGAAAAAGCTCGCGACGGTTGGTCGCAAGACGATCAATCGAAGGTGACGGTCGCAACGACAATTGCAATGGCTGATGCGCAGTCGGGTTTTGCTGACACCATTGTCGCTGCACCGCAACTCGCTGAAAAACCGTGGAATCTTCCACTGCCGAATTTCACTGCAACCGGATTTTTTGCCGCATTCAATCGACTTTGCTCAAATGTGGCAATGCCGACTGCACCTGAGAAGAAGGCGCCGGCAGAGCCTGAAGACGAGTGGATGAAACGGCTGCGATATCTCAATGACAATGGCACCGCAACGCTTAAAGACGGCGAGGCGTTCATGTTTTCCGAAGAAACCGGAGAAGCTGTTCTTATTCTTGCAAGCGGAAAACGAATTCAACGAATCATCGCGCAACCCCAAGATGCGCAGGAAGTCTTGAAGTTGAGAAGACCTGATGTTTTGATTCCGCAAGAACTCATGTACAACCTCTCGCTTCTCGGCAGGCTGATGCCGAAAGAAGCAACCGAGCAAAGGGCTCCGACGGTGCCGCAGCCACCAATGCAAATTCAGACTCCGGACATCGAAAAACCATTTTCGCGAGGAGAAATGCTAGGCAAGCGTGAAGGTATCTTTGATTGGTTCCGCGGAATCATGAAGCTCTAG